>CADCVR010000089.1 GCA_902806205.1 uncultured Solirubrobacteraceae bacterium | reverse complement strand
CAGCGCCGGCAGCTCCCGGGCAGCCCGCAGCGCCGGCATCGCACGGCGGGCAGCCACGGCAGCGCGCGCCGGCAGCTCGAGCACAGCTCGGCGGCGGGCGCGCCGCAGCTCAGGCAGACCGGTGGGGCGAGGAGGTCGCGCAGGGCTTGCACACCCACAGGATCACGCCGTCCGGCGTCACCGATCAAGACCGGGTCGCCCCCGAACTGCGCAGGAACGTGCTCAAACTGCGGCGGGGTGCGAGTGCGGTCCGGCCATGGTCCGTCGTCTTTGTGTCTGCTTCGGCCGCGACGCGGTTGACATGGTGGGACGAAGGCGTATGGTCGGTCGTGCTGCAGGTATCACCCACCCCTCAACGACGCACACTGGAGGCACTCGGTGCAGATCGAGCTCAAGGGTCGCAACGTTCCGGTCACCGACGAACTGCGGGAGCACGTCCGCAAGCGGTTCGCCAAGGTCGACAGGCAGGTGAGTGAGTCGGCCCGGCTCGAAGTGGAGTTCTTCCGGGAGCAGAATCCGTCCGTCCCGGACAAGGAGCGCGTCGATGCGACGCTCTACATGAAGGGTGCGACCCTCCGTGCGAGCGACAACTCGCGCGACCTGCGTCACGCCATCCACCTGTGCGAGCAGGAGCTCAGCCGCCAGGTCAAGCGCCACTGCGACAAGCGCCGCCGGCGTCGCGAGATGCGCCATCACGAGAGCTTCGGCGGCGAGGGCGTCTCGGCAACGATCTAGCCCTCGACGGGGGGTCGTGGGGCGGCCTTCAGCGCCGTCCCCGACCCCGCGCCGAACCCCTTTCCCGCTGCCGGGCCGCTGCTAGCCTCCGAGGTCATGGGGATCCTCGACAGCGCCCTCAACATCGGTGAGGCCAAGCAGTTCAAGTCCTACGAGAAGCGCGTCGGGCTGATCGCGGCCTTCGAGCCCGAACTGGAGTTGGACAGCGACGAGGAGCTCCGTGAGCGGTTCGCCCAGCTCACTCGCCGCGTCCGGGAGGAGGGCCTCTCCCTCGAGAGCGCGCTTCCCGAGTCCTTCGCCCTCACGCGTGAGGCCTCCAAGCGCGTCATGGGCATGCGCCACTTCGACGTCCAGCTCATCGGCGGCATGGTCCTCAACGGCGGCAACATCGCCGAGATGAAGACGGGAGAGGGCAAGACGCTCACCGCCACCCTGGCCGTGGTGCTCAACGCGCTCGCGGGCAAGGGCGTCCACGTCGTCACCGTCAACGACTATCTCGCCCGGCGCGACGCGGAGTGGATGAGCCCGATCTATGCGTTCCTCGGCCTCGAGGTCGGGGTCCTGCAGAACATGCAGGCCTACGAGGACAAGCAGGCCGCCTACGCCGCCGACATCACCTACGGCACCAACTCCGAGTTCGGCTTCGACTACCTGCGCGACAACATGGCCACCGACCTGCAGGAGAAGGTCCAGCACGGCGGGCGCTACACCGAGGACGGCCGGCCGCTGGCCACGCACAACTTCGCCGTGGTCGACGAGGTCGACAACATCCTCATCGACGAGGCGCGCACCCCGCTGATCATCTCGGGCGCCCCTGAGGCCGCCGGCGACATGTACGCGACGTTCGCCAAGCTCGCCCCGAAGCTCAAGCCGGGCAAGCGGCCGGAGAACATGGACCCCCGGATGAAGAAGGACTTCGTCGCGGAGTACGACTACGAGTTCGACGAGAAGCACAAGACCGTCGCGGTCACCGAGCTCGGCGTCGCGAAGGCCGAGAAGTTCCTGGGCATCGAGCACCTCTACCGCGCGGAGAACGGCCCGCTGGTCAATCACCTCCACCAGGCGCTCAAGGCGGAGTCGCTCTACAAGCGCGACGTCGACTACGCCGTCGTCGACGGCGAGGTGATGATCATCGACGAGTTCACCGGGCGCATCATGGAGGGGCGCCGCTGGTCGGAGGGGCTGCACCAGGCCATCGAGGCCAAGGAGGGGGTGCGCGTCCAGGAGGAGAACCAGACCATGGCGACCATCACCCTCCAGAACTACTTCCGCATGTACGACAAGCTGAGCGGCATGACCGGCACCGCGCTCACCGAGGCGACCGAGTTCATGAAGATCTACAAGCTCGGCGTCGTGCAGGTTCCGACGAACAAGGACATGATCCGCAAGGATCAGAACGACGAGGTCTACAAGACCCGCGACGGCAAGTGGTCCGCCGTGGTCCGCGAGATCACCCAGCGTCACGGGGACGGCCAGCCCGTCCTGGTCGGGACGATCTCCGTGGAGGTCTCCGAGCTGCTGGGCTCCAAGCTCGCGAAGGCCGGCGTGCCGCACACCGTCTTGAACGCCAAGCCGGAGTTCGCCGAGCGCGAGGGCGAGATCATCGCGGAGGCCGGTCAGTCCGGCGCCGTGACGATCGCCACCAACATGGCCGGCCGCGGCGTCGACATCAAGCTCGGCGGCAACGCCGAGCACCTGACCGAGCTCGAGCTGGCAAAGCTCGGCTACAAGCCGGAGGACGACGAGTACGAAGCGCAGTTCAAGAGGATCCTCCCGAAGCTCGAGGAGCGCGTCGCAGCCGACCGGGAGAAGGTCATGGAGGCCGGCGGGCTGTTCATCGTCGGCACCGAGCGCCACGAGTCCCGGCGCATCGACAACCAGCTGCGCGGCCGATCCGGCCGCCAGGGCGATCCGGGCGCGTCGCGCTTCTTCCTCTCCGCCGAGGACGATCTGGTCAGGCTGTTCGCCGGCGACCGGATCTACAAGATCCTCGACCGCTTCGGGGACTACGACAAGGAAGGCAACGAGCTGCCGATCAAGGCCGGGATCCTCTCCAAGCAGATCGAGAAGGCCCAGAAGAAGGTCGAGGAGCAGAACTTCCTGATTCGCAAGCGCGTCCTCGAGTACGACGACGTGATGAACGAGCAGCGCCGGATCGTCTATGAGTATCGCGACGGCGTGCTCGAGGGCAAGGACATGGGCGCGTCGGCCCGGGCGCAGATCCATGACGTCATCGGTCGCATGGTCGACGAGTTCACCCCGGGCGACTACATCGAGGAGTGGGACGTCCCCGCGCTGTTCACCGCGCTGGAGGACATCTGGCCCGTCCGCGCCACCGCGGCGCAGGTCGTCGAGGAGTCCTGGTCGGGTGAGGAGCTGCGCCAGCGTCTCGGCGACGACGCGATCACGCTCTACGACGAGCGCGAGCAGGAGCTCGGCACCGAGCTGATGCGGGCGCTGGAGCGCTACCTGCTGCTGCAGATCATCGACCAGAAGTGGCGCGAGCACCTCTACGACATGGACTACCTGCGCGAGGGCATCCACCTGCGCGGCTTCGCCCAGATCGAGCCGATCATCGCGTACAAGAACGAGGCGTTCGATCTCTTCACCGACCTGATGAACTCGATCTGGGCCGACTTCGCCCGGATGATCTTCCACGTCGAGGTCAACGTGGAGGACGACCCCGGCGCCGCGCCGGAGGAGGCGCTTCCCGCGCGAGGGCGCAACCCGGCGGGCAGCTCGACCGCGGCCGGGCGGGTCTCGTACTCCGGCGGTGTCGGCACCGCGCAGCCCTCCGCGCTGGCCGCGGCGGCGGCAGGCGGGACGGGTGTCGTCGATCCCGGCGGCGCCTACGGCGACTACGACGACCCGGCCGAGCAGGCGGTGCCCGTCGTGCAGCAGCGCCGCGTCGACGAGCACGAGACGCTGGGCCGCAACGAAGCGTGCTGGTGTGGCTCGGGCAAGAAGTTCAAGAAGTGCCACGGCGCCTGAGCTAAGTGCTCCGATTCCGAAGTTCCATGGCAGCATCCGGGCGCCTCGCCGGGCCGTGCCGCCCGGCGACGGCCCCGCAAGTACGCCCGGTACGAGCAGGGCCGTCGCCGAACGCCACGGCGCGACGATCCATCCCGGATCCTGCGACGGAACTTACGAATCGGAGCACTTAGGGAGCGTCTCTCAACTTGTTTTCGGACGCTCCCTGAAGAGCTCGAGCAGCCGAACCGGCCGGTGGCGTCGCTTCGGACGGTGGTCCCGCCGTACGCCGAGCCGCCGCGGTGCGACGACGGCCGCCAGGTACCCTCAGCCCCCGATGAGCACCGCCCCCGACGACCGTCCGATTCTCCAGCGGCTCGCGGCCATCCGCGAGGCCTGGGAGGCGAACCGCCAGGGGGTCGACGTCGACGCGCTCGGCGCGCAGGTCGCCGAGCTCGAGCGCCGGATGCAGGAACCCTCCTTCTGGGACGACCCGGCCTCCGCGCAGAAGGTCTCCGCGGAGCATTCCCGCGTCGCCAAGCGGCTGGAGCGCTTGCGCTCGCTCGAGGCCGACGCGGACGACCTCGAGGGTCTCGCCGACCTCGCCGCGGAGGATCCGGAGATCATGGGCGAGCTCGTGGAGTCCCTGGACGCCATGGACGTCCGCCTGGCCGAGCTCGAGGAGGAGCGCCTGTTCTCCGGTCCCTACGACACCGGCGACGCGCTGGTGTCGGTCAACGCCGGCGCGGGCGGCACCGACGCGCAGGACTGGGCCGAGATGGTGCTGCGCATGGAGATGAAGTGGGCAGAGCGCCGCGGGTTCGACGTCGAGCTGCTCGAGGCCTCCGCCGGCGAGGAGGCCGGCATCAAGTCGGCGACGTTCCGGGCCAGCGGGGAGAACGCCTACGGCCTGTTCAGCGCGGAGAAGGGGGTCCACCGGCTCGTGCGCCTGAGCCCGTTCGACTCGGCCAACCGCCGCCAGACGTCCTTCGCCGGCCTCGAGGTCGCGCCGGTCATCGAGGACGACGGCGACATCGAGATCGCCGACGACGACCTGCGCATCGACACCTACCGCGCCTCGGGCGCCGGCGGTCAGCACGTCAACAAGACCGATTCGGCCGTGCGCATCACCCACGTCCCCACGAACACGGTGGTGCAGTGCCAGAACGAGCGCTCGCAGTCCGCGAATCGCATGACGGCGATGAAGATGCTCGTGTCCAAGCTCGTCGAGCGGCGCGAGCGCGAGCGCGAGGAGCAGCTGGCCAAGGAGAAGGGCGGCGTGCAGGATGTCAACTTCGGCTCGCAGATCCGCTCCTACGTGCTGCATCCGTACACGATGGTCAAGGACCACCGGACGGCGTTCGAGATCGGCGACGCGTCGCGGGTGCTCGAAGGAGACCTCGACGGCTTCGTCCGCGCAGAGCTCCTGCGCGAGGCCGAGCGCCGCGCCCGGGACGCGGCGTAGGCGCCCCTCAGGCGCGCAGCTGCCCGAGGATCGTCGGGTCCCTTATCTCGTGGTCGCGGGCGAGCAGCAGGACCTTGGAGACCACCTCGGCGGTCTTGGGGTCGTCGTCGGCGAACGGGAGGAAGACGCGGCCGCGGTGCTGGGCGTGGACGGGGACGATGCACACCGAGCCGCCCGGCAGCCGCTGGACCTGCGCGCTGCCGAGGTGGACGGCATAGGACCCGAGCTGCCCGTCGACCTTGACGCGTGGCTCCTCGACGCGGACGTTCTCGACGCCGAGCAGCCCCGCCGTCTCGCTGACCAGCGCGGCGCGCATGCCGATCGTCGACCGGCTGGCCTCGGGGTCGACGCCGCCGACGTGGGCGACCGAGACGACGAGGTCGAGGTCGCGCATCACCTCGGAGAACAGCCGCGGCGGGACGGCGTCGAGCGGCACCGGCCCGCCGTCGCCGACGGCGTGGAAGCGGACCTCCTCGAGCGTCGGCGGCTCGACGTCGACCGGGCTGCCGAAGCCGTTCAGGAACCACAGCGAGACGCTGACGCGCTCGTGATGGAAGACCCGCCGCGCGCCCTCATCCGCGGATAGTGTCCACCCGCGCCCGCCGAGCAGCGCCCGGGTGCGCGCGGGCTGGACCTGGTGGCCGGCGTAGCGCCGCGAGCCCTCGGCGGCCGTGCGCTCGGCCGCGACCGGGACGTAGAGCTCGCGGAAGACCTGCTTGAACGGCTGCTTGACCTTCTGCGCCAGCACGTGGCGCTGCCACGCGCTCCAGCTCCCGCGCTCGAGGAGGTCGAGCGGGTGGGCCACCCGCAGGGTCTCGGTGGTGCCGATCGCCTGGGCGTGGCCGTCGGGGTCGAGCAGCACGCGACCGCCGGCGTCCGGGAGGCCCGCGATGTCGTCGCCGACGAGCACGAGCGAGCGCAGCGGCGGCCAGAGCAGCGCGTGCTCTGCGTAGCGGGCGAGCTCCTCGCCGGTGATCGCGTCCCCGCGGACCATCGCCTGCTCGAGTGAGCTCTTGATCCGCGCGGCCTGCCGGCGCAGCTCGGTCGTGCGCGCCGTGAGCGCCTTGACCTCGGGGTCCTTGCGGGCGGCCGCGGGCACGGCCTTCAGCCGCTTCTCCCCGCGCACCGCGGAGGTCTCCGGCCGGCCGTGGGCGTCGATGCGCAGCGTCACGGTGAGGTCGTCGCGCACGACGCTCAGGCCGTCGCGCAGGTCGGCGACGGCCTCGGCCTCCATCGCCCAGGCCAGGCGCACCGGGTCGCGGTACCCCGCGGTCCGCGCGAGGTTGTCGAGGCAGATCTCGACCGCGCGCCTCTCGCTGGCCTGGCGCTGGGCCCCGAACTGCCTGCTCTCCCGCAGGAAGCGCTGGGCGACCTCGTAGCGCGCGAGGACGTCGGCGTCGCGGTCGGCCGCGAGCGGGACGAGCCCGAGCGCACGCACCGTGTCCTGGTGGCGCTTGTCCTCGATGCGCTTGACGAGCTCGTCGACGACCACCTCGCCGCGCATGGCGCGCGCGAAGAGCTCCGCGCGCTTGTGCCCGCCGGCCGTCGAGCCGTACTTCGCGGCACGCAGCAGGGCCGTGAGCTCCGCGTCGCCGGGGCGCTCGCGGAGCGTCTCGAACCAGGCGACGTCCACGGCGCCATCGACGAGCTCGGCGCCGCTGAGCTCGGTGCGGGCGGCCACCTCGGCCTCCCAGGTCTCGCGGACCTGCCGGTCGACGTCCCAGCGGTCGTCCTTGGTGTGCGCGTGCAGCCACCAGACCGCGCCGGCGAGCCCGCCGACGCCGAGCGCGTGCTCGACGTGGCCGGCCCACTGCGGCGCGTAGCAGGCGAGCTCGCGCAGCCGCTTCGCCGGCACCCTGCTCGCGCGCACCGCCTCGGCGAAGCGCTCGGGCGTGTCGCCGGCGCCGGGGGCCGAGACCTGCACGAGGTGGCTGAAGACCGTCGCGCGACCCTCGCCGTCGGCGGCCCAGCCGCGGACGAACGTCTCGCGCCGCAGGGCGACGAGCGCCCGGACGAGCACGTCCAGCCCACCGCTGTGGCTCAGGCTGGCGGCCGCGACCGCGGCCTGCGTCGGCTCCTCGCCGCGGGCCAGCTCGACCTCCACGATCCGATCGCGGATGCGGGCGACGACGGCTTGGGTGCGCGGGCCGCCGCCGTCCTCGGCGACCCCGCCGCGCACCGTCAGCCCGCGCAGGTCGCCGAAGCTCCAGTGCGGGCCGCGGGGGCCGACGAGGTGGTCGACGAGGTCGTCCTCGGTCGCGGTCCCGGCCTCGAACGCGGCGATGGTCACCTCCAGGGGCGGACGGGCGGTCATCCGGTCGCTGGCGCGGCGGTGGCGCACACGCTCCGGCGGGCCCGCGGTCGGGCGCTCGCAGAGCCAGCGCTCCAGCGCCCACAGCCGGGTGCTCTGCCCCTCGGTGAAGAGCTCGGGCCGGGCGGCGCGCAGCTCACGAGCACGTGCCAGGCCCACGAAGTGGTCACGGTGCTTCCAGTTGTCGAACGCGAGCGCCGCGGGGGGCGCGTGGGCGAGCATGTCCTCAACGACGTCGAGCGTCCAGGCGACCGCGGCGGCGTGGGCGCGCTCGTGCGCGAGCCGCCTGAGCACGAAGCCCACCAGGGCCTCGTACTCGAGCACCGCCCGCCCCCCTCCCAGGACGCGGTGCTTGACGGAGGCGTCGACACGCTCGCCGAGCGCGTCGTAGACCAGCGTCGCCCGTTGAAGGGTGAGACCGTCGGCGTCCTGCGGGGCCGCGTCGACGACGGGGGCGAACAGCTCGGCGATCGGCAGCGCCTCCGCGCCGCGCCTGAGCTCGTACCAGGCGAGCGCCCCGAGCATCTGGCGCGTCGTGCCGCCCCCGTAGGAGTCGAGGAGCTCGACCTCGACTTCGCGGTGCTCGTGCGCCGCGGCGTCGAGCGCGGTGACAAGCGCCCACGCGGCCGGCGTGGCGTACGCCGGGGAGCGCTCGCGCGGCGGCGCGGGCGGCGTGAGCCTGGCCGGATCCATCAGGCCGAACCCGTCGGCCTCGGTGAGCGACGTGAACGGGCTCGTCGCGGTGGCCTCGACGGTCGCCTGCGCGACGACCGCGTCGGTCTCCTCGAGGCTCCCGAGGCGCTCCCTCGCGGCCGCCGCCTCAGGACCCTCGGCCCCGGCCAGCCGGCGCAGCAGCTCCACGCCGGCGAGCCGCTGCTGGGCGTCCTTGGACGTGACGAGCCGCTCGGCGGCCGCCGCGGTCCACGCGTCACCGCGTCCGGCGATCAGCGCGAGCACCCCGCGCCGCAGGTCCCCGGGCTTGCGCCTCAGCAGCGGCTCCAGCGCGAGCGCCTCGTCGTCGCCGAGCGTCAGCTCGGCGCAGCGCTCGATCGCCGCGCCGCGCACGTCGGGCGACGGGTCGCCGAGAAGCGAGAGCAGGGTGTCGCGGTGCCGGGCGTCGAGCTGTTCGGCCAGCCGGCGCCGCTCCCAGCTGTCGAGCGCGTCGAGGTGCGCGACGACGCGGTCGACCGGCGTATCGGAGCGGTGGCGGAAGAGCAGCCCGCCGACCTCCTGGCGGGTGAAGTGGCGGCCGGGCAGCAGGACGAGCGGCTCGAGGTCGGTCCGCTTGGCGGGCAGGCGCGCCAGCAGCGCGTCGAGCTCGTCGAGGATCGGCGGGACGGTGTCGCGCGCGAAGGCGCTCAGGCCCGCGACGGCCGCGGCGGCGACCCGCAGGTCCGGGTCGGCCAGCGCGGCGACGAGCCCGCCGACGCTCGGCTCCACGCGGGTGCGGCGCAGGAGGTCGACGGCGGCGCCGCGGCGTTCGACGTCGGCGTCGCCGAGGAGGCGGGTGGCGTGGGCGATGGCGTCCTCGACGTCTCTGAACGCGTAGGCCCAGAGCGCGAGGTGGGTCTCGGCGCCCGTGCCCCGCTCGAGGGCGGCGGCGCGCGCCTCGGCGTTCTCGAGCAGCTCCAGGAGCCGCGTGAGGAACGCGCTCAGCTCCCGCCGCTGGCCGGCCTCGAAGGCGGCACCGACCCACACGGACGCGGCGCGGACGACGGAGGCGAAGCGGACGAGGTCGTGCTCGAGGATCAGGCGCACGATCCGGATGAACGCCGCGGGCTGCGCCTCGTCGACGACCTCGAGGATCGACTGGCGCAGCCCCTCCTGGCGCTGGGCTGCGAGCAGGAGGCGCTCCGCGCGCTCCCAGCAGTCCGGGCGCGCGGAGGCCAGGAGCGCGACGGGGACGTGGCGGCCCATGACGCCCTCGGGGTCGGTGCCGTCGAGGATCGCGTCGATCGCGCGGAGGACCTCCTCCTCGCCGGCGTCGATCGCCGCGGCGGCCAGGCGGCCGACGGTCTCCGGGTCGACCGCCCAGCCGTCGAGGTGGCCGGCCCAGCGCACGAGCCACACGACGTCCGGGCGCAGGTCGGCGGTATGGCGCACGAGCTGCCGCACCCCCCACAGCGCGCGCTCCTGCGCCCACTCCGGATGTCCGGGCGCGCGGAACGGCAGGCGCTCCCACCCCCGCTGGTAGGGCCGCGTGCCCGCGGACCGCCAGGTCGCCTCGAGCGCGTCGGCCAGGCCGGGTGCCGCGGTCGCGAAGACGGCGCGGCGCAGGCGGCCGCTCGCGCCCAGGGCGGCGAGGATCTGCCGGGGCTCGATGCGGTCGTCGTCGAAGAACACGCGCACGGCCTTCCCGACCCCCGGGAGCTTGGCCGCCAGCGGCGTCCGGCGCGGCGGGGGTGCGGCGCGGCGCTGCTCGATCCGGCGCCGGGCCTCCTCGTGGCCGATCGGCATCGGCTCAGCCGCCGGCGAGGGCGACGAGGCGCACGTAGGTGATCGTGCTCTGGTCGTGCAGGAGGACCTGTGCGTCGAGATCGGTCTCCTGGCGGCCGTCGGCCACGACGAGGAACAGCCCGTCCTCGAAGGCCTCCAGCGCCGCCCCGACGGCCTGGTCGGGCCCCGGCGGCGCGGGCGCCCGGCGGTCGCCGCTCTCGACCCGTCCCGCGGCCAGGCCGTCGCTGACGGCGCGCTCGGTGAGGACACGCTGGAACGTCCGCTCGGCGCGGCGCTCGCTGTAGGCCGCCAGCTCGTGGCGGACCGTGATCGCGATCAGCTCACGCAGGGTCAGCCCGTCGCCGTCGAGGACGGACTCCGGCGGCGGCACCGCGAAGGCCGGGACGAGCGCGTCCCGGCGCCCGAGCGCCTTGGTCTCGACGTGCAGCACGTTTCCGCCTCCCGACGTTGGTGGTGAGCTGGTGGGATCTTCGCGGGTCCGGCCCGGCGGCGCCACCGTCTTGGGGCCGGCCCGCGTCACCGATCGGACGGCGCTGTCGGGTCCGCGTCAGCCAGGTGGCGCAGGTAGGCCTCCGGCGCCTCGAGGAACGCGCGTGTCATCCGGAAGTGACCGGTCTGGTCGTACGGCGTGGCGTGCAGCGCGCCGTCCTCGTCGAGCTCGTAGATCGTCGCACCGGGGATGGCGAGCAGCATGGGCGAGTGGGTGGCGATGATGAGCTGTGAACCCTCTGAGACGAGGTCGAGGATCCGGGCGATGAGCGCGAGCTGGCCCTGCGGGGAGAGCGCCGCCTCGGGCTCGTCGAAGAGGTAGAGGCCGTCGGGGCCCAGCCGGTTTACGGCGATGGCCAGAAACGACTCCCCGTGCGACTGCTCGTGCAGCGACCGGCCGCCGTAGGCGTCGATGATCGGCGGCCCGAAGCCGGGTTCCGCGTCGAGCGCCTCGATCGCCGTCGCCAAGGTGAAGACCGACTCGGCGCGCAGGAAGAAGCTCGTACGCGGCCGTGTCGTCCCGCGGACCGGACGCAGCGCCTCGTGCAGCTCGGAGTGCGACGCGCGGGTGCTGTGCGTCGTGTTCACCGTCCCGCCCTCGGGATTCAGCCCGAGCACGACGGCGATGGCCTCCAGCAGCGTCGACTTGCCGCTGGCGTTCTCGCCGACGAGGATCGTCACCGGGGTCGGGAAGGTGAGCTCGTCGAGCGAGCGGACCACCGGCAGCGACCACGGGTAGGCGGCAGGGTCGCCCGCTCGCTCGCGAAGGAGGTGGACGCTCCTGAGGAACATCGGCCGAACCTATCCGTTGGCGCTGCACGGCCTAAAAGCAGGCCGTCGGCGGTCCGCGGTCGCTGAGGCAAGGGGTGCGCACCTATCCTCTCGAGGTGCCCGACGTAGACCTCCACGCCCTGGTCCAGCGCGCCCTCGCGGAGGATCTCGGCTCCGGGGACGTCACCGTCGCCGCGACGGTTCCGGCGGGGACGCGCGCCCTGTCCTGCGTCGCCCAGAAGGCGCCCGGCGTCGTCTTCGGGCTCGAGGTCGCAGAGCTCGTGTTCCTCTCGCTCGACCCGGGCGCGGTGGTGCGCCGGCAGGTCCGCGAAGGCGTCTGGCGCGAGGACGGCTCGGTCCTCGAGGTCGTGGGGGACGCGCGCGCGCTGCTCTCCGCCGAGCGCACCGCACTGAACTTCCTCGGGCGCCTCAGCGGCATCGCGACGCTCACGGCGCGCTACGTCCAGGCCGTCCAGGGCACGGGCGCCCGGATCCTCGACACGCGCAAGACGACCCCTGGACTGCGGGCGCTCGAGAAGGCCGCGGTCGCCGCGGGCGGCGGGGCCAACCATCGCTTCGGCCTATTCGACATGGTGCTGATCAAGGAGAACCACGCCGCGATGGCCGGCGGGGTGGGCGCGGCGGTCAGGGCGGCGCGGGAGCACGCGCCGGGACTCCCGCTCGAGGTCGAGTGCCGTGATCTCGCCGAGGTGCAGGAAGCGCTCGACGCGCAGGCACCGCGGATCCTGCTCGACAACATGGGGTTGGCGGCGCTCCGCCAGGCGGTGGCGATCATCGGCGATCGGGCACAGACCGAGGCCAGCGGCGGCGTCTCGCTGGACACGGTCGGGGGGATCGCCCGTGCCGGACTAGACTTCGTCTCGGTCGGTGCGCTCACCCACAGCGCTCCCGCCCTCGATCTCTCCCTCATCCTGGAGCCCCTCGCGTGAGCCTTCTCAGCCTCGAGTCGATCCCCCAGCTGCAGGCCGAGGTGCGCGCCCTCGCCGAGGAGCGCGGCGCCGTGATCCTGGCCCACAACTACCAGCTGCCCGAGGTCCAGGACGTGGCCGATTACGTCGGCGACTCGCTCGGGCTCTCGCGCCAGGGCGCGGCGACGGACAAGAAGATCATCGCGTTCTGCGGCGTCCACTTCATGGCCGAGACGGCCTCGATCCTCTCACCGGAGAAGAAGGTCCTGATCCCGGACCTCGACGCGGGCTGCTCGCTGGCGGACTCCATCACGGCGGACGACCTCCGGGCGTGGCAGGCCGAGCACCCCGAGGCGGTGACCGTGATGTACGTCAACACCACGGCCGAGGTCAAGGCGCTCACCGACTACTGCGTGACGTCCTCCAACGCGGCGGCCGTCGTCGAGCACATCTACGCCGAGCACGGGGCGGACACGGAGATCCTCTTCGGGCCCGACATGTTCCTCGGCGCCTACGTCGAGAAGGTCACGGGTCGCAGGATGCATGTGTGGGACGGGGAGTGCCACGTCCACGCCGGCATCCGCCCGGGCGACATCGAGCGCGTCCGCTCGGAGCACCCGGGCGCGGACTTCCTCATCCACCCCGAGTGCGGCTGCTCGACGGCGGTGATGGAGTACGTCGCGGCAGGCGACGTCGACGCGAGCGGGGTCCACCTGCTCTCCACGGGCGGGATGCTCGACTACGCCGCGGAGCACAGGGGTACGGGGGTGACGGCGATCATGGCGACCGAGACCGGAATGCTCCACCCCTTGCGGATGGCCGCACCGGACGTCGAGTTCATCGCGGCCAACGAGGCGGCGAGTTGTCGCTACATGAAGATGATCACGCTCCCGAAGCTGCGTGACTGCCTGCGCGACCTGACGGGCGAGGTCCGGGTGCCGGCCGCGATCGCCGAGCGCGCCCGCATCCCGATCGAGCGCATGGTCGCCCTCGGCTGAGCGCGTCCGGGCGGTCTCGCGCCTTCAGGGCGCGGGGGTGAGGAGCAGCAGGGCGGCCCCCTCCTCGGTGATCCTGGCGAGCGCCACGAGAAGATCCCCGACCTCCGTCGGCATCCCGCCCACGACGAGCCTCGCGTCCTCGCTCCGGATGCGCACGGTGGCCGCGTCGGCAGCGATCGTCTTCACCGCGACGGTGGTGCCCGGGCCGTAGGCCGACGAGAGGTCCTTCTGGCCGGGGACCTCGAATCTCACCGTGCACACCCGGCCTCCCCTTCCCCCGCAGTCGACGTCGCTCTTGCCCAGCCCGAAGCCGCAACCGGTGAGCGAGAGGACGACCAGAACAGGCAGGAGGCCCAGCAGCCGACGGGTGCGCATCGCGGGCAACCTAGCGTGTCCGGGCCGCGGCCCACTTCGCCCCGACCGGTTGAGCGCCTCGGTGCCACCGGCCTAGCCTGACCGGTATGACGACAACCGCCGAGCGTGCCAAGACCCTGCTTCAGCTTCATGAGGCGCCCGAGATCCTCGTGCTGGCCAACGTCTGGGATGTCGTGAGCGCTCAGGTGGTGGCCGCGACCGACGGCGTGAAGGCCCTCGCGAGCGCGAGTCACTCCATCGCCGCGACCTTCGGCTACCCCGACGGGGAGAACATCCCGCTCGAGCTGCACCTCGACATGGTTCGGCGCATCGTCGAGGCCGTCGAGCTGCCCGTGACGATGGACATCGAGGCGGGCTACGGCGACGCGGGGGAGACCGCCCGCCGGGCGATGGCCCTCGGGGTCGCCGGCGGCAATCTCGAGGACGAGATGAAGCCGCTGGCCGAGGCGGTCGCGGCGGTCGAGGCGGTCGTCGCGGCGGGCGAGGCGGAGGGCATCCCGTTCGTGCTCAACGCGCGCACGGACGTGGTGCTCCGCGCCGGCGATCGTCCGCGCGACGAGGTCATCGCTGAGACGATCGAGCGGGGCAAGGCGTTTCTCGAGTCCGGCGCCCCCGTCGTCTTCGTCCCGGGCGCGGTGGACCGCAGTGAGATCGAGCAGCTCGTCGCGGGCCTCGGGGAGCGCAAGCTCACCGTGATCTCGCCCCCGGGCGCCGCGCTCCCGGCCCGCGAGCTGCAGGAGCTCGGCGTCGCGCGCGTCTCGACGGGCCCGCACACCCAGCGTGTCGCGCTGACCGCGCTGCAGGACGCGACGGCCGCGATCGTCGCCGGGGGCGTGCTGCCCGAGGGCACCCGCGCGCTCAACTGACGCACCGCAGCACCCGTCTCAGCGCGTCGTCACAGCGCCAGCAGGTCCACGCCGCCGTCGACGACCCGTGCGACAGCGAAGCTCGTGGCGCGCCGGCGCTCGAGCTCGCCCGGCGTGTAGCAGTGCACGTCGGCGCGGCCGCTCATCTCGGCCGCGTCCCACAGCGAGGCGGCCTGGTGGACGCGCTCCAGCCACGGGATCCCGGCGAAGAACGCCGAGACCAGGACGACGACGAACTCCTCGCCGCGCTCGCGCTGCGGCGCCGCGCCGCGCAGGTCGTCCACGCGCGCGCCGCCGAGGCGTGCAGCCTCGAGATCGAAGCGGTCGCCGATGCGCTGGACGTAGCGCTGGAGCTCGCGGAGGTTCAGCGGGGCGGGAGCCGTGACCGGCATCGAGCGGCATGGTGACACCCGGCGACGCCGCTGCCTAGAGGGCTGGGAGCCTACGTCACGACCAGGGCCAGGCTCGCCAGCGCGGAGGTGCCCATCGTCGCCAGCGCCACACGCTCGTAGCCCACGGGTCCCAGGCGGGCGAAGACGCCGCGCCCCAGGAGGTGCCCGACGGCGGGGGCGGCGAACAGCAGGCCGAGGTCGCCGGGGAGCGCCAGGACGCCGACGACGGCGAGGACCCCGAGGCTGAGCAGCGCGGTGGTCAGGAAGATCGCCGCCAGCGTGTCGCGCGAGCGCAGCGGCGACGAGCCCGCGTGGAGCAGGTGCAGCACGAGCGGAGGGCCGCTCAGCCCCGTGGACGTGCCGAACACGCCGGCGAGCGTGCCCGCGGGCATGGCGGGCAGTCGCAGCTGACGACCGCCGGGAGCGAGGCGCACGGCGATCGCGCCGAGCACGGTGGCGGCGACGAGCACCTCCAGGGCACCCTGCGAGACGACGCGCAGCACGAGCGCGCCGATCACCGCGCCCGGGATGTACCAGGTGGCCAGCAGCGCCGCCAGACGCCAGTCGCCCACGGGCCGGCGGCCCTCCGTCGCGAGCGTCAGCAGGTTGATCGCGACCGAGATGAGCGTCAGCGCGCTGATGCCCTCCGCGCCACCGTAGGCTCCGACCAGCACGGGCGAGGCGATCAGCGCGAAGCCGAAGCCGGTCGCGGATTGCAGCGCCCCGGCGGCCAAGAGGCCGGCGGCGACCCACGCGGGTTCGATCAGGCGAACTCGGCCGTGGTGTGCGGCCCGACGCACGCGACGGCGAGCTTCCCGGGGTCGACGCCGCGCGCGACCTCGGCGACCTCCTCGAAGGTCACGGCGTCCATCCGCGCGATCGACTCGTCGGGATCGATCGGCTCCCGGAAGACGACGGACTGGTTGGCCGCGAAGCGCGCCACGGCGTTCGTGTTCTCGAAGGCGAGGACGCGGCGGCCGGCGGCGTAGGCCCGGGCGCGCTCGACCTCCTCCGGGCGCGGGCCCTCCGTGTGGAGCTCGGCGACGATCTCGCGCATGCGCGTGTAGGCCTCGACGCACTTGGAGCTGTCCAGCCCCGAGCCGAGCTGGAGCACGGGCAGGTCGGCGAACGAGTGGTCGACGGAGAAGACGGAGTAGCAGAGCCCGCGCTGCTCGCGGATCTCGTCGAACAGGCGAGAGCCCATCGAGCCGCCGAGCAACGTGGAGTAGATGGAGAGCGCCGCACGCTGCTTGGGGTCGGTCACGTCGACCTGGGGGCGGTAGATCATCCGCAGGTGCGACTGGTTGGAGTCGCGCTCCTCCACGAGGGTCTGTGGCGCGAAGGCCGGAGCAGGCTCGTAGGGGCCCGAGGCGTCGAGCGTCGGGAAGCGCCCGAAGAGCTCGCCGAGCACTCCGTTCTGGTCGCCGGCGCCAGGCGCCTCGGGCAGGTGCTCGACGTTGCCGACGATGAACGCGCCGCCTTGCCCGCCCGTCCAGCGGCGTTCGCGGAAGCCGACGATCGCCTCACGGGTGAACGTCTCGAGGTGCTCCTTGGGGCCGAGCACCGCCCGGCCGAGCGGATGGTCGCCGAACGCGGCCACGTCGATGAGCTCCTCGGCCACCGAGGAGGGCTGATCCTTGTAGCGGGCGATCTCCTGGATGACCACCCCGCGCTCCTTGTCGAGGTCGGCCTGGTCGATCCTGGGCCGGCCGACGAAATCGGTCAGCAGGTCGAGCGCCTCCATCGTCGCCTCGGCACGCACGGTGATGTGAAAGGCCACGAGGTCGTGCGAGGTGAACGCGTTCAGGGCGCCGCCCATGCGCTCGGCCGTCTCGTTGACCTTCTTGTAGTCGTCGTACTTCTCGCCGCCCTTGAAGACCATGTGCTCGAGGAAGTGCGCCATGCCGTTCTCCTCCGGGCGCTCGGTGCGGGCACCCGCGTCGAAGGCGACGAGAATCGTCGTCGCCCGCGTGCCCGGCAGCGCGATGCGATGGAGAGGCAGCCCGTTGGGCAGCGTGGTGGAGGTGATCTGCGGCATCTCCCCATGATCGCAAGGCACGTTGCACGGGCGTGGGAACGGCGGCGGCCACACTAACCTCGCCCGTCGATGGCCATCGTCGAACGTCATGCCCGCGCCCGCAACCGCGCCGCCGCGCCGCCGGATCGAGCCCCCTCGGTCGTGGAGTTCGCCGGCGTCTCGAAGACCTACGAGTCCGGCGATCGCGGCCTCGAGCTTGCCACCTTCACGATCGACCGCGGCGAGTTCGTCTTCCTCGTCGGGCAGACCGGCTCGGGCAAGTCGACGATCATGCGGCTGCTGATCAAGGAGCACGAGCCCACCTCGGGAACGATCAGCGTGGCCGGCAAGGACCTCGCCAAGATCGAGGGCAAGGGCGTCGCCCACTACCGTCGCAACCTCGGCGTCGTCTTTCAGGACTTCAAGCTCCTGCCGAACCGGACGGTCTACGACAACGTCGCCTACGCACTGCAGGTCACGGGGCACAAGCGCAAGGAGATCCGCGCGAAGGTGCCCGACATCCTGCGCCTCACGGGCCTCTCGCTGAAGCTGCACTCCTACCCCGATCAGCTCTCCGGCGGCGAGCAGCAGCGCGTCGCGGTCGCGCGCGCGTTCGTCAACCACCCGCCGCTCCTGCTCGCCGACGAGCCGACCGGCAACCTCGACCCCGAGACCTCCATCGGGATCATGCAGCTGCTCTACCGCATCAATCGCACGGGGACGACCGTCATCGTCGCCACGCACGACAACGCGATGGTCGACCGGATGCGCCGGCGGGTCATCGAGGTCCACCAGGGCCGCATCGTGCGCGACGAGCACGGCGGCGGGTACTCGACCGAGGACGAGAACACCTCGGAGTTCGGCTTGCTCATGCGCGGCGAGCCCTCGCCGCAGCCGCGCCGCCTCAGCAGCCCGGGCGACTTCTTCGACGACGCGTTCAGGGGTTAGACCCGTGGCCTTCTTCATCAAGGAGGCGCTGCGCTCCGTGCAGCGCAACAGCGTGCCGAGCTTCGCCGCGATGGCCTCGATCCTCGTCACGGTGCTGGTTCTCGGCATCTTCATCCCGATCACCCAGGCGACCACCGGCGCGGCCAACGAGGTGCGCGACAAGGTCCTGGTGAACGTCTACCTCAAGACCGACGCGAAGAACGCCGACCGCGACCGGGTCTCCGCGCTCCTGCGCCGGGACACGAAGTACGTCGGCAAGGTCGAGTTCGTCTCCAGGCAGGCGGCCTACCGCGAGCAGAAGAAGGACTACCCGGAGTACTACTCCGAGCTGCTCGGCTCCAACCCGTTGCCCGACACGTTCCGCGTCACGCCGGACTCCCCCGACAACGCGCTCAAGCTGCGCGACGCCCTGGCGCCGCTGACGGCCTCGGGCCAGCGGGCGACGGTGGACCCGGCGATCGACACGGTCAAGAACCGCAAGGACGACACGAGCAACATCCTCTTCATCACCCGGGTGGTGAAGTACGCGATGGCGCTGCTGGCCGCGCTGCTGGTGCTCGCCTCGGTGCTGTTGATCTCCAACACGATCCGCCTCTCGCTCTTCGCCCGCCGCCGCGAGGTGGAGGTCATGAAGCTCGTGGGCGCGACGGACTGGTTCATCCGCTGGCCGTTCGTCATCGAGGGCGTGCTGCTCGGCGCCCTCGGCGGGGTGCTCGCGGTGCTCGCGCTCACGGTCGGCAAGGTCGCCTTCGTCGATCCGCTCGTCTCGGACTTCGCGCTGCTGCGCGCCCCGGAGACGATGCAGTTCGGCGTGCTCGCGCTGCTGCTGCTCGGCGCGAGCGTCGGCGTGAGCGCCATGGGGTCGGGGCTGTCGCTGCGCCGGTTCTTGAAGGTCTGAAGGTTCGCTTGAGCCGGCCGGGCTAGCCTGGCTCGCAGTGCATCCGATTCGCCTCATCGCCCTGTTCGTCATGCCGTTCGCGCTGATCGGGGGGATCTACCTCGGCGGCCACCCCCGCCTGCTGCCGGGCTTCATCCGCGACCCCCTGGTCGGTGACCAGGACACGCGGGTCGTCGCCGAGGCGATCGACGAGGTGCGCGACTCGTACTATCGGGTCGTCCCGGAGGACGCGCTGGCCGACGCTGCCGTCAAGGGCGTGGTGAAGAGCCTCGACGACCGCTTCTCGAACTACTTCACTCCCCAGGAGTACGCGGAGTTCCAGATGTCCCAGAACTCCGAGTTCTCGGGTATCGGCACCACCGTCCAACCCGACCCGCTCGGCCTGCGCGTGGCGCAGGTGTTCGACGAGTCGCCCGCCGAGCGTGCGGGAGTCAAGGTCGACGACCTGATCGTCTCCGCCGACGGGAGGTCGCTCAAGGGCCTCGCGCAGGAGGCGGCCACCGCGCGGGTGAAGGGTCCCAAGGGCACCGAAGTGAAGCTCGGCCTCAAGCGCGGCGGGCGGGAGCTCAAGGTCACCGTGACCCGCGCGACCGTCTCCGTGCCGCAGGTCGCCTCGAAGGTCACCGGGTTCAAGGGCACCAAGTACGGCGTCGTGTCGCTCGCGCAGTTCGGCGGTGGCGCTCACGCGGAGGTCTACCAGGCCATCCGCAAGGTCATCAAGGGCGGGGCGAAGGGCATCGTCTTCGACCTGCGCGCCAACGGCGGCGGCCTGGTCAGCGAGGCGCAGCTCGTCGCCAGCGGGTTCTTGGAGGACGGCCCGATCGTCAAGACGGAAGGCCGCAAGGTTCCCGCGCGGACGCTGAAGGCCACGGGCGACCCCGTCGCCGCCGACGTCCCCCTCGTCGTGCTCGTCGACAAGAACACCGCGTCGGCCTCCGAGATCGTCGCGGGGGCGCTCCAGGACCGCGGGCGGGCGAAGGTCGTCGGGACCAAGACGTTCGGCAAGGGCGTCTTCCAGGAGGTCATCCAGCTCTCCAACGGCGGTGCGCTCGACATCACCGCGGGCCAGTACTTCACCCCGAGCGGGCGCAATCTCGGCGGCAAGGGCGTCAAGACGGGCGCGGGCATCAAGCCGGACGTCGCCGCCGATGACGATCCGAAGACGCCGGCGGACGAGGGCCTGCGCGGCGCGCTGCGGACGCTGGCCGCCCAGGGCGCCTCGGCGTGAGCCGAGGCCGCGGCGGGGGCGCATCGGGGAAGAAGGGGCCCAAGCGCGCCGGTGGAAAGCGGCCCAAGCGGCCGGAAGCGCCGCGGGGGCAGCCGCCGAAGCGCCGGCGGGGGAAGGGCCCCGACGCCGAGGACGTCCCACGACGCTCCCCGCGGGCCGAGCTGCAGGCGCGCGGCGACGCAGAGGCGCCCCTCCGCGAGCAGGTGGTCTGCGCGCTGGGAAAGCGCGGGCGCTTCTGGACGGCCGAGCCGTTCTTCGAACCCGGACGCCGGTACACCCTCGATCGTGTCGGCGACGCGCGCCCGGGCGATCTGGTGCTGCTGCGCCTCCCGCGGCAAGGACGCCGCGAGGGGCCCCGCATGGTCCGAGTCGTCGGGCGACCCGATGTCGCCGCCGACGTCATCGAGGGGCTGATGCTCGATCGCGGCCTCGCGCGCCGCTTCCCACCCGGGGTCCAGCGGGCGGCCGAGGAGGCGCGCGACCGCCTCGCCGGTGAGGGCCCCTCGGGTTCCGGCGGCTCGCGGACCCTCGACCTGGAGGCGCGGGTGCCCCGGCGCGACCTGCGCGGGCTGACGAGCTTCACGATCGACCCGGCGACCGCACGCGACTTCGACGACGCGATCTCCGCCCAAGCGCTCCCGGACGGTCGCCGGCGCGTGTGGGTGCACATCGCCGACGTCTCCGCCTACGTGACGCCGGGCTCCCCGCTCGACCGGGAGGCCTACCTCCGGGGCACGAGCGTCTACGTCCCCGGCAAGGTCGAGCCGATGCTGCCCGAGGCGCTGTCGAACGACGCCTGCTCGCTCAAGCCGCAGGTCGACCGGCTGGCCGTGACGGTGGAGCTGGACTTCGACGGCGCCGACGTCGTCAAGGCCTCCTTCTACCGCTCGACGATCGCTTCCGACGAGCGCCTCGACTATGACCGCGTCGACCGGATATTCGCCGGCGAGGAGCCCTGGAGGGAGCCGTGGGCCCAGCCGCTGCGCGCCGCGCGCGCGGTCGCCGCGGCGCTCGAGGCCCGGCGCGCGAAGCGGGGCGCCCTGGCGATCGAGTCGGCCGAGCCCGAGTTCGGCTTCGACGACGCCGGCCACGTCACCGACGCGGTGGTGGGGGTGCAGACCGAGAGCCACAGGCTCATCGAGCACCTGATGATCGCGGCCAACGAGCAGGTGGCGGCGCTCCTGAGCCAACGCAAGGTCGGGACGCTCTACCGCGTCCACGAGCGCCCGGACCCCGCGCGGGTCGAGCGGCTCGTCGACCAGCTCGCCTCGCTGGGAGTTCCGACGCCGCCCGTGCCCGAGCGGATGAGCGCGCAGCAGGCCTCAGACCTGGTGGGCGAGATCAGCCAGCAGGTCGCGGAGTACGTACGCCAGACCGGCCGCGGGCGCCGCGCGTTCGGGTTCCTCGTGCTGCGCTCGCTCAAGCAGGCGCACTACACGCCGGAGAACCTCGGGCACGCCGGGCTGCACTCCTCGGGCTACTGCCACTTCACCTCGCCGATCCGGCGGTACCCCGACCTCGTCTGCCACCGCGCCCTGCTAGGCGCCGTCGGGGGTGGGGAGGAGGCGCCGCCCGTCGGCTCCCTCGCCCAGGCGGGCACGGCGCTCTCGGCGCGCGAGCGCGACGCGATGCGGATCGAGCGGGACGCCGACGACGTGGCCCGCGCGTTCCTGCTCGAGCGGACGCTGTTCGAAGACGGCTTCCAGCAGGAATGGGACGGCGAGGTCATCGGGCTGATCGGCGCCGGGGCGTTCGTCGCCTTCGGGGACGGCTATGAGGGGTTGCTTCCCGTCCGGCGCCTCGGAGGCGACTGGTGGGAGCTCAACGAGGAGGGCACGATGCTCGTCGGCGAGCGGACCGCCACCACGCTGCGTCTCGGCGATCCGCTGCGGGTTCGCGTGCGCGGAATCGAGGTGGCGCGGGGCCGCGTCGACCTTGATCTCGTGATCGAGCCGCCGCGGTAGGGGGCTCGGGCGTCAGACCAGTGGTCGCAGATGGACCGTTGACGCAGGAGGGCTTTCTCCCTCAGTCCGCGCGCCGCCCCGCGAGGACCGCGAAGCGGCCGTCGGCGAAGTGCGTCGAGACGTCCTCGAAGCCGGCAGCCAGGAGCATCTCGAGCTGCGCGTCGGCAGTCGCGCAGCGGTCGTGGCGCATGCGCTCCACCGCGGCGGCCCACTCCGCGTCGGTCGCGCCGAGCGCACGTGCCTCGCGCTCGTGCCAGCGCCGCAGCAGCCCGTCGAGCGCCTGGGTCGCGCCGAGCACCTGCTCGGCGTTGACGAGCACGCCGCCCGGGCGCAGCACCGCGTGCGCGCGGGCGTACAGCGAGGCCTTGGAGTCGTCGTCGAGGTGGTGGATCGCCAGCGCGGAGACGACCGCGTCGAACGGACCCGGGGGCAGAGGATCGCCGAAGTCCTGCACGAGCGCCGCCGCGGTGCGCGGTCCGAGCGTCGCGGCGGCCGTCTCGACCATCGCGGGCGCACCGTCCAGGAGCGTCAGCTGCGCGGACGGGTGGGCGCCGGCCACCATGGCGGCGAGCGCACCGGTTCCCGTGCCCAGATCGAGCACCGTGCGCAACGGTCCGGGCGCGGCCAGCTCGAGCGCGCGGAGCGCCGCACCGTAGAAGGCGTCGAAGCACGGGATCAGCCGCCGGCGTGAATAGCCTGCCGCCTCGGAGTTGAACATCGCCGTCGTCTCGTTCGTCATCGCGTACAAACGTACGCGATGCAATGAGATCGGGCAAGCAAGTGCCGCTTCGTGCTCCTAGACTCAGCCGATGGCCAAGGCGGGCAAGAAGAAGGTCGCACCCGGTGACGTGGCCTCCAACCGCCAGGCGTCATACCGCTTCGAGTTCCTCGAGCGCATGGAGGCGGGGCTCGTCCTCACCGGCACCGAGGTCAAGTCGCTGCGCACGACCGGCGCGACGATCAAGGACGGCTTCGCCACGATCAAGGACGGCGAGATCTGGCTGCACAACGTGCACATCCCGCCCTACGCCCCCGCCGCCCGCGACAACCACGACCCCGAGCGCACGCGCAAACTCCTGCTGCACCGCAAGGAGCTCGAGAAGCTCCTCGGAGTCACGAAGGAGCGCGGCCTCACGCTCGTGCCGCTGCGCATCTACTTCAGCGGCGCCCGCGCGAAGGTCGAGATCGCGGTGGCGCGGGGCAAGGACCAGTTCGACAAGCGCGAGACGATCAAGAAGCGCGAGACCGAGCGCGACATGCAACGCGCCCTCCGCGAAGCCAACCGGTAGCGGGCTTGAGCTTCAGCGCGGGGTACGGCACGCGTAGTCTGAAAGCCCCTTCAGGAGAGCGCGCGCAGCGCCGCGGTGAGCACGAGCGCGACGAGCACGCCGCGCAGCACCGAGCCCGTACGCCACACCACCGCGCCCGCCGCGAGCACCCCCACCGCGTCGGCGCCCGCGGCCAGGTCTCCGTCCTCGTCGACCAGCGTGCCGGTCACCACGAGGGCGGCGAGCAGCGCCGCCGGCATCACCGCGATGACGGAGGCCACCCGCGGCGGCAGCGTGCGACCGCCTGTCACGAGCGGTCCTGCAGCCTTCAGCGCGATCGTCGCCACGGCCAGGGCGGCGATGAGCGTCCAGGCGGTGGCGGTGCTCATGCCGCCTCGGGCGGCGCGGGCGGCGGGTCGTGCCCGTCCCGGCCCGCCGGTGTCCGGCCGGTGCCCGCCGCTGCGTGGTGGTGCGGGGCGGCGGCACCGTCAGGGCGGCGCAGCGCGAGCAAGGCGACGACACTGGCCGCGAGCACGGGCACGCCCGCGGGGGTGAAGGGGCTCAGGGCGAGCGCCACCGCGGCGCCTCCGAGCGCCACGACGCGCCCACGGGAGGCACCGTCCCGGCTGCGCAGTTCGAGGACGAGGAGCGCCGCGAAGAACGCGGGGTAGACCGCGTCGACGCCGAATCGGTCGAGGTTCCCGAGGGCGCCCTGGGAGATCGCCCCCACGGCGGTCCCGCCGGTCCAGCCGCACCACTGCAGCGCTGTCGCCCCGTAGAGCTTGTGGCGATCGAAGCGGCCGTCGCCGAGGTTCGAGAGTGCCCATGACGCGTCCACCACCGCCTGGCCGCCGAGCGCCCGGCTCAGCGGGCCGCCCGGAAGCGACGGGCCCAGCGCGAGGCCCATGGGCAAGAAGCGCCCGTTCATGAGGGTGCCGGCGGCCACGGCCGTGGGAATGCCTCCGCCGCCCGTCACGACCGCGAGGGCGGCGAACTGCGCCGACCCCGCGTGCACGATCGCCGACATGACGATCGCGGCGACGACGGGAAACCCCGCCTTGACGGCCAGGACGCCGAAGGACAGGCCGAGGAGCGCCCCGGCCAGCGCGAACGGGATCGCGGCGACGACGCCCGCGCGAAACGAGCCCCGCGGATCGTCGGCCACCCTGTTACACGTCGCTGAAGTCGCGCTCGATGAAGGTCAGGTCCATCCCGACGACCAGCAGCGCGATCAACCCGAGGTAGGCGGCGAGCACGATCGCCCGGTTGCGCGGGGAGACCTTGTAGTAGCGCCGCGACTCCTCGCCGCCGGCGCGGTAGGCCTTGAAGCGACGGAAGCTGTCGAAGCCACCGAGGATGAGGATCAGGAAGATGATCGGGTTCGGCATCGTGAAGGCGAGCAGCGCGAACGCGAGCAGCCCGGCGAACCACATCCACGGCGACAGAGCGGCCATCGCGCGGCCACCGTCCAGCGGCGTGAGCGGGATGAGGTTGAAGAGGTTCAAGAAGAAGCCGGTGAACGCGAGCGCCTTGAAGATCTCCTCGCCCGTCAACGTGTAGAGCGGGATGCAGGCCGCCGCGCCCAGCGTGCCGAGCACGGGTCCGGCCAGGCCGACGCGCGCCTCGGCGGTTGCGTCCTCTCCGAGCGACTTGGCGCCGATCACCGCGCCGAGGAACGGGACGAACAGCGGAGCGCTCGCCTCGATGCCCTCCCGCCGCAACTGGATGACGTGGCCCATCTCGTGGATCAGCAGGAGGACGACGAATCCCACGGCGAACCAGAAGCCGAAGATGAAGGTGTAGGCCGCGATGGAGACGAGCATCGACAGCGACGTCGTCAGGAACTTCGCCTTGCCGATGAACAGCAGGGCGACCTTGCCGAACTTGAGCACGAGCGCGGCGAGGAACACCAGCGGCCCGAGGAAGCGCTTCAGGCCCGTGCGCTCCGGCTTGGGCCCGGGCTCGTGGGGAGCCCGCTCACGAGGAGCCGGCTCGTGGGGCGCCGGCGCGTACGTCGGCGGCGGCGCGGTGGCGGGCGCGGCCGGTCCCGGCGGCAGCCAGCCACCGGGAAGCGTCGCGCGCGGGTCGTTCTCCATGCCCCTATTGTCGCAAGGTCAGCGCTGCGCCATGACCTCCTCGGCGACGGCTTCGGCCGCCTCGAGCTGCCCGCGCACGAGCGCGATGCCCGACTGCCAGAAGCCCGGGTCGGCGAGGTCCAGCCCGGCGATCGCCGCGAGCTCCTCGGGGGACCTCGAGCCGCCCGCGGAGAGCAGCTCGACGTAGGCAGGGACGAACGCCTCGCCGCGCTCCAGGTACTGGCCGTAGACCGACAGCGCGAGCAGCTGGCCGTAGGCGTAGGCGTACACGTAGCCCGGAGTCGCGATGAAGTGCGGGACGTAGCTCCACCACGCCTTGTAGTTGTCGGTCACCTCGACGGCGTCGCCGAGCAGCTCGTGCTGCGACTCGGCCCAGAGGTCGCCGATGCGCTCGACGGAGAGCTCGCCCTCCGTGCGCCGCGTGAGGTGCGCGCGCTCCTCGAACTGGTTCATGGCCGTCTGGCGGAAGACCGTCGCGATCGAGCCCTCGATGTTCTCGGCCAGCAGCGAGAGGCGGCTGGCCGGGTCGCTCGTGGCTTCGAGCAGCTGCTTGAACACGAGGGTCTCGCCGAACACGCTGGCCGTCTCGGCGAGCGTCAGCGGCGTGTGCTGCTCGAAGGGCCCGCGACCCTGGGCGAGGGCGGCGTGCAGCCCGTGGCCGAGCTCGTGGGCGAGGGTCAGCACGTCGCGGCGCTTGGAGGTGTAGTTGAGCAGCACGTAGGGGTGCACGCTCGGGACGGTGTAGGCGCAGAACGCGCCGCCGCGCTTGGCCGGGCGCACCGGCGCGTCGATCCACCGCTCGTCGAAGAAGCGCCGGGCGGTGTTCCCGAGCACGGGGGAGAACGCGTCGAAGGAGCCGAGCACGATGTCGCGCGCGTCGTCCCAGCCGATCTCCTCGTCGACCTCGGCGACGCTCGCGGCGCGGTCGTAGTCGGCCAGCCGGTCGAGCCCGAACAGGCGGGCCTTGAGCCGGTACCAGCGCTGGGGCAGCTCGTAGGAGCCCTTGACCGCCTCGAGCAGCGCCTGCACCGACTCGTCGGAAGCCTCGTTGGACAGGTTTCGCGCCGACAGCCAGCTCGGGTAGCCGCGCAGGCGGTCGTCGACGGACTTGTCGAGCAGCAGCGTGTTGAAGATGTAGGCCCGGGTGCGCAGCCCGGGCCGCAGCGCGACCGTGACCACCTCCTGAGTGCTGCGACGCACCTCGCGGTCGGGGGAGGAGAGCCGGGAGAGCGCCACGTCGAGCGCGACCTTGCCTTCCGGCGTCTCGACCTCGACGGCGCTCGTGAGCTCCTCGAACAGGCGGCTCCACGCGGCGCTTCCGGACTGGCTCTTCTCGGCGAGGATCTTCTCCTCGGGCTCGCTGAGGAGGTAGGGGCGGTAGCGGCGGATCGCGCGCAGGTGGTGGCGCGCCTGCTCGAGGCCGTCGGCCCGCAGCAGCTCGTCGGCCGTGGCGTCGTCCACGTCCGCCCACTCGAGGTCGAAGAACAGCAGCTGCGTCTCGATGGCGGTGCCGCGTTCCTGCACCTTGGCGATCAGCGCGCCGTTGACCGGGTCGGCGGTGTCGGTCGAGAAGCGCAACGAGGCGTAGTTCCCGGCGCGGCCGATGGCGTCGGCGATCGCGGCCAGGTCGGCGATGGCCTGAGCCAGGCCAGGGCCGTCGAGGTCGGCGACCCTGCCGGCGTAGGCGGCGTTGAACGCCGCGGCGCGCTCGGCGCTCTCGTCGAGCAGGGCGTCGACGCCGACGGGGCCGTCGGCGCCCACCAGGTCATCGAGGTTCCAGGCGACGTCGGCGAGCTCCGTGGCGGTCATGGGCCACAGCCTACGGCGCAGACGACGGCCCCTACCGTCCGTCGGGTGGCCGTACCCACCCTGCATACGGAGCGGCTCGTGCTGCGGGAGTGGACTTCCGCGGACCGGGTCCCGTTCGCCGCGCTGAATGCCGATCCGGCGGTCGTCCGGTGGGTCGGCTCGGGTGCGCCCCTGAGCCGCGCCGCGTCCGATGCGCTCGTCGATGCCATCGAGGAGCATTGGCGCGAGCGGGGCTTCGGGCTGTGGGCGCTGCAGGAGCGCAGCGGCGGTGCGTTCGTCGGCTTCGCCGGCCTCGCGGTGCCCTGGTTCCTCCCGGCCGTCCTTCCCGCCGTGGAAGTCGGCTGGCGTCTCGCACGCGGCGCGTGGGGGCGTGGTCTTGCGACGGAGGCGGGTTCGGCCGCGCTCCGGCACGCCTTCGCAGACCTCCGGCTCGCGGAGGTCATCGCGACGATCCTTCCCGAGAACGCGGGCTCCGTCCGGGTCGCCGAGAAGCTCGGCCTGCGCTTCACGGGGCTGCGGCGGCACCCGACGACGGCGCGCGAGGTCGCCGTCTACCGGACGCGCGAGGATCCTCAGCCGGCGGTGAACGTCTCGGGAAACTGACGGGCGAAGCGGGCGGCCAGCGCCTGCCCGAGCGCGCGCGCCGCGTCGGCGGCCGCCAGGAGGCGCGGGCCGAGCCTCGGGGAGCTCGTCGCCTGGGCGCGGATCACCGCCGTCAGCGTGTCGACGTGGTCGGCCAGAACGGCCGCGAGCCCGCGGCGCGGACCTTCGGGATCGAGCTGATCCAGCAGGCCGGCCGCCTGCGTGCGGAACCGCTCGAGCGCCGCGAGGGCGCGCTGGGCGACGATGACGTCGGCGTTGGCCTTCGCGCGCGCGTAGTCCGTGAGCGCGCCGGCGTGCGCGCTCCACAGCACGGTGAAGCGCTCCCCGGCGTCCTCGCCGTACACCGAGGCGACGAGCTGGCCGAGCGTGGCGGTGGTCTCCTGCAGCGTGCGTGTCGCCGCTTGCAGGCGTGGACCGCGCCTGGCGCCCGCGACGACGACGGCGCTCGTCGCCGCCTGCGCGAAGGCGGCGTCGGTGAAGGCGGTGGCAGCCACGGCGGCCAGCTCGGCGGCCGGCGACGCGGCCCCGCCGACGAGTCGTGGCCGTCCGCGGGCGGCGGCACGGATGAGTTCCGGCGCCGGCCGGGTGGCCCGCGCGGCGGCGCCGGCGGTCTTCGCGGGCGCCCGCGCGTCCCCGTCGGCCACCGCGGTGACGGCCGCCCTGAGGCTCGTGTAGGCAGCCGCGAGTTCGGTCTCGAGCTCGCGTGCGCTGAGGCCGCCGGCCGACAGAAGCTCCGCCAGAGCGGTGCGGTTGGCCAGCAGCGCCGCGTCCGCCGCGGTGCCCGCTGCCGCGTCGCCTCCCGCCCGCGCCCGCGCGACTTGGATCCAGAGCGTGTCCTGGCGGCGCAGAAGCGCGAGCGCGCGCGCTCCCGTCTGCTCGCCGAAGGCAGCCGCCAGCCGTGACGCGAGCGCCTCGGAGCCCTTGGCGAGCGTGCGCCGGGCTCCGAGCGCGGTCGGGGCCGCGGTGCCGTCGATGAGCGTCGAGCGAACGGCGAACGCGGTGAGCCACGGGCGCGCCCCGAGCGCCGCGGCGAGCTCCGCCCGTAGCGTCACGACGGGGGCCTTGAGCGCGTCCGCCCCGCGCGGCAAGTCGTCCGCCCGGTCGTCGCCTCCGCAGCCCGTCGCCAGCACGGCCGCGGCGATCAAGCAGATCAGTCCCCGTCGCAAGTGCTCTATCCCATCACGTTCGCCGGGTGGCTACACTGGATGCGGCAGCACAACACGGGGACGACAGGCTTCGACGTGGTCGAACTCTGTGTCGTCGGTAGCGAGCGGAGGTCCCGGAGGCCTCCTAAAACACCGGGAAAAACACACATGCGGACTCTCACGAGTACGCCTTCGCTGCTTAGTCTCTGACTAGGTGAGTGAGGTCCCATCCTCGGCCTGCCGGCCGTCGGGGCTTGGGATCAATATGCCGGCTCACCCGCGGAGGAACGCCTTCGCCGAAGCGGGGAAATCCTCAGACGGGCTGGCCCCGCGCAACCCCGTCCGCAAGGCGAGCGCCGGGCGAGATCAGAGTGCGGACTACGCTCGTAGAAGCCGCCGGTACACGATCGCGGACGCGGGTTCAATTCCCGCCGTCTCCATCGCGACAGTTTGACGCTTCGGTTTCCAGATGGGGACTGGGGCGTCTTTCTCGTCGTGGACCCGCTGCAGCAGTCCGCGGTCGCGGGTTCGATGCGGCAAACGGGCGCCCTCGGCGCCGCGTCTTGGGCGACATCCACCAGACGACGTTCACGAACCACCTGCGCATCGCGTTCCGGTGGCCGGGTTTCCGGGGTGGTCGAAGCGGCCGAACCGTGTCGACGAGCGCCCCGCCTTCCCTGAGGTCCTTGAAGAGCCTCGCCAACGAGATGCTGCCGCTCTAGCTGCGTACGGCAGGCGCCGGGCAGCTGTACAAACATCCTTCGCGACGGGCCGAAGGCAACGGCACTCAGCCGCCCCCGACCGCCTCCGTCACCGTCCCGGTGCCCTCGCAGGTTGGGCACGGCTTCTCGTTCAGCGTGCCCGAGCCGCCGCACTCTGGGCACAGGTTCTCACCGGCGTGGGGCGTCCCTTCGGGGACCTCGTCGCCGGGCTTCTCGTTCTGGTCGGCCATGTCGTCGCCCTACCCGGCACCGGCCTGGAGCACAGCTCCACGCGCGCCCGCCCTCCCCGGCGTCCGTCCGGTCAGGCGACGACGCCGGCGACGACGGCGAAGTGCACCGAGGCCGCCACGACCACGAACACGTGGAAGAGCTCGTGGTAGCCGAAGATCGTCGGGAACGGGTCGGGACGCTGACGCGCGTAGATGACCGCGCCGACGGTGTAGAGCACGCCGCCGAGCGTCAGGAGCGCCGTCCGCACCGGGCCCAGCGCGCCGTAGAGCGCGGGAGCGGCGGCGGCGGTGGTCCAGGCCAGCCCGACGTAGACCAGGGCACCGAACCAGTCCGGTGCGTCGAGCCACACGAACTTCATGATGATCCCCGCCAGCGCGCCGCTCCAGACGACGACGAGCAGGACGAGGGCCAGGGTCCCGTCGAGCACCAGCAGGGCGAATGGTGTGTAGCTCGCGGCGATGAAGCAGAAGATCATCGAGTGGTCGGCGCGGCGCATCCAGCGGGCGGCGGCCGGTGACCACGCGCGCCGGTGGTAGAGCGCAGAGACGCCGAACAGCCCGCAGACGCCCACTGCGTAGATCGAGGCGCCGACCCTCGCCCGGGACCCCTCGGCCACCAGCACGAGGCCGGCGCCGAGCAGGGCGGCGAGGAAGAACGCGTACTGGTGCAGGACCCCTCGCAGGCGCGGCTTGACGACGGACGGGGGAAGGACGCTGCCGACCATGCGGTATCGACGGTAGTGGACCCGTCGGGCGTCTGCCCCGGTTCTCCGGGGCGCCGCGCGGGACGCCGTGGGCCAGGATCGGCTTTACTCCGTCCTGGCCTGCCGCTTCGGCCCGCGATCCCGCGGCGCTTCTCCGCAGCATCCTCACCATGACCAGTCCGCCAGAACCGCCCGACCCCACCGAATCCGACCCGCCGGAGCCGGTGCCGCAGTCCGTCGACGCGGCCGACTCCTCGCTGCCCCCGGAGCCCTCCGGGGCGCCGGTGCCCCCGGAGCCGGTCTCATCCGAGGACCCGGCCGACGAGCCCCTGCCTCCGGCGCCTGTGAAGGCGGCCTCGGCCGACGAAGAGCCTGACGGCGCCACCGCGCCCGGCGCGTTCGTGCAGCCCGTCGTCGAGGGCGCGCCCGCGGTGGCGGCCGAGCCCGCCGCTCCGGCGGAAGTGCCGGCGGACGAGGCGCCCGCGGCATTCGCGCAGCCCGTCCTCGAGGCCGCGCCTGCGGTGGACGCTGATCCCGCCGCGCCGGCGCCGGCAGCATCCGCGCCGAACGCCGAGCCCGTCGTCGAAGCCGAGGTCCCGGGAGACGAGGCGCCGGCGGCGCTCGCCCAGCCGGTCATCGAACAGGGGCCGCCGGTGGAACCTGGCGCCGGTGGGACCGCCCCCGCGGAGACCGCCCCCGCGGAGACCGCCCCCGCTTCGGATGGGTCTCCACCGGGACAGGACGGTGCACCGGCCGCCGAGGCCGCGCCGGGCGAGTCGGTTCCCTCCGAGCTGGCGACCCCCGCCGACGCGACCACCGCCCCCGGTGCGGCGCCCGCCGCCTCGAGGCGCCGGGACCGGCCGCCGGGTAAAGGCCAGTCCCGCCGGCCGGAGAAGCCGGCCCGTCCGCGGCGCCGCCGACCGAACGCGGCGCAGAAGCACCGCACCGCGTTCTTCAACCGTCTGACGGAACTGCGCCGCGCCGAGCAGCCCGCGGACGCTTCAGGCGCTGGCCCCACGGCCGACGCGCCGCCGCCCGCGGACGTGGAGGCGACCGCTCCGGGCACCGGCGCGGCAGGGGACGCGGCTCCGACCGACACGTCCGCGCCCGCACCCGACGCCGGCACGCCGCCGACCACGGCCGAGGCACCCGCCGCCGAGTCGCCTGCGCCGGTCCCCGAGCCGCCCGCCGTCGAAGGGACCGTCCCGCCGGCTGCCGAGGAGGCAGCGGCCGAGCCGGCGGCGGGGAAGACCGCGACGCCCGCCACCGAGCAGGCTGCACCCGCCGCCGAGGCGACCGTACCGGCTGTCGAGGACGCGGCTGCGCCGGTGTCCGCCGAGGCGTCTGCACCCGGCGTCGACGGCCAAGAGGGAGCGGCTGCGCCGGCCGACGCCGGTCCGGCCCTACCGACGCAGCGCGTTCCGCGCCTCGTGATCGCCATCGAGCGGGTGGGAGGGTCGGAGGCCGTACGCGCAGCGCTCGCACCCAAGACCGACGAGAAGGGCCAGCCCATGAAGTGGGCCGCCGTCTGTGCGGATGCGGCGTCCGGCCTGCAGCCCGGCGATCCGACGTTCCTCGCTTGGATCCGCCTCGCGGCCACGCCGGTGCGCACGATCAAGGGCGAGGTCTCCGAGCGCTCAGACCGCGACCCCCCGAGTGGCCGGCGCGGCGGCGGCCCCGGTCAGGGCGGCGGCCAGGGTGGGGGAGGCCGGCCGGGTGGAGGCTTCGGCGGTGGCAGTGGCGGTGGCGGCGGTGGTCGCGGCGGCGGTCGCGGCGACCGGGAGGATCGCGGCCCGCGCGTGACCGCGAAGGACCTCGCGAGCGCACAGGACGGCAAGATCGGCACGAGTGTCCGCTTCGTCACCGACGACACCGCCGAGCGCAAGGCACGCGAACGCCGCAAGAAGGAGGAGCGTGAGGCCAAGCGCGAGGCGGAGCGTGCCCGCCTGGAGCGCCTCGGCTACTAGTGGTCCTTCTCCAGACGTTCCGCCGGATCGGTTGCGTCCTTGCCTGACGGCGCCGGCATCCCGGCGTTTCCGGGCGAACGTTCCGAGAGGGACCACGAGCTGCGCGGATTCACTGCCGGGGTATCGACGTCCCGCACGCACCCAGAACCAGTGCGTTGTCTTCGCACTCCCTCCTCGTCGCCGTTATGCTCGCTGCGCCAATGCGCCGCCTTCTCGCCGCCGTCATCGTCGCGACCTGCGTCGCTACGGCGCTACCGTCGACCGCCGCAGCAGCCCGGATGAGGTCGTGCGGCGTCATCTCCGAATATCGCGTCGCCGCCGACGCACAGACAACGACATGTGGCCTTTCGCGCAGCGCAATGCGTGACTTCCTGCGCAGGGCGAGCTCAGGTACGCCTCGTAGCATCGTCGGCAGGAGCCCGAAGACCGGGCGCCGCTACCGGCTCACGCGGGCCAGCGTCAGACGTACGCAGACGACCTTCACCAGTCTCTACACCGGCCGTGCCGGTCAGGCCGTCCTGCGCGTCAGGATCAGCAGCAGCATCTACTAGCCCCGGGCCCCGGCTCGCGGACTCGCGCCGCGCTGACGCCGTAGGAGCTCGGGAGCGTGAAGCTTCAGCGCCCGCGCGCCGATGAAGTCGTGGTGGTGCTCCGACGTCTTCCTCTCGCCCTCGGCGGCGCCGGCCTCGCGATGATGCTCGCCGTCGTCCTGTTCGCCGCGACCCGCGGAGGGGAGGGCGCGACACCGGCGCGCGGGCCTGAGGTGGCCGCGGGCATCGTCACCCTTCCCGACGCGCCCGCGCCACCGGCCGCCGTGTCCGCGGCTCCCACGATGACACCCGCGGCAGTGCCGCGCACGGGCGCCTGGCGCGCGCAGGAGCTGCGCCGCCTGCGCCGCTCCCGCTCCGTTGCCGGCGCGCTGCGACGCGCCTGGCTGGCCCGCCGCATCGACGCCGCCGAACACGCGGGCTACCGCGGCACCTGGGCGCGTGCCCGGGCCGCCGCGCGCGATCTCCGCGGGATCCGCGGCGGCGAGCAGCGCGCGGTGGTCGGGCTCGTCTCGAGCCTCGCGCGCGAGCGGCGCCTGACGTCCTCCCGCCTGGCTGCCGTGTTCCTCACCCTCCGCCGCAACACGAACTTCTGGAGCCGGCGCGAGGCACCGCGCCACCACCAGCGCTTCGCGTTCGGCCGCGACCCCGTCGTCTTTCGTTACGAGCAGCGCCAGGGGCTGCAAGTCCACTGGCTCGGCACGTGGGGCCGGGCGAACGGGCGGGCGCGCTTCTGCCTGCAGCGACCCCGCCGCTGCCCGCGCCGGACGGTCCGCAGAGAGCTCGACCGGCTCGTCGGCCTTGCGTCACGGCGCGCGGGCTATGCGGCCTACGAGGGGCTCTACCATTTCGGGGGCGGCCGGCCCGGATGGGTGTCGGGCATGGTTCAGGGCACGGCGGTGCAGGCGCTGGCCCGCGGGCGGCGAGCCTTCCACGCCCGGCGCTTCGGCCTCGAGGCAAGGCGCGCGCTCGGCGCCTTCGAGCAGTCCCCGCCCGCGGGCATCGCCGTACGCGACCGCGGCGGGCGCCACTACCTCATGTACTCGTTCGCCCCGGGGCTGCGCATCCTCAACGGCAACCTCCAGGCGGTCACCGGGCTTCACGACATGGCGGCCCTCACCGGCAGCCGGCGCGCCCGGCGCCTCTACCGCAGCGGGGAGCGCGCGGCGCGCGCCGCCGTAGGGCGGTTCGACACGGGCGCCTGGTCGCTCTACGCGGCTGGAGGGCCCGAGGCGTCGCTGGGCTATCACCAACTCGTCGACGGCTTCCTCGGCGATCTTTGCGAGCGCACGCGGCGGGCGGCCTACTGCGGGGCCGCCCAGCGCTTCAGCCGTTACCAGCGCGAGCCGACACGCATCGCGCTGCGCGGCCGAACCCGCACGCGCCTCGGTCGTCGCGCGTCCATCGCTTTTGCGCTGTCCAAGCGCTCGCGGGTGCTCGTAGAGGTACGCGGGGCCCGCGGCCTGACCCTGCGCCGCGTGCTGGAACTGGGCCGGGGACGGCACGCCGTGGGCTGGACGCCGCGCCGCCGGGGCCGCTACGAGGTCCGCATCGCCGCGCAGGGACCGAGCGGTCCGCGCGGGACGCTCGCCCGCGACGTACGGGTGACGGCGCCGGCGCGCGAGCGGCCCCGACCGCGCCCCGACCCGAAGCGCCGGGGCGGCCGCAAGCGGTGATTCGTCCCGCCGCTCGCCGATGGGTGTTACACACTGCGTTCCGGAGGGAAGGGGCAGCGTAGGACTTGAAGGAAGGAACGCCATGACGACTGCTCCAACAACCCTCTCCACCGCTACGCGACCTTCCGACGCGGTGCCGACCCTCGCGCTGACCGTGCCCGCGAAGCCCAGCGAGATCTCGGGGATCCGCCGCGCGATCGGCGCGCTCGGCCGGCGGGCCGGCCTCGACGCCGATGGCCTGGCCGATGTCGCGCTGGCCGTGGCAGAGGCGTGCGCGAACGCGGTCATCCACGCTTACGCCGGCCGTGACCCGGGCGTCCTCCGGGTGAGCGCGGAGGTCACGCACGACGGCCTGCTGGTCGTCGTCGCCGACGACGGCCGCGGCATGGCGTCTCGTCCCGACTCTCCGGGGCTCGGCCTCGGTCTTCCCCTGATGGCCTCGCTCACGACTGCCCTCGAGGTGCGCGTCAGCGCTGCGGGCGGTACGGAGATCCGGATGGCCTTTCCGGCACCAGGCCCGGACGCGGCGAGCGCCTGGGCCGAGGCGGGCTGACTGCTTCCAAGACCGGTCAGCGCGATTCGCCGCGAGAACCGCTGGATCTGTCAGCTCACGCCGCCGGCTTCACGACTACGTCTCAGGCCACCTGCGCGCTGTCGTCGCTGCTCGCGGCGTCCGGGACGGGGGCAGCAGGTGGTTGAGCGGTCGCGGCGGCGGCCCGCGCAGACTTCCACGTGGTGAAGGTCGCCAGGACGGCGGAGAGATCGGGCATCGCGGCGTCCGTCTCGGACTGCTGCTGGTAGTCGAGCATCCGCAGGCGTTCGACCGAGCAGCCCACCTCGGCCGCGCTCTTGCGCAACGCCGCACCGATCTCCTCGACGCCACCGGGCTCGGACTGCGCACGCCGTGCCGCGTTGGCCAGCACGCCGGCCGCGCTACCGCGTGAGCGCGCGTCACCATCATCGGATGCTTCGGCGCGCGCGCGCCCGGCACCGATGATCAGCCGACAGTGCGGGCAGCGCATCGCTGCCGGCGGGTGCGGCAGGCCGGGCGCGCCGCCGGTCAGCGGAAGCAGGCAATGAGGACAGTGGGGAGCGGGCATATCTATAAATGGTGTACCCGCCGAGCCCGGCGATCAGTGACAGGGTCCGCGCCGGTGTTCGCTAGCAGACGCGGGACGACGACGGTGGGGTCGGGCGGTACCGGGCGGTTTGGTCGCGCGAGGCACCCGGTACCCCGGGCAGATGACCAGCCCCATCACCGTGCAGAAGTTCCTCAAGGGTGTGGACTACCCGGCCGACCGCGACGATCTCCTCCTGGTGGCGGAGGGCAACGACGCGCCCGAGGACGTCATCGAGGCGCTCGAGGCGCTCGACGAGTCGACGTTCGACGGTCCCGACGAGGTCGTCGAGGCACTCGACGACTGACCTGGCGGACGCTGTGAGCCACGAACTGCCCGGGGGGCACCCGGGCAGTTCGCTGAAGAGACCGTTTCTGCTCCGCGCGCTACACGACGCGTCCGCGTCCGCGGCCGAGGCGGCCGCCGGAGCTGATGCCCGCCACCAGGACGAGGATGGCCGCGATGATCGCGACGATGCTCGGCAAGCCGAGCGCCACGGCGATGAAGTAGACCACCACGGCGATGACGACGGCGATAAGGGCACTGACCAGAAGTGACATGCGGTTCTCCTCTTTTCGGGTTGAAGAGAACTTGCCCGCCGGATGGGCACGGAGAACCGCTCCTGGACGAACGTCCTAGCCCCCGGCGCTCGCTAGGCTCAGAAGTCGTCGCCGGGGTCACGCAGGTCGCCGACGAGCCGTTCGCGCAAGAGCGCGAAGGCGATGGTGGCCGAGACCGCGCGGAGCAACCGGCGCTGGGTGCCGGTGAGGTCGCTCTGCTCGTCGACGATCACCAGCAGCGCCCCGAGGCTCTCGCCCGCGGCGAGCATCGGCACCACGAGAAGGCCGAGCCCCGAGGGCGCACCGAACGCCCGAGCGGTCTCCTCCTCCAGCCAGACGATGTCACCGTCCCGCAGGGCGTCGGAGAGGTCGTCGAAGCGGGTCACGGTGACCATCTCCGGACCGAGCAGCCCACGGGCCGAGCGCCCCAGCACCAGCGCACCGGCCATCGACGGGGCGATGGCGACGTCCACCGCGCTCAGACGGCGTACGAGCACCGCGGTCGCGTCGGAGATCGCTTCCATGCCCGAGTTCAGCCGGAAGATGTCGATCACAGCGGCCAGCGCCTCGGAGAAGCGCGCGTCGCGGTCGGAGCGCTCACGCAGCGCGTCCCGCTCGCGCTCGGCCTCGCTCAGCAGATGACGGGTACGCCGCTCTCGCGCGGTATCGATGCCGATCAGCGCGATCAGCGGTCTCTGCCCCTCCTCGTGCGGGAGCCGGAAGGCGATGGAGTGCGCGCCAGAGCGCAGGCCCGCCGTCCAGTCGGGATGCTCGCAGCCCACGGCGACGAGGTCGCCGGTGAAGAGGCGCTTGAGCGTCTGGCAGTCCGGCTTGTCCGCGAACCACGGCGCGCGCTGCAGGAGGTCGTCGCCTGGGCTGGGCGCCCCGGGCCGGTGGCGGACGGCTGCGTTGACCCACTCGATCCTCAGCGGTTCGGGGCCTGACAGCGCGACGACCGCGATCGGTGCGTGCTCGGCCAGCGAGGCCTGCGCGCTGCCCGAGATGCCGGCGACGGCCGGCAGGTCGGTCGCGTCGATCGCCGACGGGATCGGCACGCCGCTCTCGACCGCACGCCGCACCGCGACGACCCGCGCGACGTCGTCGACGGCGTAGCGGCGCGCACCGCCGTGCGCGCGGACCGGCCGCGGGAAGCCGTGACGGCGCTCCCAGGTGCGCAGGCGCTCCCGCGAGACGCCGGTCAGAGCGGCGAAGTCCGTGGCGCTGACCGTCTGCCCACCTTCGCCCACACCGGCAGTCTGACGCACCCGCGCGTCGCGTGTCGCCCGTGGCCCCTCGCTCGGGCGGTTCAGGCAGCGACGGCCTCCGCCCGGGCTTTCGCCTGCGCCTGCTGCTCGCTCAGGCGTGCCTGAAGGAGGTTGTTGACGTACGAGAGCGCCAGCAGCGTCGCTGCCACCTGGGCGGGCCGTGGTGCCGCCGCTCGCAGGCCGAGGAGCGCGAGTGCGCTCCAAGAGCCCAGGCAGCGTGTGCAGTTGAGCAGCTCGCCGACCACGTAGCGCCCACCCGAGCCACGAGGCCGGCACTCGCCGTCCACGGGCGTCTCGACGAACGGGGAGCGGATCCACTCCGTGACCTTCTCCTTGGCCAGCAGGCGCGCGAGGCCGGCGGTCGCCGCGCCGTAGAGGGCGAGTTCGCCGGGCTGGGCGGGGGCCGGGTCGTCGTGGTGACGGGCGGCCAGCAACGCGACGGTGCCGGCCAGGGCGGCGTAGCTCACGCTCAGGGCGGCGTAGTCCTTCGGGTCGGTCGGGGTGGCGGCGACAGGATCCATACCTCGCGGCTACCCGGGCATCTCCGCGGGTATCCCCTGCCTCATGCCGATCACGCTCGAGGTTCCTCAGTACCCCAACGACCCGTCGGGGCCGATCGCCCCGACTCCGGGTCCCGAGCTTCCGCCGGAGCCGGTCATCGAGCCGCCCGCCCCGGAGCCCGTCGGTCCGATCATCGACGACCCGGCTCCGGCCGACATCCCGCCGCCGGACGACAGTCCCGAACCCGCGCAGATCTGACCTCTGCTCGGCCCACACCGCTCTCTCCGTAAGGCCTCTACAGGCCGGGGCGTGCGCCCACGCCGGTGCGCACCTCGTGCGCGCGGCCCGGGGCGTCGTCGCCTGCGGCCAGCGGCGGGGTGTTCTCGCCGGCGGCGTCGCGCAAGCCCTCCAAGAGGTCGTCGAGCGCCTCCAACGCGGTGCGCTCCGGGTTCCAGCCGAGCTCCGTGCGGATCCGCGTCGTGTCCATGAGCGGCGACTGGACCGCGAGGTCGAGCCACCCGGGCGGGGTCGGCTGGAGCCGGGCGCGCCACGTCACGGCGGCGGCGGCGCGCGCCAGCCCGGCCGGCACGGGGATCGGCAGGGCCTTGAGCCGGCGGGCGATCGCGCGCAGGTCGAGTGGTGCCTCGGCGGCGACGTTGTAGGCGCCGCGGGCCTCCGGGTCCAGGACGGCCAGGCGGTATGCCTGCGCGAGATCTGCGCTGTGGACGGCTTGGAAGCAGACGCCGCGCACGTCGGGCAAGAACGGGACGACGCCGGGTCGCAGGAGGCGCCCGGGCAGGAACGGCCCGGCGAACAGGCGCCGGATCTCCTCGGCGGCCCCCCGCTGGAAGACGAGGGCGGGGCGCAGGCGCACGACGCGCAGCTCCGGGTGGGCGGCCTCGACCGCGTCGAGCGCCCGCTCGGCGGCCACCTTGTCGACGGAGTAGAACGAGGTGGCGATCCCGTCGGTCGGCCACCGCTCGTCGACGCGGGGATCGTGCGGCCCCGGCGAGTACGCCCCGATGGAGGACGCGTGGACGAGCGCGCCGACCCCGGAGCGCGCAGCCGCCGCGAAGACGCGGGTGCTGCCGTCCACGTTGATGGCGCGCGTCAGCGCGCGATCGCGGGAGGGCTGGATCGCCCAGGCGAGATGGACGACCGCGTCAGCGCCGGCGAAGAGCGTGTCGAGGTCGTCTCGGACGATGTCGGCCACGCGCCACTCGGTCTTGGGCACCTCGAGCTCCGGCTGCCGCCGGGCCACGCCGGTGATCGCGGTGACGGCGGATTGGGCGGACAGGTCACGCAGCAGCGCGATCCCGTGGTTGCCCGTGGCCCCGATGACGACGATGCGCATCGCCGACGACTACCCGAACCCCGCGCAAGCTAGGCGGACAGGGCCCCGAGGCCCGCCCGGGAGAGCCGGCGGCGAAGGGTGACGGCGCCGCCCATCGGTCCCCCGAGGTCCACCCGCGCGTCGTCCATCAGCGCGTTCATGAGCTGGATGCCGCGACCCCGGTCGGGGTCCGGCGAGCGCGAGCCGTCGTGACCGAGGTCCCGAACCACCACGACGACGTCGTCTGTGCGCAGGTCGAGGGCCACGGTTATGGGCGCGACCGCGTACGCGTTTCCGTGCTCGATCGCGTTCTGCATCGCCTCGTTGACGGCCATGGTGATCTCCGCGGTCTCGGCCTGGTTCGCGCCGGTCTCCTGCAGCCAGCGGCGCAGGTGCCGGCGCATCGCCCCGAGCACCTCCGCCTCCGGCGTCAAGGTGTACCGGGCCGGGCTGCCCAGGCGCTCCTGGGCGCGCACGAAGACCAGGGTGACGTCATCGTCGTCGCCCGCGTCGAGGAGGCAGGCGTCGAGCGCTCGGGTGCGAGCGACGTGCACGTCCGCGGGAGCTCCGCCGGCCAGCGCGCCACGCAGGCGCTCGAGGCCGAGGTCGAGCACCTCGCCGCGGCGCTCCACCAGGCCGTCGGTGTAGAGCGCGAGCATCGCACCGGGCGGGAGCGCGATCTCCCGCTCCTCGTAGCTGCCGACTTCGAGGACGCCGAGCGGCGGCCCGAGCGCGTCGAGGAAGTGCGGCTCGGCGCCGCTGGCGGGCGCGGGCACCAGCAGCGGCGGCATGTGGCCCGCGCTCGCGAAGCGCGCCCGGAGGCGATCGGGCTCGACGACCGCGAACAGCAGCGTCGTCATCGTGTCCGAGTTCATCGCGAGGTGGTAGGCGTTCATCCGCCGCAGCATCTCCGCGGGCCCGTGGCCCTCGAGCGCGTAGGCGCGCGCGACGGAGCGCAGCTCGCCCATCCGCGCGGCGGCCGCGACCCCGCGGCCCGCCACGTCGCCGACCACCAGTCCGAGCCGCCCTCCGGGCAGCGCGATCGCGTCGTACCAGTCGCCCCCGACGCGGACGCCGTCGCCGCCCGAGGAGAAGTAGGCGCTCAGGGCGACCCCGGGCACCGCCGGCAGCGTCTCGGGGAGAAGGTCGCGCTGGAGCGTCGCTGCGATCGTGCGCTCCCGCTCGAACAGGCGCGCGCGTTCCAGGATCAAGGCGGCGCGCTCGACGGCGTTGCGCAGGAGCGCTGCCGCGCGGACGTATTCAGCGTCGCCTCGCGGCAGTCCGACCACCGCGACCGCTCCCAGGAGGCGGCCGTCGACGCGCATCGCGACCACCGTCGTGTCGCCGTGGGGCGGCTCGGCAGCGTGCGGGCCGCGGCCGGAGGCCAAGGCGGCTTCCAGCGCGGCCTCGTCGACGTCGTCGCCGAGGCTTACCTCGGAGACGACGTGATTCTCCCCCCCGACGACGCGCACCGTCACGCCGTCGAGGCCGAGCACGCGCACCAGCCGCTCGGCCAGCTCCGGGGCGAGCTCGGCCGTGGTGTGGCCCTCGAGCCCGTCGGTGATGGCGGCGATCGCCGTGAGCCGCGTGGCGCTGGCCTCGGCCTCGGCGCGCGCCGCCTGCTCCTGCACGAGCGCGACACGCGCCTCACGCGCGCGCAGCCGCTCGCGGAGGTCCGTGAGCTGGAGCAGCACCATCTGCGGGGTCCCCTCGGGTCCGGGAACGGCAGAGGCCAGGACGGCGGCAGGCCGCTCTTCACCGGAGCGACAGGACAGGCGCAGCTCGAGTGGCTTTGAGTCTCCCGCGTCTGTCATGACCTGCTCACGGAGCGCGGTGAGCTTGCCCTGGTCGGCCTTCGTGACGAGCTCTTCGAGGTGAGCGGGCAGGTCGTCGGCGGCGCGCCCGGTGAGCGAGAGCAGCGCCGGGTTGGCTTCCAGCACCCGTCCGGCCGGGTCGACCAGCGCGATTCCGTTGGGGGCGCTCTCCCAGGCCGACCGCAGCAGCTGGCCGGCGCGTTCACGCGCGCTGCGGTGGCGCGCCAGGTCACAGAAGACGGCGACCTTCGAGCGCAGGACGAGCGGGTCGAACGGCTTGACGACGTAGTCGACGGCTCCCGCCTCGTAACCCCGGGCGACGTTGACCATGTCGCTGGACAGCGCGGTGAGGAAGATGATCGGCGTGTGCGCCGAGCGCGGGCGTCCCCGGATCGTCGCGGCGGTCTCGAACCCGTCCATCCCCGGCATCTGCACGTCGAGCAGGATCGCGGCGAACTCCTCCTTGAGCACGGCCCGCAGGGCCGCCTCACCCGAGCCCGCGCGGGTGAGGCGCGCCCCGAGCGGTGCAAGCACGGCCTCCAGCGCAAGGAGGTTCTCCGGGTGGTCGTCGACGACGAGGACGGCAGGCTGCATCTCCCCCCGCGGGTCCTGGCCATGGGAGCTGCTGTCGCCGGAGTCGCGGCGCGTCATCGCCTACCGGTGCAGCCACACGCGCATGAGCGCGAGGAGCTGATCCATGTCCACCGGCTTGGTGATGTAGTCCGAGGCGCCGGCGGCGAGGGATTTGTCACGGTCGCCGCGCATCGCCTTGGCGGTGAGCGAGATGATCGGGAGGTTGTCGAAGCGCGGCATCGTCCGGATCGTCCGTGCCGTCTCGTAGCCGTCCATCTCGGGCATCATCACGTCGAGCAGGACGAGGTCGACGTCGGGATGCTCGCGCAGCCGCGCGATGCCCTCCCGTCCGTCCTCGGCGTAGACGACGCGCATTCCTCGGATCTCGAGCGCCGAGGTGAGTGCGAAGACGTTGCGGATGTCGTCGTCGACGATCAGGATCCGCTTGCCGTGGAAGACGGCGTCCGCCGCACGGCGCTGCTCGAGCACCCGGCGGGTCGGCGCGGGCAGCTTGGTCTCGGAGCGGTGGAGGAAGAGCGCGGTCTCGTCCACGAGCGAGTCGGGGCCCGTCGCCGAGATGAGGTTCTGCTGCGTGCTCAGCTCGGCCAGCCGGTTCGCGGTCTCCGCGCTGAGGGCCTCGGCGGCGTAGGCGACCACGGGGCGGTCGCGCAGCTCGGAGTCGGCACCGAGCTGCTCGAGCAGCTCGAGTGCCCAGGCCGGCGCGCCGCCGAGCGGCACGACGGTGCAGTCGGCGGGCTCGTCCCGCAGCGCAGCGAGTGCCTCTCCGGGTGCGAGGTCGACAAGCTCGATGTCGTCGCCGTCGCCCAGGAGGGTGAGCGTCGCGGGGTCCAGCCCGGTGCCGTCCTGCACGAGCGCGAGGCGGCGCACCGCGCGTGCGGCGCGCACGTCGAGGTCGGCCAGAGCGAGCTCCACCGCCTCACGGCCGTCCTCTGTCGCGAAGTGGCCCGCAGCGCCCGCGCGCAGCGCGGGAAGTCGTCCGGCCCCGGATCCCGCGACGTACACGGGGCGGTGGCGCGTGTCGGGATGCTGCTTGAGCTGTCCGAGCAGTACGTCGGAACTCGGGTCCAGCAGCACGATCCCCTCGGGGCGCAGCTCGCGCGCCAGCGCGAGGGCCGTGGGTGCGCGCCGGGCGACCAGACCCTTGGCGCCCACGCGCCGCACTGCTTCCAGCGCGACCCGGGACCGGTCGTGATCGTGGCCGATGAGCAGCAGCAGGCGGTCGCCCGGTGCGATGTGCGAACGGTCGTCGGGGATGCCGTCGTGGGGAAGGGCGGACGGCTCGGGCTCGCCTGCGCGAAGGACGGGGAAGGCCGGCGTGGGTGCTTGGGCCGCCACCGGGTCGCCCGCCGCCGACGAGGTGACCGCCAGCGGGAGCACGAGCGTGAACGTCGAACCGGAGTCGGGGCCCCCGGCCTGCGAGGTGGCCCGGATCTCGCCGCCCAGCAGCCGTGAGATCTCGCGTGAGATCGACAGCCCGAGCCCCGTTCCTCCGTACTCACGCGACGTCGTGCCGTCGGCCTGCTGGAAGGCCTCGAAGATCAGGCCGAGCTTGTCGGCGGGGATGCCGACGCCCGTGTCGGTCACCGACAGGGAGATCTGCTGAACCTCACCGGCGGTTCGTCGCAGGGCGAGGGTCACGTCCCCCTCGTGGGTGAACTTGAACGCGTTGGAGAGCAGGTTGCGCAGGATCTGGCTCAGGCGCTGCTCGTCGGTGATGATCGTCGGCGGCAGCGCAGGGTCGACCTCGATCGTGAAGCCGAGTCCCTTCTCCTCGGCGACGGGCCGGAACGCGCGCTCGACGTCCTCGCGCAGGTCCGTGAGGATCACGGGGGCGAGGTTCACCTCCATCTTGCCCGCCTCGACCTTGGAGAGGTCGAGGATGTCGTCGATCAGTGCGAGCAGGTCCTGGCCGGCCGAGTGGATCGTCTCGGCGAACTCGATCTGGGTCGCCCCGAGGTTGCCCTCCTGGTTCTGGGCCAGCAGGCGGCTGAGGATCAGCAGCGAGTTCAGCGGTGAGCGCAGCTCGTGGCTCATGTTGGCCAGGAACTCCGACTTGTACTTCGAGGAGAGGGCAAGCTGCGCGGCCTTGTCCTCCAAGCCCGAGCGTGCCTGCTCGATGTCCTCGTTCTTGATCTCGATCTCGCGGTTCTGCTCGGAGAGCAGCACGGCCTTGTCCTGCAGCTCGTCGTTGGTCTGGCGCAGCTCCTCGGACTGCTTCTGGAGCTCGGACGTCAGCGCCTGGGACTGCACGAGCAGCTCCTCGGTGCGCATGTTGGCCTGGATCGTGTTGATGACGATGCCCAGGGTCTCGGCGAGCTGGTCGAGGAACGCCTCGTTGACCTCGGTGAACGGGCGCAGCGCGGCGAGCTCGAGCACTCCGAGGACCTGCTCCTCGAACATGATGGGCATCACCAGGACGGTCGCCGGACTGGCCTCGCCGAGGCCCGAGCCCACGGTGATGTAGCCCGGGGGGATGTCGGTCAGGCGGATCGGCTTGGCCTCCATCGCGGCCTGGCCGACGAGCCCTTCGCCGAGCGCGAAGGCGCCGTCGGACCCTGCCCGCGGCTTGTAGCCGTAGCCCGCGTACGGCCGCAGCTCCACCTCGCCCGGGCTGTCGCTCTGCTCGGCGAGGAAGAGCGCGCCGTGCTGGGCCGAGACGACCGGGGTGACCTCGCTCATGATGAGCTGGGTGACGGCCTTGAGGTCACGCTGGCCCTGAAGCAGGCCGGAGATCCGCGCGAGGTTCGTCTTCAGCCAGTCCTGCTCGGCGTTGACCCGCGTGGTCTCACGCAGGTTCTCGATCATCTGGTTGATGTTGTCGGAGAGCTCGGCGACCTCGCCCTGCGCCTCGACGGTGATCGAGCGCGTGAGGTCGCCCTGGGTGACCGCCGTGGAGACCTCCGCGATCGCACGGACCTGGGTCGTGAGGTTCGCGGCGAGCTGGTTGACGTTCTGGGTCAGCGCCTTCCACGTGCCCGAGACCCCTTCGACCTCCGCCTGGCCGCCGAGCTTGCCTTCCGTGCCGACCTCGCGCGCGACGCGGGTGACCTCGTCGGCGAAGGAGCGCAGCTGGTGGACCATGGTGTTGATCGTCGACTTGAGCTCGAGGATCTCGCCCTTGGCGTCGACGGTGATGTTCTGGGAGAGGTCGCCGTTGGCGACCGCGGTGGTGACCAGCGCGATGCCACGCACCTGCCCCGTCAGGTTCTCCGCCATCGAGTTGACGTTCTCGGTGAGGTCCTTCCAGGTTCCCGCGACCCCTGGGACCCGGGCCTGGCCCCCGAGCTGACCCTCCGTGCCGACCTCGCGCGCGACGCGGGTGACCTCGTCGGCGAACGCGCGCAGCTGGTCGACCATCGTGTTGATCGTGTCCTTCAGCTCACGGACCTCGCCGCGCACGTCGACGGTGATCTTCTGGGAGAGGTCGCCCTGGGCCACCGCGGTGGTGACGTCGGCGATGTTGCGGACCTGGGAGGTCAGGTTCGCCGCCATGAAGTTGACGTTCTCGGTGAGATCCTTCCAGGTGCCGGCGACGCCGGGCACGGTCGCCTGGCCCCCGAGCTTGCCTTCCGTGCCGACCTCGCGCGCGACGCGGGTGACCTCGTCGGCGAACGCAGAGAGCTGCGTGACCATCGTGTTGATCGTGTCCGCGAGCGCGGCGACCTCGCCCTTGGCCTCGACGGTGATCTTCTGCGACAGGTCGCCCTCGGCCACCGCGGTGGTCACGAGCGCGATGCCGCGAACCTGGTCGGTGAGGTTCGAGGCCATCACGTTGACGTTCTCGGTGAGGTCCTTCCAGGTGCCGGCGACGCCGGGCACCTCGGCCTGACCGCCGAGCTGGCCCTCCGTGCCGACCTCACGCGCGACGCGCGTCACCTCAGCCGCGAAGGCGGACAGCTGCGTGACCATCGTGTTGATCGTGTCCGCGAGCGCGGCGACCTCGCCCTTGGCCTCGACGGTGATCGTCTCGGACAGGTCGCCCTGGGCCACCGCGGTGGTCACGAGCGCGATGCCGCGGACCTGGTCGGTGAGGTTGCGCGCCATGACGTTGACGTTGTCGGTGAGGTCCTTCCAGGTGCCGGCGACGCCGGGCACCTCGGCTTGGCCGCCGAGCTGGCCCTCCGTGCCGACCTCACGCGCCACCCGGGTCACCTCGGAGGAGAACGCGGACAGCTGGTCGACCATGGCGTTGACCGTCGTGCCGATGCGGGCGAACTCACCCTTGAGCGGCTGGCCCTCGATCGTCAGGGCCATCTTCTGCGAGAGGTCCCCGTCGGCCACCGCGACGATGACGCGCGCCACCTCGGTGGTCGGGCGTACGAGGTCGTCGACGAGGCCGTTGACCGCGGCGAGCGCCTCGCCCCACTGACCCTCGGTGCCGGCGAGCGATGCGCGTTCGGTCATGCGGCCGTCGCGGCCGATGACGCGGCCCATGCGCGCCAGCTCGGCGGTGAGCTGCGCGTTGCGCTCGACAAGGGCGTTGAACGCACGCTCGGCCTCGCCCGCCGCACCCTTGCGGCGTCCGGGCAGGCGCACCGAGAAGTCGCCGGCTCCCGCGGCCAGCAGCGCGTCGCGGACCCGCTCGAGGGTGGGGTCGCCCGCGCCGTTCGCGGTCTCGTCGCCCTTGCTTGAAGCGGTCGCCGCGCGGGCGGCCTGCGCTGCCATGTGCTCGGACCTCCGGGAGATTCCGACGGGCGCGGGTCGCCCGCTGTCAGGGCAGCGTACTCCGTGGGCGGCGCTCGGGCGGCCTCTACTGGACGCGACTCCTCCGAGGAGCCGGCGAAGGTCCCGACCGGTGCGCAAACGAAGAGGGCGACCCACGCGGCCGCCCTCGTCGTCCCGACCGGGAACTGCCGGAGCTCAGAGGCGGCGGTCGCCTTCGATGCCGCCCTCGGTCTCGATCTGTTCCTTGCGGACGCTCTCGTCGACTTGCACTTCTTCGGTGACGGTGTCCTTGTCCAGGCGCACGCGCTCCTTGGCCACGACGTCCTTCTCGACGACCGGCGTCTC
>CADCVR010000088.1 GCA_902806205.1 uncultured Solirubrobacteraceae bacterium | reverse complement strand
TTCTCGGCGACCACGCCGGATCGCCGCATCGACTACGTGCTCGTCACGCCGGACGTCGACGTGCAAGCGGCCCGGGTGCCGGCCTCGCCCGCCTCGGACCACCTGCAGCTGGTGGCCGACATCGCCGTGCCCGGCTCGCGCGTCGGAAACGGGAAGGCGAAGGCCGCCACGGCGGCACGCTGAGGCACGTCACCAAATGGACACGCGGCGCTCACGGCCCGGTCACACGGGCCGCCGGGCGCCGCGGTGGGATGCGGCGATGTCCACCGATCGTCATGAGGAGCCGATCTCCTTGCCCGCACGGGTGCGACCCGCGCTGTCGGAGGCTGGTCACCCGAAGCCGCGCGGCGGTCGATCGGTGCGGCGCCTGGCGCTCGTGGCGGTCGCGGGCTGGGCGCTCGCCGCGGCGGCGCCCACGCCTGCGGTCGCCCGGCCGGCCGACGCGGCGTACGGGAACGCCAAGCGCTCCGCGCCCGAGCTTCCGCTCGGGCGGCCGAGCCTGCGCGAGACCCGGGTCTCGCGGGTGCTGGCGCCCGGCGTGGTGCACACGCGCATCGTGCGCGGTGAGGCGTCGAAGAAGGACGCGTGGGTGGTCGACGTGGCCTTCCTCCCGACGCGCGCCGCCGCGCGGCAGCTCGAGCGGCGGCTCGCAGCCGACGCCGTCAATGCGCGGACCGAGCGCATCGCCGAACGCGCGCAGGACGACCCGGAGCGCGGCCCGCTCGGATACTTGGTGCGCGCCGGGCGCTTCGCGACCGAGGCCGAGGCCGTCGCGGAGCGAACGCGACTGACCGCCGCCGGCTACTCCGGGTTGCGCGTCGTGTTCACGGGCGAGGACGGTGGCCGGACGACCGGCCCGTGGGTCGTCAACGTCCTGGAAGTCGATCCGGTCGGCTACGCGGGGACGGTCGCCCCCGCGCTGGCCACCGAGGTGGTTCCGGGCCGCGAGACGCTGAGCGCCCTGGCCGCCCGCCGCGGTGCACTGGGCTCGCTGAACGGCGGCTACTTCGTGATCGGCGCGGCGAACGGCACCGACGGAGACCTCGCCGGCAGCTCCCTGCTCGGGGGGGAGCTGGTCTCCGAGGCCGTCGACGGCCGCACGAGCCTGGTCCTGCCCGACTTCTCCGGCGCGGGTGCCTTCGTCTCGACCCTCTCGGACCGCCTGACCGTCACCGCCGCCGACGGTGCGCGCCGCGAGCTCGACGGCCTCAACCGTGCCCCGGGGCTCATCCGCGGGTGCGGCGGCTCCGGCGGCGACGTGCCGACGGAGCGGCCCAAGCACGACTTCACCTGCACCGACGAGAGCGAGCTCATCCGCTACACGAGCATCTTCGGGGCGACGACCCCGAGCGGCCCGGGCGCCGAGGCCGTCCTGGACGCCGCGGGAGACGTGCTCGAGCTGCGGGAGACGCGCGGAGGCCCGGTCCCGGCGGGCGGGTCGGTGCTCGCCGGCACGGGCGACGCGGCCGCGTGGCTGCGGGCGCACGCCTTCTCGGGCGCCCGGGTGACCACCGCGGCGGAGCTGCTCACCGAGTCGGGTGCCTTCGTGCCCGGCCCGCAGGCCGGCGTGGTCAACGGCGGGCCGCGGCTGGCACGCGGCGGCCTGACGGACATCCCGGCCTTCGCCGAGGGCTTCCACTGGCCGGAGAACCCCGAGTTCTTCTACCGCTTCGGGCTGCGCCGCAACCCGCGCACGATGGCCGGGGTGACGGCGGACGGGCGCCTGCTTCTCGTCACCGTCGACGGCCGCGCGCCCGGGCACAGCGTGGGGGCGAGCTTCGAGGAGTCCGCGGGGATCATGCGGGCGCTCGGCGCGGCCGACGCCGTCAACCTCGACGGCGGCGGCTCGACCGCGATGACCGTCGGCAGGGCGCTCGTCACCCGCCCCTCCGACCCGACGGGCGAGCGGCCGATCGCCGACGCGCTGGTGCTGACGGGCGGATGAGCCGAGGTTCACCGCCCAGCTATGCGAGCGGGAGCCCCTCGGCGCGCGCGGCGAAGAGCTGACGGTCCGCGTGGGCGAGCAGACCCTCTGGGGTGTCGCCGTCACGCGGGTGCTCGGCCACCCCTGCGGCGGCGCGCAGCGGTGCGCCGCGATGGCTCCCGGCGGCGGCCACGGCCTGCGTCAGCGCGCGAGCCAGCGGGCCTCCGTCGGCCTCGCGGGCCAGGACGAGCATCGACCCGGGACCGTCGGGGGCGTGGAGGGCGCCCGGCGGAAGTGCAGCGCGGAGCGCCGCCTCCGCCGTGGCGAGGACGTCCGCGTGGACGACCCCAGCGTCCTCGACCTCCAGCGCCAACAGCGCGAAGGGGACCCGCGCGACGACGAGGCGCTCGGCCTCCGCCGTGAGGTGGCCGCGCGGGTCGGATCGCGCCCGCTCGTCGCGCAGGGTAAAGGCTGCGGACGCCGCGGACGTTCCCGGGCCGGCGGACGCGGCGGGCGCACCGGACCCGGCGAGCGCGCTCCGGAGCAGCTGCGCGCAGGCGTGCGCGAGCCGGTCGTGCAGCGCGGGGTGAAGCGCCGGATCGGTCCCGAGAATGGCGACGTCGAGCGCGGCGCGGCGCAGGTGCTCCGTCGCGGCGGCAAGGTCCGCGGCGACGGCAGCCGGAGGCGATCGCCCGGCGTCGACCAGCGCGTGCAGCGTCGCCCCCTCCCCCACCAGGACCGTGAGGGCCGCGTCGTCGGCGACCGCCGCCGTCAGCAGGCGGCAGAGGCCGGGCCCGCGCGCGGCGAACGCGCCGCCCGCCAGATCCGCGGCGGCCTCGAGGGGCGCCGCCGCGATCCGGCGCACGAGCCACGCCCGCGCGACGGCCCGGGAGTCGACCGCGGGAAGGCCGGCGAGGGGGCGCGGGGGGTCCATCGCCGCCCATCCTGCCGGGCGCCCCGGCGGATCGCCCGGAGAACGGGTCGAGCGCCCATGCGCTTCGGACAGCCCAGCGCACTCGACGGGGCACGGACCGTCTCGCTTCCCCGCGACCGGCGTCCGCGATGATGCGCCCGTGCTCTCCATCGACGAGGCCCGCGATGTCGTGCTCGGCGCGACGCGCCCGCTGCCGCCCGAATCCGTGCCGCTCGCCGAGGCGCTCGACCGCATCCTGGCCGCGCCCGTGACCGCCGTCTACGACGTCCCCCGCTTCGTCAACTCCGCCATGGACGGCTTCGCGCTGCGGGCCGGGCCGGCCGGCCGCACGCTGCAGATCGTCGGGGAGTCCCGCGCCGGGGCACCGGCCTCGACCACGGTCGGGCCGGGCGACGCCGTCCGGATCTCCACGGGCGCCGCGGTTCCCGAGGGCGCCGACGCCGTCGTCATGGTCGAGCGCACGCGCGAGCAGGACGGCGGGGTCCACGTCGAGGTCGAGACCACCGCGGGCCAGAACCTCCGGCATCCCGGCGAGGACATGCGCGAGGGCACGGTGGTGATCGCGCCGGGCGCGCGGATCGGCCCGGCCGAGCTCGGGGTGGCCGCGAACGCCGGCGTCGCGACCCTGCGCTGCTTCCGGCGCCCGCGGGTCGTCGTGCTGGCCACGGGCGACGAGCTCGTCCCGCCCGGCGCGCCGCTCGGCCCGGGCCAGATCCACGACTCCAACGCGCTGACGCTCGCCGCGCTGGCCCGCCGGGCGGGCGCCGAGGTCGCCCACGCGGGCGAGGTCCCCGACACGCCCGAAGCGACCGAGGCCGCCGTCCGGGCCGCGCTGACCATGGCCGACGTCCTGCTGTGCTCGGGGGGCGTGTCGGTCGGTGCGCACGACCACGTCAAGCCGGCGCTGGCGGCAGCGGGCGTCGAGGAGCGCTTCTGGCGCGTCGCCCTGCGCCCGGGCAAGCCGACGTGGTTCGGCGTCCGCCGTCAGCAGCTCGCCTTCGGCCTGCCGGGCAACCCCGTCAGCGCGATGGTGACCTTCCTGCTCTTCGCCCGCCCCGCGCTGCTCGCCTTGCAGGGTGCCGATCCGGGGACGCCGCGCGAGCGCAAGCGCCTCACGCGGGCGGTCGGTCGGCACGCGGGGCGCGACGAGTGCGTGCGGGTGTCCCTCGACGGCGCCGAGGCGACGCCGACGGGTCCGCAGGACTCCCACGTCCTGACGAGCATGCTCGGCGCCGACGCGCTCGCCCTCGTCCCGCGCGGTGAGGGGGAGCTGCCCGCCGGCAGCGAGGTCGAGGTCGAGCGCCTGCCGCGGTGAGATCGCCGCGACGACGCACGGCGACCCTAGATGATTGATTCCACGAGGTGGTCCCGTCGATCGGCGGTTCGGGTGGATGGCTGACGCCGCACGATTTCCGCAGCCGATCCTGTACGGATCGGCAAGGGATCGGGTGGCGTCTGGTGCCAGCCG
>CADCVR010000087.1 GCA_902806205.1 uncultured Solirubrobacteraceae bacterium | reverse complement strand
GGGCGAGGGCCGCGGCGGGAAGGCCCTCGTCGCGCTGGCGCTCGCGGCGCTGCTCCTGGCGGCCGGGATCGCGGTGGCCGCCTTCACGGGCGGGGAGAACACCGGATCGCGCGAGCGCACGAGCAGCTCGCCACCGGAGCGTGAGCGCACCGCGCCCCGTGAGCGCTCCTCCACGCCGTCCGCGGATGCGACACCGCCCCCCGCGCCCGCCCCCGCCGAGAAGCCGGCCGAGAAGACGCCGGCGACCACGAAGTCCCGTGCGGCGCTGATCGCGCAGAACAACGAGGCCTACGCCGCGACCAGGGGGGACCCGGCCGGACAGATCGCGCCGTTGCAGGAGGCCGTCGACGGGCTCTGCACGGACACGTCCGACCTCAACTGCGCGTTCGCGCTCTTCAACCTCGCGCAGGCCTACCGGCTGGCGGGCCGGCCGGCGGAGGCGATCCCGCTGCTCGAGCGGCGCCTCGAGATCTCCGACAACCAGGTCGGCACCGTTCGCGAGGAGCTCGCCGCCGCGCAAGCGGCCGCCGGCGTCGCGCCGAGCGGGGGTGGCGGGAACGGCCAGGGCAACGGCAAGGGGAAGGGCAAGGGCAAGGACGACTGATCGCGAGCCCTACGCGATCAGCACCTTGATCGCCTCACGGTCGTTCATCGCGCGGTAGCCGTCGGGCGTCTCCTCCAGGCCGACCGTGCGGTCGAAGACGCGGCCGGGCTGCAGGCGACCCTCGAGCACGTCGGGCAGCAGCTCCTCGATGTAGGCGCGGGCGGGCGCGATGCCGCCCGAGACGGTCACGTTGCGCAGGAACGTCGGCCGGGCGGCGGCGAGCGCCTCGAACTGGGGAACCCCGACGCGGCCGATCGCCCCGCCGGGCCGGGCGATCTTCGCGGCGGTCAGAAACGACGCCTCCTCGCCCACGCACTCCAGGACGCAGTGCACGCCGTCGCCGCCCGTCAGGTCACGGACCTCGGCGACCGCCTCCTCGCCGCGGACGGCCACGACGTCGGTCGCGCCGAACTCGCGGCCGAGGTCCGTGCGGTCCGTGTGCCGGCCGAGCAGGATGATCTGCTCCGCGCCGAGCCGCTTGGCCGCCATGACCCCGCAGAGGCCGACCGCGCCGTCGCCGACCACCGCGACGCTGCGGCCCGGCCCGACGCGCGCGCAGACCGCGGCGTGGTGCCCCGTGGGCAGGACGTCGGAGAGCGTCAGCAGCGACGCCATGAGCGCATCGTCGGCTCCGACCGGCAGCACGACGAGCGTCCCGTCGGCGTGCGGTACCCGTACCGCCTCTCCCTGGCCGCCGTCGTTGCCGCCCGCGCCCCAGAACGCGACGTTGCGACACGACGTCTGCAGCCCCTCGCGGCAGAAGGTGCACGTGCCGTCGGAGGCGACGAACGGCGCCACGACGACGTCGCCGGCCGCGAGCGTGCGCACCTCGCCGCCGACGTCCTCGACGACGCCGACGAACTCGTGACCCATCCGCATGGGCCCGTCGCCGGCACCGTAGGACTTGTACGGCCACAGGTCGCTGCCGCAGATGCACGAGCGCGTGATGCGCACGAGGGCGTCGGTGGGCTCGGCCAGGGTGGCGTCGGGGACGTCCTCGACCCGGACGTCACCGGCGGCGTACATCAGCGTGGCGCGCATGCAGCGAACCTACCGCGAGGCGGCCCGGCCCCCCGCACCCGCCCGCAGGGTCTGCCTCCGCGGCCTCGCCTCGCCCGGGCTACGTCGGCTCGCGCTCGCGCTCGGGCACCGCCGGATGCGTGGGGCGGCGCGCCGGGGGAGGCTTGTGGTCGCCGATGCGGCCGGGCTCGCGGAGGCGGACGGGCGAGAGCTCGGCGTCGGGAAGCACCGGGTGATCGACACCGCCGCCGCTCGGCGGCGTGGGTTCGAGGGGCGGCTCGGGGCCGCGACCGTCCGTGGGCCACCAGTCCCGCCAGGACCCGGCGTCCGCCTCGTCTGAGTCGATCAGTGCCCAGACGAGGACGCCGGCGCCGATGACGTGGACGAAGAGCGTCAGCAGGATGGCCAGGATCTCCATGTCCACACCGATATCCACGCGGTCAGCGTACCCCGCTGCCGCGGACCCTACGCGCCGACTCGGCGGCGCACGGCGGCCACCGCGAGGACCGCTTCGGCCGCATGACGACCCGAGTCGCGCTTGCCTCCGCCGGCCCGGGCGCGGGCCTGCTCCATGGTCTCCACCGTGAGGACGCCGAAGCCGCAGGGGACGCCCGTGGCCAGCTGCACGTCCATGATCCCGCGTGCCGCCTCGCCGCAGACGTGGTCGTAGTGGCTCGTCTCGCCGCGGATCACCGCGCCGACGCACGCCACCCCGTGATAGCGGCCGGATCCGGCGCAGTAGCTGGCCCCGAGCGGCAGTTCGAAGGCGCCGGGCACCTCGTAGACGTCGACCGCCTCAGCGCCGGTCTCGGCGAAGACCGCGCTGGCCGACGCGATGAGCTGGTCGGCCAGCTCGCGGTAGAACGTCGCGGCGACGATCGCGTAGCGGCTCACGCCCTGAACCGGTCGTTATCGGCCTTGCGCTCCTTCGCCAGCATCTCCGCGTCCACGTTGAGACCCTGGTGATGGAGGATGTGGCCCATTCGCTGTGCCTTGGCGCGCAGGTAAGCCTCGTTGTGCGGGTTCGGGAGCTGCTCGATCGGCACCTGGGCGGTCACCGCGAGGCCGTAGCCCTCGAGGCCGCGGATCTTCTTCGGGTTGTTGGTCAGCAGGCGCATGGAGGTCAGTCCCAGGTCGACGAGGATCTGCGCGCCGATGCCGTAGTCGCGCAGATCGGCGGGCAGGCCGAGCCTGAGGTTGGCGTCGACGGTGTCATAGCCCTCCTCCTGCAGCTTGTAGGCCTTCAGCTTGTTCAGCAGGCCGATGCCGCGCCCCTCCTGGGAGAGGTAGAGCAGCACGCCGCGGCCCTCGGACTCGATCACGGCCAGCGCGCTCTCGAGCTGCTCGCCGCAGTCGCAGCGCAGGGAATGGAACACGTCGCCCGTCAGGCACTCGGAGTGCACGCGCACGAGCACGTCCTGTTGGCCGTCGACGTCGCCCTTGACCATCGCGACGTGATGCTTGTCGTCGACGAGCGAGCGGTAGCCGATCGCCGTGAACTCGCCGAACGACGTCGGCATGCCGGTCACCACGACGCGCTCGACGAGCTTGTCGTACCGCCGGCGGTAGGCGATCAGATCGGCGATCGTGACGAGCTTCAGGCCGTGCTTGAAGCAGTACGCCTCGAGATCGCCGAGGCGCGCCATCGAACCGTCCTCGTTCTGTATCTCGCAGATCAGGCCGGCCGGCACGCAGCCGGCGAGCCGAGCCAGGTCCACGGACGCCTCCGTGTGCCCGGTGCGCTCCAGCACGCCGCCGTCCTTGGCCTTCAGCGGGTGGACGTGGCCGGGCACGACGATGTCCCCCCTGCCCTTGGCGGGGTCCACCGCGGTGCGGATCGTCGTCGCCTGGTCCGCGGTCGAGATGCCCGTGGTGACGCCCTCGCGGGCCTCGATCGTCACGGTGAACGGCGTCTCGTAGGCCGACTCGTTCTTCAGTGACATCAGCTCGAGACCGAGCTCGTCACAGCGCTTCGACGTCAGCGCGAGGCAGATCCAGCCGCCCGCCTGACGGGTCATGAAGTTCACGTCGTCCGGCGAGACGTGCTCGGCCGCCATCACCAGGTCACCCTCGTTCTCGCGATCCTCGTCGTCGACGACCACGATCATCCTGCCCGCAGCGATGTCCTCCAGCGCCTCCTCGATCGTCGCGAACGCGTCCGGGCTGGCAGCCGCCGTGCCGGCGTGCGTGCTCATCCCGTGTGCGCCCTGAGCAGCTTCTCGGCGTACTTGGCCATGATGTCGACCTCCAGGTTGACCCGCGTGCCGCGCTCGGCCCCGCCGAGCGTGGTTCGCGTCAGGGTCTCGGGGATCAGCGAGACGCTGAAGTGCTCGTCTTCCACCGAGGCGACGGTGAGCGACACGCCGTCGATCGCGATCGAGCCCTTCTCCACGACGTAGCGCAGGATTCCCGGTTCGGCCCGAACGGTCACCCGACGCGCCAGGCCGTCCTGGCGCACCTCACCGACGGTTCCCACGCCGTCGACGTGGCCCTGCACGATGTGCCCACCGAGGCGCCCGTCGGCGCGCAGCGCGAGCTCGAGGTTGACCCGGACGCCGCCGGCCGCAGCACCGAGCGAGGAGCGGTCGAGCGTCTCGTTCATCACATCCGCGGTGAAACCGTCCGGCGTCCGCTCGACCGCCGTCAGGCAGACGCCGTTGACGGCGACCGAGTCACCCGCCCCGAGCTGCGTGGCCAGCCGCGTGCTGACCGTCAGCCGCGCGCCGCCGGCCGTCGTCTCGACCGTTCCGACGGTCCCCAGGTCCCCGACGAGTCCCGTGAACACGTCACCACTCCTTGAGCCGGGCCGAGACGAGGACATCCTCACCCGAGCGCTCGCAGTCCAGCGTGAGCGCGCGCAGCGCCTCGCAGATCCGCTCGACCCCTTCGCCTTCCAGCGGGTCACGGGCGGTGCGGCCGCCGAGCAGCAGGGGCGCGAGGAAGAGGCGCACCTCGTCGATCTCACCCGCGTCGAAGAACGCCCCCGCCAGGTGGGGGCCGCCCTCGAGCAGCAGCGCGTGGACGTCACGGTCGCCGAGCTGGCCGAGCGCCGAGCGCACCCGGGCGGGCTCGTTCTCCCCCGTGGCCACGAGGACGTCGACGCCGGCCATCTCGAGCGCGTCGGTCGCCTGGCGCGGCGCAGCGCGCGAGACGACGACCGAGAGTGGGAGCTCCCCGGTGCCGGCCACGAGCTGGGAGTCCAGCGGCAGCCTCGCGAGCGAGTCGAAGACGACCCGCCGCGGCTGGCGCGTCACGCCGTCGACCCGCGCGGTGAGCTGCGGGTCGTCGGCCAGCGCGGTGCCGATGCCGACCACGACGGCGTCGACGCTCGAGCGCCACCGGTGCGCGAGCTCGCGCGAGCGCTCCGAGGAGATCCACTTGGAGTCACCGTTGGCGGTGGCGACCTTGCCGTCGAGCGTCATCGCCGCCTTGAAGAGCACCCACGGCCGGCCCGTCCGCGCACGCTTGCGAAAGCCCTGGTTGAGCAGCCGCGCACGGGCGGCGAGCTCGCCGTCGGCGATGTCGACGTCGACCCCCTCGTCGCGCAGGATGCCCAGCCCGCGGCCTGCCGCCTTCTCCGTCGGATCGTCCGAGCCGACCACCACACGGCCGAGCCGCGCCGCCAGGATCGCGTCCGTGCACGGCGGCGTCCTGCCGTGGTGGCAGCACGGCTCGAGCGAGACGTAGATCGTCGCGCCGGTGAGGTCTGCGCCGTCGCAGGCGGCGATGGCCTGCACCTCGGCGTGCGGACCGCCGAAATCGTCGTGCCAGCCCTCGCCCAGCATCTCGTCGCCACGGACGACCACGGCGCCCACCACGGGGTTGGGCTGCACGCGGCCCCGGCCGCGCTGGGCGAGCTCGATGGCCCGGGTGAGGAAGATGTGATCGGTCTGCGTCCGCAGCATGCGTTGAAACCCGCCCGTGAGTCTAGGAGCCCGTCGAGCCCGCCCAGGGGTCAGCTCGCGCACTGCCCGCCGCGGAGGCGGTAGACGCGCATGACGGGCCCCGGCCGCTCGTAGGCCAGCGGCGCGTAGTTGAAGGAGAAGTCGAAGTTGAAGGGCACGGCCCGTTCTCCCTTGGCGAACGGAGAGGACACGTGCACGAGGCGCCCGCGACGTTCGAGCGCCGCGTAGTACGCGATGGCCTGCGGCACCGCCTGCGCGTCGACCTCGGCGCGTCCGCGCTGGGTCGAGCCGGAGACCACCCAGCAGTAGCCCTGCTCCTCGTAGGCGTCGATGAGCTCCGGGCGCAGCGTCCGCTCGTAGTCCTCGATGTTCACGATCCGCCCCGGCCCTGGGATCAGCGTGCCGTCGTTCTCGAAGTTCGAGCGCGACGTGGGGAACTTCACCCACCGGTTGCCGTTCGAGGTCAGCTCGGATGGCCGGCCGATGTCCTGCGCCCAGCCGTCGGGCACCACGGGCTCGGCGACGATGCGGGTCGCGACGACCTTCGTGCCGTTCGTCTGCCCGTCGCGCACCACCTGGGTCGCCGGCACGTTGGCCACCATCCAGGCGCGCGCGGAGTTGCGCGTGTCCCCGCGCGAGAGCACCTGACCGCTGTGCAGCACGGCCACCGCTCCCTGCCCGCAGACCGCGATGACCGCGATCGCCATGAGCGTCGGGCGCAGCCGCGGGTGGCGGCGCGCGCCCCACTCGGCCAGCTCGACCGCGAGGTACGCGGCCAGCACGCAGAGGATCGGAAGGATCGGGATGACCCAGCGCCCGAAGAACCGCCCCTGGATGCCCATGAAGACGAGGAAGACGAGTGGCGCCGGGGCGAGGACCCAGACCAGCCGGGACTCGTCGCGGTACAGCCGCGGCAGCGAGCCGAGCGCCAGGAGAGCGGGGATCCACCCGAGACCCCAGGTCAGCGTCCAGAGGTAGTAGAGGACGCCGTTCTCCTGCGACAGGCCGAGCTTGCCTGCCGTGTCGGCGGCCGCGTCGTTCTGGTGGGCCAGGCCGTCGAGGAACTCGGAAAAGCTCAGTACGGCGTACGGGTTGGCCAGGACGAAGCCGGTCAGCGCCAGGCCGCCCGCGATCGCGACGCCCTTCAGCGCGGGACCGCGACCTCCCGGGGCGCGGAACTGCACCAGGGCGGCGCCCGCCAGCGGCAGCAGCACGATGCCTCCCGTGTACTTCGTGGCGGCGGCGAGGCCGAGCGCGAGCCCGGCGACGACGTAGTCGCGCGTGCGGCCGAAGCGCAGGATGCCCGCCGAGGCCCAGAGGCAGAGGCAGACGGGCGCGAGGGTCGGGACGTCGTTGAGCGCGAGCTTGGAGTAGAAGACCGGCAGGAAGGCGACCGCGAGCAGGCCCGCGGCCAGGAGGCCGACGCGCCGGTCGAAGAGCCGTGTGCCCGCGAGGTACAGCAGCCACACCGCGAGCGTCCCCATCACCGCGGCGGTGACGCGCGCGGCGACGAAGACCTCGGTGGGGTTCGTCGCGTAGGTCGCAGAGACGCCCTCGCGGCCCCCGAACCAGACCTGGAAGACGACGTGCAGGACGTAGGTGTAGGCGGGCGGGTTGACGAAGTAATGGGGGTTCATGTCGTGCCCGAAGAGCCCGATGGCCTTCGGCACGAAATGCGCGTTCTCGTCGGCGTTGTAGGCGTACGGCAGGCCGTGCCCGACCCCCCAGATGCGCACCAGGAACGCGCCGAGCAGCAGCGCCCCGACGGCGAGCCCCCAGCCCCGGACGGGCTTGGGCAGGCCGGATCGCACCGAAGTCCGCTCCACGGTGCCGGAGCCCTCGATCAGCACTTGACGTACGCCGCGTAGTAGGAGGAGGTCGCCGCTCGCACGTAACCCGGCAGCGGGACGGAGTTCAGCGGGTCGTCCGAGGGCTCCACGAGCGCCTGGCGCAGCAGGGCGGTGCGGTTGGTGACGTAGAGGGCCACGCCCGCGGAGAGCTTCCCGGCGGCCTGGTCGTCGGCGCGCGCGTAGACGTCGCCGGCGCCGGCGCCGAGCACCCAGCGCGTGTCGGGGACGAGCTTGTGGCTCGGTACGGAGACGGGCCCGCAGGCCAGGCCCGACCGGACGGCAGGTGCGGCGAGGACCTGCTCGAGCGAGGCGTGGGCCTCGCCGCGGTAGCGCAGGTCGGTGTCGAAGGATCCGAGGTTCACCCGCGTCGCGGTGAACGCGACCGCGCCGACCGCGAGCAGCGCCGCCACGGCCATCCAGCCCGTCCGCGCCCGTCCGCGTTCGAGCATGCTCCAGCCCGCGAGCGCGACGCCGGCGAAGACCATGACCATGAGCGAGGGGACCAGCAGGTAGCGGTCGATCACCGAGAGCCCCGCCAGGCCGACGAGCAAGAACGTCCCGAGCCCGAGGGCCAGGAGGGCGAAGGGCACCGCGAGCCGTCGCGGAGCGGCGTAGAGCGCGACGGCGAACCCGGCGAGGCCGAGGAGGAACACGGGCAGCTTGTCGAGCTGCTTGAGGTACTCCACCGAGAGCGCCGGCACCTCCGAGACGGGCCGTTGGCGCCCGAGCTCCTCGGCCAGGCCGCTCGTGTGGGTGAGCGAGAACATGGGGTCACCCGTCGCGAAGAAGTCGAGACCCGCCCAGATCGCGGGTCCCGCCCAGGTCAGCACCGCGTACAGCCCGCGCCGGCGCCACGTCGCGCCGGGGAGCATCCACAGGAAGTAGGCCCCTGAGAGCAGCCACGCCTCGGGGCGCATGAGCGCGGCGAGCATCAGCAGGACGAAGACCGGAACGCCGCGCCGCGGGCGTTCGGCTTCCAGCGCTGCCGCCCACACGACCACCGCGAGGTAGGCGACGTCGACGTAGCCGCGGGCCGCGAGGAACGGGAAGTCGAAGCGGGTGCACAGCAGCACGGCGGCAACGAGGCCGACCGCGGGCGTGAACGCGATGCGCGCGAGGCGGTAGAGCCCGGCAGCGAGGACGACGAAGCTCGCAAGCGACGCGGCGACCAGGAGCCGGTCGGCCCCGTCGCCGACGAGGCTCAGCCCCGCGCCGAAGAAGACCGCCAGCGGATGCTGGGTCGGCGCGCGGTAGGCGTCGAAGCTCGGCTTCTGGCCCTCGAGCAGCTCGCGGCCCCAGAGCAGGGAGTAGTAGCTGTCGTAGTTCGGAAACGTCGGATAGACGAAGAAGCCGACGACGGCCAGGAGCGTGAGCCCGGCGAGGGCGGCGGCGGGCAGGCGCGAGGCGCGGGGCTCCGGCGGCGGGTCGACGGGCGCGGGTTCGGTGCCCGACCGGTGGCGGGTGAGCGTCGCGGTCTCCATTGCGTGCAGAGGATCATCCACCCGGACCCGGCGTAGCACTCCGGCCGGGTGTCTGGGATGATCTCCCGCCGAGTGTACGGCACCGCCTGGCTCGTAACCCCGCGTGCCGTCCGGGGTCTCCTTCACCTTGCCCTCCATGCAGCGGACGCCACCCATGAAGCTCATCATCCAGATCCCCTGCTGGAACGAGGAGGAGCAGCTGCCCGGTACGTTGCGCGACCTGCCGCGCGAGGTGCCCGGCTTCGACGTGGTCGAGTGGCTGATCATCGACGACGGCTCCACGGACCGCACGATCGAGGTCGCCCGCGACGAGGGCGTCGACCACATCGTCCGCCTCACGAACAACAAGGGGCTGGCCGCGGGCTTCCAGGCCGGCCTCGACGCCTGCCTGAAGCTCGGAGCCGACGTCATCGTCAACACCGACGCCGACAACCAGTACTCCGCGCTGGACATCCCGACGCTCGTGGAGCCGATCGTCGCGGGTCGCGCCGACATGGTCGTCGGCGATCGCGAGACCGACAGCATCGAGCACTTCTCCCCGCTGAAGAAGCGCCTGCAGAAGCTCGGCTCGGGCGTCGTGCGCGCGGCTTCGGGCACCGACGTCCCCGACACCACCTCGGGCTTTCGCGCCTACAACCGCGAGGCCGCGCTGCAGATCGCGGTCGTCTCGAAGTACACCTACACCCTGGAGACGATCATCCAGGCGGGCAAGCTGACCGTGGCCCTCACCCACGTCCCCATCCGCACGAACGCGAAGACGCGCGAGTCCAAGCTGTTTCCCTCCATGGGCGCCTACGTGCGGCGCAATGCCGTGGCGATCACCCGGATCTACGCGCAGTACGAGCCGCTCAAGGTCTTCTCGATGATGGCCCTCGCGACGTTCGTGCTGTCGCTGATCCCGTTCACGCGCTTCCTGGTCGCCTACCTCTCCGGCGACGGCGCGGGGCACGTGCAGTCGCTGATCTTCGGCGCCGTGCTGTTCAACGCGGCGGTGGTGCTCGGCGCCCTCGGCATCCTCGGCGACGTGCTCTACAGCCAGCGGGTCATCGCCCAGCGCACGTTCGAGAAGATCCGCCGGATCGAGCTCGAGCTGAAGATCCCGCCCTCGCACTACGAGCCGGGCGCCCAGCCCACGGGCCAGGGGCCGACCACGGGGGCCAACGCCGGGCAGAAGACCGAGGACCGGGAGGCCGTCCGCCTGTGAGCCCGCCACCCGTCACCGTCGACGAGTCCGGCGTGGTCACCGGGAACACCTACGACAAGTACGGCTCCAGCAACCCCGTCGTCAAGCGCCTGATGGCGAACTTCGAGGCCACGCTCGAGGAGCTCTTCCGCCGGGCGGCGCCGACGTCGCTGCTCGACGTGGGCTGCGGGGAGGGGGTGCTCGTCCACGAGTGGGCTACCGCGATCGCCCCGGCGCGGGTCGTGGGCATCGACCTCGAGGAGCCCTCGATCCAGGCGGGCTGGGCCGAGCGCCAGGCGCAGAACCTCGAGTACAAGGTCATGAAGGCGGAGGAGCTCCCCTTCGCCGAGGACGAGTTCGACGCCGCCTCGGCGATCGAGGTCCTCGAGCATGTCCCGGATCCTGTGCACACGGTCGCCGAGATGGCCCGTGTCGCCCGGCGTCACCTGCTGGTCTCCGTGCCGCGCGAGCCGTTGTGGCGCGGGCTGAACCTCGTTCGCGGCGCCTACGTCAAGCAGATCGGCAACACGCCGGGCCACGTCAACCACTGGTCCAAGCGGTCCTTCGTCGAGTTGCTCAGCCGTCACGGGGAGGTCGTCGAGGCCCGCTCGCCGTTCCCCTGGACGATGCTGCTCGTGCGGCTTGGGGGCTGAGAGCGAAGTCGCCACCCAAGCCGGGTACGGGCGTGGCGCGCGGGTCCTGAGCGTCGGAATCGCGACGACCGGGCTGGTCACGTTCGCGTACTTCTCGCTGGCCTCCTACCACCTGGGCAGGGTCGAGTACGGGTTCATCTCGACCCTCTGGGCGATGCTCTTCATCACGATCTCGGTGATCTACCGGCCCGTGGAGCAGCTGCTCTCGCGGACGATCGCCGATCGCCGCGCCCGAGGGCTGGCCGAGGCGCACCCGCTTCGGGGCCCGGTGCTCATCCAGGCCGCCTTCGCGGGGTTGTTCCTCGCGGCGGCCTTCGCGCTTCGCGGGACGCTGGAGACGGCGCTCGGCGGCTCGACGCTGTTCTGGGTGCTCGTCGCAAGCGCGCTGGCCTACGCGGCCTCCTACTTCGCCCGGGGCTACTGCGCGGGGCACGGCTGGTTCGGACTCTACGGGGGGCTGGTCTTCTTCGAAGCGCTCGCGCGTGTCTGCTTCCCGCTCGCGGCGGTCCTCGGGCTGGCCTCGGGTCGCACGTGGGTCGCGCTGGGCATCCTGGCCGCGCCCGTGGCCTCGCTGGCCGTCGTGCCCTTCGCTGTGCGCCGCCACGCCGCGCGGGCGCCTGATCCGGCCGCGCCGGCCCGGGACGCCGCTGCGGCCGGCCAGGACGGGCGCTTCGCGGTCGCCGTCGCGGGAATCGGGCTGGGCGAGCAGGCGCTCTTGAACGTCGCGGTGCTGCTGGTGCCCGCCGGCGACGCCGCGGGGGTCGTGTTCAACGCCTTTCTCATCACCCGGATCCCGCTTCAGCTCTTTCAGTCCGTGCAGACGTCGCTGCTGCCGCACCTCGCCGGGCTCGAGGCCACGGAGGGCGCGGCCGCCTTCGCCCGGGCGATCCGCACGACGCTAGTGGCCGTCGCGGGCTTCGCCCTCGCCGTGGCGGTCGGCCTGCTGGTGCTGGGCCCGTTCGCCCTAGAGCTGCTGCTGAACCGGCCGGGCTACTCCGGGCTCGGCCTCGCGGCCGTGGCGCTCGGGATGGGCGGGCACCTCGCGGCGGCGACCCTCAACCAGGCCGCGCTCGCCCGCGGACGGGCCACGGCGGCGGCCGCGCTGTGGCTGGCGGCGGCGACGGCGTTCACGGCGTGGATGCTCCTCGAGCCGATCGGCGACGCGCTCGTGCGGGCCGAGGTCGGATACCTCGGCGCCACCTCAGCGCTCGCGCTCGCCCTCTACGGACTGTACCGGGGCGGCGCAGTGGGCTCCGGTTCTTGGGAGGCTGCCGTGACACCCCGGGCTTGAGCAGTGGAGCGGAACGCCGGGGCACGCGAGAAGCTCAGAGCCGCCGCCGAAGGAGGCGCGCACGCGGGTCAGGCGGACCGGGCCGGGTAACGACGGGAGATGTCCCCCGTTCCCGCTTCCCTGCACCCCGTGCTGCTGAGCGCCACCTCCGGGCTGGCCGGCGCGACCGTCATGACCTTGGTCACGAAGGTCGAGCAGAAGATCACGGGCCGGCCGAACTCGTTCGTGCCGGCGCACACGCTCGGGCGGCTGCTCGGCCTGCGCTCTCCCGACAGCGACAGCGTCCTGCGCAACTGGGCGATGCACTACGGCACCGGGGTGTCGGTCGGGGTGCTGCGCGGGATCATGGCCCACGCCAACCTCCGCGGCCCGGCCGCCTCGTTGTTGTTCACCGGCGTGCGCCTGAGCGTCGACCAGACGCTCGAGAACGGCACGGGCGCCGGCGCGCCGCCGCCGACCTGGCCGCGGGACGAGCTCGCGATCGACGTGATGGGCAAGGCCGTCTACGCGTTCGCCACGGGCGCCGTCGCCGACGCGCTCATCTCCCCGCGGAAGGGCAGCTCTGCCGAGCGTCGCGGGCTCGGGCTGCGGATGAAGGGCTTCAGCTGATGGGACGGCTCGAACGAAATCCCGCCGTGCGGTACCGGCCCGGCCTGCTGCTCGGGGTCGGGATCGGCGCGCTCGTCGACGGCATCCTCTTCCACCAGGTGCTGCGCTGGCACCACTTCATCTCCGACGAGCAGCGGACGAACACCGTGGCCGGCCTGGACGCCAACACCCTGGCCGACGGCCTGTTCCATGTCGCTGCTCTTCTCGCGCTCGTCGGGGGCCTCGTGCTCTTGCACCGCAGCGCCCGCACCGGAGGGGTCCCACCGGGGCGCGCGTTCGCCGGCTCGGTGGTGGTGGGGGTTGCCGCCTTCAACATCTTCGACGCCCTTGCCGCCCACTGGGTGCTCGGCCTGCACCACATCCACCAGGGCAGCTATGAGCTGCTGTCCGACGTGGTGTACCTCGCGGTGAGCGTCGGCGTCCTGCTCGGCGGCCTGGCGATGGGGACCTCACACTCCCGCGGCGGCCAGCGCGATCTCGGTCAGGCCACCCGCTCCGGCGCGGTGTAGACGTTCACGCGCCCGCGGCGCGCGAAGCCCGCGAGCGTCAGGCCGCGCTCGGCGGCCAGGGCGATCGCCAGCGACGTCGGGGCGCCCGCCCCGACGAGCACCGGAGCGCCCGCCACCACCGCCTTCTGCACGAGCTCGAAGGAGAGCCGGCCTGACACGCAGAGCACGAGCCCGTGCAGCGGCAGGGCCGCGTCGAGCCCCCGCCGGCCGATGACCTTGTCCATCGCGTTGTGACGCCCGACGTCCTCGCGCACGAGCAGCACCTCACCCTCGGGGGTGAACAGGCCCGTGGCGTGCAGCCCGCCCGTGGCCGCGAACCCCGGCTGCACCAGGCGGTCAGGCAGTCCGGCCAGCAGCGCGCGGGACACGCGCGGGCCCGCGGCGGTCGGCGGCAGGGGCGCGGCGAGCACCGCGACCTCCTCCAGGGCGCCCTTGCCGCAGATCCCGCACGACGAGGTGGCGTAGAAGCGCCGCGTATCGGGGCTGCGGACGAGCTCCGCCACCACTTCGACGATGTTCCCCGCCAGGTCCGCGGGTGGCCCCGTGGTCACCGCCCCCGGCGCGATGAGCCCCTCGGAGACCAGGAAGCCGACCGCGAGCTCCTCGTCGTGGCCCGGCGTCCGCATCGTCACCGCCAGCGCCGTGCCGCCCACGCGGATCTCGAGCGGCTCCTCGATCGCGACCCGGTCTGAGACCCCGTCGTGGTGGGCGGCGGTGTGCAGCACTCATTCGTACGCTAGGGCCTCCAGCACGTTCAGCCGCGAGGCCCTGCGGGCCGGCAGGACGGCCGCGAGGATTCCGGCCGCCCCCGCCGCGAGGAACAGGCCGAGCAGCAGGCCGTAGGGGATCGCCAGCGAGAAGTCGTCGATCGTCCGGGTGACCAGCAGCGCCAGGAGGAGCCCGAGCAGGATGCCGAGCACCCCGCCGATCTGCGCGGTGATCACCGCCTCGTAGCGGATGACGCGCCGGATCTGGCGACGCGAGGTGCCGATGGCGCGCAGCATCCCGAGCTCGCGGGTGCGCTCGGTGACCGAGAGCACGAGCGTGTTGACGATCCCGAACATCGCGACGATCACCGTCAGGGTCAGCAGCGCGTAGACGAGCACGAGCAGCTGGTCGACCTGGCCGGCGGCATCGTCCTTGAACTCCTCGGCGGTCAGCGCCTCGACCTGCGGGAAGTCCGCCTTGATCGCGTTGTCGATCGCCGCCTTGGTCGCCTTGCCCGGGGAGTAGCCCACGATCACGAGTGAGTCCTTGCGTTGCCCGAAGTCCCGAGCCACGACATCGTTGGAGACCGTCAGCTCGTCGAGCAGCCGTCCCTTGTCCTCGACGATGCCCGCGACGCGGAGCTCGAGCCGCTTGGCCGTGGCCGTCGTCAGGGCGACGGTGTCCCCCACCCGGATCCCCTGCTGCTCTGCGTAGTCCTCGGAGACGGCCACCGAGTCGTCCCCGAGCGGCGGAAGGGCGGTCCGGTAGAGCGCGGGGAACGCCTCCGTGTCGACCCCCGACACCGCCAGCCCCTCCCCCTCCACCCGCGCCTGGACGAAGCGCACGGCCGCCACGCGCTCGACCCCATCGAGCTCGGCGACGCGTCGGGTGGCGCCCGCGGCGAACGGGGAGAACCCGTCCTGGTTCTGCAGCACGGCCTGTCCGCGCAGCCCCGCGTCGATCGCCGCGTCGATCGTCGACTTGCCTCCCGCGGCGAAGATCGTCGCGAACGTGACCAGGGCGACGCCGATCATCAGCGCCGCCGCGGTCACGGCGGTGCGGCCCGGCTGGCGGACGGTGTTCTCCCGCGCCAGGCGGCCCGTCACGCCGAACAGCGCCTCGATCGGCCGCCCGATCACGGAGGCGATCGGACCGACCAGGCGCGGCGAGAGGAGCGCGACCCCGAGGAACGTGGCGCCCGCTCCCAGGCCGACGAGCAGCAAGGCGGGCGACTCCTCGAGGCCCGCGAAGAGCCCGACGGACATCGCCGCCACGCCGAGGCCGGTCAGCACGAGCGCGAGCGGGAAGGCCAGGCGAGAGGAGCGCGACGCGGGGAGGGCCACCCCTTCGCGCAGCGCGGCGACCGGCGGCACGCGCGTGGCACGCAGGGCGGGCGTCAGGCACGCGGCCAGCGTCACGACGACGCCGACCCCGAGCGACACGTACACCGTCCGGGGTTCCAGCACCGTCCCGGTGGAGGGCAGCTCGAAGCCGAACGCCTTGAACAGCGCGCGCAGCCCGGAGGCCACGAGAATGCCGAGGCCGAGCCCGACGACGCTGCCGAGGACGCCGAGCACGACGCCCTCGCCCAGGACCGCGCGGAGCACCTGCGGGCGCGACGCGCCGAGCGTGCGTAACAGCGCGAACTCCCGCGCGCGCTGGGCGACGGTGATCGAGAACGTGTTGAAGATGATGAACGCGCCGACGAACAGCGAGACGCCCGCGAAGGCGAGCAGCCCCGTCTGCAGGAAGCCCAGGTCGTCGCTGATCTCCCCCGTCCGGTCGGCGGCTTCGGCCGCACCCGTACGGACGTCGACGTTCTTGGGCAGGGCCGCGCGGATCGCCGCGGAGACCGCGTCGGCGTCCTGGCCCTTGGCGACCGCCAAGTCGATCTCGTCGTACTTGCCCTGCTTGCCCGTGACGCGCTGGGCCTCGGGGAGCGTGAGCTGCGCGACGGCGGCGCCGCCGTAGGAGTCGACGCCGGCCACCTGCGTGAGGCCGGAGATCGTGTAGGCCTGCTTCGGGGCCTCGGCCTGGATCTCGAAGGAGTCCCCGACCGAGAAGCCCTCCCTGCGCGCCGTCGCCTTGTCGATGGCGACCTCGTCGGGGGTGCGCGGGCGACGCCCCTCCGCGTAGGAGAAGCCGCCGAAGCGCTCGTCGTCGAAGGCCGAGGCGACGAACTTGGGCCCCTGGGCGGCGAACGGCTCGCCCTTCTTGGTCAGGAACGTGCCGCCCTGATCGAAGATCGAGCCCTCCACGTTCTCGACGCCCTCGATGCGCTCGATGCGGTCGAGCACGGCGCCCTCGATCGGCGGCAGGTCGTCGCTGGACTCCGACAGGGCGACGTCGTCGTTGGGCGTGATCACCACGTCCGCGCCCTTGTAGGCCGCGGAGAAGATCCGGTCGAAGGACGCGTCGATCGTGTCGGTGAAGACGTAGGTGCCGCTGATCAGCGTCACGCCGAGCGCGACCGCCAGCGCGGTGAGCGCCAGGCGGGTCTTGCGGGCCAGCAGGCCGCGAAGGGCGACGCGGCGCATCAGACTCCGTGGGTCACGGCGTCCGAGCGCGACGTCCCTGCGGCCGCCCCCGGGGCGCCGTCGCGGACGATCCTGCCGTCCTCGAGCTGGACGAGCCGGTCGGCGTAGGCCGCCGCCCGCGGGTCGTGGGTGACCATGACGATGGTCTGGCCGAACTCGTCGACGCAGCGGCGCAGGAGCTCCATCACCTCCGTGGAGGTCTTCGAGTCGAGGTTGCCCGTCGGCTCGTCGGCGAAGACGACCGCGGGCCGGGAGGCCAGCGCTCGGGCCACCGCGACCCGCTGCTGCTGGCCGCCGGAGAGCTCCGCGGGCCGGTGCCCCAGCCGATCGCGCAGGCCGATCGCGTCGATCAGCCGGTCGACCCAGGGTTGGTCGGCCTCGCGGCCGGCGATCGACAGCGGCAGCAGGATGTTCTCCTCCGCGCTGAGGACCGGGAGGAGGTTGAACGACTGGAAGATGAACCCGACCTTGTCGCGGCGCAGGGTCGTCAGCTCCTTGTCGCCGAGGTCGGCCAGCTCGGTTCCCGCAAGCACCACCGAACCCGAAGTCGGGCGGTCGAGGCCGGCGAGCAGGTGCATGAGCGTCGACTTGCCCGAGCCCGACGGCCCCATGATGGCGGTGAACGCCCCTGCGGGGAACTCGACGTCGACGCCGGCGAGGGCGCGGACGGTCGCCTCCCCCGTGCCGTAGGAGCGGGTCAGGCCGGTGGCGGTGACGATCATGCGCGCTCATCCTGACGTGCACCGCATTCGGGTTGAAGTGGCGGTCGCCCTAGCGCCGTAAGGCCTGACCACCCTGGCGCGGCCACGCTGGAGTTCGGCCCCCTCTTCACCAGTCGTGCCTACACTCGTCGGGGTGAGCCTCCATCGCAACGGAGCGGGCGCAGAAGGCGTCCCGGGGGAGCCCGTGGGCCGCATGAGCGGTTCGGCGGAGGAGCGGCGGGCGACGCGCGCGACCGTCGTCGCCATGGGCACGCTGGCCTGCCCGGAGTGCGACGCGCCCGTGAGTCCCGGCGGCCGCGCCCTCTCGCCGTCGGAGGCGATGAGCTGCCCCGTCTGCGCCCACGCGGGGGCGGTGCGCGACTTCCTCTCGCTCGCGACGCCCTCGCGCCCCGCGCGCGTCAGGGTCGTCGTCTCGGCACCGGGGCTCGTGATCCGGAGCGCCGGCTGAGCGGCAGCGCTCGGACGTCGTCCCTCGCAGCCGCTTGACCGGCGACGCGCTGCAGCACCTTGCGACCGTGGCTGTCAGGCCCCTGCGGCGGCGGCGATCTCCGCGTACGCCGCGACGGGATCGTCGGTGCCGAAGATCGCCGAGCCGGCCACGAAGAGCGTCGCCCCCGCCTCGGCGCACGGCCCGGCGGTCGAGGCGTCGACGCCGCCGTCGACCTCGAGGTCGGCGTCGGGGCCGATGAGCTCGCGCACGCGGCGGACCTTCTCCAGCGACGTCGGGATGAACTTCTGCCCGCCCCAGCCGGGGTTGACGGTCATGACCAGCGCGCAGTCGAGCTCGATGCCCTCGAGCGCGCCGACCGGCGTGCCCGGGTTGAGCGCCAGCCCGGCGAGGCATCCCGCGTCGCGGATCGCCGCGAGCGTGTAGTGGACGTGCGGCGTGGCCTCGGCGTGGATCGTGATCTGGTTCGCGCCGGCCTTGACGAAGTCGGCGATCTGGCGCTCGGGATGATCGATCATGAGGTGCACGTCGAGCAGGACGTCGAGCTCGCGCAGGGCGCTGACCACCGGGGGCCCCATGCTCAGCGGCGGGACGAAGTGGCCGTCCATGACATCGATGTGGACGACCGAGGCCCCCGCGTCGACGATCTCACGGACCTGCTCACGCACGCGGCCGAAGTCGGCGGAGAGAATGCTGGGAGCGATCCGGGGCGCGGGCATACGTGAGTTCTAACGCTTTAGCACTCGGCGAGCAGTGAGCCGCCGCAGTGGTTGCAGGTCATCACCTTCGATTCGGACATGCGCACGATCGTCCCGTGCTCGCCGCAGTCGGGGCAGACCGAGCGCAGCTCGAAGCGGTGCAGGCAGAAGACGCAGCGGTACCGTCCGGGCAGCGTCGACGGGCGAAGCCAGGGCTCGTTGCAGCTCGGACAGACGGGCCCGAGGTTCGCCTCGGCGGTCACTCCCGCGCAGTGTAGAACCCGTCGGTGCCGTCACGGTGGGGGTACGTCTGCTCGCGCTCGGCGCCGCGCACCCGCTCCTCCTCCGGGTTGATCGTGCAGGTGGAGTAGACGAGCGCCCCGCCGGGTCGCAGGCGGGCGCGGGCCGCGGCCACGAGCTTGTCCTGCTCCACGATCAGGCGCTCGACGGTCTCCGGAGTCATCCGCCAGCGCAGGTCCGGGTTCGAGCGCAGGGTGCCCAGGCCGGAGCACGGCGGGTCGACGAGCACGCGGTCGAAGGGCTGACGGAGCGCGTGGTGGCCGAGCTCTGCGCCCGCGTCGCCCAGGACGACCACGACGTTGTGCGCCCCCATCCGCTTCGCGGTGGTCTCGAGCGCCGACGCGCGGCCCGCATGACGCTCGACCGCCACGACGGTTCCCTCGCCGCCCATCAGTGCGGCGAGGTGCGTCGTCTTGCCCCCGGGCGCGGCGCACAGGTCGAGGACCCGCTCGCCGGGCTGCGGATCGACCACGACACTCACGCGCTGCGCGGCGCGCGACTGCGGCGTGATCGCCCCGCGGGCGAAGAGCTCCGAGCCGGCGACGTCGAAGGGGGCGTCGAGGACGAGCGCGTCGCCCTCGCGGCGGCCCGGCGGCAGCTCGGCCTCGTCGAAGGGCACGAGCGGGTTGATCCGCAGCACCGACTCGGCCGGCTCGTTGTCGGCCGCCAGCAGCCGCCGCGTCTCCTCGGCGCCGAGCGCCTTCCACCAGAGCCGCACGATCCACTCGGGATGGGAGTGGCGGACGGCGGCGCCCGCCGGGTGCACGTCGTCGGGCAACTCGACGCCCTCGCGGGCAACGCGCCGCAAGACGGCGTTGACGACCTTGTGGCCCGGACTGGGCTTGGCCAGCTCGACCGCGGCGCTGACGGCGGCGTGCTGGCCGGCGCCGGAGAAGAGCAGCTCGTAGAGCCCCAGCCAGAGCGCGGCGCGGACCTGATGCTCGAGGTGCCCGCTGGTCAGCCGTCCGACCACCCATTCCAGCGTGCCCTTGCGCTGCACCGTCCCGAACGCGAGGCGCTTGGCCAGCGCGCGGTCGCGCGGATCCTCCAGGCGCTCGAGCTCTGCGCGCAACGCCCGATCGGCGTAGGCGCCGGACTCGAAGACGCGGCGGACGACGGCGAAGGCAGCGGTACGGGCGGGGCTGACGGGCGGCATCCGCCCGTCAGCCTAGGCCCGTCGACCTAGCGGCGATCGAGGTCGATGCCGCGCGGCAGCGTGAACGTCGGGTAGGTCTTCGGGTTGGTCGTGTTCTTGCGCACGCGCGTCGTCGCGCGGTAGACCGCCGGCCGCGTCGACCCCTTGACCCGCACGGCGAACGTGCCGTCGGACTTCGCCTTGAAGCGCTTGATGACCTGCGCCTTGCCGCACGCGACGCGACGGACCAGGCGGATCTCCTGGGCCGGCTTGGCCAGCGGCAGGGTGATGCGACCGCGGATCGTCACGAACCCGTTCGCGGGCTGCACCGACGACGTTCGCATTCGCCGGACGAGCTTGAGCGGCAGCGAGCGCTCCTTGCCGTTGGTCGCGGTGTAGCGGGAGAGGTTCGTGTTGCGGACGCTCGCGCGAGGCAGGGGCGCCGTGGTCACGAAGGAGCCGTTGTTGCGGACCTTCGCACGTGCGACGACGCGGTTCCCGTCGGCGCGGTACTTCATCAGCACGGTCTTGCCGACCAGGTCACGGTCGGCCGCGCCGCGCAGCCGCACGCGGCCACGCTCCTCGAAGACGTCGAGCAGCACGAGCTTGCGGTCGGTGCACTGCAGCTCGGCCGGCTCGTCGGCGGCGGCCACCGGGCAGTCGCCGACCGCCGAGACCTTCCCCTCGCCGACGACAAGGTCGAGCAGGGACTGACCGGCCAGCGAGACCTGGAGGCGCAGCGCCCGCTGGGTCAGCGAGGTCGCGTCCCTCACCTGCTCCCTGGTCGAGATCTTCACCTGGGCGAGGGCCGGCGGGATCTCGATGGGCGGCAGTCCGGCGAGGATCGGCCGGAGCGCGTCCTGCAACGTCTGGGTGAGGGGCACGGAGACACCCAGCGGACCGGTGGCGTTCAGCTTCGAGATGTCGATGTCCGAGGGTCTGATGCTCGCCGTGTCGAACAGGTTGATGTTGTCCTGCAGAGGCGTGTCGACGTCGATCGCCCTGCCGAGCACGCTCAGGCCCGTGATCGACGAGACACCCGCGAACTTCGGCGTGGTGGTCGTCCCGTCGCAGCTGGCGCCGGCGACCGAGCTCAGCACCCCGACGGAGAGCAGGTTGGCCTGCGGCAGCGGGATCAGCGCCCTGAGCGCCTCGCGGATGTCGACGGTCACCAGACCCGGCAGCGAGATCGGCGGGACGGCATCGATGTTCGCGAGGATCTGATCGGTCGGGAGGGGAAGCGGCGTGTCGGGCAGCAGCATGAGCCGGGCGCCCGCCAGGCCCCCGACGCCCGTCGCGGAGGGCTTCATCGCGTCGTTGTTCTTCTGGCCGGCGGCGATCAGGACGTCCGCCCTGAGCAGACCCGGGAGCGTGATGGACGGGACGGTCTGTCCGGTCCTGCACTCCTGGCCACGGCCGAAGACGCTCGGCTCGAGAGGCTGTCCGAGAACGGTGCCGCGCAGGGCGGACCCCTCGCACGTGAACGTGACCGGCGCCGCTTGCGCCGTGGCCGGCCCGGCGACGGCCGCGAGGCCGGCGATGACGAAGATGACGGGGGTTAGGCGGCGGTGCATGGCTCTCCTGCTCAGACGGGGTCGGGCGGTCTCGCCGGCAGAACCGGCGCGTCGGAGGGAACGTATCGATCCCCACGAAGTCGTGCGCTACGACCGCGCGGGTGGACGGATATACGAGGCGAGCGCCCTGGAGCGCCGCCTCCCGGTCACCCTATCCGACCGCGCGCATAGTCCGCGACCGGCATCCAGCGGCCACCCGGGGGCTGCACCTCGAGGAGCTCGAGCGTCCCGTCCGCTCCGACGCGCGCGCGCCGCACGCCGAGGAACGAGCCGTCCTCCCGCGCCACCCGGGCGCCGATGTGCGGTGCGAGCGCGCGGACGACGCGCTCCTGCTCCACGGCGCTCGCCGCCGCGTCGAGCGTCCGGTCCTCCGGGCCGATCTTGTCCGCGTAGGTCACGCCCTGGTCGGGCTGCTCCTCCCACGCCCAGCCCGCCGGGCCGGCGTCGAGCGCGCGGAGCAGGAGGTCGGCACCGAGCCGTTCCAGGCGCGCGGCGAGCGTCCCGTACGTATCGCCGGGGGCGATCGGCTCGACGCCGCGCAGGCAGACCGGCCCCGCGTCCAGGCCCGCGGTCAGGCGCATGATGCAGACGCCGGTCTCGAGATCACCGGCCATGATGGCGCGCTCCACGGGCGCCGCCCCGCGCCAGCGCGGCAGCAGCGACGGGTGGACGTTGAGGATCGGATGCGCGGAGAGCAGCGGCTCCTTGATCAACGCCCCGAACGCGCACACCACGACCACGTCGGGCGCGGCCGCGGCGATCCGCTCGACCGCCTCGGGGTCGTTGACCGACGCGGGCTGCTCGAGCTCCAGGCCGAGCTCGCGGGCGGCGTCGGCGACCGGTGGGCAGGTGAGCCGGCGCCCGCGGCCCGCGGGCCGGTCGGGGCGCGTGACGACGAGGACCGGACGATGCGGGCTGTCGGCCAACCGGACGAGGATTCCCGCCGCGAAGGCTGAAGTCCCGAGGTAGGCGACCCTCACACGGGGGCGACGGGGGCGGCGGGAGCGGCGAGGGCCTCACGCAACGCACGCATGGCCTCCTTGCGCTGCCCGCGCGGCGTGCGGTCCAGGATCAGGACGCCGTCGAGATGGTCCATCTCGTGCTGGATGACCCGCGCCTCCAGGCCCGACGCCTCGATCGTCTGCTCGGCGCCGTAGGGGTCCTGGGCGACGACGCGCACGTGCACGGGCCGCTCGACATCCACGTGGACCGCAGGCAGGCTGAGGCAGCCCTCCTCCATCCACTCGTCCTCCTTGGAGGACCACTCGAGGACGGGGTTGACGAGCACGCTCAAGGGGCCGCCGTGCACGACGCGGTAGATCACCAGCCGGTGGGAGATGCCCACCTGGGGCGCGGCGAGGCCGATGCCGAGCGCCTCGTCCATGAGCTGGCCCATCCGCTGGACCTCCGCGCGCAGCTCGTCGTCGAAGCGGGTGATCGCGATCGCCTTGGTCTTGAGCACGGGGTCGCCGTAGCGCCGGACCTGCTTGAGCGCGGCGTCGCGGCGCGCGGCGACCTCGGGCGGGAGCGGTCGCGGGCGCGGCGTCTCCCCCTCGACGTTCTCGGGCGTCGAGCGCTCTTGGGTGGCTTCGGCCTGGTCGCTCATCCGGGGTCCAGAGTAGCCGCGAGTGTCCGCCCTCCTACTGCGGGTCCACGTCGACCGAGAACGCCGCGGCGCGGTGAAGCTTGTCGGCGCTCACGGCCTCCACGGCCGACCGGACGCGATCGATGGCGCCGCGCCGGTCGGCGGCCTTGACGACGAGCTGGGCGCGCTCGCGTCCACGCAGGCGGAACAGCGCGGCGGGCCCCAGCGCGGGCTGGGGGCCGAGACGGTCGCGGACCGCCTCCGCCGCCGCGAGGGCGGGCCCCACCTCCCCCGCCGAGCAGACGATCCGGATGAGCGTCGAGAACGGCGGGTAGCGCAGCGCCTCGCGCCGCTCGAGCTCGGACGCCAGGAAGCCGTCGGCGTCGTGGGCGGCGGCGAACCGGATGGCCTCGGCGCCGGGCGCCAGCGTCTGCACCATCACGCGGCCGCCCGCGGCCGAGCGTCCCGCGCGCCCGGCGAGCTGGGCGACGAGGGCGAACGTGCGCTCCTCCGCGCGGAAGTCCGGGAAGCGCAGCGTCGCGTCGGCGTCGACGACCACGGCGAGCTCGACGTCCGGGAAGTCGTGCCCCTTGGCGACCATCTGCGTCCCGACGAGGATGCCCTGCCGCGCCGTTCCGAACGCCTGCAGGACCCCGGCGGCCTGACCGACGTCCGCGTCGAGGCGGAAGACGCGCACGCCGGCCGGCAGGGAGGCGGACAGCTCGTCCGCCAGGCGCTCGGTGCCGGTGCCGTGCCGCGCGATCGACGTGCTCCGGCAGTCGGGGCAGCTGCCCGGCACGCGCTCGCGGTGGCCGCAGTGGTGGCAGGCGACGGCCGCCTCGGCGCGGTGGAGGACCAGGGTGACGTCGCAGTTTGGGCACTCCCAGGCGCGGCCGCAGCTCCGGCAGGTGAGGAAGTTGGACCAGCCCCGGCGGTTGAGCAGGACGATCGCCTTGCGGGCGCTCGCCAGCGCGTCGTGGACCCGCGGGTGCAATGCGCGCGGCGCGCGGCGCATGTCGAGGACCTCGACGGGCGGCAGCTCCTGGCCGTCGACGCGGGCGGGGAGGCGGATCCGCCGCAGGCGCGAGAAGGACTCCGGCCGCGGCGTCGCCGAGCCGGCGACGAGCACCGCGCCGGCCTGCCGCGCGCGGAAGGCGGCGACGCGCCGGGCGTCGTAGCGGGGGTCGCCCTCGTGCTTGTAGGAGGCGTCGTGCTCCTCGTCGACGACGACCAGGCCGAGGTCGTCGAGCGGCGCGAACACCGCGGAGCGCGGCCCGACGCAGATGCGCGCCTCCCCGCGGCGCAGGCGCAGCCACTCGTCGTGGCGCTCCCCCGCCCCCAGGCGCGAGTGCAGGACCGCGACCGTGTCACCGAAGCGGGCGACGAACCGCGCGACGATCTGCGGCGTCAGCCCGATCTCCGGCACGAGCACGATGACCGACCGCCCGCCGGCGAGCGTGTCGGCGGCCGCGCGCAGGTACACCTCGGTCTTCCCCGAGCCCGTCACGCCGTGCAGCAGCAGCGCCTCCCCGGGCGCAGCACTCCCGATCGCCGCGACCGCCGCGTCCTGGTCGCAGCTGAGGGCAGGCTGCGGGCGCTCTGCCCCGACGGTCAGGTGGACGGGTGCACGGCGCACCACGCGCGACGCGATCCGCACGAGCCCACGCGCCTCCAGGCGCCGCAGCGCGGCGGTGTCCGGGCCGCAGAACCGCGGCAGGGAGGCCAGGAGCGCGCGCTGCGCGCCGGTGAGCCGCGCGGCCGGTGCACCGTCAGCACGTCGCGTCGTCGGCTGTCCCCCGTGGGCGGGAGCGATCGACGACTCGACGGCGGGCGCCGGCTCGGCGTAGAGCGCGGTCTTCGCCCGCTGCCCCGGGTGCGGGGCCAGCAGCGCCAGCGCGCGAGCCGGCGTGGAGCAGTACTCGTCGGCCAGCCAGAACGCCAGCTCGACCAGGTCGCGTGGCAGCGGCGGGTCGAGCACCCGGTGCGGCGCGACGAGCTCGTGCTCGGAGTCGTGCGCGAGCCCCGTGACCACGCCGGGCACGTCCCGGCGGCCGAACGGGACGATGAGCCGGGTCCCCACCACGGCGCCCTCCGGGGCTGAGTAGTCGAACGGCCCGCGGAGCACGCGGGCGGTGGTGATCGGCTCGACTTTGACCACGCCGGGCAAGAGGCCAGGGTAGTCCCGCCCGCGGCGGCGCGCCGGTGCGCGCGAGGTGGTCTCCGGCGGGCGCGCGAACTTCAACAAGCTCCCAGGCACAACCGGCCGCCGGCGCCGGGCCCGTTCGACGCCGGCAGATCAGCGGCGCACGACGAGCCACACGCCCGCCAGCAGCACGAGCGCCCCGAGGCCTTGAGCGGGCCGGAGCTCCTCCCCGAGGAAGACCGCGCCCCAGAGCACACCGAAGACCGGGACGAGGAAGGTGACGGTGAGCGTCCGGGTGGCGCCGACCTCGGCGATCAGCCGGAAGTAGAGGACGAAGGCCAGCGCCGTGCAGATCAGCCCGAGTGCGAGCACCGCGCCCCACTCCCCCACGTCCGGCGCCTCGCGGACGGGTACGAGGGCCACGGCCGGCACCAGCACCAGGGCGGCCGCCGCGTGCTGGCCGACCACGAGCGTCAGGGGCGCCACCCCCTTCATCCGGCGCGCGGAGAACAGTCCCATCGCGCCGTACAGGGCGCCCGAGACGAGCATGGCGAGCGCCGCCAGGACGAACGGCAGGTCGACGTCGACGGGCGCGAGGCCGACCACGAGCGCGACGCCACCCAGCGCGAGCCCCAGCCCGGCGGCCAGGCGCGGGGTGAAGCGCTCCCCGAAGAGCAGCGCCGCGATGACCGCCGACCAGATCGGCGGCGTCGCGTTGAGGATCGAGGCCAGCGAGGCGGGCAGCTCGAGCTCGGCCACCGCGATCAGGCCGAAGGGAAGCGCTGCGGCGAAGGTCCCGAGCACCAGGAAGTCGCGCCGGCGCTCGCCGAGCGTGAGCCGCCCGCCCCGCGCCAGGACGAAGGCAGCGACCGGCAGGGCGGCCAGCAGCACGCGGGCCTCGGTCAGCACCGCGGGGCCGAGCTCGTCGACCGCGATGCGGATGAAGAGGAACGAGGAGCCCCAGATCGCCGCGAGGACGACGAGGCTCGCGGCCTGGCGCGGGGTCATCGGACTCATGACGCCGCACGGCCGACCGGCGTGAGGTTCAGCTGCGGTTCTGCCTCAGACCGCCGCGGCCTCGAGGCCGGCGGCCGCGCGCAAGGCGTCGGCCTTCGTCGTCTGCTCCCAGGTGAACTCGGGCAGCTCACGGCCGAAGTGCCCGTAGGTGGCCGTCCTGGCGTAGATCGGACGGTGAAGCTGGAGCTCTTCGCGAAACGCGCCGGGGCGCAGGTCGAAGTGCTCGGAGATGAGCTCGGCGATCCGGCTGCGGGGGATCGTCTCGGTGCCGAACGTCTCGACCATGACCGAGACCGGACGGGCAACGCCGATCGCGTAGGCGACCTGCACCTCACACCGCTGGGCCAGGCCGGCGGCGACGACGTTCTTGGCCACCCAGCGCGCCGCGTAGGCGGCCGAGCGGTCCACTTTCGACGGGTCCTTGCCCGAGAACGCCCCGCCGCCGTGGCGGGCCATGCCCCCGTAGGTGTCGACGATGATCTTGCGGCCGGTCAGGCCCGCGTCTCCGACGGGGCCACCGATGACGAAGATGCCGGTCGGGTTGACGAGGTAGTCCTCGACCGTCTTGAGACTGGCGTCGTCGAAGAGCTCGCGGGGGATCGTCGGGACCACCACGTTCGTCCACAGGTCCTCGCGGATCCGGGGCTGCTCGACGCCCGGGTCGTGCTGGGTGGAGATGAGGAGCTTCACGACCTCGACGGGCTTGCCGTCGACGTAGCGGACGGTCACCTGGGTCTTGCCGTCGGGGCGCAGGTAGGGCAGCGTGCCGTCCTTGCGAACCGCCGCGAGGCGCTCCGCGAGGCGGTGGGCCAGCGAGATCGGCAGCGGCATGAGCTCGGGGGTCTCGTCGGAGGCGTACCCGAACATCATCCCCTGATCGCCGGCGCCGGCCAGGTTGATCTTGTCGTGGTCCCCCCGCTCGCGGACCTCGTGGGCGGTGTCGACACCCCGGGCGATGTCCGGCGACTGCTTGTCGATGGCGGACATCACCGCGACGGCGTCGCCGTCGAAGCCGTACTCGCCCTTGTCGTAGCCGATCTCGTTGATCTTGGCCCGGACGAGCGCCGGGATGTCGACGTAGGTGGTGGTGGTGATCTCGCCGGAGACGACGACGAGCCCGGTGTTCACCAGCGTCTCGCAGGCCACGCGGCCGTAGGGATCCTCGGCCAGGATGGCGTCGAGGATCGTGTCGGAGATCTGGTCGGCGATCTTGTCCGGGTGACCCTCGGTCACGGACTCTGAGGTGAACAGGTACTCGTTGTCGTTCAGCGGCGTCATGGATTCGTCAGACTACCCGGAGCGCGGCCACGGGCGCTCGGCCACGGCGCCCGGCCGACCACCCGCCGCTACCGGCTGCGCAGCTCCCGGCGGGCGGTGCCGCGCTCGTTGAAGTCGATGATCAGCGGGACGCCGTCCATGCCGTAGCGCGCGCGGAGGCGGTTCTCGACGAAGTACGCGTAGTCGCGCGTGACGCGGCTGCGCGAGTTGACCTGGATCGCGAAGCGCGGCGGGCGCTCACCGATCTGCGCCATGTAGATCAGCTTGAGGCGGTGGCCCTGCCGGGCGGGCGGCTGGCGGGCCTGGATGACCTCGGAGAGGAACTTGTTGAGCTGCGGGGTCGGGATGCGACCGGACATCTTGTCCCCGAGCGTGATCGCCTCCTCGAGGATCCGCGAGACCTGGCGCCCCGTCTTCGCGCTGGCGGTCAGCACCTTGGGCCGCAGGCGCAGCTTGTTCTGCGCGTGCGCGCGCTCGTGCTCGAGGTCTCCTTCGCCGAGCGGGTGCTCGTCCCACTTGTTGAGCACGAGCGCGGTGGCGCAGTGCTCCTTCATCGCGAGCTCGGCCAGCCGCAGGTCCTGGGCGGTGATGCCGTCCTTCGCGTCGCAGACGACCAGGGCGACGTCGGCGCGCTCGACCGCGCGCTGGGTCCGCAGCGTCGTGAAGTACTCCACGGACTCCTGGACCTTGGCCTGGCGGCGCATGCCGGCGGTGTCGACGACGATCAGCTTGCGGGGCGGGTGGGGTCCGTTCTCGACGACGAGCGGAAGGTCGATCGCGTCGCGGGTGGTGCCGGCGACCTCGGAGACGATCACGCGCTCCTCCCCCAGCCAGCGGTTGACCAGCGTCGACTTGCCGACGTTCGGCCGCCCGACGACCGCCAGGCGCATGAGCTCCTCCTCGGGCGCCTCGTCGTCCTCGGGCAGCCGCTCGACCAGCGCGTCGAGCAGGTCGCCGCTGCCGAGGCCCTGGGCCGCGGACACCGCGACGGGGTCGCCCAGTCCGAGGCGGTGGAACTCGTACATGAGCGCCGTGTCACCGACGGCGTCGATCTTGTTGGCGGCGACGATCACCGGCAGCCCGGAGCGGCGCAACAGGTCGGCCATCTCCTCGTCGCCCGGCCGCATGCCCGCCTTGGCGTCGACGACGAGCAGCGCGACCTGTGCGTCGTTGAGCGCGGCCTGCGCCTGCTCCCGGATCGATCCGCTGATCGGGTCGTCGTCGAGGAAGTCCATCCCGCCCGTGTCGATCAGCGTGAAGCGGCGCCCGTTCCACTCGCAGGCGATCTCCTTGCGGTCGCGCGTGATCCCCGGGCGCTCATGGACCACGGCCTCGCGGGTCTGCGTCAGGCGGTTGACCAGCGAGCTCTTGCCGACGTTGGGGTAGCCGACGACGGCGACCTTCACCGGGGCACCAGGCCCACGATCCTCAGGACGACGGCGGTGACCGGCAGGCCGGTGGTGTCGACCTCCACGGCGTCGGCGGCGGCGACCATCGGCGCGGCGGCACGGCCGGCGTCGCGCTCGTCGCGCTCGACGATCTCGGCCACGGGGATCTCGCGGCGGCGGGCGCGCTCCTCCGCCGCGGCCGTCAGCCAGACCTTCACCTCTGCGTCCGGGGCGACCACCGTACCGATGTCGCGGCCTTCGGCCACCCAGTCGCCGCCGGCGATCAGCGCGCGCTGCTTGGCCACGAGCGCCTCGCGGACGGCGGGGTCGGTGGCCAGGCGCGAAGCGGCCTGTGAGGCTTCAGGAGTGCGGATCGCGACGGACACGTCCTCACCGTCGAGCAGGACGCGGTCGCCCGCGAAGGCGATCTCGACCTGCGCCAGGTCGACCTCGGCCCGCCCCGCTCGAGCGAGCGCCGCGGCGCGGTACATGGCGCCCGTATCGAGGTAGGTGAACCCCAGCGCCTCGGCGACGGCGCGGGCGACCGTGGACTTCCCTGCCCCTGCGGGGCCGTCGATGGCGACGAGCATGGAGCCCATGATGGCGCTCCATGGTCGTTGTCATCCTTCTGACCCGTCAGACGGCGAAGATCGACCGCCGGGGGATCGCACCCCGGGGTCTCGAGCCGGGCTCCTACCGCTCGGCCGCGGTGCCCCGACGGGCGTAGGGCGACTTGCCCTTGGTGTCGCCCCGGAACGGGTTTCCCTTGGTCTCGTGCCACAGCGCGGCGAGGATCTCGCTCTGTTGCGTGAAGCGCTCGTAGGTTGACGTGCGCAACTGCTCGATCACGGCGGACGGCGCCCCGTTGCTCGACATGACCTCCATGGCCCGCTCCTTGTTGCAGGGGTAGGTGATGCCGTGGCAGTACTTCCCTGTGATCTCAAGCGGTGTGTCTGACATGGTGACGATCTCTCTCCTCGCTTACGCGGTCCGGCAACCTGCCGGTGCAGTGCCGTTCTCGGACGCGAGCAGCCTACCCGACGGCTGCGGCGCCGTTGCGGGAACCCGGGCTCGCCACAGCGTCCGGGGGATGCGCGGAGGCGGCCGCCGGTCTGAGGAGGTCTCGGCCTTCTAGCTCTCGAGCCACAGCGAGCTGTGGAGGTCGGCGGGCGACACGAAGCGCTGGTCGTCGGACGCGCGCAACGTCTCGATCACGTCGTCGGGTGCGCCGTTTCGCGCGAGGGCTTCGAGGGCCTCCTCCTTGCTGCACGGCCAGACGATGCCGTCGACGTACTTCCGGGTGACGTCGAGCGGGGTCTCTTCCATCTCGGTCTTCCTCGTTTCTCGCGAACTCAAGCGATCGGGTCGGGGTGGTGCTCCGTCGAGTCGTTTCCGCAGCGCGCGCAGCCCAAACCAGACCCTTGGTGCGACGCCCCTTCAGACCAGGGTCGCCAGGTCGTCGAGGAACCGCGGGTAGCTCACCGCGGCGGCGTCCATGCCGACAACCTCGACGCCGTCGCGCGAGGCCAGTCCCGCGACCGCACCGAGCATCGCCAGGCGATGGTCGCCGTGGGCGGTGAACCTGCCGCCGCGCAGGCCGCCCGTGCCTTCGACGGCGAAGCCGTCCGCGGTCGCCTCGATGCGGGCGCCGAGACCGCGCAGTCCTTCGACGACGCGGGCGATGCGGTCGCTCTCCTTCAGGCGCAGCTCGTGCGCACCCTGGACGACCGTGGTGCCTTCGGCCCAGCAGCCGAGCAGCGCCACGAGCGGAAGCTCGTCGATCGCCAGCGGCACCTCTGCGGGTGAGACGACGGTCCCGCGCAGCGGTCCGGCGGTGACGTCCAGGTCGCTGACGGGCTCACGCGGGCAGACGGCCTCGGCCGGCTCCTCGAGGTCGCCGAGGACGATCGCGCCCATCCGCTCGACGATGCGCAGGAACCCCGTCCGCGTCCAGTTGACCGACGTGCTCGTCACGAGCAGGCGCGAGCCCCGGACGAGGATCCCCGCGGCGATGATGAAGGCCGCCGAGCTCAGGTCGCCGGGAACCTCGATCGGGTCGAGGACGAGCTCGTCCTGGTTGGTCACGCTCACCCGCCCTCCCGCGCGCTCGACGCGAACCCCGGCGGAGCAGAGCAGCCGCTCGGTGTGGTCGCGACTCGGGGCCGGCTCGACCACGACGGTGGTGCCGTCGGCGATCAGGCCCGCGACGAGCACGCAGGACTTCACCTGGGCGGAGGCGACGGGCAGGACGTACTCCGTGGCGTGCAGGCGCCGGCCGTGCAGCGTGAAGGGCGGAAGACGACCGTCGGTCGCCTCGATCGCCGCGCCCATCCGACGGAGGGGGTCGGCGATGCGGTCGACGGGGCGCCGCCGGATCGACGCGTCCCCGTCGAGCACGTAGGAGCGGCCCTCCTGCCCGGCGAGCCAGCCCGGCAGCAGGCGCATGAGCGTGCCCGCGTTGCCGACCTGGATCGGTCCCGCCACGGGAGCGGCTTCGCGCAGGCCCGTGCCCCGGACCACGACGTGCTCGGGGTGTTCCTCGACGAGCGCGCCGAGCCGGCGCACGGCGTTGAGCGTCGAGGTGGTGTCGGCCGCGTCGAGGTAGTTGCGGATCGTCACGGGCTCGACGGCCATCGCCCCCAGAATCGCCGCCCGGTGGGAGATCGACTTGTCCGGCGGCGGCTGGATCGTCCCGCGCAGCCGGGTGACCGGTGCGACGAAGACGCTCACGCGAAGGCCAGGCCCTTCCCGGCCACGAGCGCCCGCGCCCGGTCGGCATCCCCGAGGGCGACCCACAGCGCCACGGTCCCGACGGAGTTGTCGGACGCCGGGGCCAGCGACATGTCCGCGATGTTGATCCCTGCACGGCCGAGCGACAGCGCGATGTCCGCGACGACCCCGGGCCGGTTGGGGACCACCACGCGCAGCTCGGCCAGCGGGCCGCCGTTCTGGTCAGCTTCCAGAAGCAGGCGACGCCGGTCGGACGCCTGGCGCTGCCAGGCCTCGAGGTCGCCGAGGCGACTGCGGACGTCGACGAGCGCGGCCAGCACCGCGTCGATCTGTGCCCCGAGCGCCTCCGCGTTCTCCGCGTAGATCTGCGCCCACAGCGGCGGGTTCGCGCCCGCGACGCGCGTGGCGTCGCGGAAGGAGCCGCCCGTCGCGGGCATCGCGTCGCCGCCGAGCGCCGCGTGGGCCTGACCGACCAGCACGTTGGCCAGCACGTGCGGCAGGTGCGAGACGGCCGCCATGACGCGGTCGTGCTCGTCGTGGCCGATCGCGGCCGGCACGGCGCCGAGAGCGGTGACGAAGCGGTGCAGGCGCTCGTACTTGTCTCCGGGCGAGTCAGGGCGAGGCGTCAGGTACCACGTCGCCCCGTCGAAGAGATCCCCGCGTGCGTTGGCCATCCCGGTGGTCTCGGCCCCGGCCAGCGGGTGTCCACCGATGAACGCACGGTCGTCGACCGCCTCCACCAGCGCCCGCTTGGTCGAGCCGACGTCGGTGACCACCGCCTCGGGGCCGGCGGCGGCCAGCGCGCGGCGCACCTGGTCCTCGAGGGTCGCGACGGGCGTGGCGACGACCCAGATGTCGATCCCGACGGCTTCGGAGAGCTCGGCGATCCCGAGGTCGATCGCGCCACGGTCCTCCGCCGTGCGGATCGCCCGCGGGTCGGGGTCCCAGCCCGAGACGTGCGCGTCCAGGCGCCGGCGGGCCGCGAGGGCGACCGACCCGCCGATGAGCCCGACCCCGAGCACCGCGATCCGCACGCAGCCCAACCTAACGCGGCCGAGCGAGGTCCGACCCCGTGCTCGCCGGCGGCGGCAGTCTCCTAGGCTGCGGCCGCGCTCAGCGCCTTGCCCGCCAGGGCGGCGGCCTGCTCGACCTTGTGGGCGTAGGCGGCGAACTCCTCGCCGCGCAGCTGCTGCGGGCCGTCGCAGACGGCGACTTCGGGCTCCGGATGGACCTCGACGACGATGCCGTCGGCGCCGACCGCGGCAGCGGCCAGGGACAGCGGCTCGACGAGGTCGCGGCGGCCCGCCGCGTGCGAGGGATCCACGATGACCGGCAGGTGCGACAGCTCCTTGAGCACCGGAACCGCGGTGAGGTCCAGCGTGAAGCGGTAGGCCGTCTCGAAGGTGCGGATGCCGCGCTCGCAGAGCAGCACCTTCTCGTTGCCCTCCTTGAGGACGTACTCGGCGGCCATCAGCAGCTCCTCCAGGGTGGAGGAGAACCCGCGCTTGATCATCACGGGCACGCCGCAGCGCCCGATCTCGGTCAGCAGCGTGTAGTTCTGCATGTTCCGCGCACCGAGCTGGATCATGTCGGCGACCCCGGCGACCGCCTCGAGGTCGCGGGCGTCCATGCACTCCGTGACGATCGGCAGCCCGGTGCGATCCTTGGCCTCCTGCAGCAGTTTGAGCCCCTCGACGCCGAGACCGTGGAACGCGTACGGGCTGGTGCGCGGCTTGTAGGCGCCGCCGCGCAGCATCGTCGCGCCACCCTCGAGCACCTGGTCGGCGGCGAGCAGCAGCTGGTCGCGGCTCTCGACGGTGCACGGGCCCGCGATCAGCGCGAAGTGCTCGCCTCCGACCTTCCGACCGCCGATCTCCAACACGGAGCGCTCGCCGTGCCTGAACTGGTTGGAGGCGAGCTTGTAGGGCTTGGTGATCGGGACCACCCGGTCGACGCCGGGGTCGGCCTCGAGCTGCAGGCCGGAGATGTGCTCGAGGTCGCCGATGGCGCCGATCACGGTCACCGCCTCGCCGGCGGAGCGGTGCGCGCGCGCCCCGGCCTCCTCGATGCGGGCGATCACGCGGTCGACGTGTTCGGGGGCGGCGTCCTGCTTCATGACGATCATCATTCGGTGATCCTTTCGCGACTGCCTGGAGAGAGCTCTGAACGGGATCCTGCGGCCACTGCGGCCATGGGAGACGGCGCTCGACCCGTGGGTCTCCTCGAAGGTCAGACGGCGTGGGGACGCCGGCCGAGCGCCTAGCTAAATCGCCAGGTGGCGTAGGACGGATACGTGCCAGTGGTACGGATGATGAGGGTCTGGCGCGTCACGTCAGAGGGGATGATGGCACAGCTGCGGCCGTACGGCCAAAGGATGCACCCGACGGGGCTACAACCCGAGCGTCGCGCGCAACGCCGCCAGGAAGCGGTCGTTCTCGTGCGGGGTGCCGAAGGTCACGCGCAGCGCGCCCTCCCGGCCGAGCGCCCCGCCCGCGCGCACGAGCACGCCGCGCTCGGCCAGGCCGGCGACGACGTCCTGCTCCACGGCGTCCTCCGGCAGGTCGAACCAGCAGAAGTTCGCCTGGGACGCCGCGGGCTCGATGCCGAGGTCGTCGAGCCCCGCCTCGAGCTCGACCCGAGCGAAGATCGCGCGCTCCACGCGCTCGGCCACGGCGTCCTGGTGCTTGAGCGCCTCGATCGCCGCGGCCTGCGCGGCGGCGTTGCAGAAGAAGGGCTGGCGCACCTGGTTGACCGCGGTGACGAAGCGCTCGTCACCGCACAGCGCATAGCCCACGCGCAGACCGCACAAGCCGTAGATCTTCGAGAACGTGCGCAGCAGGACGAGGTTCGCGTGCCGCTTGAGGAGGTCGACGGTGTCGTCGGGATCCTCGAGCAGGTTGTACTCGCGGTAGGCCTCGTCGAGCAGGACGGCGACGTGGCGCGGCACCTTCTCCAGGAACGCCCTGATGTCCGCGAGCGGCACCGCCGTGGAGGTGGGGTTGTTCGGGTTGCAGACGATGACCAGGCGTGTGGCGGCGGTGACCTCCGCGGCCATCGCGCCGAGGTCGTGCTCGTGGCGGGAGTTCAACGCGACGCGGACGCCGGTGGCGCCGCTGGCGGCCTCGAGCTGCGGGTAGACGGAGAAGCTCGGCCAGCCGTAGACGAGCTCGGCGCCCGGCTCGAGCAGTGCCTCCCCCGTGGCGAGCAGGATGTCGCACGAGCCGTTGCCGACCGCGATGCGGTTCGCCGGGATCCCGAAGCGGTCGGACAGCGCGCGGCGCAGGCTCGAGTTCGTCGGATCGGGGTAGCGGTTGAGCCCGCCGAGCACCCGGGTGACCGCCGCGACGACCTGTGGCAGCGGCGGGTCGGGAGACTCGTTGGAGGCCAGGAGCGCGACGTCCTCGGGCAGCGCGTAGCCCGCGGCCGCCGGGTAGACGGGGATGCGCGCGACCCGCGCGGAGTACTCGATGGCCATCAGCGCAGGATACGCCGCGTCCCTCCTCGAGCCCGTTGAACTATTCGCGAGGTCGCTTGGTCGTCTCCCCAGCGCAAGGATCACCTCGGGGTTTTGGCACCGTCCCCGCCGCGCCACAACCTGGGCATTCGTTCCTCGCACGCGCCCGCCGCCGGCGGCCAGCTCGACCCCGCCCGCCTTGAACGGCCGACGGTAGGTGGCCTAGACGAAGTGCAAATTTGGGTGGCGCAGCAGCGACCCGGCGAGGCCGGTCGCGAAATGCGCAGCGAACCTTCAGAGTTGCTGTCAAGGAAGCAGACGATGTCGCCGCGCAGGACCGGAAGCGCGCGCCACATCGCGTCGCCCTTGCCGAGCACCGGCCCCAGGCTGGGACCCAGCGCCTCCTGCCGGTGGACATCGGCTCCCGCATCCGTGGCCAGCGCCGCGGTGCCGTCCTCGGAGGGGGCGTCGACGACCACGACCTCGTCGATCACCCCGCGCAGGCGCAACCGCACGAGCGCGGTGACGATTGGACCGATCGTGGCGGCCTCTTCACGCGCGGGCAGGCACACCGAGACGCCCGCTCGCGGTGCGGGCGGAGCGACTCCTCGCCGAACTCGTCGTGTCCGAACGTGTGCGTGCGCGACCAGCGCCGCGCGGCCTCGCTCGCGGTCACCGCCTACTAGCCTCCGCGAATATGGACAAGCTCGACGGAACCGACTGGCGGCGCGAGGGAGCGACGATCGTGCGCGATCTCAAGTGCGACGATTTCTTGGCGGCCATCGCGTTCGTGAACCGCGTCGCCGAGGCAGCCGAGTCCGCCAACCACCATCCGGACATCCTCATCCACGGCTTCGACCGCGTGCGGCTGACTCTGTCGACGCATTCGACAGGCGGTCTCACCGACAAGGACTTCCAGCTCGCCCGCACGATCGACGGCCTCTAGCCGTCTTCGCTTCAGCAGCGGCGAGCGGCTGCTCGTCCAGCATCGGCCCCGAACCCTGTCAGCCTGCGCCCCATGCCCCCTTCGCTTGGCAGGCGGCCGATCTCTTACGAAAAAGCGCCACCGCACGTAAGACGGGCCGCAACGCCGACGCCAAGATCAGCGAGTCATCTGTCCGAGGAGGCCGCCGTGGAAGCTGGTCACCTATCCTTCGTCGTCGGCGCCAGGCTCCCCGGCGCCAGAGCGGCCCCGGCCGGCGACGACGCCAGTTGAGCCTCACCATGGACAAACGCGCCTTCACGACAGCGCTCGCCACGTACGTCGTCAACCCGATCGTCAGAGCGTTGGTCGAGCGCGGGCTCGCGCCGCCGTCCTACGCGATCCTCGAGACCACGGGCCGCAAAACCGGCCCAGTCGACCAGAGCCCGGTTCGGCTGAGGGTGCGCTCAGGACGGACCGACGTCGGTAACTCATGACGCTTGCTCATGGTGAGAGCGTTCCAGTCGCATCGGACACGTTCCCGGGGTCGCGGTAGCCGTGACCGCCGCGAGACGTCGCGAACCGCAACCCACGTTCTCGGAGTCGCGCCTAACCCACGTTCTCGGAGTCGCGCTTTTGGCCCTAACCCACGTTCTCGGAGTCGCGCATTAAACGTCCCTCTTACGACTAGGAACAGAAACGACGGTCGCGGGGCTCCCGATCTCCCCGGATCTGAGGGATCTCGAGAGGGGGGTTGAGACTCGCGCTTCCGGCCTCACGCTGTCGGGCTCGACTTAGCTGCGGCGCAGCCGCAGGATCTCGCGTGCGACGAGGGCGAGCGTTAGGACGCCCCATACGAGGAGCACCAGCAGCAACGCCCCGAAGATCGCGTACGTCCATTCGCCCAGCCCATAAGCCTCTGGGCAGTCAGGAATTGGGTCACTGGGTACGCACGGGCCCCTCTGTCGTCCGCCCACCTCGCCGAGAACGACAAGGACCACAGCGAGGCTGAGCGTCGTCGCCCACGCGCGGAGCAGCAAGCGAACGCTCAGATCTCTGAGGTCTGGGCTGCGGATGACCGGATACGCCTGGTCGCTATCCCGATCAGCAGGACGATCCAAACCGCCGGTAGAACGAAGATGACGCTCCCCGGGTTGCGGCTGATTTCGTCCATTCCCGACACCCGGAGGTCGGGCGGCACATCGGCCTGATTGTCATAGAACAACGCGGAAGCGGCGTAGCCGACAGCCACGACGCAGACGGTGGCGATGCGTATCGATTTCCAACCTGCGGCTCGACCGAGACACGCGAACCCCAGCAAAGCTCCAATCGGGCCGAGCACCTGTGCTGGCTCAGGGGCGTATGAGCCGCTTGTAGCGGTGAGGAGGACTGCGAGTCCAAGAGCAGCGACGACTCCCGCAGCGAGTCGGTTAGGCACGAACCGCACGCTAGCCCTGGGGCCTGTCGGGGAGACAGGAGTTGAACCTGCGACAGCTGCGCGAAGCGCGCCGTCTCCTAAACCGGTGTCGCCCGGCGCGACCGGAGCTGGGCCCGCGAGAGGCCGGCCCGCCGTTGGTGGAAGTGTGCGGGCTAGTGGGGGTGCAGGTCGGCGTGGGCTTTGAGGACCTTTTTGTCGAAGCTCGCTAGGCGCACGTCGCTGCGGCCGCGGTGCTCGAGGTCGATCGCGGTCGCCAGGGCGTAGGCGTCGGGCAGCTTGAGGTTCGTGCGGGCGCGGACAGAAGCGGCGCGCTCGGCCAAAGCCATGTCGACGACGGCGGTTGTGATCGAGAAGTGGCCGAGCATCGCCTTGACGTGCTCCTGCTTGCCCTCGCGCAGCGGCGCGATGAGCAGCTCGGAGTAGTTGACGGCGCTGATCCACCGCTCGGTCTGCGGCCGGGTCGCCTGGCGCATCCACTCGATCGCCTCGGCGTGGTGGGCGTCCTCGGGGCTCATGAAGGCGATCAAGACGTCGGAGTCAAAGACCACTACTCCCATTCGCCGCGCAGCTTCTCGAGGTAGTTCTCGTCGTAGACCCCGGGCAGGCTGCCGGCGTACTTGGCGATCAGCGCATCGGTGCGCACGATCTCGATGCGACCCGGCCCCGAGCTGACCACCTGCACGTCATCGCCGCAAGAGAGCCCCGCCGCGCGCATCGCCTCCACCGGCAGCGTCAACTGGTTCTTCGACGAGATCACGCTCATGACCTTTACGGTACTCGCCCTGAGTAAAGGCGTAGGAGCGCAGGACGGAGCAGGTTATGCACGATGAGCTTCTCGTGCTGCAGCTCGAGCTCGTAGCGCACGCGCCAACACTTAGGGACTATCCGACGGCCGGCGAAAGAGCTATGCGCCGAAGAGCTCGCGGCGCGCGTCGGCCAGCGAGACCGTCTCGCCGCGCCGAGCCTGCTCGCGCGCCTGGTCGAGCTCGCCGGGCTCGTCGTCGGGCTCGTCGTCGACGGGGGCGCCCTGGTGCAGCGCGATCAGCCGGCGCGAAGCCAGCACGGCCAGCACATCGCGGGTCTGCTCCTCTGAGAGGCCCTCCACCTGCTCTCGCAGCTGCTCACGCGCCGTCACCCCCCGAAGGCTACGCCTCTAGCTGACGCCTGGTGCTTCGATGAGCACGAGTTCCGTGAAGTCTCGCCCGTTGGGCCCCTCGAAGGTGGTAGTTGTGCGAAACCCGGCCCACCGGCAAAGGACCAGGGATCGACGGTTGAAGGAGGCGACGGCCGTCCGGAAGCCCGCGGGTGAGAAGCGCTCTCGCGCGTAAGCGAGGATCGCGGTCATGCCAACGGCACCAAGACCCTGACCGACAAGATCGGGTCGCATGCCTCCTCCGAGATCCAGCAGGTCGTTCCTATTGGCGGGTTGGCCGACAACCCTCCCTTCCAGTCCGAAGCAGGAGAACCCAAGCAGTTGCTCTTCATCCACGATCGCGTAGTAGCCGTGGCCTGCCTCCGTCACCGCCAGAAACTCGTGCCAGTTGCGTGGTTCGCCGTCGTACATCGAGAGCTCACCGGGGTAGCGCCACGAGGCAGCGATGACGGCCTCCGCTGGCGTGAACGGTCGGATATGGACTGTGGCCCTCTCGAAGCGCATCGCTTTGCCTCGTCATCGTGAGGCCCCACGGGGCCGATTAACCGCCCCATCCTGCCACCGACGTTCCCAGCTCGTGCCCTGAACAAGACTGGCTCCGTCCGTGCTGACGCGCGGAGCCTGAGAGGCGTCCCCGCATGCCGGTCCTTCGGCGGGACTCGGGGCGGAGGCTCCAAGCGCGCCGCCAATGTTCGCCGTGCCGGCGCGCCGGAAGCCCGCACTGGTTCATCGGCTAGAGCCACGGTCAGGATCACTCGCGGCGGGTGTCGAACCGAGACCAGGCGCGGCCGCTCGCGGCGGCTGAGCAGCGGTGGGTCACCGAAGAGCCGGCGCCCAAAGCGGAACCTCCACCGGCACTGCGCGGTGGTCCCGCGTGGCCGCCGAGCGCGGCAGCCCGTCGGCGCCAGACGGCGTCGCCGGGCTGGAGAGTCTTCTTGTGCCTCCAAGGAGCAGCAGCGGTGGCGGGCCCAAGGCTCGACGAGGCGACAGCGGCTGGGTGGGGAGGGCAGCTCGTCGCGGCAAGGGACCGCTCAGGCCGGGCGAGCCGGGTCAGCGCCCCGGCGACCCGTGGCCGCAGGAGAAGTGTGCGGGCCGCGGAGAACGGCCCTCACGGGCCTCCCCCCTTGATCGAGCACAGCTCAACCGCCAGGCCCGCAAAGCCGCCGGCGCCTCCCCGAGGGCGTTCTCCCGCCCCATGAAACGCGACCCGCCCCCCTTCCCCCTCGGTGCGGCGGTCCGGGGGCGCTACGCGCCCTCCTGAGCGCCTGAGCGGGGCTCAAAGACGCCCGCGCCGCACCCAAACAGCCGCGAGGGCGGGGGCGCGTCTGTCCTGCGGACATCTCCGGCCACGTAATCCATCACCTCGGCCCCCGCCTCATGCCCGCGAGGGGGTAACTGCTCTGTTCAAGAGGAGTCGCGGGGGCACCGGCCAGAATCTCATGGGGCCCCGGCCGGCACTGCAGGGGTGACACCGTGGCGCCGCATCAGCTCGAACAACGCCTCGCGATCGGGCGGCCCGTCGCCCGTGTCGACGAAGAACTGCATCGCCGCACGGAAGTAGTCCGACCCCGGCGTGGAGACGCACACGAGCGTGGCGCCCCGCTCGGGATCGGGCCGGAAGCCGTGGGTTGCCCCGCGCGGGATGAAGAGCGCGTCGCCTGCGCTCAGCGGGACGGGCTTGCCGTTCACGGCGAAGGTGATGGCGCCGGCCGCGCAGTAGACGGTCTCGTCGAACGTGTCGTGGCTGTGGGGCGGCGGCACGAGCGAGTCCGGCTTCATCTCGGCGCGAAACGCGGATGCGCTGCCGTCAGTGTCCGTCGTATTGAGGAGGAAGCTCATACGCATTCCCCCTACCTCGAGTTCCTCGGTCATGGTCGTCCTCCCGTTGTTGTACAGTGGCTTTACAATCTAAGGCTATTGAGACCATCTGTCAAGCCATGAGTGACGCCGTGCCCAAACCGCCCCCACTGCTCGGCGCATTGATGCGCGTGCCGCTCGACTACGCCTATGAGCGGCTCATCGCCGCGCTCCACGCGGAGGGGTTCACAGACGTCGTGCCGGCTCACCTCGCGGTCCTGCGCTATCCGGGCCCTAGCGGTCGGCGTCCGGTGCAGCTCGCGGCCGACGCCAACCTGTCACGCCAGGCGATGAACTACCTTCTCGGCCAACTGGAGTCGCTGGGCTACATCGAGCGGCGCCCCGACGAGGACGACGGCCGAGGTCAGCGCGTCTACGCGACCGAGCGCGGCGAGGATCTCATAACCGTCGCCCGCGCCGCGGTGCGCGCGCTCGAGGACGAGTGGGCCGGCGCGCTCGGGCGCGCGGACCTCGAGACCCTGCGCGACATCCTCACTCGGCTGAACAGGCACGTGGCCGCCGCGCGCGGCGGCGCGGCGACCTGAACGAAGCTTCGCCGACGCCACCGAGAACCTCGGTGAGTCCTGCTGGACGAAAGCAGCAGCTCATGGCGAAGCCACGGGGTGATCGACGAGCTCGGCTACCTGCCGATGCCCGGCGAAGCCGCCGCGCACCTCTTCCAAGTCATCTCGCGCCGCTACGAGCACGGCTCGATCATCCTGACCACCAACCGCGGCATCGCGTCCCGCCGACGGTGGGGAATTCTCACGATCGCAACTGGGGAATTCTCACGATCGTTGACAGTTTCCCCTCGGTGCGGCGGTCCGTGGGGCGCTACGCGCCCTCCTGAGCGCCTGAGCGGGGGTCAAAAACGCCGCGCCGCACCAAAAACAGCCGCGAGGGCGGGGACGCGTCTGTCCTGCAGACCCCTCCGGCCACTTACTCCATCACCCGGCCCCCGCCTCACCCCTTCCCGGCCTACCTCCAATTTGGTCCCCCGATCCGCTTCTCGCCGCCACGACCCACGCCCGCTTCTTCGCCGACCTTGCCTCCCATTGCTCCCGCTCGCCGCCCGGCCCCGCCAACTCATCCATCAGCCCTTCCTTTCTGCTCGCTGCTCACCGCCGCCCCCCGTTTCCCGCCGGCTCCCGCCCTGCTCGTCTCGATACCTCCACATTCCGATCCATTTCGTTCGTTTCTCTGCTCTGACCCTGCTTTCTGCTTGCTTGTTTGCCGTCCGCCTGAGCCCGATCTCTGCACCTGCTCTGTCTCGACTGGTTGCTGACCACACCCCCTGGCTTCCATGCATGGTGGGGGGGTGTGGTCAGGCTCAGTCAAGTCGCGTGATGTGGTGTAGCTGCTCGTCGGGTGCTGCTCAGGCGGCGAGCGCCGCGTGGTCCTCCTGTTCGTTGTCGTTGGGGAGAGAGATGATCGGCTCTGTCACCGCGTCGAGGATCAGGCGCATGGACTCTTCGGAGAGATAGCGGCGACAGACGAGCCACTCGTCATTCTGCTCGATCAGCAAAGCGCCGGTGAGGCGCAGCGCGCTGGCGTCGTTGGGGAAGATTCCGACGACATCGGCGCGTCGGCCGATCTCGCGGTTGACGCGCTCGAGCGGGTTCGTCGAGCGCAGCTTTGACCAGTGCGAGGGCGGGAAAGCGAAGAACGCGAGCAGGTCCTCCTCGGCAGCCTCGAGCAGCTCGGCGACCTTCGAAGCCAACGGCTGCAGACGCTCGATGACGTCACCGACACGGCGCCGCGCCTCCGCGCGATCGGTGGCGTTAAAGACCTCCCGCAACGCCGCGGAGACCAGGCCGCGTTGGGCCGGTCGGCAGTGGCCGTGCATGTTGCGGACGAAGTGGACGGTGCAGCGCTGCCAGGGCGCGTCGAGGACCCGGACGATTGCGTTCTTGAGGCCTTCGTGGTGATCGGAGACGACCAGCCTGAGGCCGTGCAGGCCGCGGGCCCGCAGGCCGCGCAGGAACTCCGTCCAGAACGCCTCGGACTCAACTTCGCCGATGTCCAGGCCGATCACCTCACGGTGGCCGGCCTCTGCGACGGCGTAGGCGACGACCAAGGCCTTGGAGACGACGCGGCCTCGGTCGCGGACTTTGACGTGCTTGGCGTCGAGCCAGAGGTAAGGGTAGGCGCCCTCGAGTGGACGCTGGCGGAACTGCTCGACGTGCTCATCGAGCTCGCGACACAGGCGGCTGACGCGGTCCTTGCTCATGCCCTGGATGCCGAGCTGCTCGACGAGCCGGTCGACCTTCCGGGTCGAGACGCCGTTGACGTAGGCCTCCATCACGACCGCCACGATCGCCTGCTCACAGCGCCGCCGCGGCTCCAAGAACGACGGAAAGTAGGACGGGCCCGACCGGGCCCTGGGGATCGCCAAGTCGACCTCGCCGACCCGCGTCTCCCAGGCCCGCTGGCGGTACCCGTTGAGGTGTGTCACCCGCCCGTCGGCGCGCTCCCCCCGGGCGGCGCCAGTGAGCTGGGCGACTTCGGCTTCCATCAACTCGCGCACGATCATCGCGACCGCGTCGCGCAGCATGTCTCCTTGCTCGCCGGCCATCGCCTTCGCGACGACATCAGCAGGGGTCATCATCCGGTCCTCGGCCATCGTGGTGCTCCTTCTCATCGGTCTTCTGGCGAAGCCGACGAGCTTGGACACCACGGCGGTCGGACTCAGCGCCGCGACCGCCTGGTGCCTCCTACACCACTTCTACCGACATGACCGACGTGCACGTGAGCCGTCCGCCGCGCGAGCGTCCGAAGCATCTCGACCTCGTGGCGTTGGCCGGTGAACGATCGTCGAAAGTGATCGTGCCATCTGCCGCAATCGATTCGACGGCGCGGACGAGCGCGGCAGGCCGGTGGAGACTGTGCGGGAGCTCGCGACGCTCGCTTCGGCCGAAGAGCGCTCCGATGCGCCCTTCGATGGCGCGGACGACTTGAGCCGTGGCCGCGGGCGCCGGGAAGCCGGCGATGAACCGGCGCCTGATTTGATCGACGTCTAGGATTTCGAGCTGTGCTGCTGGCAGCCCGCTGACGGCGACAACGAGCTGTCGAGCGGCGCGCGCCGGTACACACTGCCCGAGGATGGGGTTCCTATGGAGGAACCGTGAGCGCGGCGCCAGGAATGGCGAGCGTTCGAAGTGCCTTCTGCGGGGCCGACTATGTCGGGCGCGTGTGTTCGGGGGTGATGAGCCGGGTCTCGTAGGCGAGTACGACGGCTTGCACGCGATCGCGCAGACCGAGCTTGGCGAGGAGGTGCGCGACGTGGGTCTTGACCGTGCTCTCGCCGAGCGTGAGCTGCTCGGCGATCTCGGCGTTAGAGAGGCCGCGGGCCACGAGGCGCAGGACCTCGAGCTCGCGGGAGGTGAGCTCGGTCATCGCGGTGGGGATGGTGTCGGGGGCGGGCCGGGCGGCGTCGGTGAACTGCTCGATGAGGCGGCGCGTGATCGACGGGTCTAGCAGCGCCTCGCCGGCCGCGGCGACGCGGATGGCGTCCAGCAGGCGGTCGGCCGGTGTGTCCTTGAGCAGGAAGCCGCTGGCGCCGATGCGTAGCGCGTCGTAGACGTGCTGGTCGCGGTCGAAGGTTGTGAGCATCAGCACGGCAGTCTCCAGATCGGGATCGTCGAGGATCAGCTCCGCGGCCTGGATCCCGTCGAGCACGGGCATGCGGATGTCCATCAGCACGACGTCGGGCCGGCGGCGGCGCGTGATATCGAGGGCGGCGCGCCCGTCGGGCGCTTCGCCGACGACGGTGATGTCGGGCTCGGTCTCGAGGATGACGCGGAAGCCGGATCGCAGCAGCCGCTCGTCGTCGACGATCACGACGGTTATCGGGTCGGCGGTCCTGGTGTCCTCCGTCTCGGCGGGCGTGCCCGAGGTCGTCGGCTCCCACTGCACTAGGAAGGCGTCGACGGGATCGGGGACCTCGCGCAATCGCAACGCACCCAGCGTCTGCAGCGGCTCGGAGATGCGTGGCCGCACGATCTGCGCGACGAGACCGGAAGTGAAGACCTGCCCTGCCTCGGCGCGGTCGCAGAGCCGGGCGGCGATGGTCACCGGCGCGCCGTGGAGGTTCTCGCCGTCATGGTGGGGTTCGCCGGCGTCGAGGGCGGCGCGCAGCACGGGTACGCCCGCCGCGGCGATCGTGCGCCGCTGCATCGCGACGGCGCAGCGCACCGCCGCGACCGCGCTCGGGAACGCGGCGACCAGGCCGCTCTCGGTCGGCCGCACCTCCCTTCCGTGACCCTCGACGACGGCCTGGCGCAGCAGCGCGATGTGGGCGCGTCGCGTCGCCGCTGGCCCGTCGCCCGCGCTTCCCCGCACCCCCGCGGCGGCCGCGGTGAGCTCGGCGAACAGGATCGTGAGGAACGGCTGACTCATGCGACGGTTCCCATCATCCCCGCTGTCGCTTCGTTCCGGGCTCCTCCTGCCGGAGGAGCCGCCTCTTCGAGGTTCATCCGCGCGAGGGACGCGGCCCGGGATGGCTGAGTCGATGCTTCGGCGGACCCGCATCACATGCCCCGAAGGAGACATCCATGAAGCGCAGCCCCGCAAGCCTCGTCGCCATCGGCACCGCGACCGCACCGTCCGTCGCGATCGCCGTTCCCGTCCTCTACGGCGCGCCGGCTCCCTCCAGCCGGCGCCTTCACGGCCGACGGCTGGATCGTCGCCACCGGGATGTCAACCCTCGCCCGCATTCTGACGATCGACGGCTGAGCTGAGGCGCCCGAATGCTCACACCAACTCCTTTTGGGGCTTCGCCGCGCCGGTTGATCGGTGACATGCTTCGCAGATTGGCACCAGAGAAAGGGGCCACCGTGGCCGTCGCAGCACTTCCCGTCAAGAACCGTATCGGCCGGCTCGACGTCAGCTTCACGTTGGTGCTCGTCGCGCTCGGCCTCCTCTTGATGTACAGCAACGTGCAAGGCGACGAGGGGCCGCCGAACCTGTCGGTGTTCGCGATCCCCGCGTTCCTTCCCATCCCGCTGGCGTTGCTGTGGCGATCAAGCGACCCGACGCGCGCCCTGGGCGCGGTGGTCCTGGCGCTTGTCGTGCACTTCGCGGTGTTCGGCGAAGTCGTGCGCTGCGGCGTTGCGTTCGCGGTGATTGCGCTGCTCACCTTCTCCGCCGGCGCGCGCTGCGGCCGCCAGGAGGCACTGGTCGCGCTTGCAATCGGCGTGGTGGCCGCGGTCATCGTGGGCATCAGCGAGTTCCTGGGGCCGGGAGTCCTCGTGGTCGGCGTGCCGCTCGCCCTCGCGAGTTGGGCGTTCGGCCGGGTCGCCCGCTCCCGCGGGCAGTTGGCCGGTGAGCTTCGCGCCCGCAACCAGCAGCTGCGGAGCGCCCGCGACGAGCGCGCGCGCCTGGAGGTCGCGACCGACCGCGCCCAGCTGTCGGGCGAGCTAGACGCGCTGCTCCAGCGTCGGCTCGGCGCGCTCGCGCAGCTCGCCGACCGCGGCGCCGAAAGCGTGGCCGACGGGACCGCCGCCGCGGTCCTCCTCGAAATCGAGCATGAGAGCCGCGCCACCCTCGACGAGATGCGCACGCTCGTAGGCGTCCTGCGCAGTGACGATGGGCGCGCCAGCGTCGCCCCGCAGCCGACGCTGATCTCGCTCGACGCGCTGCTCTTGAGCACCAAGGGCGGCCAGCTGAGCGTGAAGGGTAGTCCGCGGGCGCTGCCGGCCGGCGTCGAGCTGTCCGCCTACCGGGTCGTCGAGCATCTGCTCGATGCCTTGGAGAACGCCTCCGGTGTGAAGGTCGAGGTGCGCTTCGCTCCCGACGCCCTGGAGCTTTTGGTGGAGGGGCCGGCTCGTCGCCGCAGTGAAGTCACCACTGCGCTGAGCCGTGCGCGCGAGCGGGTCGAGCTGCACCGCGGGTCGCTTGAAACCAGCACGCACGGCGGGTGGGCGACGGCCGCCGTGGCGTTGCCGTTGCGCGCCGGCGTCTGAGATGCGTGGCGGCCCGGTGTTCGCCGCCGCGCTCCTCGCCGGGGCGGCGACGCTGGTCACGTGGATCACCGGAGCGCCCGGGCCGACGTGCCTGGGCGCGGGGCTGCTCGGGGCGGCGGCGACCATGCATCACCGCCATCCTCGCTCGGCCCCGGCGGGGGTCCTCGCCGCGCTGGGGCTGATCGCGTTTGACACGCCCATCGGTGAGGTGCCGCTGTTCCTGGCCGCGTGGAACGCGTTCGGGATCGGACGCTACACGGGCGTGGCGGTGCGCATCATCGCCGCGTTCACGACCGTGCTCGTTGCGGAGCTGGGAGTGGGGGACGACGCCTTCGTCCCGAACCTGTTCCTCGTCGTCGCCCCGCTGCTGATCGGCTGGGCCCTGGGCGAGCGTGACGCCGTCGCGCGTGATCTCGCAGCGCGCGGCGCCGAGCTGGAGGCCGAGCGCGACGTCTTCGCCGCGCTCTCCGTCCGCTACGAGCGCGCACGCATATCCGCCGAACTGCACGACATCATCGCGCACGCAATCAGCGTGATGGTCGTCCAGGCCAGCGCGGGACAGCGACTGGCGGCCGCAGACCCAGCCCGAACGCAGGCGGCGTTCGATGCGATCAGGGACGCCGCCCGCCACGCCGAGTCCGACCTCGGCCGCCTGGTCACCCTGCTCACCGTCGAGACCGCGGACGCGAGCGACCCCGAGCTCGCGCTCATCAACGATCTCGTCGCCGGTGCCGCGAGGACCGGGCTCGACGTGACCCTGAGCCTCGAAGGTGACCTCGGCCTGCTCTCGGCGGACGTGTCCCGGAGCGCATACCTCGTCGTTCGCGAGGGTCTCACCAACGCGCTGCGCTACGCGTCGGGCGCGCCCGTCCGGGTTCGCGTGCGCAGCGCTTCCGACGAGGTCGTAGTGGAGGTCCGCAACGCCCCGGCGCCGCGGTCGGCGCCGCTTGCCGGCCACGGCAGCAGCAACGGGCTGCGCGGTTTGCGGGAGCGCCTCGACCACGCCGGCGGCCGGCTCGAGGCCGCGGCGACGGTCGACGGCGGCTGGTGCCTGCGCGCCAGCCTTCCACGACACCCGGCGGTCGAGGCCCTCGTCGCGCAGCGATCCTCCTTGGGGACGACGTCGCAGGCTCATCCTCCCGGGTGACGCCGCGACCGTCTCGAATGTGATGGTCGTAGCGGACGGCGCTTTCGGGGACGTCGCGACACACCTCTTGATTGGCGCTGGGCGCGGCCACGGTCGCCGGCGCCGCGAAGACACTGACGATGCGACAGCCGAGCGACCGGCCGCCGCGCCGCCCGCGACGCTCGTGATCTCGGCCGAGCCCACTCGGGGCCAGGACCGCGAAATCATACAGGCCGCGGGAAGGCGCCGGCGGTCGCGAGCTGGAGATCACGATGCTCCAACCGCTTGGGGCAGGCGTTGCTTGAGCAGCCGTCCGCGCTTGACGGCCAGCGCGTAGGAGCGAAGCGTCGACTTGGCTTCGCGCAGCTCGGGTTGCCTTTGAGAATCCGCACCCCGATGCGCGCGCTATCAGGGTCACGGAAGGTCCCGCACTTCTTGGCCGCCGACGCGTGGTTCTGGCGGTGGAGCCGATGGTCAACGCGGGGCGTCACATGGTCCGCACGGGGGACGACGGCTGGGCGATCTGTTCCCAGGACGGGCTCGAATGCGGCGCATTTCGAGTTCACGATCGCGGTGACCGAGGACGGTCCGCGCATCCTGACGCCCTGGCACGAGGTCATCGACGCCGGGGCGGTGCCGGTGTCGTCGTCTCGGTAGCGGGGCCGTCGTCCATCCAGCGGGTTGAGCTGGGCAGGGGCCGGCGCGATGCAGCGCGCGCCGACCCGATCGCGTTGCTATTCGATGGTGAGCTCGTCGATCATGCCCTGGGCGACGTGCGGCTTGCCGCCCTTGCGGTCCTGGATGAAGCAGACGACGGCGTACT
>CADCVR010000086.1 GCA_902806205.1 uncultured Solirubrobacteraceae bacterium | reverse complement strand
CCATGCGCCGAAGAGGACTCGAACCTCCACGAGTGTTACCTCACAAGGCCCTCAACCTTGCGCGTCTACCAATTCCGCCACCGGCGCCGGGTGGGCGATGGTAGCGCGGAGACGGGCACGCCGCGTCCCCCGCTTGATTCCGTCCGGGCGCCGCGCTAGCTTGTGCGAACACATGTTCGTCTACCTGCCCAGCAACATCCGACGCCCGGAGGCGTTGCCCTGATGGACCTGACCAAGCGCCAGCAGGAGATCTTCGACTTCATCAAGCGCTACAGCGCGAAGTACGGCTACCCGCCGACCGTCCGCGACATCGGCAAGGCAGTGGGCCTCGCATCGTCGTCGACGGTGCACGCGCACCTGGCCAACCTCGAGAAGCTCGGGCTCCTGCGCCGTGATCCGTCCAAGCCGCGAGCGATCGAGATGCTCGATCGCGTCTCCGAGAGCGTCGTGGAGAACGTGCGCTCGCTCGTCTCGGGCCCGGGGCTGCCCGTGGTGGGAAACGTCGCGGCGGGCCAGCCGCTGCTCGCGGAGGAGAACATCGAGGAGTACATGCAGGTGCCCGAGGTCGCCGGCGGTGGCGGGGGCACGGGCGAGTACGTGCTGCGGGTTCGCGGCGAATCGATGATCGACGCCGGGATCCTCGAGGGAGATTACGTTGTCGTGCGCCCGCAGGAGACGGCGTCGGACGGTGAGATCATCGTCGCCCTGGTGGGGGAGGAGGCGACCGTCAAGCGCTTCTTCCGCGAGAGCGACCACGTGCGCCTGCAGCCCGAGAACAAGACGATGGAGCCCATTCGCTCCAGAGACGTGCGCATCATGGGTCGCGTCGTGGGACTCTTTCGGAGCGTGTCCTGATGGCGACGCTTCTGCGGGACGTCGAGCGGCCGTCGTTCCTCGAGCCACCGCCCGAGGGCCAGCTTTCGCTCGGCGAGGTCGGTGCTCCGGCCGGCGGATGCGAGCTCGCTCGGGACCAGGAGCCGGGGCGCGAGTCGCTGTCGGAGCGGTTGGGCGCCGAGCGCCTCGCCGAGGCCGCAGCGGCCGGCACCGCCGTCGTGCAGATCGCGGTACCACGGGGTGGTGAGGCGACGCTCGACGAACTGCTCGTCGGCGCCTGGGAGGGCCTGTCCGCCCGCCGCCCCGTGGACTGCCCGGTCTGCGGGGCGAGGATGCACCCACACGCGGGAGCGGCCGGCGGGGCCTGCGGGGGATGTGGTTCACGGTTGCGCTGAGCCGGCGGCGTCCATGCGCGGTGAGCGTTGCCGCCGTCTCCTGACCCGACCTGCCCGGCGACCCTCGTCCTCGAAGCCCGCGCTGGGCGCGATCGGCCCTGCGCGCTACCGTTGCCCCGCAGGTCAGGCAGTCGCGGGGGTCGTGAGGCCCTCGAGGAAAGTCCGGACACCACAGGGCGAGGTGGTCGGGGAACCGACCCGGGGAAACCCGCGGGAAAGTGCCACAGAAACACACCGCCGATGGCGCGTCAGCGCGCACAGGCAAGGTTGAAAGGGTGCGGTAAGAGCGCACCGGCGTCGTGGCGACACGGCGGCCAGGCAAACCCCACCTGGTGCTAGGCCAAGTAGGACCGCTTGCAGGCTGCCCGCCGAGGTCCAGGTAGGCCGCAGAGATGGATGACTGCTCAACGACAGGATCCGGCTTACCGATCTGCTGTCGGATGGGCCCCGGCGAGGCCGGGGCCCATCCCATTTCGAGCCGGCCGAGCCGATCGGGGTACCCTCCGGCGCGATGCGCTTCGGCCTGTTGCTCGGCCACCAGCTCCCCCGGCCGTGGGCCGCGGGCGCCGACGGCAAGCTCCTCGAAGAAGGCCTCGAGCTCGTCGCGCTGGCCGACCGGCTCGGGCTCGACCGGGCCTGGGTCCTCGAACACCACTTCCTCGAGGAGTTCTCGCATTCCAGTGCTCCCGCCGTCTTCCTCGCGGCCGCTTCCCAGCGTGCGCCGCGTATCCGCCTCGCCTTGGCCAACATGCTGTTGCCGCCCGGCTTCGGCTCGGCCGCCCGGGTGGCCGAGCAGGTCGCGACGCTCGATCAGCTCTCCGGCGGCCGCGTCGACCTCGGTACGGCGGAGGGGGTGACGGGCGCCGAGCTCGAAGCCTTCGGCGTCGACCGGAGCACGAAGCACGCGCAGTGGGAGGAGGTGCTCGGGGTCGTCGCGCGGATGCTCACCGAGCTGCCGTTCGCGGGCGCCGACGGCCGCTGGGCGCGCATGCCGCCGCGGACCGTCGTCCCGCGCGCGCTGCAGCAGCCGCACCCACCGTTGTGGCTCGCCTGCTCGCGCCGCGACGCGATCCGCGCCGCCGCCGAGAAGGGCCTCGGCGCGCTCAGCCTCGCGCCGCTCGAGCCGGGCGAGGCCGCCGATTGGGTTGCCGAGTACCGCGAGACGATCGCGTCGCCGCGCTGCGTCCCCGTGGGCTTCGCCGTCGAGGCGCGGGTTGCCGTGACGCTTCCCCTGAGCCTGCACGCCGACGAAGCCGAGGCGATCGAGCGCGGCATCGACGGGGCGCACTTCTGGCACTACGCCCTAGCGCATTACGAGACCTTCGGCGACCACCGCCCCGGCCGGACCGACCTCTGGGAGAAGTTCACCGCGCGGCGTGCAGAGGTGGGCTTCGCGCGTGAGCCGATCACCCCGGACGGGGAGCCCCTCGGGGTGCGGGTGCTGCGCGGCGGCTCGAGCTCGTTGCGCGGTGCGGTCGGCACTCCCGAGCAGGTGCGCGCGCTTGTGGCGGCCTACGCGGCGGCGGGCGTCGACGAGGTCGTCTGGGTCGTGCAGGCCGGTCGCACATCTCTCGCGCACGCGCGCGAGACGCTCGAGCTGTTCGCCGCGGAGGTGCTTCCGCCGTTCCGGGTCCAAGCCGACACCGAGGAAGCACGCCGCGCGGCCGAGCTCGCCCCGGCGGTGACCCGGGCGCTCGCCCGGCGCTCCCCGCCGCGCACGGGCGATCCGGGGTACGCGTTCGGTCCGCGTGACGCCGGCCCGTCGGCGCAGGAGGCATTGCCCGCAGGTGCGATGAACGGTCACGGCCCGGTGACGCCCGCCGTGCGTGCAGGGCGCCCCGGCCTGCGCCGCGTCGCGGAGGTGCGCGGCGAAGCGGCGTTCCGGGCGTTCGTCAAGCGCTCCGATGACCGGCGCCTGGAGCGGACGGTGGGGACGAACCAGGGATTGAGGCTGTTGTTCGGCGTGATGCAGTCGTCGTTCGCCTCCGATCGAGCGGCCGGCTTCACGGGTGAGCTCTGCTACGAGCTGCGCACCACGGGAGGAGAGGTGCGACCGTGGACGCTTGCGATCACACCGGACCGCGCCGAGGCGCGACCCGGTGTGGGCGTCAACCCGCGGCTGAGAGTGAAGCTGACTGTTGCCGACTTCGTTCGCATCGCCGGAGGCGACCTGGACGCGGGCAAGGCGCTGCTCACGGGGCGCATGGACCTCGAGGGCGACTTCTCACTCGCGGCGCGGCTCGGGGAGATGTTCGGGCAGCGCTAGGTTTCGTGCCGCCGGAGTGTATGCGAACATACGTTCGTCAATGGTCGTCTGCGTCCTCCTTCCCCGTTTCTCCCTCGCCACCGCCGCCGGTGGCCGCGAGACGCTGGCCGCCGGCCCCGCCGCCCTCGCGCCCGAGCCCGGGCGCGAGCAGCTCGTGGGCGAGGTCAACGCCGCGGCAGAAGGCCACGGCGTGCACTCTGGGATGCGGCTGGGTGAAGCACTCGCGCGCTGCCCGCGCCTCGCGCTGATCCCGCCCGATCCCGTGGGAGTAGCCGACAGCTGGGAAGAGATCGTCACTCGCCTCGAGTCCGTCGGGGCGCAGGTGGAGGCCTTCGTGCCGGGTGTCGCGTGCTTCGAGGCCGACGGACTGCGCCGTCTGCACGGCGGTTCGCTCGACGGCGTGGTGGCGGCGGTCCGCCGGGCGATCGCGGTGCCCGCGCGCATCGGTGCCGGGCCCTCGCGCTTCTGCGCCCGCACGGGCGCCGCACGGGCGCGCTCGCGGCGGGCGGAGATCGTGCGCGGCGAGGAGGACCTGCGCGTGGCGCCGGTCTCCATGCTGCGCGCGGTCCCCGAGACGGCGGCGCTCGTCGCGCCGCTCGAGCAGCTCGGCCTCGGAACCCTCGGGACGCTGGCCCGGCTGGAGCGCGCCGTGCTGGCCGACCGCTTCGGCCGAGCGGGGGAGCGTGCGTGGGATCTTGCGCGCGGGCGCGACGCGCCGCTGCGCCCGCGGGTTCCCGGTGAGGTGCTGCAGGAGGAGCTCGAGCTCGAGGAGTCCGCGTCGGGCGAGCAACTCGGCCGGGCGCTGGAGTTGCTCGTCGACCGGCTCGTGGCGCGGCGCGAGCGCGACGGGCGGACCCTTCGGGTCGTCGTGCTCTCCACGCGCCTGGTGGAGGGCGGCACGTGGCGGGAGCGGATGGTCTTCCGCGAGCCGCTGGCCGACGCGGGCCGCATGCGCCTCGTGCTCGCCCAGCGCCTCGCGATGCTGCCCGCGCCGGCGGAGGCGCTGCGGCTGTCGGTGGAGCGCTTCGGCCCGCCGCACCAGGCCGGCCGCGCGCTCTTCGAGGATTCTGCGGCCGAGCGTCGCGGCCGCCTGCGCGAGGCGGTCAAGCAGGCCCGCGCGGCGGCGGGTCCCGATGCCGCCCTGCGCGTGCTTGCCGTCGACCCGGACTCCCGCGTCCCCGAGCGCCGCGCGGTGCTCACCCCGTTCGAATGAGCGCGCAGGGGGAGGAGCCCGGGGCGCCGGGGGAAGGCAAGGAACTGTGCGACATCCTTCCCGCTGAGCGGGAAGACCGTCGCGCAGTTCTCGATGGAGGTTCCCGCCCGGCCGTCAGCGATCGTCCGACGGTCACCCGCGACCGGCGCGAACGCTCAGACCCGCACGATCCACCCGTGCCGGAGAACGTCCGCCGGCTGCGGCCGGCGGAGATCTACAACGCTCCGCCCGGCCGCCGCGCGCCGGCGCGCGACGCGGCCAGCCGCCACGCTGCCGGGGCACCGCCGTCCTTCGACTTCGCCACGGGCAAGGAGCGCCCGCCGGAGGCGCAAGCCGCCGGAGCGCCCGTGGCGCGCGTACTGCCGCCTCCGCGGAGCTCACCGCCGCCCGCGTCGTCGCCATCCGCGGCGCCTGTACCCGCGCCCGCGCCACCGCCATTCGCGTCCGCGCCCGGGGAAACTGCGACGCCCGCGCGGACCGTCGGGCTCAAGGGGCGCGCGGGGCGGCCCGCTGCGGGCGGCGGCGGCGCGGGGGGACCGGTGCAGCGCAGCGCGGCTTCCCGCGAGACGCGCGCCCCCGGAGCGCCCCGGCGGCTCGGCGTCCCCGTTCCGGTGCGGGTGCAGGCAGGCGCGGGCGGGCGGCCCATGCGGATCGAGGGCGACACGGTCGACGCGGTGCGCGAGTCGTGGCTCATCGAGGACCGCTGGTGGACCGACCGGCCGCTGCGTCGCCGATACTGGGAGGTGGTGACGACCGCAGGCCGAGACTCCATCGTGTTCCGTGACCTCGTCGACGGCCGGTGGTACCGCCAGCGCTGACCTACCGCGCGCGGCTGCGCACGGAGGGTCTCGCGCTCGCCACCTGTGGGGTGACGGGCTCCGTCGTGCTGTTGCTCGCAGACTCCCGCGCGACGCAGAACGCCGGTTCGACCGTCGGGCAGCTCGTCGTGGTGCTCGTTCTGCTCGCAGTCCTCGGGCCGCTCTCGGTCCGCCGGGCGATCGCCCGCTCGAAGCCCGCGGGGGCGGGGCCGGTGGCGGCCACGGGTGAGCCCACGCCGCTGTGGCACCTGCCGCTCGTCGTAGCGGCGCTCACCCTGCCCCTGGTCGCCCTCGGCGCCTGGGACGCCGGATTGCGCGTCACGGGCGGCTGCACGCTGGTCGGGCTCGCCCAGGCGCTTCTGCTCGTCCGTGTGGTGTACGCAGACGAGCGCGCGACGGGCCGCACGTACGTCCGTGCCTCCGGCTCACGGATCCTGCGAGGGACCAGGCTGGCCCACGTGCAGTCCCGCGCGTAGGGCTGCGCACTCTGGTGACACCTCGGTGTAGATCGGTCACGCGACAGGGCGGGACGGTTGCCAGATGCCATCCGGTGTCTCACCCCGCGCTGCGTCCTCTGTGGCCCGGCCGGCGCGTGATGCTCAGTTCGGACAGGCGTCGCTCGAGTACGCCGGCCTGCTGGCCGTCGTGGCGGCGGTGCTCGTCCTCACCGCGAACGTCGCGGGTGGGAGCGCCATCCTCAACGGCGTCGTCCGCGGCCTCGAGCGGGCGCTCTGCCGGGTCACCGGCGGCGACTGCCTGGCCACGGAGCTCAAGGCCTGCGTCGTGCGCTCGCGCGGTACCGGGGGCAAGCTCGGGATCAAGCTGACCTTCGTCAAGCTCGGCGGCTCGCTCTCACTCCTGCGCGAGGAACTCTCCGACGGCACCGTCGACGTCACGCTCATCGACGGAACCGACGCCGCGCCGACGGCCGCCCTCGGCGCCTCGGGCGGCGTGCGCCTCGGTGGGAAACGCCAGGGCGGCGGAGCGATCACCCAGGCGGAGCTGCTCGTGCGCCTCGGGCGTCAGCGGGTCTGGAACCGCCCCGGCGCGGCGTCGGCCGACCGCCTGGTCGAGGACATCCGCGAGTATCTGGCCGCGAGCCTCGCCGAGCGTGTCGTGCCGGTCGCCGGCAAGCAGATCCGCGACATGGTGCACGCCGTCGGCGTCGACGGCGACGCGCTCCCCGTCCCGGACGTCATCGGCGTATCGGCCGGCCTGGAGGGGACGATCGAGGCCGAGCTCGGCCAGGTGGCCACGCTCAGAACGGGGTTGAAAGCCTCGCTCGGCGGCACGCGTGACCGCAAGTCCGGCCGGCGGACGCTGGTGCTCGCCCTCGAGGGCGACGTGGCGGCGACGCTGAGCAAGGCGGCGGGTGGCGCGGGGCTCAGCCGCTCGAGCGCCCCGACGATCACCCTGACCTACGACCGTCGGGGCAGCCCGATCGAGCTTGCGGTCGTCGTGGCGGGCGACGGACGCCGGGACTTCGGGCTCGACCTCCCGCGGCAGGAGGCGAAGGGCGGCGATGCCGGCCACGTCGAGGTCAGCTCGCGCCTCGACCTCCGTCGCGAGTCCAACCGCGCGGTCTACGAGCGGTTCCTCGACGCGCTGGCGCCCGCGGGCTCCGGGGCGCTTCCGGCTGCGGCGGTGGCACTGGCCCGTCGGGTGGAGACCGCGTCGCGCCGTGACGTCGTGCGCTACGCCGAGGACGCCACGAGCTACGCCGCCGACGCCGAGGCCGCGCTGGGCCCGCGCCTCGGAGGCGCGGTGGAGGTGTCGCGCACCACCTCGAAGCTGCTCGACGCGTGGACGCGCCCCGCCGGTGGCGTGTGGGAGCAGCGGACCGAGTGCTTGGCGCCGCAATCCCGGGCGTGATCGTCTGTTGTCCTCGAGCGCGCTGTCCTCGCGACACTGCGCACATGTCTCCCCGCGCCTCAGCTGGCCTTCACAAGACGATTCCCGCCTTGCCCGTCTGCGACGTGGGCGCGGCGGTGGCGCATTATCACGAGCACTTCGGATTCGCCGCACGGCACCACGAGGGCGACTTCGCTGTCTTGGTGCGCGACGACGCGGTGTTGCATCTGTGGGGCGCGACGGATGAGGACTGGCGGACGCGGGAGGGCCTGGTCACCCGGCCGATCTGCTCGGGCGCCGAGTCGTTCCTGGCCGGCACGGCGAGCTGCCGGATCGAGGTCGCCGACGTCGATGCCCTGTTCCTCGAGCTGCAGGGGGAAGGAGTGCTCCACAAGGTCTCGCGCTCCGGGGTGAAAGCGACGGACTTCGGCACGCGTGAGTTCGCGACGGTCGACCTTGACGGCAACCTGCTCGCATTCTTCCGCTGGCAGGAGAACTCGTAGCGACACACCCGGCGCTCAGTGGGCGGGCAGACTGGTAGAGGCCGCGCCGAGGGAAAGCGTCCGCTCGCTGTGGGAACATGCGTTCGTGTCGTCGTACGTCGAGCTCCACGCGCATTCGGCCTTCTCCTTCCTCGACGGGACCGCGCAGCCCGAAGAGCTCGTAGTCGCAGCACTCGAGCGCGGGCACACCGCGATGGCCTTGACCGACCACGACACGATCTCGGGATCGATGGAGTTCGCGCAGGCCGCCGGGGCGCTCGGACTGCGGGCAATCCACGGAGCGGAGGTCTCCGTGCGCGACGAGCGTGATCCCGCTTCACCGGACCACGTGGTGCCCGGACGCGCCGTGCTCCGCGGCGCGGTCTGGGAGCCGCCGGCGCTGCGCCACGTCACGCTGCTCGTCCGCAGCGAGCTGGGGTGGCGCAACCTCTGCCGGCTGCTCACGCGGGCGCACGCCCACACGCGCGACGCGACACGACGGCGGGCGATCGCGCCGTCGGTGACCCTCACCGACCTCGCCGAGCACGCGGAGGGCCTCGTCTGCTTGACGGGTTGCGCACAGCAGGGCCTCCGGGACGAGCCGTCGATCCGCCGGCTGCTCGCAGCCTTTGGGCCAGAAGGACTGCGGGTGGAGCTGCAGCGGCCCTTCGCTCGGCACGACCGGGCGCTGAACCGCGGCCTGGAAGGGCTGGCCCGGCGGCTCGGCGTGGCCTGTGTGGCCACGGGCAACGTCCACGCCCACACCTGGGAGCGGGCGCGGCTGCAAGACGCGTTCGTGGCGATCCGCGAGCACTCGACCCTCGACGCCTCAGAGCCCGTCCGCAGAGGCAACCACGCGCACGTGCTCACCACGCCCGAGGCGATGACCTCGCGCTTCGCCGACCACCCTGAGGCGGTCGCCGAGACGGCGCGCCTGGCCGCCGAGCTGCGCTTCGACCTCACCGCGGATCTGGGCTACCGCTACCCCTACGCCGACGACGCCGGTGCGGCGCGCACGCTGCAGGGGATCTGCCACGCGGCGTTCGACTCGCGCTACCCGCCAGGGCACAAGCGACGCGAGGAGGCCGTAGCGCGCCTCGACGAGGAGCTGCGGCTGATCGACGGGCTCGGCCTGTCGGGATTCTTCACACTGCACCACGAGATCCTCGAGCTCGCGCGGGAGATCGCCGTGGAGGTCCGCGGGGTGGGGACGGCGCGGTCGTTGCTGCCCCCGGGGCGCGGGCGCGGGTCGAGCGTGTCCTCGATCGTCTGCTACCTCACGGGCCTCTCGCACATCGACCCGATAAAGAACGCTCTGTTCCTCGGGCGCTTTCTCAACGAGGAGATCACGGCGCTGCCGGACATCGACCTCGACTTCCCCCGCGACATCCGCGCGGAGCTCATCCCGCGCATCCACCGGCAGTTCGGTCCCGACCACTCCGCGCTGGTGGCCGCGTTTCCGACCTTCCGCGCGAGGGGCGCCATCCGGGAGATCGGCAAGGCGCTCGGACTGCCGCCGGGAGAGATCGAGCGCGTCGCGCGCGCGTCGGAGGGCTTCGCGGCCTTCAAGGTGGAGGAAGACATCCAGCGGGCGCTGGGGGATGGGCGCGAGAAGCTGGGTCGCTGGGAGTGGCTCGTCAAGCTCGCCGAGGAGTCACACGGGCTGCCGCGCCATCTGTCGCAGCACTCGGGCGGGATGATCGTCGCGACCCGCCCGCTCGTGGACTGCTGCGCCGTGGTGCCGGCTGCGATGGAGGGGCGCCAGATGGTCATGTGGGACAAGGACTCCTGCGCGGACGCAGGCTTCTTGAAGATCGACCTGCTCGGGCTGGGAATGCTCTCGGCGGCCGAGCGCTGCGTCGAGCTGATCGGCAAGCGCCGCGGTGAGTTCGTCGACCTCTCGCGGATCCCCTACGACGACCCGGAGGTCTACGAGACGATCCAGCGGGGGGAGACGACCGGGGTCTTTCAGATCGAGAGCCGCGCGCAGATGGCCTCCCTGCTGCGCACGAAGCCCGAGACGCTCGACGACCTGACGATCCAGGTGGCGATCGTGCGGCCCGGGCCGATCCAGGGTGGGGCGGTCAACCCGTACATCGCCCGCAGGCAGGCGCTGCGGGAGAACCCGGACTTCGAGGTCCCCTACGACCATCCGACCTTGCGTGCTGTGCTCGAGGACACGCTCGGGACGATCATCTTCCAGGACCAGGTCATCGAAGTGGCCATGGCCTTCGCGGGCTTCTCGCCCGGGGAGGCCGAGGGGCTGCGGCGCGCGATGAGCCGCAAGCGCTCGGAGGCCGCGATCCGGGCCTACCACGAGCGTTTCGTCGAAGGGGCGATGCGCACCCACGGCGCGTCGGCGGAGGTGGCCCAGCGGGTCTACGAGATGATCGTCGGGTTCTCGGGCTTCGGGTTTCCCAAGGCGCACGGCGCGGCGTTCGGACTGCTGGCCTACCAGTCGACCTGGCTGCGAGTGCATTACGGGCCCGAGTTCCTCTCCGCGCTGCTCGACGAGCAGCCCATGGGCTTCTACCCACCCGACGCGCTCATCCACGAGGCCCAGCGGCGGGGGATCGCGGTGGTGGCGCCCGACGTCAACTCAAGCGGGGTCGGCTGCGACGTGACCGCCGAGGGCGCGGTGCGGGTGGGGCTCGGCTATGTCGTGGGTGTGCGCGCCGACGAGGTGGAGGCGCTGGTGGCCGCGCGGGAGGAGGGCGGGCCGTTCACCTCGGTGGAGGACCTCGCTGCGCGCGCGGGAGCGGGGCGCCCGTCGCTGGGCAAGCTCGCGTGGTCGGGTGCCTGCGATGCGCTCGTGTCCGCTGAGGTGCCGCTGGCCGGTCATCGGCGGCGGGCGGCGCTTTGGCGCCTCGGGGCCGCGGCGCCCGGCGTCCGGGTGCGGGTGCGCGGGTCAGGCCCCGGCCGGACGGTAGAGGCGGGTGTGCAGCTCGCGCTGCCGCTGCCTCTGCCCGAGGCGCCGGCGCTGCCGGCGCTCGGGGCGTGGGAAGCGATGATCGCCGACTACCGCACCACGGGCGTGACGACCACCACGCACCCCGTCGCGCTGCTGCGCGACGAGCTCGAAGCGCAGGGCGCGGTGGGCACGGCGGGCTTCGCGGAACTGCGCCACGGCCAGCGCGTGCGGGTCGGTGGCCTGGTGGTGGCCCGCCAGCGCCCCGGCACCGCGAAGGGGATCGTCTTCATGCTGCTCGAGGACGAGGCGGGGACGATCAACCTCATCGTCTCCCCCGAGCTCTACGATCGCGAGCGGTTGGCCGTGCGGACCGAGCCGCTCGTCATCGCCGACGGCGTCTTCGAGCGCCATCCCGCCGCGGGCGGGCAGGTCAACGTCGTCGTCAAGCAGATCCGGCCGCTCGAGGCGCCCGACCGGCCGCTCGCGGCGATCAAGGACTTCAGTCCACTGGACCTCGTCGAGCTCGAGCGGAACATGGGAGCAGACCGCGATCGCGGGGCGCCGCGGCGCGCGAGGTTCGGCGGGCTGCAGGAAACGGAGGAGCCGGCGGCGACGGGCACCGACGGCGGCGACTTCCGGGCCGTAGCGCCACCCGTCATGAGCTTCGCCCAGGGGCGCCGCCGGTGAGTGGCCACTCCGCCGCGGCGTGCCGGTAGGCTCGATCCGTGCTCGGACTCATCTTCATCGTCCTCGTCTTCGTGATCATGGGCCTCACCGTCGTCGGCCTGGCGATGCGCAGCGGACACCAGGCCACCCCCAGCAGTCCTAAGCGACGCCACCGTCTCGCGATGGTCGGCACGGGCATCGTGACGCTCGCGTTCGGCCTCGGCATTCCGGCCCTCGTGCTGGCCTACAACGCCGGCAACCAGTCCAAGGGCGCGCCCGGGGGCGTCGAGCTCACCGCAGCCCAGCAGGAAGGGCGTGAGATCTTCGCGAAGAACTGCTCGACCTGCCACGTCCTCTCGGCCGCGAACGCCGTCGGCCGGGTCGGTCCGAGCCTCGACGCGATCATTCCGCCGATTCCCGACAAGAAGGCCCGGATCCGCTTCATCGACGACGCCGTCACCAACGGTCGCGCTCGGGGCATGGGCCAGATGCCCAAGGCGTTGATCGACGGCACCGATCAGGCGAAGGTCTCGGACTTCGTCGCAACGGCCGCCGGCCGCTGAACCCTGGGGGAGGGGCTGCCCCGCCCCGCAGTGCGGCGTTCCTGCCCGCGACGCGGCAGTCCCGCCGCCGCGATACGGCAGCTCCTGACGCCCCGTAGCTCGTCGATCTTCGGTGAAAGCGCGTTCTTTCTCGACCGGCCCGTGATGTCGTCCGGCGGGGTCCCTACAGTCGCGCTCGTCTGCTGATCTACCGGATCGGTTCGACGCGCCCGAGCATCCGACGCAAATGCAGGAAGAAGTCCACTGCTACGATCACGCCGTCCAGCCGTTGCGCCCCGTCGTCTCCTGCCGAGCGTGGGCGGCCCGGGGTGGGGCCCCGCATCGGTCGTGCCGTCGCGCGCACCGTTCTCGGGGGTGTTCGAATGAGGAAGCCGACGATGAGCGACGCCACCCAGGCCACCAGCACCCGCCACGATGCTCGTGCGTTCGCGGACGCCTTCGCCGCCGCCGACGACGCCTTCACCTTCGGCCCAGACGTGGGAGAGAGCCGCACGCTGACCCTCGACGAGCTCGGTGACGCCATCGCGCTCGACCGGCCCGGCGCGTCTCCCGCCCCGCGGCCCGCGGCACCCCCCGCCGCCCGCCGTGCCGCCGCCCCCGACGACGACGAGCTCCTCACGCTCGACGAGCTCAGCGATGCACTCGTCGGTCCCGTGCGCGAGGACGTCCCGGACTTCGACTTCGGGACGAGTGCCCACGAGCGTGCGCGCCGGCGGACAGCAGCCCGCCTGGAGGCCTCACCGTCCGCCCGCCGCCGCATGTCGGGCCCGACGACGACAAGCGCGCGGTTGCGCCGTCCCGACGCCCGTCAGGCGCAGGACACCCCGGTTGCCGGCCGCCTCACGACGGAAGCGCACCCATCGCCCGGCGCGCGCGCCGCGATGGGCGACGCCGCCGCATCGGCGGCCGAGCGCCTCGCCGATCCGGCCGGCCCCCGCCGCTTCGCGCCTGACGACACGGGCGCCTCCCGTCTCGAGGCCGCCCAGGCGCTTCCCGCCTCGCTGCGCCCGTCGGACGCGTTTCTCGCCGGTTCCGACGCCCGTCGAACGGTCGAGATCACCGGCCGCCCGGGCGCGCTGGCGGCCGTCCCGCGCCTGCGCGAAGTCGAGCGACGTCAGCGCGCCCCCCGCGCCGCCGCAGACCGCTTCGGCGCAAATCCGGATCGCATCGCCATGTGGGCGGTGCTGCTCGGGATCCTGCTCGTGCTCATCGCGTTCACGAGCGGTTCGGCCCGCGCGGTTGCGATGCCGCTGCTGTCCGTGCTGTAGCGCTGAAACGACTTCCCGGCACCACCGAACAGGCCACCCCGGCCCGACCGGCGGTCCTCCCTGCTTCCACTAGGGTGCCGCGGATGAACGAGCAGCCGCAAACCCCCGAAGACGTCAAGGCGCTCGTCGCGGAGCGGGACATCAGGTTCCTGCGCTTCTGGTTCACCGACATCCTGGGTCAGCTGAAGTCCTTCTCGATCAACGCCGAGGAACTCGACGATGCCTTCCATCACGGTATGAGCTTCGACGGCTCGTCGATCACGGGCTTCAACGCCATCGAGGAGTCCGACATGGTCGCCATGCCGGATCCGAGCACGTTCGCGGTGCTTCCCTGGCGCCCGGAGGAGCAGGGGGTGGCGCGCATGTTCTGCGATATCCGCACCCCGGAGGGCACGCCGTACGAGGGCGATCCGCGCCACGTCCTGCGTATCGCGCTCTCCCGCGCCGGCGCGATGGGTTTCGACGCGTTCAACGTCGGTCCCGAGCTCGAGTACTTCCTCTTCAAGGACAGCGCGGGCACCGAAGTCCTCGACAAGGGAGGCTACTTCGACCTGACGACGCTCGATGCGGGCTCCGACGTGCGCCGCGAGACCGTCCTCGCCCTCGAGCAGCTCGGCATCGACGTGGAGTACTCCCATCACGAGTCAGGCCCGTCGCAGCACGAGATCGACATGCGTCATGCCCCCGCGCTGAAGGCCGCCGACGACGTGATGACCTACCGCATCACGGTCAAGGAGCTCGCCATGAAGTACGGGTGGCACGCGACGTTCATGCCCAAGCCGCTTTTCGGCGAGAACGGCTCGGGGATGCACACGCACATGAGCCTGACCCGCGAGGGCCAGAACGCGTTCTTCGACGAGGATGACCCGTACTACCTCTCTGACACGGGCAAGGCGTTCATCGCCGGCCAGCTGCGTCACGCGCGCGAGCTCGCGTCGATCTTCGCCCAGTGGGTGAACTCCTACAAGCGCCTGGTGCCGGGCTACGAGGCTCCGGTCTACGTCGCCTGGAGCCGCCGCAACCGTTCAGCGCTCGTGCGCGTTCCGCTGCACCACGCCGGCAAGGAGCAGTCGACCCGGATCGAGTTGCGCTGCCCGGACCCCGCCTGCAACCCGTACCTGACGTTCGCGGCACTGTTGCAGGCCGGCCTGGAGGGAATCGAGAAGGGCTATGAGCTGCCGGAGCCGATGGAGAAGAACCTGTACCACCTGGCTCCGGACGACCGGCGGCGCCTCGGCATCGAACAGCTGCCCGAAACGCTCGGGGAGGCCATCGAGCTGACCGCGGAGTCCGAGTTGGTCCTGCGTACCTTCGGCGAGCACATGTTCAACCGCTACGTCGAGATCAAGCGTCAGGAATGGGAGGACTACCGCGTGCAGGTGACTCCGTGGGAGCTCACGAGGTACCTGCCCGTGCTCTGACGAGCGCCGGTCACCCCGGCCGTCGCCGCCGCCGAGCGCGAGCTCGACGGCGGCGAGAACCTCAGTCAGGGCTCGGCCCCGTCCCTAGATCCCGGCGTACGCGGTCCCGAAGCGGTAGAAGCCGGTCAGGGCCGCGCTGCTCAGCGCCGCGGCGCCGACCGCCGCGCGCGGGCGGAAGGTGGTGTAGACGACCGTCGAGCCCGCCACGGACGGCTGGGTCTTGGCCGAGTAGATCCGCTTGTGGTCGACCTGCACCCTCCAGGAACCCGCGGACACCCTGCCCTTGACCGGGATGCCGGGCGCGCGGCGCTTGTACTCGCCGCACGGGCCCGTAGCGCGACCGAAGCGGAAGTTGCCCTTGGTCTGACCCTTGTAGCGGAAGTGCCCGTAGAGGGTCTTCCCGGTGATGAAGCCCGAGAAGTACCAGGAGCGCTTGGCCTTCGGCGACTTCTCTCCCTTGCTGGTCGCGAACGCGAGCGGCGCGATCCGGGACGCGGCCGTCGCCGTGTTGGCCGGGTTCGCGTCCTCGGTCGCGGTGATGACGAACGCGCGTGAGCCAGGACGTGGGAGATCTCTGCCCGACGGGGGGGTGAACGGGATCGAGAAGGAGCCCGTGGCATCTGTCATGACCTTCCTCGCGCCGAGATCGGCGTTGGCGAGTGACACAACGGCGTTGGGCGCAAAGCCGGACAACGAGAGGGTTCCGGGTTGTCCGGAGACGTAGCACGGACGATCGAGCGTCGCCGCGGCCGCCGAGGCGCCGGCCGGGAAGGCCAGGGCCCCGACGCCCGCCAGGGCGAGGACGCAGATGCGCGGCACGTGTTCTCCTTAAAGTTCGGATAATGCTGTGGGCTCAGAGCATGTCACCTGGCGCGCCGGCAATCGTGAGGAAATCATTATTGTTCTTCGTCGCCGGAGCGGTCGGTCTCACGCGCGAGCGCCGAGGGCCACCACACCTTGGGCCCGATGTCGAACACGAGCGCCGGCACGAGGACCGAGCGGACGACGAACGTGTCGAGCAGCACGCCGAACGCGATCACGAAGCCGATCTCGGTCAAGAAGACGAGCGGCAGCACGGCGAGCACGCCGAACGTCCCGGCCAGGACGACCCCGGCGCTCGTGATGACCCCTCCCGTGACCGCCAGGCCGCGCAGCATGCCCGCGCGGGTTCCGTGCTTGGCCACCTCCTCGCGCACGCGCGCCATGAGGAAGATGTTGTAATCCACGCCGAGGGCCACGAGGAAGATGAAGGCGAAGAGAGGCAGCGACGGGTCCGAGCCCGGGAAGCCGAAGATCACGTCGTAGACGACCGCGGCCACGCCGAGCGACGCGCCGAAGCTGAGGATGACCGTCGCGATCAGCAGCACGGGGGCCAGCAGCGAGCGCAGCAGCCCCACGAGGATCACGAGGACGATCGCGGTCGCGACGGGCACCAGCAGGCGCGTGTCGTCCGCCGACGCCTCGCGCAGATCGGCTTCGACCGCGGTCGCGCCGCCGACCAGCGCCTCCGGGTCGGCCCTGCGGGCGGCGGCGCGAATCTCGGGAATGACGGCGAAGGCGGCGGTGGAGTACGGGGCGTCGCGCAGGAACGCCGCCAGCAGCGTCCCCTGCGGTCCGCGGCTCGGTGTGGGCACCACTTGCGCGACGCCCTCGACGTCTGCGACCGCCGCCGCGACGTCCTTCACCCTCGACGGGTCGCGGACGATGATGTCGGTCGGAGCGCTCTGGCCCGCGGGGAAGGCGGTCGCGATCGTTTCCTGTGCGGCGATCGACTCGACCGAGTCGCTGAACGAGTTGCCCTGCGTCAGGCCGTCGGAGAGGTTCAGCAGCCCGAGGCAGAAGACGGCCAGAACGGCCGTCGTCGCGAGCCACGCCCGCCGCGGCGAGCGCTGGACACGCTCGCCGAGCCGGCGGAAGGCACCCTGGGTCTGGTCGGCGCCGGCTCCGCCGAGACGGGGGACGAACGGCCAGAAGGGCTTGCGCCCCACGATGGTCAGGACCGCCGGCAGGAAGGTGAGCATCGCCAGCAGCGCTACGAGGATGCCCGCGGCGCCCGTCGGCCCGAGCCCGGAGGTGCCGTTGACCTTCGCGAAGCTCAACGACATCAGCGTGATCGCGACGGTCAGGCCCGAGGCGAGGATCGCCGGCCCCGCCGCACGGAGTGCGCGCGCCATCGCCTCATGCTTGTCCTCGTGCAGGCGCAGCTCCTCCCGGTAGCGCGAGACGAGCAGGAGCGCGTAGTCGGTGCCCGCCCCGAGCACGAGGATCGAGCCGATCGCGGAGGCCTGCCCGTTGACGGTGACGCCGAGCTCGGTCAGCCCGTAGCCCAGGGCGCGCGAGGTGATCTCCGCGAGCGCCACCGCGAACAGGGGGAAGAACCAGAAGATCGGACTGCGGTAGATGAGGATCAGCAGCACGAACACCAGCGAGGCGGCGGCGAGCAGCAGCGTCCCGTTGATCGACTCGAAGACCTTGATCGCGTCGGCCGAGACGCCGCCCGGGCCGCCGACCGCGACGCTCAGCCCCTGCCCCTCCCCCGACACCAGCTCGCGATACCTGTCGATCGGGCGAAGGATGTCCTCCGACTCGCCCGTGGCCCGCAGCGAGTTGACGATGAGCGCCGTCGAACCGTCCGAGGAGAGCTGGAACGGTCGCCCGCCGCCCCGCTCGCCCGCCGGGTCGCCGAACGGCGTGGCGTTCGGGAAGACCGCCTGGGTGTTGAGCTTCGCGACGTCGCTCGTGATGCGCTGCTCGTCGGCCGCGGTCAGCCCGCCGTCGCGCTGGTAGACGATCACCGTCGGTGCGCGCTCACCGTCCTGGAGTGCTTCGGTGATCGCCAGCGCCCTCGTCGATTCCGCGTCGCCCGGCAGGAAGGAGGTCGACTCGTTCCTCTCAGCTTCGGAGTACTTGCCCGGCAGGTTCGCGGCGAGCATGGCCGCGACCGCCACGGTCCAGACGACGAGGACGATCCACTTGGCGCGACGGCCGGCGGGAAAGGTGAAAAGACGGGTCACGGCTGGCGGTTCGAACAGATCGCGAAGGGCCGCAGGCTATACGCGGCGTCTGCGCCGCCGGGTCGCAGAACGTGAATCTGTGGCAGGCGGCGGGGTCGCACCCCGGGGGGCGCTCCGGCTAGGGCACGTCGGCGAGCAGCTCGCGAAGCTCCTCCGGCGTCGTGACCGGTCGACGGCACGCGAAGCCCTCGCAGACCCAGGCCGCCGCCAGGCCATCGACGGGCTCGCGGCCCTCCAGCAGTGCGATGTTCCCGTCTGCCGCTTCGCCGCCCGCGAGCACCACGCCGGGGCGGAGCGCCTCCCGCACGACGTCGACGAGCACGGCGCGCCCCGGTGCCGGTCCGACCACGGCGACCTCCTGCCGGGGCCGCAGGCGCTCGTCGAGTGCCTGCAGAAGGTGCCCGAACGCGCCCGGGTGCTGGGCGGCGAGCTCGTGGAGGAGCTGCAGCTGACCCTCGGCGGCCGCCTCGTAACGGTGGTCGCCGGTGAGCGCCGCAAGGCGCAGGAGACCGAGCGCGGCACTCGAGCCGCCGGCGGGGATCGGCGCGTCCTCGAGATCCTTGCGCCGCGCCACGAGCGCCTCGGCGTCTGAGGCGGTCGAGAAGAAGCCGCCGCGCTCGGCGTCGGCGAAGCGCTCGATCAGCTCGTCGGCCAGCGCCCGCGCCGCGCTGAACCAGCGGGGCTCGAACGTCGCCTCGTAGAGATGCAGGAGCGCTTCGAGCAGGAAGGCGTGGTCCTCGAGGTAGGCACCGAGGCGCGCCTCGCCGGCGTTGAAGGTCCGCAGCAGGCGCGGGCGGCCGGGGTCGGAGAAGTCGCGCATCCGGTCGAGCACGAACGCGGCGGCGTCGCGCGCGGCGGCGACGTAGTCCGCGCGCCCGAGTACGGCGCCCGCGTCGGCCAGCGCGCTGATCGTCAGCGCGTTCCAGGCAGCCAGGCGCTTGTCGTCCAGACCGGGCCACACCCGGCTCTCGCGCACCTCGCGCAGGCGGGTCCGGATGCGCGCGGCCGTCTCGGGGTCGGGCCGCCGGCCGCGGTCCTCGAGCACGTTGAGCCCCGGATCGCCGGGCTGCGGCGGGTGATGCGGGTCGACGAAGTTGCCGCTCTCGGTGGCGCCGAACCAGGCGATCGCGGCCTCTGCATCGTTGCCGAGCGCGTCGCGCAGCTCGCCGAGCGTCCACACGTAGAACTTCCCCTCGACGCCCTCGGAGTCGGCGTCCAGGGCGGAGAAGAAACCGCCCTCGGGCGCACGCAGGTCCCGCAGGACCCAGTCGAGCGTCTCCTCGCAGACCCGCCGGAAGTCACCGTTCCCCGTGGCCTGGAACCCGTGAAGGTACGCGCGCGCCAGCAGCGCGTTGTCGTAGAGCATCTTCTCGAAGTGCGGAACCGTCCAGGTCTCGTCGACCGCGTAGCGCGCGAAGCCGCCACCCACCTGGTCGTAGATGCCGCCCGACGCCATCGAGGTGAGCGTGTAGGCGCCCATCGCGGTCTCGCCGCGGCGCAGCAGGAACTCGATCGTCGAGGCCGCGGGAAACTTCGGCGCCCCGCCCCAGCCGCCGTTGACCGCGTCGAACTGCCCGCGCAGCTTGGCCTGCGCGACCTCCAGCGCTCCGGGATCGAACGGTTCCTCACTCGGGGTCAACAGCGCCCCGCCGACCAGCCGGCCGGCCATCCGCTCGCCCTGCTCGCGGATCTGCTCGCCGTTGTTCTTCCAGGCGTCGGCCACCGCCCGAAGCACCTGCGGCCACGACGGCATGCCGTGGCGTGGCTCGGGAGGGAAGTAGGTTCCGCCGTAGAACGGCGCCTGGTCCGGCGTCACGAACATGTTGAGCGGCCAGCCGCCGTGGCCGGTCATCGCCTGCACGGCTTCCATGTAGATCGCGTCGACGTCCGGGCGCTCCTCCCGGTCGACCTTCACGCACACGAACAGCTCGTTCATCAGCGCCGCGACGGCGGGGTCCTCGAAGGACTCGCGCTCCATCACGTGGCACCAGTGGCAGGCCGAGTAGCCGATCGAGACGAGCAGCGGCTTGTCCTCCGCGCGCGCGCGGGCCAGCGCCTCCTGCCCCCACGGCAACCAGTCGACGGGGTTCTCGGCGTGTTGGAGCAGGTACGGGGAGGTCTCGCGGGCGAGGGCATTGGCCATGCCCGACCCCTTACCCGAACGCGCGGATCTTCTTCCCGCGGGCGACGGCCTGACGCAGCGTCAGCCCGCCGTAGGGTCGCGTCGACCGTCCGGCGGCCTGGCCGAAGCGCGTGGACACCGCCCGGCCACCGAGGCGGCCGGAGACCTGCAGGGTGTCCGAGACCCGCACGGTCCCCCGGCTGGCCTGCTTGCCCGAGACGCGGAACCTCGACGTCCCCCGGTTCGGCAGCGTGCCCGAGACGCGGATGCCCGGCACGTACTCGTAGTTGCGCAGGCTGAGCCCGTCGCGGAAGACCTTCACGTGGCCAGAGCGCAGGCCGCCTGCTCCGAAGGGCGTCCGGCCCAGCGCGAGGGCCTGGCCGAGCACCTGGGACCGCGCGTCGTTGACGGTCAGACGCAGCGCCTCCACGGTGCGGCCCACCTTGCCCTCGATGTTGGCGTAGGGCTCCAGGCGCGAGGCGCGCGTCGGTGGACGTGGCGTGGGCACGAAGCGCGGTGGCGTGGCCGCGCACTGGCCGACCTGGACCTGGCCGGCGAAGAACGTGGCGATCGCGTTCTTCGTGCAGTCGGTGGGATCGGAGCCCACGGCGGAGTGCCCCACGTTCGGCACCGGCAGCAGCTGGGCGCCGGGCACGCGGCCGGCCACGGCGATGGCGTCCTCGAAGGGGGTGCGCAGGTCGCTGCGGCCGTTGATGGCCAGCAGCGGGACGGCCGGCAGTGGCCCGGGCGCGACGGGGGCCGGCGACGCGGTCAGCCAGCCCAGGCAGAGCGGCAGGATGCTCTGCTGCAGTGGGACGTCACTCGAGAAGGGGCCCGTCGAGCCCGCGGGAAGGCTGCGCGCAGCGCGTGCCGCCTCGATGGCCTTCTGGCGGATCGACGCGCCACGTGTCCAGGGGAACGTGGGGTTCTCCTCGCATGTCGTGGCCAGCAGGAGCGCGTCGGAATCCGCTCGGGAGCTCTGTAGGCCCGCGGCGTTCTCCAGCCCGGCCGACCGCGCGCTCAAGCGCAGCAGCGGCTTGACGTCCCCGGCCAGCGCGGCGCGCATGGAGCCGGGCAACTCGGCCCGCAGCGTCGGATTGAGGTCGCCGGCCAGCAGAATGCCGAAGAGGCCAGCCTCGCTCAGGCGCGCGGTGAAGCGGCGGCCGGTGGGGGAGTACACGGCGCCCTTGAGGCTCTTCCTGCGCAGCCGTCGCGCGAGGGTCGAGACGTCACGCGAGGCGCTGGAGGTGATCGCCTTGCAGCGTCCGTCGGCGCAGATGTCGGCGACCACGCGCGTCACGGCGCCGAGCGTCGAGCGGCGGAAGGCGTCGGGCCCTTCGGGCGTCACCACGGAGTCGAGGACGAGCGACTCCACGCGGTCCGGGAACGCGGAGGCGTAGGCCAGCGCGACCTTCGTGCCGTAGGAGACGCCGAAGAGGACGAGCCTCTCATAGCCCCCCGCGACCCGGAGCGCCTCGATGTCCTGTACCGAGTCGACCGTGCGGAAGAACCCGCGGGCGGGGCCGAGTTGCTCCGAGCAGCTCCGGGCGACGAAGGTGATGGAGCCCGAGCTGCGGTTCAGCGCGGCGCAGTCGAGTGGGTTGGAGGCACCCGTGCCGCGCTGGTCGTAGACGAGCAGATCGCGGGACGCGATCGCCGGGCCGAGGATCGACGCGAAGTCCGAGGCGATGGGGACCGCCGCCTGGCCCGGACCACCCGCCAGAGCCACGACGGCGATCCTGCCGGGGTTCGCGGCGGCAGGCACCCGCTTGGCGTTCAAGGTGACGATGCCCGGAGTCCGGCCCGAGCGGTCGAGCGGGACGCCGAGGGACGCGCACTCGAACCCGGCCGGCTGACACGGCGTCCACGGCAGGGCGGCCGCCGCGCCGGCGGGGACAAGCGCACCGCCCATCAGTGCTGCGAGCACGGACAAGAGCAGGCGGCGACCGGGCATGCGCCGCACGGTAGCCGACAACGCGGAGTAGCCTCGCCGTATGCCCGAACCTCGCCGCGTCCTCACCGCCCACGGGGCCCCGCCCGCCGCCGGGCCCTACTCGCACGCCGTCGCGCACGGCTCGGTGCTCTACTGCTCCGGGCAGACGCCGCTGGATCCTGCCACGGGCAAGTTGGTCGAGGGCGACGTGGGCGCGCAGACCGCACGGTGCCTCGAGAACCTCCAGATCGTCTGCGCGGCCGGCGGCGCGCGGCTCGAGGCCGCGGTGCGCTGCGCGGTCTACGTCACGGACATGACCACCTTCGCGGAGGTCAACGAGGCCTATGCGACGTTCTTCTCGTCCGAGCCGCCGGCGCGCACGACCATCGGCGTCGCCGCGCTGCCGCTCGGCGCGGCGGTCGAGATCGACGCGATCGTCGCGCTGCCGGCGTGAGGTGACGTCGACCGCGATCTCATGTGCTCGCGGAGCTCGGCGGCGTCGCGGTCCGCCGGGCGTAGCCGGCTTGGATCGGGGCGCGGAGGTGCCGCGACGCGGGGGCCGCAGCGTCTTCCCGCTCTTTGAGGGGCGCCGGCCGCTCGGGGCCCCCCATCTACTTCACCTGACCGATTTCCGGGTACGGCTCCCCGCATGGCGACCGAACCCGCTCCCGTGACCATCTCAGACGCCGTGCATCACGCGGTCCGCGTCCTCGACCCGTCGGGCACCGACCAGAACCTCGGGGAGCTGCTCGAGCGCTTCGAAGACGACGACCAGCCCATCGGCGTGGCCGCCGAGGCCGCCCAGCGCATCGCCGAGGGGGTCGGCGCGCTCGATCCCCAGGCCGAGGACCCGGTCATCCAGCTCGCTGGCGCGGTCGCGACCTACCTCTGCTACCGCCGCGACGAGGCGACTCAGGACGGCAACGCCCTGCTCCGCCTCGCCGTCCGCGCCGAGTACGACGGCACCCCGCCCGAGCCCATGAAGAGCTGGCTGGCCGACGCGGGCGTGGAGTAGTCGCGCCCGCCGGCGCCAGCGCCACCGCCACCGGCCGGCCGGTGCTCTGCTCCCGTCGAAGTGGTCAAGAACTCCCTGGCGGGCTTTTCAGAGCACCAGCCGGGCGAAGAGCCGGTCGAGCAGCGCCGCCGGGTCAGAGCAGAGGCCGGTGTGGACCGGGCCGGGCTGCACGAGGGTGCTCGCCGGAGCGACGAGCCAGTGGAAGCGCTCCGACTGGGAAGCCCGTGCGAGCTCCGCGGTCGTCGAGCTGCCCCCGGCGATGCGGGCCAGGCCCTCGAGATGGTCGGTGACCGCCCGCGGGTCGAGCTCGGGCGCCAGCGCGGCGAGCCGCGCGGCGTCGACGCTCACGCGAGCCTCGAGGAACCCGTGCCGCCGGCTGTAGAGCAGAACGCCGGCGTTGAGCGTCTCGCCGCGCTCCAGGTCGGGGACGAGGCGCCACAGCGCGTACTGGTAGGCCTCAGGCGCGGGCATCGTGCGCCTCCTGCGCCCACGTTCGCGGCGCCTCCAGGCGGGCGGAGAGGGCTTTGACGTAGGGCCGGTCGCCGTCCGGGCCGAGCCACGCGCTCGGCACCATGTCGAGGATCGCCTGAAGCGTCGGGGGATCGACGCGCTCGCCGAGGCGCGCGTCGGTCTCCGCGAGGTCGCCTGCGTACGGCATCAGTACGTGACCGGCGATGAGCCCGAACGGCGCGCGGGCCGCGGCGACCGGGTCCGACCCGCCGTGGTGGCGGTACAGCGCGGCGCCGTGGTCGATGCACCACAGGGCGTCGTGCCAGACGAGGAGGTTCGGGTTCTGCGGGGTGCGGTCGACGTTCTCCACGAGCGCGTCGAACCAGACGATCTCCGCCGCGAGCTCCGGGGTCGGCGCGAACCGGGCGGCCGGGTTGAACGTCACGGAGCCCGGGAGGAAGTCCAGGGCGAGGTTCGTCCCGGCGCTGGCCTTGAGGAGACCCTGGATCTCCTGATCGGGCTCGGCGGGGGCGAGCGCGGGATCGAGCTCTGCGAGCACGAGCTCGGGGACGGGCAGCCCGTAGGCGCGGGCAAGCTCGCCGGCGACCAGCTCGGCGACGAGGGCCTTGGGCCCCTGTCCGGCGCCGCGGAACTTCAAGACGTACAGGCCCTCGTCGTCGGCTTCGACGAGCCCCGGCATGGAGCCGCCCTCGCGCAGCGGCGTGACGTAGCGCGTGGCGGTGACGGTGCGCAGCGCGGCGGGCATCCGCGCGGAGCGTATGCGCCGGAGGACGTCGCCGGGCTTCTACGGCCGCTCGGCCCGCATCTTCACGACCTGCCGGAACGTCGGGGGCGCGTCGGGGCGCAGGCCGGTCGAGCCCCTCGGAGCGCCGGCCGGGGGCTGCAGCCGCCCCCGGCCGGACGTTGCCTACCCGGTCGTCAGGCGGCCCTCGACCTGCGGGTCGACCGGCGAGCTGCGGGCGAGCAGCCCCACGACCGTGTCGACGAGGCTCACACCGGTGTCGGTGACCCTGCTACCCCGGGTGAGGGTGGTGAACTGGTCACCGCCGGCCGCCATGAAGTTGTTCGTGGCGATCCGGTAGGTGGCGTTCGGGTCGAGCGGCGCTCCACCGGGCAGCGTGACGCTGAAGCGGCTGCCGAACGGCGCGGCCGGGTTGTACGCCCATCTGAGCCCCGAGACCTGCACGACGCCGAAGCGGCTCCCCGCGCCCTCCTCGAGGACCTGGCGGACCTGCGCGCCGGTGAGGTCCAGCAGCACGAGCGTGTTGTTGAACGGCAGGACGGTGAAGACCTCCTCCAGGGTGATCGGTCCGGCGTCGATGTCGGCGCGCAGGCCGCCGGCGTTGGCGAACGCGAAGTCCACGCCCGCGACGTGGGTTCGCATGGCGTCGGTCAAGAAGTTGCCCATCTCCGACTCGGCGTCGCGGGCACGGGTGATCGCCGTGCGGGTCTCCCCGACGACCTTGCTGAGGGCCTCGCTGAGCTCATCCTGGTAACGCTTGACGATCGCTGCGACCTCGGGGTCGGGAGTGATCTCGTCGACGAAGGTCGGGTCGGTCTCCACGTCGGTGGCGACGACGTCCTTGGTCTTGCGGTCGACGGTCAGCACCGCGTCGGCGTAGCCGCGCGTGTTGCCGAACGGCTGGACCACGGGGATGCCGTTGATCACGGTGTTGAACTCCAGCGGGATGTGCCCGCCGAGGACCAGGTCCACCTCGCGCGAGAAGCCGTCGACGAGCTCGGCGAGCGCTCCCTCACCCGGAGCGGTGAGTCCCTGGTGGGCCATCACGACGATGGTCTCGACCTTGCGCCGGCGCAGGTGGGCGACCGCGTCGTTGACCGCTTCGGCGGAATCCGCGATGTTCAGGAACTCGAGCCCCTCGGTCGCCGCCGGCAGCGTGACGTTCTTCGTGTCGGGGTTGCCCACGCCGATCACTCCCACCTTCACGCCGCTCAGCTTCTCGATCACGTACGGCTCGATGCCCTCTGGCTGCCCGCCGGTCCTCCTGTCGCGGATGTTGACCGCCAGGAACGGGAACTGCGCCTCGCGGATTCGCGCCTGCAGAGCGGCTTGGCCGTAGTCGAACTCGTGGTTGCCCACCGCGACCCCGTCGACGCCGATCGCGTTGAACGCCTCGACGGTCGAGGCGCCCTCGAAGAAGCTCGAGATCGGCGGGCCCTGCATGAAGTCCCCCGAGTCCAGGATCAGCGTGCGCTTGCGATTCTCGGCCTCCTCACGCTCGAGGTAGGCCGCGAGCGTCGCCGCGCCGCCCGCGAGGCGTCCCTCGCGCCTCAGCGGCACGAGCTGCCCGTGCGTCTCGTTGAGCCCGAGGATCTGCACCTCCACGGTCCGCTGCGACTGCGGTTCGGCCTTGGGCGGCGGACCGGCGTGCGCGGCCGGCGCGGTCAGCGCGAGCGCGGCGAGCGCCGCGGGTACTGTCAGTCGTGCTCGGAGCATGCTCCCTCTCTTCTGTCGCGGGTATCTGGCTGGGGCGCAGCACAGGCGTGGCCGGAGGCGGGTCGCCAGACGCTCGCCCCGCGACCTCGGATGTCCATGGACCGGTGGACCTGTCAGCCGACCGTAGGCGCGCACGCCGACTGCTCTGTGACCAAGGTGTGTCTTCGCCGTCCGGGGTCCCTGAGCGGTTGAGCGCTCGAGGCCGGGAGCCTGATGCTCGAACATCCGGACGTCCTGCTCGGCGCCGCACGTAGGCTTGCGCAGATGCCCAGACGACTAGCGGTGATCGGCGGCGACGCCGGCGGGATGAGCGCGGCCGCGGTGGCCAAGCGACGCGAGCCGGAGCTCGACATCGTCGTCTTCGAGCGCGGCGCGTACACGAGCTACTCGGCCTGCGGCATCCCCTTCCACGTCGGCGGGGAGGTCGACCCGCTCGAGACGCTCGTCGCGCGCTCCCCCGAGAAGCACCGCGTCAACGGCCTCGACGTCCGCATGGGCACCGAGGTCGTCGCCGTCGACCTCGACGCCCGGCGGCTCACGTGCGCCCACGGGAGCGAGGAGCGCTTCGACGAACTGCTGATCGCCACCGGGGCGCGCGAGACACCGCCGCCGATCGCGGGCATCGAGGCCGCCCAGGCCGCCCGGACGCTGGAGAGCGCCGGCCGGCTGCGCTCGGCCGTCGACGCGGACCCGGACGGCAGCGCCGTCGTCATCGGCGCGGGCTACATCGGACTCGAGCTGGCCGAGGCGTTCGTGCGCCAGGGCCTGCACACGACGCTGATCGACGTCGCCGACCAGGTGTTCGGGAGCCTCGACAGCGACATGGCCGAACGGGTGCAGCAGGCAGCCGAGGGGCTCGGGATCGTCGTGCAGCTCCAGACGCGGGTCGAGGAGGTGCTGCTCGACGGCGACGACCGGCCGCGCGCGGTGCGCACGGACCGCGGCGAGGTTCCGGCGCGCCACGTCGTCGTCGCCACGGGCGTCAAGCCCGAGATCACTGTCGCGGAGGCGGCCGGGCTGACGGTGGGCAAGTCGGGCGCGCTGGCCGTCGACGACCACCAGCGCGCCGCCGGTCAGGACGGCGTCTGGGTCGCCGGCGACTGCTCCGAATCCCATCATCGCCTGCTCGGCCGGGCGGTGAACGTCCAGCTCGGAACGCACGCGAACAAGCAGGGCCGCGTCGTCGGGACGAACCTCACGGGTGGCGACCTCGTCTTCCCCGGCGTCGTCGGCACGGCGATCACGCGCATCTGCGCGCTGGAGATCGCGCGGACGGGCCTGAGCGAGCGCGAGGCGCAGGCGGAGGGGCTCGACTTCGTCGCCGAGACCGTCGAGACCGACACGCGGGCGCGGTACATGCCGGGCGCCGAGCGCCTGTGGGTCAAGCTCGTCGCCGAGCGGGGGACCGGCAAGCTCCTCGGGGCGCAGATCACCGGCGGCGAGACGGCCGGCAAGCGCATCGACCCGCTCGCGATGGCGCTGTGGACCGGGATGGACGTCGAAGAGCTGCAGTGGGTCGACCTCTCCTACGCCCCGCCGGTCAGCGGCACGCTGGACCCGGTGCTCGTCGCGGCGCGCGCGACGGCGAAGCTCGTCTGAGAAGCTGGTCCGGGTGTCCGCCTGACCACGCGACGGCCACTCAGCCGGAATCGCGCAGCACCGCGCGGCGCACCTTCCCGCTCGCGGTCTTCGGGAGCTCGTCGGCCCACTCGACGACCCGCGGGTACTTGTAGGGGGCGGTCGCGGCCTTGGTGTGCTCCTGCAGCTCGCGCGCCAGCTCCGGCGTGCCGGTGAACCCGGAACGCAGCACGACCACCGCGCGCACCACGCTGCCTCGTTCCGCGTCGGGCGCGGCCACGACAGCGGCCTCCGCGACGGCCGGGTGCTCGACGAGCGCGCTCTCGACCTCGAACGGGCCGATCCGGTAGCCCGCCGAGATGATCACGTCGTCCGTGCGCCCCTCGAAGAAGAGGAAGCCGTCGGCGTCCTCGCGCACGCGGTCACCCGTGCGCCACGGGCCGCCCGGCGCCTCGCCGCCACCGTCCGCGCCCAGGTAGCCCAGGAAGAAGGTGGGGACCGTCGCGGGGTCGGCGACCAGCTCGCCGTCCTCGATCCACAGCCGCGTCCCGGGCAGTGCGCGCCCCATCGAGCCCGGCCGGATCTCGCCGCCCGCGGGCATCCCCGTGAGCTGCCCGGTCTCCGTCTGCCCGTAGCCGTCGCGGATCGGCAGGCCCGTCGCCTGCTGCCAGATCCGGAGCACCTCCGGGTTGAGCGCCTCACCCGCGGAGACCAGGCCGCGCAGAGCGGGAGCAGCGCGCAGAGGCACCCGCGCCGCGATCACCCGGTACTCCGTCGGAGCCATGCACAGCACGGCCACGCGCTCGCGCTCGACGAGCTCCAGCCGCGCGGCCGGATCGAAGCGCGCGTCGTGCAGGAGCGCCGCGGCGCCCCGCAGCCACGGCGCGATGAAGACGTTGCGCGCGCTCTTCGACCACCCGCTCGCCGCGGTGCACCACACGAGATCCCCGCGGGCGGGGGCGAGCCAGTGCTCCGCCTGGACGGCCTGACCGGCGAGGTAGCGCTGCCCGTGGAGCACCGCCTTCGGCTCCCCGGCGGTCCCGCTGGTGAACGTCAGCAGGCACGGGTCGAGCGGGCGGAGCGTGACGGCCTCCGCGACGTCCGGCCCGTCGAAGAGCCCGGACTCGTCGACATAGGCCACCGGGCAGCCGAGCGCGGCAGCCTCCAGTGTCGCCCGGTTGCGCGGATCGGCGAGCACCAGCGTGGGGGAGACCACGCCGACGCTCCGGGCGAGGTCCGTCGGCCGCAGCTGCTCGGGGCACGGCAGGACCACCGCGCCCAGCCGGAAGCAGGCCACCATCGCCATCACCCATTCGGGCCGGTTGCCGACCAGCGTCATCACGACGTCCCCGCGCCCGACCCCGCGGGCCCGCATCCAGCCGGCCAGCCGCGCCGCACCCTCTGCGACCTCCGCGAAGCGCCACTCCCGCCGCCGGCCGTCGCGTGCCCGCTCGACGAGCGCGAGCGCGGAGGGGTCCGCGGCATCGACGACGTCGCGCGCGAAGTTCATCCCGCCATCCAAGCAGGCCGAGGTCTCCCCCCAGGTGTGCCCGGGTACGCTCCGTGCCCCCGCACGAGCCAGCATCAGCCTTCACTTAGACCGACAGCAGGAGACCAGCGACATGGCCGTGAGCCCCGCCTCGCAATCCAGCGACATGACCGAGGACCAGCGCGAGATCATCGCGATGGTGCGGCAGTTCACCGACGAGCAGATCCTGCCGAACGCCGAGCGTCACGATCACGAGGACTCCTACCCCGAGGACATCGTCGAGCAGATGATGGAGCTCGGACTCTTCGGGATCACGATTCCCGAGGAGTACGGCGGTCTCGGGCTCGACCTCACGACCTACACGATGATCGTGGAGGAGCTCGCCCGGGGCTGGGTCTCGATCTCCGGCGTCATCAACACCCATTTCATCGGCATCTATCTCCTGCTGAAGTTCGGCACCGACGAACAGAAGCAGAAGTACCTTCCGAGGATGGCCACGGGCGAGCAGCGGGCGGCGTTCTCGATGTCCGAGCCGGAACTCGGCTCCGACGTCCAGGCGATCAAGACGAGCGCCACCAAGCAGGACGACGGCTCCTACGAGATCAACGGCCAGAAGATGTGGGTCACCAACGGCCTGACGAGCGCGCTGGTCTTCGTGCTGGTCAAGACCGACCCCGAGGCCGCGAAGCGCCACAACGGCATGACGTGCTTCATCGCCGAGAAGGAGCCCGACGTCGGCGAGAACACCGGGGCCTACCAGGGCCTGAACGTCCCGCCGAAGCTCAAGAAGATGGGCTACAAGGGCGTGGAGTCGACCGAGCTGGTCTTCGACGGCTACCGCTGCCCGGCCGAGAACGTCCTCGGGGGGGAGGAGGCCGGTCTGAACAAGGGATTCGGGCAGATGATGGACGCCCTCGAGGTCGGCCGGGTCAACGTCGCCGCGCGCGGCGTCGGGATCGCCCAGCGCGCGCTCGAGCTCGCCCTGCGCTACTCCCAGGAGCGCAGGGCCTTCGGCAAGCCGATCGCCGAGCACCAGGCCATCCAGTTCAAGCTCGCCGACATGGCCACCCAGGTCGACGCCGCCCGCCTGCTGACGCTGCGCGCCGCCCGCATGAAGGACAACGGCGAGCGCTCCGACCTCGAGGCGGGCATGGCCAAGCTCTTCGCCTCCGAGGCCGGCCGCTTCTGCGTCGAGGAGTCCTTCCGCATCCACGGGGGCTACGGCTACTCCAAGGAGTACGAGATCGAGCGCCTCTACCGCGATGCGCCCCTGCTGCTGATCGGCGAGGGCACCTCGGAGATCCAGCGGATGGTCATCGGCAAGAAGCTTCTGCAGCGCCACAAGATCTAACTTCGATGGCCGACGCGAAGCCGATGATCCAGGCGGTGGTGAGCGCCCTCCTCGAGGAGGTGCCGCAGCTCAAGCCGCTCAAGCTCGTGGTCGGCGTCGACCTCCTCGGGCGCTCAGACCTGCAGCAGTTCCGGCTCGTGATGCCTGGTCTCGAGGTCACCAAGGACCCGGCCTTGGAGGCCAAGGTCCGCGTCGAGATGCGCCGCGACTTCTTCAACCTCATGGTCGAGCACGGCGCCAGGCTCGCCGACTGGCACCAGGCCCTCGACGAGGGGCGCGTGAAGGTCACGGGAGTCATGCAGTACCTGCGGCTCATCGGCCAGGTCGTCGAGAAGCAGGAGGAGCGCGTCCGCCTGCGCCGCGCCAAGCACCCCTCGAAGTAGCGTGAGGCCGGCTTCGCCGAAGTAGACGCGGTGGCCGCGTGCAGCGGTCGGCGCCGAGTGGTTCGATGACCCAGCGGGTACCGCGACGCTAGCTTCGCGACGCGCGGGAGACCGCGGCCGACCCCTCGGGATGCAGCGAGAACGTCTCGACGGAGACGTCTTCGACGGTGTCGATGCCGCTGACGAAAGCTCGTACGGTGCGGCCGGTGATGCGCTCCACGGGCGCGCAGAACTCGGCCACGCTCGCGTACTGGAGGAAGATGCGGTTGTTGCGCAGGCGCTCGTGCTCGCCCAGGGTCACGAGGGCCCGCTCGGCCGCCGTCAGCGAGTTCTCCAGGATGACGAGGATCGTGTCGGGCGAAGCGAACTCGGTGCGCACGCGGGTCGGCCCGCGACCGAACTGCTCCTTGTACACGCGTCCCATCTCGTTGGAGATCTGGAGCAGAACGCCGATCTGGGGTTCCGCAGTGTCCTGGGCCATCGGTCTCCTCATCCGGCTCGGGGTAGGCCGTCAGGGTGCCCAGGGCCCGGCGCGTTGGCGCCACTGTGTGCGTCGGTCGTGCTGCAGGCGCCGGCAACGAGCTTCGGCGAGCGCTCCGGCCTGTTGCGCGAGGCGTTTCTCGAGCTTGCCGCCGCATCCACCGCACGCGTCAGGCGCCTTCGAAGGAGCGTAGATGCGGCCGCACCGCTCGCAGCACTGCACGTCAGTTATCAACGTCGGCGGCCGGAAGCAGCCGCGGGGAGCCGGTCAGGCTGAGCGGGAGCGCGACTGGGCCGACGCCGTCGACCATGCGGTAGTCCGCGTCCCCGAGGGCGCCGTCGCGGAGATCCTCGAGCAGATGGATGCCACCCGAATCCATGAACTCGAGGCCGCGGAGGTCGAGTACGACGTCGCGCCAGCCCACGGCGACGACCTCGGCGACGGCCTCGCGCAGCAGCGGGGCGGTGAAGTGGTCGAGGTCCCCACGGGGAACCAGGATCACGCGCTCCCGGTCGGGGCGGACATCGATGCTGAGGCGAGCATGCGGCACGGCGGCTCCATCGGCCAGAGGTCGTTGTGACGTTCCGCCGCACCGGGCGCCCCTCGGGGAGCTCACGGCCGTTGCGTGCCTTCCGTGCCGCCCTCCCCACGCAAAGAAGGACGACGACGACAGGGTAGCGCCCCGCCGGCGTAGGACGGGCCGGTTCGCCCCGCCGCGGCGGTATTGCCGGTGCGGGGCGTCGGGGGCCTGGGGCTGCTAGCTCGGTCGCGCCTGAAGCGCGCCGCCGCAGTTCGGGCAGCTGGCCCGGTGCGTGACGCGCTCTGGGGCCCAGAGCTTGAGGCAGCGGAGGCAGAGGACTCGCATGGTCCCTCCTTCGTTCTCGCGCGCAGCCACCTTCGCGGTGGCGCGCGGTGACCAGCAGGATAGCGTTCACCCAGGGGCCTGCTCGCATCACCGCAAGCGCGTGTGCGCCGCCAGACCCTCGAGGACTTCACCCGGGCGGAGATGCGCCTCTACCGCGGGCGGCTGACCGGTCGGCCGCGTCGTCCCAGGACTGCTCGGCAGAGCACCACCACGTCGTGCGCCCACCGACGGCGGCGCGCATCATCTCGCTGCCGCAGCGTGGGCAGCGCTCTCCCCGCCTGCGGAACGCGATGACCTCGCCCGTGTGCACGCCGCCGTTGACGATCGCGGCCTTCGTCGCCTTGCGCAGCGCCCTGCGCAGGTGGTCGAGCTCTGCGCCCGACAAGGAGCCCGCCGGGCGCAGGGGCGGCAGGCCGGCCTGCCAGAGCGTCTCGTCGGCCAGGAGGTTCCCGACGCCGGCCAGGACGGCCTGATCCATGATCCGCGCCTTGAGCGGCGCCGCGCCCCGGCCGACGCGCCCCCGGAAGTCCTTCTGGGTGATCTCCATCGCGTCGGGGCCGACCCCGCCGAGGTCCGGGTTGAGCACGGCGCGCCCCAGGCGGCGCTTGTCGAAGAGCACGAGCGTGCCGCCGTCGGCGAACTCCAGGGTGAAGCGCCGCCAGGCCGGGTTGCCCGAGACGTGCGCTTCGGCGGGACCGCCCGAGCCGCCGTCGATCGGGTCGCCGCCGGATTCGTCGCCGATCACGATGCGCCCGGCCATCCCGAGGTGCAGGCCGAGGTCGGGTCCCTCGCCGCCGTCGGTCTCCACCCACATCGCCTTGCCGCGGCGCAGCGCCCGGGTGAGCCGGCGGCCCGTGATCGCGCCGGCGATGTCCCCGGGCGCGTGGGGGCGGCAGACGTAGGTGTCGGCGTCGTCGACCGAGACGATCTCGCGATCGAGGGCCAGGCGCTCGATCAACGCTCGGGCGCGCTCGACTTCGGGCAGCTCGGGCATGCGGTGCCGGACGCCGGGGCTAGGAGCCTGTTGGAATATTCGCGCGCCCGCTCGAAACCACCTCGCGCGCACCGTCCGTCACCCGGCGACTCGGAGATCCAACCGGGATCTGCCGCGTCATCGCGCGACGCCCGGCACGGGCGACGCGGCTCTGAGCGAGCACACGGCGATACATCGACAGCCTCCTAGGTGAGTACCGCGTCGCCGTCGTAGAGCTTGATGACCTTCACGGTCTCCGCGGGCGAGGCGTCGAGGCACAGGCGGCAGAGCACGCACTCGTCGACGTTCTCCCGACGGATCCGAACGACGCCTTCGGAGCCGTCGTAGATGTCGACCGGGCAGGCCTCGTCGAGGCGCTTTGCCAGTTCCGCGTCGCCGGCGACCGCGTCGTCGACCTGGATGCCGATGAAGATCGCGTCGGTCCTCATACTGGGGTCCTCTCGCTGACGGCCTGCTTGACCAGGCCGGGGATCTCGGAGATCTCCTCGGCCACGACGATCCCGGCCTCGGCCAGTCGCGCGATCTTCTCGGCGGCCGTGTCCTGGATGCCCTCGACGATCGTGCCCGCGTGGCCGAAGGACATGCCCGGCATCTCGTCCATGAACTTGCCGGCCATGAAGGCGACGATCGGCAGGCGCGACTGGTTCTCGGTCGTCCAGCGCGCGAGCTCGGCCTCCATGCGACCACCGGGTTCGGTGTAGATCACGATGGCCTGCGTGGCCTCGTCGGCCTCGAAGAGGGGCATCAGCTCGGCGTAGGTCTGGCCGATGATCGCGTCGCCCCCGATCGAGACCGCCGTCGACTGGCCGAGGCCCGTCGCGGTCAGCGTGCTCGACATCTCCGTCGTCATGCCGCCGGAACGGGAGATCACGCCGACCGGTCCGGGGGAGTAGGCCTTGGCCGCGTCCTTGGCCGGGCCGCCGATGCCGCCCATCTTGATGACGTCGGGGACGATGATCCCGAGGCAGTTCGGGCCGATGATCCGCGCGCCGCGCAGGCCGGCGAGCTCGACCATCTGGGCGACGTCGCGGCGCGGGATGCGCTCCGTGACGATGACGATCAGCTTGATGGCGTTCTCGATGGCCTCGAAGACCGCGTCCTTGGTGAAGGCGGGCGGCACCGTGACGACGGAGCCGTCGATGGGCCGACCGTGATGCTCGACGGCCTGGGCGACCGTGTCGAAGACGGGGACGCCGTGCACCTCGCGGCCCTTGCGGCCCGGCGTCACGCCGCCGACCACCTTCGCGCCCGTGCCGTAGTCGAGGCACTCGCGCGTGAGGTTGACGGCCTCGCGGCCCGTGATGCCCTGGACGATGAACGTCGTGTCGCTGTCGACGAGGATGGACATCAGGCGGCTCTCCCTCCGATCTTCTCGACGGCCCGCTCGGCGGCCTCGTGCATCGACACGCTGCGGTCGGCGTACTCGACCCCGTACTTCTTGAGGATCTTGAAGCCCTCGTCCTCCCACGCGCCGGGGATGCGGAAGATCGCGATCTTCTCCGCCGGGTCCATGTCGAGCTCGAGGCAGGCCTTGATGACACCGCGCGCGACGATGTCCACGCGCGTGTTGGAGACGATCGACATCATCACGGCGATCTTCTCGACCCCGGGCTTCTGCAGCACGAGCTTGGCCAGGCCGCAGGCCTTCTCGACGGACGGGTTACCGCCGATCTCGCAGTAGTTCGCGGGCTTGCCGCCGTACTTGCGCACCGCGTCGAAGAGCGTCAGCGACCCGCCGCCCGCGCCGATGACCAGGCCGATGTTGCCGTCGAACTCCGTCACGTTGCCGGCCACCCCGCGGTGCGAGGCGTTGTCGACGGCCTCGCCCGCGAGCTCGAACGCGGTGGGCTCGCGCGCTTCGCGGGTCTCGTCGTCGCCGACTCCGAGCTCCTCGAGCAGGGCCTTGTGACGGGCGCGGGCCTCGTTCTCCATGTCCATGTGCGCATCGAGGGCGACGAAGGAGCCGTCGGCCATGCGCCCGAGCGGATTGATCTCGCACAGGGTCAGGTCGTTGTCGACGAACATCTGCGCCAGGCGCTTGATGATCGGCACGAGCTTGTTCAAGGCGGGGCCCGTCACGCCGACCGCGGCGACGACCTGCTTGGCCTGGAACTCCGAGAGGGGCAGGATGTTCGAGAAGTGCTGGCGGCCGACGTGGTCGGGGTGCTGCTCGGCGACTTCCTCGATGTCGATGCCGCCCATGTCGGAGAAGAGGATCACGGGCTGTTTGCGGATGCCGTCCCAGACCACGCCCGCGTAGTACTCCTGCTCGACCTCGGCCTTCGTGTCGACCAGGACGCCGCGGGGCTCCTGGCCGTTGATGACGAGCTCGAGGACCGGCCCCGCCTTCTCGGCGGCTTCCTCGGGCGTGTCGGCGAACTGGACGCCGCCCGCCTTCATGCGCCCGCCCGTCAGGACCTGCGACTTGATGACCACCGGGCCACCGATCTCCTCGGCCGCCCTGCGGGCCTCCTCGGGAGTGGTGGCAAAGCCGAACGTCGTGACCGGGATGCCCGCGCGCTTGACGATCTCTCGCGCCTCGTACTCGAAGAATCGCATGGGCGAGGGACCCTAGATCACCACGGGCGCCCGCGTCCTAGAGCCCGTACACCTCCTTGAGCTCCGGATCCTTCTCCGCGAGCATCGTCGCCAGCTGAACCATGACCTGGCACTGCTTCCAGGTCGCGTCGTCCTGCATCTTGCCGTCGATCATGTGGACGCCGCGGCCGTCGGGGATCGCGTCGATGACCTTCTTGGCGAACTTCACCTCTTCCGGGTCGGGCGAGAAGACCTTCTTGGCGATGTCGATCTGCACGGGGTGCAGCGACCAGGCGCCGACGCAACCGAGCAGGAAGGCGGCGCGGAACTGGGCCTCGCAGGCCGCGACGTCCTTGATGTCGCCGAACGGGCCGTAGAACGGCAGCAGGCCGTTGGTCGTGCACGCGTCGACCATGCGGGCGATGGAGTAATGCCACGGGTCCTGCTGGGCGGTGATGCGCTGCGCGTCGGAGATCGACCCGTCCTCGTTGAGCGTCGGGTCGCTGATCGAGACGTAGCCCGGGTGGCCGCCGCCGACCCGCGTGGTCTTCATGCGCCGGGAGGCCGCCAGGTCCGCGGGGCCCATGCTCATTCCCTGCATGCGCGGCGACGCCGCCGCGATCTCGTCGACGTGCGCCACGCCCTGGGCCGTCTCGAGGAGCGCGTGGACGAGGATCGGCTTCTGGACGTTCGCCTTGGCCTCGAGCTGGGCCAGCAACCGGTCGACGTAGTGGATGTCCCACGGCCCCTCCACCTTCGGGACCATGATGACGTCGAGCTTGTCCCCGATCTCGGTGACCAGCGTCGTCAGGTCGTCGAGGATCCACGGGGAGTCGAGCGCGTTGACGCGGCTCCACAGCTGCGTCGCGCCGAGATCGAGCTCCTTGCCGGCCTTCACGAGCCCGGCACGTGCCGCCTCCTTGCGGTCCACGGCCACCGCGTCCTCGAGGTTGCCGAGGACGATGTCCGCCTTGGCGGCGATGCTCGGAAGCTTGCCGACCATCTTCTCGTTGGAGCCGTCGAAGAAGTGGATCATCCGCGAGGGCGGGAACGGGATCTCCCGCACGGGGTCGGGCGCTCCGACGCAGAGCGGCTTGAAGAAGTCCTTGGGGCTGCGCATGGGCCCGGATCCTAGGTGGCCTCCGCTCCCCGCGGCTGCTCGCCGCCACCTCCCTGCCGAATCTGCGACTCGCGCGATGCGTCGAGTGGTCGCGTCCGCCCGCTCACCGGGCAGATCGGCGACTCGCCGGGGTCCGGGGCTGCCGTGGCGGAGACGACGACGCGGCGGGACGGGATGACGTGCATGCCTCCGATGGCGCCCAGGCGGCATTCTTGGCCCCCATGAGCTCTGAATTCACCACGGACCAACGCGAGCGGGAGGCGAGCGGCAGCCATCCCTACGGCCGCTACCTCGAGGAGTTCGAGGTGGGCGCCGTGTACAAGCACTGGCCGGCCAAGACGGTGACCGAGTCCGACGACCACCTCTTCTGCCTGATCACCATGAACCACCACCCGCTGCACCTCAACGACGTCTATGCAGCCGCCAGCCAGCAGCGTCGCAACGTCGTCGTGGGCCCGCTCGTGTACTCCCTCGCGCTGGGGATGAGCGTCTCCGACGTGAGCGGCAAGGCCATCGCAAACCTCTCCACCGAGGCGCTCAGCCACCCCGCGCCGGTCTTTCACGGCGACACGCTGTTCGTCGAGACCGAGGTTCTCGAGAAGCGCGAATCTCAGACCAAGCCCGATCGCGGGACCGTGAAGGTCCACACGCGCGTCTTCAACCAGGACGGCACGCTTGTCGCCGAGTTCCGGCGCCTGGTCCTCGTCCCCCGCCGCGATCCGGGCACCGCCGCGTAGCCCGACCGGTCGCCGTGGTGCCCCGCCGCGGCGGCGGGCCGCTTCCGAACCCCCGGGGGCGGGTAGACCCGTCGTGTGGACGGGGACCAAGCAGAGAAGCGGACGGAGAGTGCCGGTGGCTCACCGGGACGCTCTGGTTCTGAAGCGGCCTCTGACAGCCGGCCGGTCGGGGTCGCCGTGGTCGGCGCCTCCGCCGGCGGCGTCGAGGCGCTGACGGCCTTCGCCAGGGCGCTGCCCGCCGACTTGGAGTGCCCGGTCGTCGTAGTCATGCACGTCTCCGCGACGGGCACAAGCGCCCTTCCGGCGATCCTCGGTCGCGCCGGCGCCCTGCCGGCCGTGGCCGCCGGCGACGGCGCTGAGCTGCGCCCGGGGAACGTCTACGTCGCCCCGCCCGATTGCCACGTCCTGGTCACCCCGGACGGACTGCACCTCTTCCACGGCCCGCGGGAGAACGGCCACCGGCCCGCGGTCGATCCCACGATGCGCTCCGCCGCCGAGACCTTCGACGGCCGCACGGTCGGGATCGTGCTCAGCGGCACGCGGGACGACGGCACCGCCGGGCTCGCGGCCATCAAGGCCAAGCGGGGCCGCGTCCTCGTGCAGGATCCCGCGGAGGCCCTGTACTCCGGCATGCCGCAGAGCGCGATCACCAACCTGCCCGTGGACGGCGTCCTGCCCGTCGCGGACCTCGCACGGTGGCTCGCCCGGGCGGCCGCCGGCGGCCCGGCTGAGGAGCCGTCGTCGCCGCCGGCCGCGCTCGACGGCACGCTCTTCACGGGTGAGACCGCGTCTGGCGCGGGCACGCGCTTCACCTGCCCGGACTGCGGCGGCGGCATCTACGAGGCCGTCGAGAACGGCGTCACGCGCCTGCAGTGCTCCGTCGGCCACGCCTACTCGCCCGAGAGCTTCACCGCGGAACACGGGCGCGAGCTCGAGCGGGCGCTGTCGACGGCCACCCGCGCGCTCGACGACCGCGCGGTGCTGCTCGAGCGCATGGCCCTCCGCGCCAAGGGCAACGGCCAGCCGCGCTCGGCCGCCGGCTTCGAGCGTCAGGCGCACGCCGCCCGGGAGCACGCCGTGGTCATCCGGGAGTCCATGCAGCGCTTCGACGACACCGTGATGATCGGCGCAGGGCCGATGACCGGCGCAGCAGCGCGGTAACGTCTGCTCACCAGATGCCGCCGACCGCCGTCTCGCCGTCCCCGCTCGATCTGCTGCTCGAGTACTTGAAGCTCTCCCGGGGCTTCGACTTCACCGGGTACAAGCGCTCGAGCCTGGAGCGCCGCATCGCGAAGCGCATCGAGGCCGTCGGCATCGAGGACTACGTCGCCTACCGCGACTACCTCGAGGTCCATCCCGAGGAGTTCGCGCACCTCTTCAACACGATCCTCATCAACGTCACGAGCTTCTTCCGTGACGCGCTGGTCTGGGAGCACGTCGCGGAGCACACCATTCCCAAGCTGCTGACCGCGGTCGGCGGCGACGGCCCGATCCGCGTCTGGTGCGCCGGCTGCTCGTCGGGGGAGGAGGCGTATACGGTCGCGATGCTGCTCGCCGAGACGCTCGGCGAGCGCGAGTACCTCGAGCGGGTGAAGATCTACGCGACCGACATCGACGACGAGGCGCTCAACGAGGCCCGTGCCGCCGTGTACTCCGACAAGGCGGTCGAGACGATCCCCCCGGCCCTGCTCGAGAAGTACTTCGAGCGCAGCGAGCGCAGCCACGCGTTCCGCAAGGACCTGCGCCGCGCGGTGATCTTCGGTCGCAACGACCTCGTGCAGGACGCACCGATCTCGCGCATCGACCTGCTGACGTGCCGCAACACGCTCATGTACTTCAACGCCGAGACGCAGGCGCGGATCCTCAGGCGCCTGAACTTCGCTCTGAACGAGTGGGGCACCCTGCTGCTCGGCAAGTCGGAGATGCTGATCACGCACTCCGAGCTGTTCGCCCTCGAGGACGTCAAGCGTCGCCTGTTCGTCCGGGTCCCGCGCACGAAGACGCCCGAGCGGTCGTCCCCGCCGCCCGCCACGACGCCGGACCCGCCCGTGAGCGCGGTCGTCCGGGACCTCGCCTTCGACTCGGCTCCCGCGGCGCAGGTGGTCGTCGGCGCCACGGGTATCATCGTCGCGATAAACCGCCAGGCGCGGTCGCTGTTCGGACTCGCCCACGCCGACCTGGGTCGCCCGCTGCGCGACATCGAGCTCTCCTACCGTCCTGTCGACCTGCGCTCGAACCTGGAGCTCGCGACGCTCGAGCGTCGCACGATCGTGCTCGGCGGCATCGAGCACACCGTCCCGTCCGGAGACCGACGGACGTTCGACGTCCACATCACGCCGATCCTCGACGAGGACAAGGCCGTCGGAGCCACGGTCGCCTTCGCCGACGTGACGCTCGAACAGCATCTCCGCGCGGAGCTCGAGACGTCCAACGCCGAGCTCGAGAACGCCTACGAGGAGCTGCAGTCGATCGTCGAGGAGCTCGAGACGACCAACGAGGAGCTGCAGTCGACCAACGAGGAGCTCGAGACGACCAACGAGGAGCTGCAGTCGACCAACGAGGAGCTCGAGACGACCAACGAGGAACTGCAGTCGACCAACGAGGAGCTCGAGACGATCAACGACGAGATCCGCAAGCGCACGCGTGAGCTCGACGAGGTCAACCGCTTCCTCGAGACGATCCTCACGACGATGGAGACCGCCGTGGTCGTCGTGGACGGTCAGCTGATCGTGCAGATGTGGAACGGACAGGCCGAGGAGCTCTTCGGCCTGCGCCTCGCCGAGGTGCAGGACCAGGCGCTGCTCGGCCTCGACATCGGCCTCCCGGTGGGCGACCTGACCGAGCCGCTGCGCGAGGTGCTGCGCGGTGCGGTCGAGCGCGAGGTGGTCGAGCTCGACGCGACCAACCGGCGGGGCCGGGTGTTCCGTTCACGGGTGACCGTGCTCCCGCTCGAGGCCGGTCCGGAGAGCGCCTACGGCGCGGTGCTGCTCATCGAGGCGGCTCACGCGACCGCTGAAGGTTCGTCGCGTCGCGTCGCTGACGCGTCCGGATGAGCTCCTCGCGGGTCGCGGCGCAGCGCTCGAGCACCTCGCGCACCCGGCGTTCCTGCTCGGCGTGAAAGCCGTCGAGCAGACGCAGGCGTAACCGCATCTCGTCGCGCCGGGCCCCGTCCGTCAAGCCGGGACCCGCTGCAGTGCGCACGCCGGCGTCCAGATCGGGCAGGACGGTCGCGTCCGGTGGCTGCCAGCGCGCCGGCTCGGGCGCGAGGCGCTCGAGGCCCTCCCGCCGCAGGACCCAGGCGCCGTCGAGCCGGCGGACGACGGTGCCGGCCGTGGCGAGCTCCTTCAACGCGAGCGACACGGTGGGGCGGCGCGCGCCGACCATCCGCCCGAGCGTCTCGTGGGTGAGCGCGAGGCGCACGACGATCCCGTCGCGGCCGACGCGGCCCCAGTGCTCGGCGAGATGCCAGAAGAGCGCGAGCAGTCGCTGATCGACCCGGGGCAGCTGGGAGATGGCGCGCAGCACCCCCAGGGTGGACGTCTGGCGGGTGGCGCGCGCGAGCAGCCGCGCGGTGACCGCCGGCCACGCCTCGAGCGCCGCGAGCAGGCGGGGATCGAGCACGGCGACCCGCGAGGGGGCGCTCGCCGTCCAGCGCAGCTCGACGGGGACGAGCGCGGTGTCGTCCTCGCCGAGACCCGCGACGTCGCCCGGACCGAGCAGGTCGGAGGCGACGCTGCCGGCCATCAGGACGTCGCGCACGATCGCGCCCTCGGCCAGGACGAAGCCCACCGCGCCGCTGTCCTCCACGAGGTCCGACGGCGACCAGGGGCCGGGCGCGACCTTGACCGTCCGGACGGCAGTGCCCCGGCGCACCGCACCGCGCTCGTGCTCCGAGAAGCCGTCTCCGAGCTCCGGGACGAGATCCAGCAGCGACGCGGCCTCCGGGTTCGGGGTGCCGCGTGTCGCTTCGGCGGACGTGGCGGGCGGAAGCATCGCCCGAGCCTACCGAGGATGGCGCGCCGTCCGGATCTTCGGCGCGCAGAACCACGCCTTCGGGCAGAATCCTCGCGATCGGATCCCGACCACCCTGCGAGGTTGACTGCCCCCGTGCCTGAGACAGCTGTCCCGACCCGAAACGCGAAGCTCTTGGCCTGGGTGGAGGAGGTGGCCACCCTCACGGGGCCCGACGCCGTGCACTGGTGCGATGGTTCGCCCGAGGAGTACGACCGGTTCTGCCAGGAGTTGGTCGACGCCGGGACCTTCATGCGCCTCTCTGACGCCAAGCGCCCGAACTCCTATCTCGCCTGGTCGGATCCGTCCGACGTCGCGCGCGTGGAGGACCGGACCTTCATCTGCTCCGAAGACGAGCGGGACGCCGGTCCGACGAACAACTGGAAGGCACCCGCGGAGATGCGCCGGCAGATGACCGAGCTGTTCACCGGCGCCATGGCGGGCCGCACGATGTACGTCGTGCCCTTCTCGATGGGGCCGCTCGGGTCGGACAAGAGCCACATCGGCGTGCAGCTGACCGACTCGCTGTACGTCGCGGTCAACATGCGGATCATGACGCGGATGGGCAACGGCGCGCTCGACGCGCTCGGCGAGGAGGGCGACTTCGTCCCCTGCGTGCACTCCATCGGCGCGCCGCTGGCCGCGGGTGACTCCGACGTGCCCTGGCCGACGAACGCCGAGGTCAAGTACATCGTCCACTACCCCGAGACGCGCGAGATCTGGTCCTACGGATCGGGGTACGGCGGCAACGCACTGCTGGGCAAGAAGTGTCTCGCTCTGCGGATCGCCTCGATCATGGCCCGCGACGAGAACTGGATGGCCGAGCACATGCTCATCCTGAAGCTCACCTCGCCCGAGGGCACGACGAAGTTCATCACCGGAGCCTTCCCGAGCGCGACGGGCAAGACGAACCTCGCGATGATGATCCCCACCATCGAGGGCTGGACGGTCGAGATCATCGGTGACGACATCGCCTGGATGAAGTTCGGCGCGGACGGCCGCCTCTACGCGATCAACCCCGAGAACGGGATCTTCGGCGTGGCCCCGGGCACGGGCGAGAACACCAACCCCAACGCCATCGCGTCGCTCAGGCAGAACACGCTCTTCACGAACGTCGCGCTCACCGACGACGGCGACGTGTGGTGGGAGGGCCTCACGGAGGAGCCCCCCACGCACCTGATCGACTGGCACGGCAACGACTGGACGCCGGCCTGCGAGCAGCCCGCGGCGCACCCGAACTCGCGCTTCACGGTCCCGGCCGCGCAGGCGCCGACGATCGCCCCGGAGTGGGAGGATCCCGCGGGGGTGCCGATCGACGCGTTCCTGTTCGGCGGCCGCCGCGCCTCCGTGGTGCCGCTGGCCCGCGAGGCCTTCGACTGGGAGCACGGCGTGTTCCTCGGCGCGACGATGGGCTCCGAGCAGACCGCCGCGGCGTTCGGCACGGTCGGCCAGCTGCGCTTCGACCCGTTCGCGATGCTGCCGTTCTGCGGCTACAACATGGCCGACTACTTCAAGCACTGGCTGGACATCGGCCGGATCGAGGGCTCCCAGCTGCCGCGGATCTTCGTCGTCAACTGGTTCCGCAAGGACGACGAGGGCAGGTTCATCTGGCCCGGCTTCGGGGAGAACTCGCGGGTGCTCGAGTGGGTCTTCCGCCGCTGTGAGGGGAAGGCCGGGGCGGTCGAGACCCCGATCGGGCTCCTGCCCGCGGAGGGCGACCTGAACCTCGACGGCCTCGACCTCTCGCCGGCGGCGCTGACGATGCTGCTCGGCGTCGACGAGGAAGCCGTCGAGGGCGAGCTGCCGCAGATCGAGGCCCACCTGGCACGGTTCGGCGACGACCTGCCCGCCGAGGTCCGTCAGCAGTTCGAGGCGCTCAAGGAGCGCCTGGGGGCCTAGAAGTCATCTCAGAACTGCACGGGCTGCCGCCTCAGGCCCGCGACACCCGGCCGCACCGCGCCGTGCAGTGCGAGAAGATGAACCGCGACCGCTTCTTCGCCCCCGGGGAGGCGCGGGCCTGCAGGCTCATCGACCGCGTACCGGCCTGAGCGGCCGGCGGCCGCGGGGTAGGGTCGCGCCATGACCCTGGTGGAGCACGACGAGTCCGTCCGGGCCGGCGCCGAGTGGGCGACCAGCCTCTACCACATCGCCGCCGAGCAGTTCGAGCGCACCGCCGACGTCCTCGCGCTCGACCCCGACACGCGGGCGCGGCTGCTCGAGCCGCGCCGCACGCTCACCGTGAACTTCCCGGTGCGCATGGACGACGGCTCCGTGCGCTCCTTCACGGGCTATCGCGTCCAGCACACGCTGCACATGGGACCGACGAAGGGCGGCATGCGCTACGCGCCCGCCGTCTCCATGGGGGAGTGCGCCGCGCTGGCGATGTGGATGACGTGGAAGTGCGCGCTGCTCGAGCTGCCCTACGGTGGCGCGAAGGGCGGCGTGCGCTGCAGCCCGAAGGAGATGAGCGTCGACGAGGTCGAGCGGATGACGCGCCGCTACGCCGCCGAGCTCATCCCGATCATCGGGCCCGAGCGCGACATCCCCGCCCCCGACATGGCCACGGGCGAGCGCGAGATGGCATGGTTCATGGACACCTACTCCCAGCAGGTGGGCTACGCCGTCCCGGAGATCGTCACGGGCAAGCCGCCCGTGCTCGGCGGCACCGAGGCACGGCGGCCGGCGACGGGACTCGGTGTGGTCTACGTCATCGAGGGGGCGCTCGAGCGCCTGGGCTGGCCCGTGCGCGAGCAGCGCTTCGCCGTACAGGGCTTCGGCAACGTGGGGCGCATCGCGGCGCGTGAGCTGTACGACATCGGCGCGCGCGTCGTGGCGCTCGCGGACGCCAGCGGCGGCGTCAGCGACCCCGGCGGCCTCGACGTCCCCGCGCTGGAGGCGTGGGTCGACGAGCACGGCGGGATCGAGGGTTTCGGCGGTGGTGAGCCGCTCGGGCGCTCCGACGTGCTCGAAGTCGAGTGCGACGTGCTGATCCCCGCGGCGCTCGAGCAGCAGATCACCGCGGACAACGCGGATCGCCTGCGCTGCCGGTTGGTCGTCGAGGCCGCCAACGGCCCGACGACACCGGAAGCCGAGGCGCTCCTGGCCGCGCGCGGGATCCGGGTGCTTCCCGACGTGCTGGCCAACGCGGGCGGCGTCTGCGTCTCCTACTTCGAGTGGGTGCAGGACATCCAGCGCTACTCATGGGACCACATCGAGCTGCAGGAGCGTTTGCGCCGCCAGCTGCGAGCCGCCCTCGCGAAGGTGTGGGACACCGCGGAGCGCCTCGACGTCTCGTGGCGCACCGCGGCGCTCTCGGTGGCCGTCACGCGCGTCGCCGAGGCGGCGCGTCTGCGAGGCGTCTACCCGTAGGCTGCGATCATGGAGATCCGAGCAATTCGGCGAGCGATGATGGTGATGGCGGCGCTGGCCGCCGGACTGGGAACGGCAAGCCCCGCCCAGGCGAGCGACGCGTCCCTGCGCAAGGCCATCAAGGCCCAGGAGAAGAAGGTCGACGCGGTCGCCGAGGACTTCGCGGACGCCAGCGAGGACGTCGAGTCCGCCGTCGGCCGGGAGCGCGCGGGCACCGCGGTGACCAAGCTGAAGCGGGCGGTGAAGCGTCTGCGGACCGCGGTGGTCAAGGAGCAGGCGACCACCGCGCGCGTCAAGCGGGGGCGGACCCAGTACCTCAGATTCGTCACGAGCTTCTCTGCCGCGCTGAGGACGTTCGACCGGGCGCTCGAGGCCTTCGACCCCGAAGCGCCGGCCGCGGCGGAGCCGCTGTTCAGGCGGGCCGCCGCGCAGATCAAGGCGGCGGACGTCCGGCGCGACCGCGCCGCCAAGCTGATCGGTGGTCTCTCCTAGGGGACGTTGACGGAGCCGTCGACGGTCGCGCACGCCCACGTGACGAACCGCCGACCAGATCAGTGCCGGACGTCGCCCGTGGCGGCCGGCGGCCCCTCCTCCTTGGCCAGGGAGTTGATCGTCAGATGCCCGCGGGCCGCCTCCTCGAGGACCTCCTTGGCCTCCTCGACCTCCCGCGCGTACAGCTCGACGATGAGGTGCACGACGATGCGGCCTTCGTCCTCGTGCTTGTGGAAGCGGACGTGGGTGAAGAACTCGCGGGTGCCGTGGTCGCCGAAGGCCGCGAAGCTCAGCGCGTCTCCGGCCTCGGGCCCCGAGCAGCTCTCGACGTCGTCGGCCTCCACGGTGACCGTGCACGAGGCGACCCAGGGTGCCCCGGCGACCATGCGCTCCCAGCGGTTCTCGACGGGCTCGACGCGGCCGCCCGAGAACTGGAGGTGCGGCTGGTCGTGCATGCAGTCCAGGCACTGCACGACGGCCTCCTGGAGCTCGTCGACGACCTCGGCGCGCTCACCCGTCGCGGAGTCGATCTTGTGGATCCCCTCGTAGTGGACTTGCACCTCGAGGTCCTCCGACCAGCAGCGGTAGCAGCGCAGCCACGGCCTTTCCTGTTCTGCATCGTTCATCGGCTGCCAGTCTAGGAAGCCACGCCGACAGGCTCTGGAGAAGTTCGTAGTCTCGGTGCATGTCGGCGGTCGGGGTGGTGCTGGCGGGGGGGCGCGGACGCCGCATGGGCGCCGACAAGGCGACCGTCGAGCTCGACGGCGTGGCGCTGTTGCACTACCCACTCAGGGCGCTGATGGCCGTCACCGACGAGCAGGCCGTCGTGGCCAAGCGCGACACGCGGCTGCCGGAGCTGCCCCCCGGCGTGGCGCTGTGGTGCGAGCCCGACGCGCCGAGCCACCCGCTCACCGGCGTGGTGCACGCCTTGCGCACCGCGCGCCGGAGCCGCGTCCTGTGCTGCGCGGTGGACCTGCCACGGCTCGACGCGAGGACCCTGGCTCGCCTGCTGGAAGCCGACGACGGCCACCACGCGTGCGTCGTGCCGCGGGTCGGCGGCCATCTCGAGCCGCTCTGCGCGATCTGGCACCCGCGGGCCCTGCCGGCGCTGACCCGCCTGCCCGCTGCGCCGGCGATGCGCGACGTCGTCGCGGCGCTCGGTCTCCTCGAGGTCGCCTTCGCCGACCCGCGGCCGTTCGCGAACGTCAACACGCCGGCGGACCTGCTGACCCTCGACTCGTGACTCAACCGAAGGTGAACGCGTAGGCCGAGGTGCCGGGCGACAGCTCGAGGCGCAGACGATGCTCGCCGGCTTTCGGCAGGTCGACGAGCGTGTAGAGCCGCTGCGAGCGCACCTCGACCGTCCGCGCCGGCTTGCCGTCGAGGAGCACGCGGACCCTGCCGGCCCGTCCGCGCCCCGGCGGTGCGAGCACGAGATAGACGGTCTTGGCGGCGACGTGTGCGTCGATGCGGGCGTCGCGGACCGCGGTGCTCGACTGCGGCCCGACCGTCCAGCGCCCGCTCAGGGCGAACGCGTTGAGCTCGAGCGGGGCGTCGGGTCGCCGGTAGGTCGTGGTGCCCGCGGTGAGCGGCGCGGCGAAGCCCGTCGCGCGCTCCGTGCCGAGGTAGGTCTCGGGCGTGGCGACGTCGGACGCGACGACGACCCCCGCGGGCTCGGCCTCGCCGGTGGCCAGGCCCGTCTGCCCCGCCTCGGCCAGCACAGAGCGGATCGCCTTCTCCGTCTCGGCATAGTCGCCCTCCCCGAAGTGGGCGTAGCGGACGTTGCCCTTGGCGTCGATGAGGTACTTCGCGGGCCAGTACTGGTTGCCCCAGGCACCCCAGGTCGCCATGTCGTTGTCCTGGGCGACGGGATACTCCAGCCGCAGGCGCTCGATCGCGGCCTCGACGTTGGCCGTCTTCTTCTCGAAGGAGAACTCGGGTGCGTGCACGCCGACGAGGGTGAGGCCCTTGGCGGCGTAGCGCTCGTGCCAGGCCCGCAGGTACGGGACCGTGCGCAGGCAGTTGATGCACGTGTAGGTCCAGAAGTCGATCAGGGTCACCTTGCCGGCGCTGACCTGGCCGGCGATGGTGATCGGCTTCGCGTTCAGCCACCGGGTCACGCCGGTGAACTCGGGCGCCGGTCCGAGCACGGGCAGCGGCTTGCCTTGAGTCGCAGGGGTCTCCTCGTCGCTGTCCACGGGAGCGAACTTCGGCGCGCCGCGCACGTCGGCCAGCCGGCCCTCGACCGCCGCGGAGCGCTCGAGCGCGCTGGTCGGGTTGATCACGAACGCCGGCAGCGAGCTGGCCAGCGTCTGCTGGAAGCGCACGTCGAGGCTCAGCAGCATCGCGACCGCGGTGAGCACCAGCACCACGCCGAGCCCGCGCTGGAGGCGGCGGCCGCCGCCCGCCCCCGCGAAGCGCCCGACGAGGCGGCGTCCCGTGAGCGCGATCGCCAGCAGCATGGTGGCCGTTCCGGCGGCGAAGGCGACGCCGAGCGCGACCGTCGAGCCCGAGGCCGCGCTGACCGCGATGACCGCCGCGAGCACGGGGCCGGCGCACGGCGCGTGGACGAAGCCGAGCGCCGCGCCCACTCCGAGGCCGGAGACGAAGCCGTCGCCGGCCCGTTTGGGGCCGAGGCGGCTCAGCCGGCTCAGCGGCGCCTCCAAGCGCGCGCCGACCGCCGGGATGACCAGCGCGAGGCCGAAGAGCAGCAGCGCGACGATCGCGAGGTCGCGCGTCAGCGACGTCCCGAGTCCCACGCCGTCGACGACTTGCGCGAGGCCGACGATCGTCAGCGTGAAGGTGACCGCCAGGCCCAGCACGATGCCGAACGGCCGCCGCCGGCCGCCCGCCGCGCTCGCGCTCAGCAGCGCGGGCAGCACCGGCAGCGAGCACGGACTCAAGGCGGTGCCGGCGCCGGCGACGAAGGCGAACAGCGTGAGCAGCAGCATCCCCTCGGGACTTCGGCGGCAACGGCCGTTCGGATCTCTCCGGTGGCATCACTTGGCCCGGTTGGGGGACTGCGGGCGGTCGCCGGCGTGCGGCCGGCGACCGCCGAACTGCTCAGAGGCGGCGGTCGGCCCCGGGGCCGGCGTCGGTCTCGATCTGTTCCTTGCGGACGCTCTCGTCGACTTGCACTTCTTCGGTGACGGTGTCCTTGTCCAGGCGCACGCGCTCCTTGGCCACGACGTCCTTCTCGACGACCGGCGTCTCGGCGCGCAGGGTCACCTCGTGCTCTTCCTCTGACAGCGCCGGGCCGTCGAGGGCGTCGCCGACGTTGGCGTCGGTGATCGGCTCGCGCTCGATGCGGACCTCCTCGCGCTGCACCGGGACCGTGGTGGTCACGTGCTCGGTGACGATGTACTTGCGCAGCCGCGCCTTGCCGACCTCCTGCGAGCGCGTGCCGACGTGCAGCTGCTCTTCAGAGCGCGTCATCGCATCGTCGGTCGTCGGCCCGGAGGTGTCGCGCCCGACGGGCTCACGCGGGCGCTCATACCCGGCCAGCGTGTCGTGATCGGGGCCGTCGTACTGCGAGTAGCCCGCGATCCCGTAGTACTCATAGAGGGTGGCCTCCTCGGCCTCGGAGAGCTCACCGTCGGCCTCGACACCCGGCGCATCCTTGATCCTCGCCTTGTCGTGAGCGA
>CADCVR010000085.1 GCA_902806205.1 uncultured Solirubrobacteraceae bacterium | reverse complement strand
GCAAAATCATCGCCAGCGAGGGCGCCGTGACGCTCGCGCGGCTCCGTGACGAGCTCGGGACCTCCCGCAAGTACGCCGAGGCGCTGCTCGAGCATCTCGACTCGGCGCGCTACACGAAGCGCCTGCCCGACGACCGGCGCGTGCTGCGCCGCCGGCCGTGAGCCGGCGCGCCGAGCGCTGCGAGCCGCGGCGCAGCGCCCGCAGTCCACCCACCATCCGAGTTGCGTGAGTCGGAGACTTCCGCTGATGGGAGACGAGCACGTAGTCGTGGGGCCCTCCCAGGTGTTGTGGCACCGCCTTCGCGCGAACCATCTTGCGGCGCGTCTTCCGGCTGCGTCGTTGGTGCCGGCGGCGTTCGCCGGGCTGCAGGACTCGGCCCCGCGGGCCGCCCTGACCGCGCTCTACTCCCGCGTCGAGGACATCGGGGCGAGCGACTGGGAGCATCCTTCGCTGGTGCAGACCTGGGCGCCGCGCGGCGCGGTCTTCGTCGTGCCGAGATCCGATCTCGCTGTGTTCGCGTTGGGGATCGCGCCGCGCGATTCGGAGGCGCGGGCAGCGCTTCGGCAGCTTGAAAGCAGGGCGCGCGACTCGATTGCGGAGCCTCGCAAGGATGACGGGAGAGCGGAGAACGATCGTCTCGGCCCGCTCCCGCCGGTGGTCGCACAGCGCATGCGGGGAGGGCCGATCTGGCGGCTGGTGTGTGCGCTGGCAGGGGTGCAGATCCGCTGGGATGCCCGCAGCACACAGTTGCTTCCGAGTTCCGCGCTCGAGATGGATGAGGAAGAGGCTCGCCGTGAGCTGGCGCGGCGGTTTCTGCGCTCGCTCGGTCCCGCGGGACCGGCCCGGTTCGTCCGTTGGGCTGCGGTCAGCACCACCGACGCGAAGGTCACGTTCGATGCCATCCGTGATGAGCTCGTCGAAGTCCGGGGCACGGGTGGCGCTGGTTTTGTCCTCGCCGAGGACGCCGAACGTCTCGAGCGAGCCAAGCCCGTCTCGGGTGCACGGTTCGTGGCGTTCGGCGGCGACCCTGTGCTCCAGCCCGCAGAGCAGATCGTCGCCGCCGATCGCTCGCACCGCAAAGCGGCGCTCCCGCCGTGGGCGTGCACCGGCCTCGTGCTGCTCGACAGCGACGTTGTCGCAGCGTGGGGCCGAAGCCAGGGTCGGGTCACGATCCTTCCGCTTGCATCACTCGATCACCGCGGCAGGGGCGAGATCGGAGCAGAAGCGCAGGGGTTCCCCCTGTCAGGCGACGCGCCAGACGTTGTCTGGAGAACGGGCCGGTGAGGCGCATTGGCTCTTCGACGCCTCATGATGCCGGCGCGGTCGGCAGGCCGGCGGCGCGCCAGGCTTGGAAGCCGCCGACGAGATCGGTGGCGCTGGCAAACCCGAGACGCTGCAGCGTGACTGCGGCGAGACTCGACTGATACCCCTCATCGCACATCACGATCACGCGGCGCTCAAGGCCGCCGACGCGGTCGTCGTGCGCCTCGCAACTCGGATCACAGCGCCACTCGAGCACGTTACGCGCAAACCAGATCGCGTCTGGCACGACCCCATCCGCGGCACGCTGGGATTCTGACCGGATGTCGATGAGGAGCGCGCCGCCGCTGATCGCGTCCCGCGCCTCGTGCGGTCCCACGCGGGCGAGCTCCGCGCGCGCCTGCGCGAGCAGCTCGTCGATCGTCTTGCGCGCCGCCATCGTGCTCAGGATCGCACTGATCGTCGGTCAGTGCGCAGCGCGTCCAGCACGATCGGTGCGCGCTGCGCGCTCGATCCGCTGAGGGACCTTGGGGTGTAGGCCGTCATCTTCTCGATGACGACCGAGTGCATTGCGCCGTCGCGGCCTCGAGTTGGGTGGCCGCGGACCTTCGCGACGCTCACGAGCTCGGCGGCGAGACATCCTGTCGCCCCGAAACGAGCACGGCGAGGTGGCGGCCCTCCACCAGCCAGTCGCGCAGCGGCGAGGCCGCGAGGTGCTCGACCTCGACGCGCGCGAGCCGCGCCCGCCCGCGCACCCTGACCGAGAACGTGCGCACCCGTCCGTCCGCCCAGACCTGGGCCGCTCGCATCCTCATCGACAGCGGCAGGCGGTGGGTCCGCGCGGTCGCGGTCACGCGCAGCTCCCAGCCTTCACCACGCGCCGTGACCGCGCCCGTCCGCCCGGGATCGCCGTCGAAGTCCGCGAGCTCCTTCGGCAGCGCCCAGTTGCCGCGGCCGCCCGCAACGCTCGCCGCTGAATCGACCGCCATGAACGAGATGTGGCTCAGCATGGGCGCTCCGCGCAGCAGGACCGGAGCACCGAATACCTCCCCGTACGGGCCGACCGGCCCGTCACGGTAGGAGATCAAGCCGCCGATGGTCACCGGCATGCCGGCACGGGCGGCGAGCTGCGGCGACAGGAGCCCGCGCGCCGCGCGCGTCGCCGGGTGCAGCCACAGCAGCGCGTCCACACTGCTGCGCCACGGGGGCGGCGGGATCTCGGCAGGCATGCCGCTCAGCCGATCATGCCCGCGCCGACGTGGCGTTCGTGCTCAGTCCGGCACTCATCTCCGATGGTCACGCTACCGACTCAGCGACGGCTGTCGCCCACCTGGCGCGCGGACCGACAGGACCTAGCCCACCCGGCGCAAGTAGGACCGAAGCCAAGATCTTCGCCACCGCGCTCGGCGGCGGCATCCTGGTCCGCGCTTGCCGACCGGCACGGTTCTAACCAGGCCGCTCGCGAGGAGCTCGCCCGGGTGGGCGTGGCCACGTAGTTCTCCGACCCGGGATCAGCCACTGGCTGTACCTGCGCGACCCGACGGCCACCAGATCGAGCTCACGACCTACGACGTCTGAGGGAGGCTCAGCGTGAGCTTCTTCGCGTCTGCGACGCGGGACGGGAACCGCGGGTGCGCCGTCTGCCACTCCGCCCGGGGCATTGACGCGTTCCTGCGGAAAACCTCCGCAGCCTTGCCGTATCATCTCAGGCTTCATGGCTGACATCGGCAAGCCCATCCGCGAGACCGAACGACCAGCGCCGGTCCGGACTCCAGTGCCCGAGCCCCGGCCGGAGCCCGAGCCGTCGCCACCGGAGCGCGAGCCCGAACCGGTCGAGGCGCAGCAGGCGTGAGCGCCGAGCCGGTCGCGCAGCCGCTCGTCGGTTTCCGGCGTTGGGGATGCAAGCGCGGCGGCCTGTACTCGGGCATCTTCGTCGCCGGCCGCTTCGTACCGAATCCCGCGCTAGGGATGGTCGCCCCGCGCGTTCGGCCGACGCCGTGGCCGACGGACCACGACCGCGTCGCGAAGTGCTTCGCGCTGCGCGGTCACGACGCCCCCTTCCCCGACTGCAACTGTGGCTGGGCAGCCTACTATTCGCTCGCCACGGAGCCAGATCTCCCGGCACCGGAGTGCGTCTGGGGCGCCGTGGTGGCCTGGGGCAGGATCGTCGAGTGCGAGACGGGGTTCCGCGCCCAGTTCGCGCGCCCGCTGGCGCTGCTGGATCGTGAGAATCCGGACGACATCCGCGAGCAGGGCCGGCGTGCGGCGGTCGCGACAGAGGCCTACGGCATCGTGCTGCTCGAGCGCGACGAGTTGATCGCGTACGCGCGCTGGTACGGGGAAGTGCGCATGGCGGCTGAGTAGGGCTGCTTCCCTCCAGCGGAACGGCCGGGCGGCCGGGTGAACGTTCGGTGTTCCATGCGGCGTCCCATCGCTCCGATCACGTCTACCCTGGCCGCGTGAGCAGTCAGACGAGAACCGCAACACTGCTTAAGCTGCTGCTGATCGTGGTGGTGGGATGCGTGCTGCCCGTAGGGGCGGCCGCCGAGCAGGCATCGCAGCCCGCCTCCGCGGCGGCGGGGGGGCTCGACGTCGGCCGCTTCCACTCGTGCGCGCTGCTTCCGAGCGCGGGCGTGCGCTGCTGGGGCTACGGCGCCGATGGGTCGCTCGGGTACGGGAACCGGGCGACGATCGGTGATGACGAGACGCCCGCCGCGGCTGGGCCGGTCGAGCTCGGCGCCGGACGCACCGGCGTGGCGCTCAGCGCCGGAGACTTCCACACCTGCGCGCTCCTGGACGACGGCGCCGTGCGCTGCTGGGGCTTCGGCGGCGATGGCCGGCTCGGCACCGCCAGCAACGCGGCGATCGGCGACGACGAGACTCCGGCGTCCCTGAGCCCGGTCGACATCGGCGGCCGGGCGAAGGCGATCACCGCCGGCGGCAACCACAGCTGCGCGATCCTCGACGACGGCAACGTGCGCTGCTGGGGCTTCGGCCTCGACGGGCAACTCGGGTACGGCAACGCGGACTACATCGGTGACAACGAGGCTCCGAGCGTCGTTGCTCCCGTCAAGCTCGGCGCCGGGCGCACCGCCCGGGCGATCACCGCCGGCCGCTTGCATACGTGCGCCCTGCTCGACGACCAGACCGTGCGGTGCTGGGGCGCGAACGGCAACGGCCAGCTCGGCTACGGCACCCGGGAGAGCGTCGGCGAGAACGAGACGCCGGACGCCGTGGGACCGGTCAAGCTCGGGCGCCCCGCGATCGCGCTCAGTGCGGGCGGGTTCCACACCTGCGCGCTGCTCGACGACGGCACGGTGCGCTGCTGGGGCTTCGGACTGGACGGCCGGCTCGGGTACAACAACAACGACAACGTCGGCGACGACGAGTCGCCCGGTTCGGCGGGGCC
>CADCVR010000084.1:41137-50369 GCA_902806205.1 uncultured Solirubrobacteraceae bacterium | reverse complement strand
CACCCGATCCCTTGCCGATCCGTACAGGATCGGCTGCGGAAATCGTGCGGCGTCAGCCATCCACCCGAACCGCCGATCGACGGGACCACCTCGTGGAATCAATCATCTAGGCGCCTGGGCCTTCAAGGCTGGACGCCCGCCTCCGAGCCGAACAGGATGGCGCCCTCGCCCGACGCGTAGGCCTCCTCACCGTGGTGGGTGAGGTCCATCCCGAGCGCTTCGTGGTGCTCCGGGCCGCGCAGCGGCGTGACGAGCGCGATCGCTCGGAGCAGGACGACGGTCATCACGAACGCGTAGGCGGGAGCGGCAAGGGCGGCGAGGGCCTGGGAGCCGAGCTGGCCCGGGTCGCCGTAGAAGAGGCCGTCGGCCACGCCGTTCCAGTTCTTCTGGGCCACCAGACCGATGAACAGGATCCCCGTCATCCCCGCCACGCCGTGGGCGGCGAGCACGTCGAGCGTCTCGTCCACCCGCGTCCGCGGCCGCCAGAGGATCGCCGCGTAGCACGGCAGCGCGGCCAGGGCGCCGAGCGCCATCGCCCAGCCCGGGCTGATGAACCCGCCGGCCGGCGTGATCGCCACGCACCCGACGATGATCGCGGTCGCCGCGCCGATGGCCGTGATCTGTCGCCCGCGGAGGAGATCGAGGGCGAACCAGACGACAAGCGTGCAGGCCGGGGCGAGCAGGGTGTTGACGAAGGCCAGCACGCCGGCGTTCTGCGTCCCGAAGCCGCTGCCGCCGTTGAACCCGAACCAGCCGAACCACAGCAGGCCGGCGCCGAGCAGCACGTAGACCGCGTTGTGCGGCAGGAGCGCCTGGCGCCCGTAGTCCTTGCGGGCCCGCACGACCAGCGCGGCGGCCAGAGCCGAGAATCCCGACCCCATCTCGACCGGGATGCCGCCGGCGAAGTCGAGCGCACCACGCTCCTGCAGCCAGCCGCCGCCGAACGCCCAGTGCGCCAGCACGGCGTAGACGAGCACCGACCACAGCGCCGCGAAGGCGAGGAACGGCAGGAAGCGCATCCGCTCGACCACGGCACCCGACACCAGCGCGACGGTGATGATGCAGAACGTCGCCTGGAAGGCGAAGAAGAGCAGGTGCGGGATCGTCATCCCCTCGCGCGGCGCGAACGTCACGCCGCGCATGAGGGCGTGATCGAGCCCGCCGATGAACCCGTTGCCCTCGTCGAAGGCGAACGAGTAGCCGACCAGCGCCCACGTCACGGTGGCCACGGCCAGCGCGGCGACGCACATCATGAACGTGTTCAGGGTGTTCTTCTCCCGCACCAGGCCGGCGTAGAAGAGCCCGAGCGCGGGCGTCATGAGCAGGACGAGCGCCGTCGCCGCAAGCATCCAGGCGGTGTCGCCGGCGTCGATCGCCGCCATCACGACCCCGCCGGCGTGACGGCGCCGTGGTCGATGTCGCCCGTGCGTATGCGCACGACGCGCTCCAGTTCGATCACGAAGATCTTGCCGTCGCCGACCTCGCCGGTGCGCCCGCCCTCGCACAGCGCTTCGATGGTGGGCTCGAGGAACGTGTCGGAGACGGCGACCTCGAAGCGCACCTTGTCGGCCAGCCCCATCTTGACGCGCGTCCCGCGGTAGGTCTCGACGCGGTCGAGCTCCCCGCCGTGCCCCTGGATCCGGCTCAGGGAGACGCCGCGGACCTCCGCGCGGTACAGCGCCTGGAGCACGTCGTTGGCCTTCTCCGGTCGGACGATGCCGATCACGAGCTTCATGGCCGCATCCTCCGGGACGGCCACAGCGCGTCGCTTGTCCCCGCGGACAAGATCCGCCCTGGACCTGTTGTCCAAGTGGCGTGGACCGCCGGGCGGATGTGGCCTGAGGGACTAGGAGTCTGTTGAAGTATCGCCGTGTGGTCGCTCGGAGCCGCATCCCCCGTGCCAGGCGTCGCGCGACGACGTGGCAGATCCTGGTTGGATCTGCGAGTCGCCGGGTGGCGGATGGTGCGCGCGAGGTGGTTTTGAGCGGACGCGCGAATACAGCAACGGGCTGTTAGAGGCCCGGAGGGTGGCGAACCGTGAGCCCGCCCGCGCTCCGCCCGTCCGCCTGCCACCGCGTGCCCCGCTTCACCCGGCCCGACGTGTCGAACCGCAGCCCGGCGACCATCATGAACGCGTGGCCTTCGTCCGCGTAGATCGAGACCCACTTGCCCGGACCGGGCTTGCCGAACTTGGCCAGGCCGCCCGAAGCCAGCGGGCTCTTGAGGAAGCCGGCGGAGGCCAGGGCGTAGGAGATCGACCCCGAGCAGTCGTAGGCCGTGTCGGTGAAGACCCCCTCGGGCCCGCCGCCATGCCCGCCGCCGTAGACGTAGGGCTTCCGGGCGACCTGGTTGGCGGCCGTGATCAGGGCACGGAGCTTCGGGGGCGCCGTGAGCGGGACGGTGGCCAGGCCGTCGGCGCCGACGGTCGCTGCCTCCACGGCCTTCCGGCGGTCCGTGCCGCCCTTGAACGCCTGCTTGAGCTCCGCGGCGACCTGCGCGTCGGAGGGCGCGCCGGAGCTCTGGGCCACGCCCTGGCCGGGTGCCGCGGCGGGCTTCTGCCTGACGACCGCGGTGGCGCTCTCGGGCGCCGCGGCGGGGGGCGGCGCCTCGGGGGCGATCGGCGGCAGGTAGGCCTCCGGCGCGCGGAAGACCTCGAGCTGCGGACCGTCCGCGCCGCACCCGCCGGCGAGCGAGACGGCCCCGGCGAGCGAGACGGCGATGAGCGTGCGGGCAGGACGCATCGGGGCTCAGGATGCCAGCTCGCGAGCGCCCGTGCTAGGACGGATGCGCGCCCGCCGCGATCTCCCGGCGCAGCTTCGCGTCGTAGAGCAGCGAGAAGAGCGGGATGATCGTCGTGATCGGGAAGAGCCATCCCCAGCGCTTCTCCCCGGCGCCGACGGCGGTCAGGTAGAGCAACCCGAGGAAGATCACGCCGTGAAGCGGGCCGAGGATCGAGACTCCGCCCTCGTTGTCGGCGAACCAGCGCGAGAAGTAGAGCAGCACGACGAGCAAGGCCAAGTCGACGGCCGCGACGACGCGGATCAGGTCGAGCTTCTTGAGCGTCGTGGCGCGGTCGGGCATGTTCGCCAGGATAGGAGTTCCCCGGGCCCGGCGGCTCACCAGCCCAGCGTTCCCGGTCCCCCCTTGAACGGGCCCTGCAGCTCGGAGGTGATCCAGCCGCCGTAGAAGTCGCCGTCCTGGGAGAGCACGCGCTCCTCGCCGAGCCAGCAGGCGTCCATGCGCGAAGGGTAGAACGCCACGTGGTCCTTGAGCGCCGCGTACCGGCTGACCGGCGCGGCGTAGGCCCAGGCGGCCCGCGCCTCGACGCGCCGCCCGCTCACGACGTCGTAGTACTGCGCGTCCCCCTTCCACTCGCAGAACGAGCCGCGCCCGCGCCCGGGCCGCAGGGCGCCGGCGGCGACGTCCTCCGGGGGCACGTAGACCGTCGGGGGATGGCTTGTCTCGAGCACGCGCAACGCTGCCGTCGAGTCGGCGATCACGACCCCGCCGAACTCGATCCGCACGCGCCGCTCGCAGGGGACCAGGGCGGGCGGGCGCGGGTAGTCCCAGACGTTCTCCATCGCCTCCAGGCTAGATGAGCGATCTTTCCTCGGTCGCCGTCGCCCGGCTCACCCCCGTGGACGGGACGTCGTTCGCCCTCCTTGCCTGAAACCGTGGAGACTGCCCATCCCATGACCCAGCACCCGAACTCCTTCGACGCTCGCGCGACGCTCGCGACGGGTGAGCGCGAGCTGACGATCTACCGCCTCGACGCGCTGCAAGCCGAGTACGACGTCGCGCGCCTGCCCTACTCGCTCAAGGTGCTGCTGGAGAACCTCCTGCGCACCGAGGGCAACGGCGCGGTGACCGCCGAGGACATCGTCGCGCTGGCGAGCTGGGACGCGAAGGCCCAGCCCTCGCAGGAGATCGCCTTCTCCCCCGCGCGCGTCGTCATGCAGGACTTCACGGGCGTGCCCGCGATCGTCGACCTCGCCGCGATGCGCGACGCGATGGCGGCCCTGGGCGGCGACCCGTCGCGGATCAACCCGCTCGTGCCGGCCGAGCTCGTCATCGACCACTCCGTGCAGGTCGACTCGTTCGGCTCCGTGCAGTCCTTCGCGCTGAACGCCGAGCGGGAATTCGAGCGCAACGAGGAGCGCTACCGGTTCCTGCGCTGGGGCCAGGAGGCGTTCGACAACTTCTCCGTCGTGCCGCCGGACACGGGCATCGTCCACCAGGTGAACCTGGAGTACTTGGCGCGCACGGTGTTCGTCAGCGACAAGACCCACGAGGCCTACCCCGACACGCTTGTCGGGACGGACTCCCACACGACGATGGTCAACGGGCTCGGTGTGCTGGGCTGGGGCGTCGGCGGGATCGAGGCCGAGGCCGCGATGCTCGGTCAGCCCATGTCGATGCTGATCCCCCAGGTCGTCGGCCTGCGTCTCAGCGGTTCGATGCCCGACGGCGCGACGGCGACCGACCTTGTGCTCACCGTGACCGAGATGCTTCGCGCGAAGGGTGTGGTCGGCAAGTTCGTCGAGTTCTACGGCCAGGGCATCGCGAACCTCCCGTTGGCCGACCGGGCGACGCTCGGCAACATGAGCCCCGAGTTCGGCTCCACCTGTGCGATCTTCCCGATCGACGCGGAGACCATCCGCTACCTCACGTTCTCGGGCCGCCCCAAGGAGCTCACCGACCTCGTCGAGGCCTACGCCCGCGAGCAGGGCCTCTGGCACGACGAGCAGGCCCGAGATCCGGCGTTCTCCGAAGTCGTCGAGCTCGACCTGAGTGACGTCGTCCCTTCGCTGGCCGGCCCGAAGCGCCCGCAGGACCGCGTGCCGCTCGCCGACGCGCAGAGGATGTTCGGGGAGGCCGTCGACGGCTACCTGCCCGAGCAGGCCAACGGCGTCGACCAGGGCTCCGCGGAGTCCTTCCCGACTTCCGACACGCCGAGCACCACCGCGCCGGGCGCGACCGACTCGCGCGAGGCGCCGATTCTCGAGCCCGTCACCGCGGTCGCCGACCCTCGCGCGCACGCGTCGGTCGAGCTGGACGGCGAGACCTTCGACCTCAACCACGGCGATGTCGTGATCGCCGCGATCACCTCGTGCACCAACACGTCGAACCCCAGCGTCATGCTCGGCTCGGGCCTGCTGGCGCGCAACGCCGTCGCGAAGGGGCTGCGGACCAAGCCGTGGGTCAAGACGTCGCTGGCGCCGGGCTCGAAGGTCGTCACGGAGTACCTCGACCGCGCCGGACTGACTCACCCGCTCGAGCAGCTCGGCTTCCACCTCGTCGGCTACGGCTGCACGACGTGCATCGGGAACTCCGGGCCCCTGCCCCCGGCGATCTCCGCAGCGATCGACGCGCACGACATCGCCGCGGTCTCGGTGCTGTCGGGCAACCGGAACTTCGAAGGGCGCATCAATCCCGACGTGAAGATGAACTACCTCGCCTCGCCGCCGCTCGTCGTCGCCTACGCGCTGGCCGGGACGATGGACATCGACCTGCTCAACGAGCCCATCGGCCAGGATCAACAGGGCGGCGACGTGTTCCTCGAGGACATCTGGCCGTCCTCGCGCGAGGTGGCGCAGACCGTCGAGCAGGCGGTGCAGAGCGACATGTTCCGCGCGAGCTACGCCGGGGTCTTCGACGGGGACGAGCGCTGGCGGGGGCTGTCGATCGCGACCGGCGATCGCTTCGCGTGGGACGACGGGTCGACGTACGTCGCCAACCCGCCGTACTTCGAGGGCATGGAGGCCGAGCCGGCCGCCCTGGCGGACATCGAGGGTGCGCGCGTGCTCGCCAAGCTCGGCGACTCCGTCACCACCGATCACATCTCGCCGGCCGGCTCGATCAAGGCCGACGGCCCCGCCGGGCTCTATCTCCAGCAGCGGGGCGTCCAGCCGCGCGACTTCAACTCGTTCGGGGCGCGGCGCGGCCATCACGAGGTGATGATGCGCGGCACCTTCGCGAACATCCGCTTGCAGAACCTGCTGGCCGGCCCGGACGGCACGAACCTCCCGCAAGGCGGCCACACGGTGAAGGACGGCGAGGTGATGTCGATCTACGACGCGGCCATGGCCTACCAGGAGGAGGGCACGCCGCTCGTGGTGCTCGGCGGCAAGGAGTACGGCTCGGGCTCGTCGCGCGACTGGGCCGCCAAGGGCACGAAGCTGCTCGGCGTGCGCGCCGTCATCGTCGAGAGCTTCGAGCGCATCCACCGCTCGAACCTCGTGGGGATGGGGGTGCTGCCGCTGCAGTTCCCCGCGGGCGAGACGGCGGAGTCGCTCGGGCTCAGCGGCCGGGAGGACTTCGCGATCAGGGGTTTCGCCGAGGCGCTCGACGGCGGCGAACTGCCCACGTCGGTGACGGTGACCGCCGATCGCAACGAGTTCGAGGCGCGGGTGCGCATCGACACGCCCAAGGAGGCCGAGTACTTCCGCCACGGCGGCATCCTGTCGTTCGTGCTGCGCCAGCTCGCGGCGCAGCCCTGAGCCTCCGCCGCTCAAGTTTCTGAGCGTTTCGTGGCGTTCCGCCGGGCACACGTGCAAGGATGACGGCCTTCCACCAACGTAGGAGGAGTACTTAACGTGAACAAGACCGAACTGGCCCAGCACCTCGCCGAGAAGACCGGCCTCGCCTCGGGTCAGGCGAAGGGCGCCGTCGATGGCCTCGCCGACATCCTGAGCGAGACCCTGTCGCGCGGCGGAGAGGTCAACATCGCTGGTTTGGGCAAGTTCTCCGTCGTCGAGCGCGGTGCCCGTCAGGGCGTCAACCCGGCGACCGGCGAGAAGATCCAGATCGCTGCCTCCAAGGCGCCGAAGTTCACCGCGGCCAAGGCGCTGAAGGACTCCGTCAACGGACGCTAGGCGCGGGGTCGGCCGTGCGGACACCGCGCGGCCGACCGGGGGAGGCGAGGTGCTCGGAGGCCGTAGGATCGGCCGATGGCCCTCCCGGACGTCCTGCGCACCCTGCTCTCCGCTCACGGGACGTCGGGATACGAGACGGCTCCGGCCGCGGCCTGGCGCGACGCGGCCGCCGCCTTTGCCGACGTCCGTGTCGACGACATGGGCAACTCGTACGCGACGGTCGAGGGCACGGGCGACGGACTCTCGCTGGGCATCGTCGGCCACGTCGACGAGATCGGCCTGATCGTCACGCACATCGACGATTCGGGCTTCCTGTTCTTCGCACCCGTGGGCGGCTGGGACCCCCAGATCCTCGTGGGCCAGCGCGTCACGGTCACCACCCGCGACGGCCGGCTGCCCGGCGTCGTCGGCAAGAAGCCCATCCACCTCTTGCAGGGAGACGAGCGCGAGAAGGGCGTGAAGCTCAAGGAGCTGCACATCGACATCGGCGCGGCCGACGGCGACGAGGCCCGCGGCCTGGTGCGCATCGGAGACGCCGCGGTCATCGCGGCCGAGCCGGTCGAGCTGCCCAACGGCCGTGCCGTCTCGCGCGCCATGGACAACCGCCTCGGCGCCTTCGTCGCCTACGAGGCGGCACGCCTGGTGGCCGAGGCCGGTGGCGCCCCCGGCGACGTCATCGGCGTCGCGGCGGTGCAGGAGGAGATCGGCTTGAACGGCGCACGCGCCGCGGCGTTCTCCCTGCGGCCCGACGTGGCGATCGTCGTGGACGTCACCCACGCGACCGACGCCCCGGGCGTGGACGCCAAGGAGCTCGGGGAGCACAAGCTCGGTTCGGGCCCGGTCATCGAGCGCGGCGCGATCCTCAATCCCGCGATCTACGAGCTGCTCCACGAGGTCGCCGAAGCCGAGGCGATTCCCGTCACCGTCGCGGCCAGCGGCCGGGGAACGGGCACCGACGCCGACGTCGTGCACCTGTCCCGCGGCGGCATCCCCACGACCGTCATCGGCATCCCGCTGCGCTACATGCACTCGCCCGTCGAGATGGTGCAGGTCGAGGACGTGCTCAACTGCGCCGCGCTGATCGCCGCGTTCGCACAGCGCTTGACGGCCGGCACGTCGTTCGGGCGCTAGCCGGGCACGGAGGGATGCTTTCCCACGAGCGCGGGCGAGTCGGCGATGATCGGCCGATGCTGCTCCTGTTCGACATCGACGGCACCCTGCTGCTGAACGCCTCCACGGAGCACAAGGAGGCGCTGCACGACGCGATCTGCGCGGTGCACCGCATCGACATCCCCGCGGGCCGGCTGGAGACGGCCGGCCGGACGGATCCCGCGATCGCCCGCTCGATCCTCACCCTCGCAGGAGTCGACGCCAAGCGCGTCGATGACCGGATGGAGGACCTCCGTGCGGCAAGCTGTGAGGCCTACGCACGGCACTGCCCGGCCGACCTGTCTTCGACGGTCAGCCCCGGGATGCCCGAGATCCTCCGTCACCTCGCGGGCGCCGGCCACGTGCTCTCGCTCGTCACGGGCAACTACGAGGCGATCGCGCGGCTCAAGCTGCGCCGGGCCGGCATCGGGGAGCACTTCGCCGCCGGCCAAGGGGGCTTCGGCTCCGACCACGAGGACCGCGCGGCGCTGCCCGCCGTCGCGCGGCGCCGGGCCGGCCGCCGCTGCACGCCACCCGGGGGGCCGTGGTCGCGCGCCGGGACGATCGTCATCGGCGACACGCCGCGGGACATCGCCTGCGCCCACGCCGACGGCGCGCGCTGCATCGCGATCACGACGGGGCCGTTCGAGCGCGAGGAGCTCATCGGCGCCGACGCCGTCGTGGACACCCCGCGCGAGCTGGCGGCGGCGGTCGCGGCGCTCGCGGCGGAGGCCGAGGCCGCGCCGGCCTGAGGCCGCACGGCGCCAGACCACAGCCCCTCAGGTCGTCGAGTGCCCTGGGCACTCATCGGCACTCGACCGACCGCGCGGCGCCTGAGCGCTACGCGGCGAGCGTCCAGAACGCGTCGCGGCCCACGGGCTCCCTGCGGGTGCCGGCGGCTTCGAGCTTCGCGCGGGCGTCCTCGCGGTCGATCCCGCACACCTCGGCGACCTCCTGCGTGGCCAGCCGAACGCCGGCCCAGGCGAGCACTTCGGCGACGCCGTCGGGCTCGGAGCGGCGCTCGAGGCCGGGCTCGACGTTGGCCAGCGCGGTCTCGTAGCCGAGGCTCGACTGGAAGCCGGGAGCGGAGAACGCGGCGCCCGCCGCCGTGCCGACGTCATCGGGGCCGACGCCGCCCGGCTGACCCAGCGGCTGGCGGCCTTGGCGAGCTGGTCGGCGCGCTTCGCGGCGCTCGAGCGGTGGCTGCT
>CADCVR010000084.1:0-41127 GCA_902806205.1 uncultured Solirubrobacteraceae bacterium | reverse complement strand
GACTGGAAGCCGGGAGCGGAGAACGCGGCGCCCGCCGCCGTGCGCAGCTCGAGCGACGGGCATGTGTAGCGCCAGCCGCCGTCCGGCGTGGGCGCGAGCTTGTGCTCCAGCGCGCGCGCCGCGGGCGTCGGATCACGGGCCAAGAGCATGTCCTCGCGCAGTGCGCGTTCCGTCGCCTCCTCGCGCGTCCACCCCTCGAGTTCGTCGGGATCGAGCCCGGCGTCCGTGGCGGCCTGCGCGATGGTCGCCGGGTCGTCGAGCAACGGCCCCGAGAAATGCAGGACGCGCAGGCCGCGCAGCAGCAGCCACTCCTTCTCGGGCGCATGGAGCCGCGCGGCGACGACCGCCCGGCATGCGGGAAGCGTCGCGGCGACCGCAGGCTTGACCTCCTCGGTCATCGGCATCCCGTAGCGCTCGGCGAGTGTGGCCGTCGATCCCGCCACCCGGTCGGCGGTGAAGCCCTTGTCCAGGTAGTCCTCGCGCTGCTCGGCGAGGACGACCATCCGCACGCGCCACTGCAGCTGCTCGCCGAAGCGCCAGCGCAGGCGCCAGCGATGCGGCTCGGCGGAGAACGCGAAGGGACATCCGGGGTCGGTGAACTCGGTGATGGCGACGGTCGGCATGGTCGGATGCTCGCACGCACGAACCACCCGCCGAAGTGCCCAGGCGCTTCAGACAGGCCGACGCCAGACACGGGCGAGCAGCCACCGCTCGAGCGCCGCGAAGCGCGCCGACCAGCTCGCCAAGGCCGCCAGCCGCTGGGTCAGCCGGGCGGCGTCGGCCCCGATGACGTCGTCGAGCGCGACCACTGCTCCGGCCAGCGTGGCGGCGGGGACCCCCAGGACCGCGGCGGTCCCGACCGGGGTGAGCACCATCTCGACGACCTCGAAGGCCCCGGCGTGCTCGGACACCGCAGGTCCGAGCGTGAGGCCGCCCGCGAACGAGTGGTGTCGCTCGAGCGGGGACGACTCGTCGACGGCGATACGCCACCGGTGCTCCAGCGCGAGGACGACCGCGGTTCCGGCCACCGGCAGCTCCAGGTGACGCTCCGGCAGCCCGCCGACGACGCGCGCCCCGTGGAGCGCGCGGACGTGGGCGGCGAGGCCCGGGCAGGGTCGCGTGGTGGCGAAGGAGATCTCCATCGCCGCTCCGCCGCCTCAGCTGCGCGTGAGCTTCTTGTAGGTGATGCGGTGCGGACGGTCGATGTCGACGCCGAGCTGGGTCCGGCGGTACTCCTCGTAGGCCTCGAAGTTCCCCTCGAACCACGTGACCTGCGAATCGCCCTCGAAGGCCAGGACGTGCGTCGCGATGCGGTCGAGGAACCAACGATCGTGCGAGATGATCACCGCGCAGCCCGGAAACTCGAGCAGTGCGTTCTCCAGCGCCCGCAGCGTCTCGACGTCGAGGTCGTTCGTCGGCTCGTCGAGGAGCAGGACGTTGCCCCCCGTGCGCAGGAGCTTCGCGAGGTGCACGCGGTTGCGCTCGCCCCCCGAGAGCTTGCCGACCTTCTTCTGCTGATCGGTCTTCTTGAAGTTGAAGCCCGAGACGTACTGGCGCGAGTTGATCTCCCGTTTGCCCACCTTGATGAGGTCCAGACCGTCGGAGATCTCCTCCCAGACGGTCTTCTCGGGCGCGAGCGCGTCGCGCGACTGGTCGACGTAGGCGAGCTTGACCGTGTCGCCGAGCGTCAGCGCGCCCCCGTCGGGCGTCTCCTGCCCGGCGATCATCTTGAACAGGGTCGTCTTGCCCGCACCGTTGGGCCCGACGATCCCGACGATGCCCGCGGGCGGCAGGTTGAACGACAGGTTCTCGAAGAGCAGCTTGTCGCCGAAGGCCTTGCTCAGCCCCTTGGCCTCGATGACGGTGTCGCCGAGCCGCGGCCCGGGAGGGATCTGGATCGTCACCTCGTCGAGGCGGACGTTGTCGGCCTCGCTGACCAGCTCGTCGTAGCGGGCCAGGCGCGCCTTGGACTTCGTCCGTCGGCCCTTCGGGTTCGTGCGCACCCATTCGAGCTCGGCCGAGATCTGACGTTGGCGCGACTTGTCCTGGCGATCCTCCTGCAGCAGCCGCTTCTCCTTGGCCTCGAGCCAGTTGGAGTAGTTGCCCTCGTAGGGGATGCCCTTGCCGCGGTCGAGTTCGAGGATCCAGCCCGCGACGTTGTCCAGGAAGTAGCGGTCGTGGGTCACCGCGACCACCGCGCCCTTGTACTCGGCGAGGTAGCGCTCCAGCCAGGCGACGGAGTCCGCGTCGAGGTGGTTGGTCGGCTCGTCGAGGAGGAGCAGGTCGGGGGCGCGCAGCAGGAGGCGGCAGAGGGCGACCCGGCGCTTCTCACCGCCGGAGAGGTTCGCCACCTCCGCGTCGGCGGGCGGCAGCCGCAGCGCATCCATCGCGTACTCGAGCTGCGTGTCGAGGTTCCACGCGTCGGCGGCGTCGATCTTGGCCTGGAGCTTGGCGAACTCGTCGGCGGTCTCGTCGGAGTAGTTCATGGCGAGCTCGTTGAAGCGCTCCAGGAGGTTCTTCGTCTCGCGCACGCCGTCCTCGACGTTGCCCAGGACGTCCTTGGACTCGTCGAGGCCCGGCTCCTGCTGGAGCATGCCGACCGTCGCGTTCGGGCCGAGCTGGGCCTCGCCGCGGTAGTCCTCGTCGAGGCCGGCCATGATCTTCAGCAGCGACGACTTGCCCGCGCCGTTGTAGCCGAGGACGCCGATCTTCGCGCCGAGGTAGAAGGAGAGGGTGACCTCGTCGAGCACCGTCTTGTCCGGCGGGTAGCGCTTGGTCAGCTTGTGCATCGTGTAGACGTACGAGGAACTCATCCGGACGCAGGATAGAGGCGCTCGGCGGGGGGCGGCGATACCGTTGGAGGTTGTGGCGCAGATCCTCGACATCGAGCAGTCCGTTCTCCTCCTGGAGCTCGAACCGCCGTTCGACAAGCGTGGGGTGCAGCTCGCCCGCCGGCGCCTGGCCAAGCTCTGGCACCCCGATCTCGCGCCCCCCGGCAGGCAGTTCGAGCACGAGCGTCACCTCCAGGCGATCAACGAGGCCGCCGACACGCTCGAGCGCCTCGCGGAGGACTCGCGCGGCGGACGCGTCTCGCGCAACGCGGTGAAGGTCTCGGCGGCCGCCGCACGGCGTGCGCGCGAGGAGGCGGGCCGGCGCAACTACGAGGCCCAGGAAGCCGCGCGCGCCGCCGCGGAGGACCGCTCGGAGCACGACCCGTTCGGCACGCGGATGCCCGACCACTCCGTCGTGCACCGCTACGCCCGCTGCCTCTCCTACCCCGAGTGGGGCGTCGGCTCGGTCACGGGCATCTACTTCACCGGCGATACCCAATCGACTTCGTCGAACGGCACCGGCGGCGACGACGTCCAGCAGTGGGCGCGCATCAAGTTCCATATCGGTGTGCGCACGGTGCCGGCCGGCTCACTGCAGTTCGTGGACTTCTCCCGCCCCGACGCGGGCGCCGATCGCGTGCAGCGCTTCGTGACCGCCGCGCAGCACGCGATGGCGGAGGGCAGCTACGCCCTGGCCGCTCAGCGGCTCATCTACGCGCGTGACGCCGAGCCGGGCAACACCGCGGTGCTGCGGCTCATGACGCTCGCCTTCTGGCAGGGCGGCAACCTCCCCGCCGCGGGCCGTGCCGTCCGCGACTGGGCCCGCCACGAGTGCGACCGCCCCGCCCCGCATCGCTACGCCGCGCGCATCTACGAGGACATGCGCGCCTACGACCTGGCCGCGGAAGCGGCCGACCGCTCCGCGCAGCGTGCTCCGACCGACGCGGGCGAGTGGGAGCGCGTCGGCCGGCTGCGGCTGCGGCTCATGGACCGCGAGCGGGCCATCGAGGCGCTGGAGCGCGCACGCAGGCTGAGCCCGTCGGTCCCCGGGCTGCTGGACTTGGCGCTGGCCTATCACCTGGCGGGCGATCTCGGCGGCGAGGTGACCGCGACCGAGCAGGCGACCGTCTTGAGCCCGGAGTCCGCGCCGGCCTGGTCGCGTCACGCCCACGCGTTGGCCCGCACCGACCGCATCTCCGACGCGATCGCCGCGTCCGAGCGCGCGCAGGAGCTCGCACCCGGCGACCTGGAGGTGCGCGCGCTGCTCGAGCGCCTGCGCGAGGCTGCGCCTCGCGTGCTGCCGGCGGCCTGAGCGCGTATCGGCCAGTTCTCACCCTTCCCCCTTGAGGATCCTGGCGGCACTGCCGAGAACATCATTGCCCCCCGGCGTAGTCCGCCTGCACATCCACCTCGGAGATTCATCCTCGTGTTCTCGCTTCGCCGCCTGGCCGTCTTTGCCGCCACCACGCTGGTCAGCGTCCTCGCCGCCGGCTCCGCTCAGGCCGCCGCCCCAGGCCTGAACGTCAGCTCCTACGACGACGCCCCGGCGGCGCTCGGCCAAGGCGCCAAGCAGGTCCGCTTCTTCGTCCGCTGGAGCGACTTCGAGCCCGGTGGCCCCGCAGACTTCACCGGACTCGCCGGCCCGTCGAACCCCAACGTCTTCACCACCGGCCTCGAGCGCAACGTCGGCCGCGTGCTCGCCGCGGGCGCCACCCCGATCATGGTCGTCCTCGACGCCCCGGCCTGGGCCGCCAGCGGCCAGCGCCCGCGCAGCCCGGGAGAGTACGCCGCCTTCATCGGCGAGCTGGCCGGGTGGCTCGCCCTCAAGCGCAAGGCCGGCGATCCGAGCTCGGTCTATGAGGTCTGGAACGAGCCCGACGCCCCCGAGTTCTGGGGTGAGGCGCCCAACCCGGACTTCTACACCGCGATGCTCAAGGCGTCGTTTGCGAGGGTCAAGGCGGGCGACCCCGGCGCGACCGTGCTCGTCGGAGCCACCACGGGCAACAACTACGGGTGGATCGAGGCGCTCTACGCCCGCGGCGCGAAGGGCTCCTTCGACGGCGTCGGGGTCCACACGGACACCGCCTGTTCGGTCGTCGGGCCCGACAAGTTCTACCGCGATCCGAACGGCCGGCTCGGGCAGTACACGTTCCTGGGGTATCGCGAGGTCCGCGCGACCATGCTGGCCAACGGCGACGACAAGCCGATCTGGATGACCGAACTCGGCTGGTCGACGACGAACGGCGGTCCCACGTCCTGTACCCGCGGCGCGTCGGCCGGCAAGAAGCCGTCCGGGGTCGACGAGGCCACCCAGGCGGCGTTCTTGACCCAGGCGTTCCGGTGCATGGCCCACGACCCGTACGTCGTGGCCGCGACGTGGTTCACCCTCCGCGACATCGAGGGCCTGCCGCTCTCCAGCGAGGTGGGCAACTACGGCCTCCTGCGCCGTGACGGCAGCGCCAAGCCGGCCCTCGGCGCCTTCGGCGGTGCCGCCGCACAGGGCGCGGGCGCCTGCGGGGACTTCGCCCCGCCGTCGCTGAACGTGCTCGCCCCGACGGAAGGTCAGCAGTTCGTCGACAAGCTCGACCTGAACGCCTCGGCGAGCGACGGCGGCGTCGGCGTGGCGCGCGTCTCCTACGCCTACGACGGCGGCAAGGAGATCCGCAACTTCACCGACGCGCTGACCGACGGTGCCGGTGTCGGCCTCGCCCCGTGGCAGGGCTCGGGTGCGCTCGGGCTCGGGCCGCACACCATCGAGGTCAGCGCACTGGACAACAACGGCAACATGGCCCGGCGGGTCGTGAAGGTCATCAAGGTCGCTCCCGGGTCGCTCCGGGCCTCTCTCACCCCGGGTTTCAAGCTCCGCAAGCGGAAGTGCAGCAAGCGCAGCGGGCTGACCACGTGCAGTCTCAGTGGGTTGCTCTCGCGCGGCGCGGCCGGACGACCCTCGATCGGCGGCAAGGTCGCCGTCGAGTGGCAGTGGAAGAACAAGCAGCGCCGGTTCCGCAAGCTCGTCGGCGGCCTGAAGCCCGCGTCCAAGCTCTTCACGTTCAAGGCCAAGCTGAAGAAGAAGGGCAGCTGGCGCGTGCGGGTCGTCTACAAGGGCGTCGCGCCCTACAAGAGCGTCACCTCCAAGTACGTGAGCTTCAAGGTCAGGTAGCGAGTTCGTCGGAGCCGAACGCCGGGGAACGGGGTCGTGCTCGAAGCGCAGCAGGACGTCCGGCCCGGCTTCTAGATTGGCCGGTGCTATGCGCTTGATCGTGGCCCGCTGCTCCATCGACTACACCGGCCGCCTGACCACCCACCTTCCCGAGGCGGTGAGGCTGCTGATGATCAAGGCGGATGGCGGCGTTGCGGTCTGGCACGACGGCGGCTCGTCGGTCAAGCCGCAGAACTGGATGACCCCGCCGACGGTGATCGAGGAGGGCGACGGCCAGATCGTCGTGCGCAAGCTCGCCGGGGTCACTGAGGACCGCCTCGAGATCGGCATCGTGGAGGTGCTCTCCGACGTCACCCACGACATGGGCGAGGCCGCGGCGCTCGAGAAGGACGGCGTCGAACGCGACCTCCAGGAGGCGCTGGCCGCCGCGCCGGCGTGGTGCGGCGAGGGCTTTCGCCTCGTGCGCCGCGAATGGCCGACGGACATCGGGCCGGTCGACCTGATGTGCCGCGACCACCAGGACGGCTGGACCGCGGTCGAGATCAAGCGCGTGGCGACGATCGACGCCGTCGAGCAGCTCACCCGCTATCTCGAGCGCATTCGCCGAGATCCGGCGATGGAGTTCTGCGCCGGCGTGCTCGCCGCGCAGGTGATCAAGCCGCAGGCGCGGGTGCTCGCCGAGGCGCGCGGAATCGCCTGCGTCGAAGTCGACCTCGACGTCGTGCGCGGGGACCGCGAACCCGAGCTGACCCTCTTCGCCTAGGCGGAGGTGGCGCGGGCGGCGGCGAAGAGCGCGGCCGGGGCGGCCTCGACCCAGTAGTCCGTGCCGCCGTCGTCACGCTTGGCGGTCGCGATGGGCAGCGGCCGACCGAGCTTGCGGCAGTAGCGCCCGGGCCAGGCCAGGATGCCTGCGACGCCGTGGGCGCCCTTCTCCAGGCCCAGTCGCTCGGCCAGCGCGTTGCCCGACCACCGCTTCGCCGGCTCGTCGAGCAGGAGGTCGAGGAGCTCCCGGGCGGGGTCCGCGAGCTTTGCGTACAGCCAGCGAGCGGTGTCCGCGTCGTCGGAAGTCCAGGGTTCCACCTCGACGTGGGCCCAGCGACCCGGGCCGCCGCGCCCGCGCCCGCCGCCACGCCACGGCCCCGGCCCGGGCATCGACGGCTCGGCGCCGGGCGCCGCGCTCAAGAAGTGCGCGAACCAGACGTAGAACTCCGGCACGCGCTCCTCCGGCACCGCGACGGTGACCGGCTTGTCGGCCACTAGCCCTCCTGGTCCCCGGTGGAGGGCGGTGCCTCGGCGGAGCGCTCCTCGCGGCCGTGGCCGCAGCGGCCGTGGCCCCGGTGTCCGCGGCGCCCGCGACCGCCGGGCCGGCCGGCAGCGAGGAAGCGCCCGTAGAAGGCGTAGAACTCCGGTACCCGGTCCTCGGGCACCGCGATGGTGATCTGCTTCTCCCCCGTGGGGGTGTCATGGGTGTCCATGCGTTCTCCTTGGCTGGTGTGTCTTCTTGCGAAGTACAGCACAAGTAGATACTTAAGTAAAGGATGAGGCGCCTGAGTGCTTCGCGCTAACGCATCCGGGCCACGAACGCCGCGAGCGCCGGCGCCGCGTCACGCAGCACCGGGCCGTGGCCGAAACCCACGACGCTGGGTTCGAGGGCCGCGACCCGCCGCGCCGACGCCCGGTTGCGCCCGGAGTCGATCGTCAGGATGTCGGGAGGCAGGCGCAACCCCACCGCCGTGGAGACCAGGCTCATGTTCGTGAGGACGTCGCCGGTCAGCAGGACGCGGTCGGATTCCCGCCAGTACCCGACGTGTCCGGGGGAGTGGCCGGGCAACTCGACGACGACGAAGCCTGCCGCGACCTCGTCACCCTCGCGCAGTTCGCGCGCGACGTCGACGCCGTCGAAGCCGGAGGCGAACGCCAGCAGGGGCCGCAGGCGGCTCGTGGCGAGGGCGGGTTCCCCCGTGGTGACGTCGCCCGCGTCGCCCGCGGAGGCCCACAGCGGCAGCTCGAGCGTGTCGACCAGACGGCGCGATCCGCCCGCGTGGTCGACGTGGGCGTGGGTGAGCGCATGGGCGCGGAGTGGTCGCCCCGCCACCGCCTTGACGATCTTCTTGGCCGAACCGGCCAGGCCCGCGTCGACGATCACGTCGCCGACGAGGTAGGCGTTGATGCCGTCCCGGGGCACGAGCGGCAGGTGGAAGACGTCCGGGGCGATCTCGTGCACGATCGCCGACCCTACTCACCGTGGCGCGGGCGGCTCCAAGCCCTGCGTCGGTCGTCGGCGCGCGGCGACCCCGTCCGGAGCACTTGGCCCGCCGTGCGGGGCCGTGTGTGCCCCGCTCCACGTCATGGGTGGATTGCAGCTCACGCCGCCGCGGCTCTGCCGAAACTACTCCGCGCCGTGCAGCGTCAGCGTCAGCCGCCGCGGGCCACCGCGATCGCGGTGCTCGCAGAGGCAGATGCCCTGCCAGGTGCCGAGCGCAAGGGCGCCCTCGCGGACCGCGAGGGTCAGGGAGGCGCCCATGAGCGACGCCTTGACGTGCGCGGGCATGTCGTCGGGCCCCTCGGAGTCGTGCTCCCAGCGCCGATCCTCGGGCGCGGCCTCGTCGAGCCAGCCTTCGAGGTCGCGGCGCACCGCCGGCGACGCGTTCTCCGTGAGCGTCAGCGAGGCCGAGGTGTGCGCGAGGAAGACGTGCAGCAGGCCGGCGTGGACGTCGCGGAGCTCGGGCAGCGCGTCGAGCACCTCGCCCGTCACGAGGTGGATGCCGCGGGGGCGCGGCTGCAGGGTGAGGTCACGTTGGATCCACATGTTCGGTCGGCAAGCGTGCCACATGGAGCTCGACGCGGCCGTACGCGTCGAAGGGCACCCCCTCGGCTTCGAGCAGTGCGCGCTGGGTCTCCCCCTTGGCCAGCGAGCCGTCCGCCCGCACGACGCGATGCCAGGGCACCGTGGGGTCGGCGGCGCTGCGCAGCACCGCGCCCGCGAGCCGCGGGGCCCCAGGTGAGAGGTCGCCGTAGGTTCGCACCCAGCCCTCGGGGATCGCCCGGACCCGCGCAAGGATCCCGGCGTGGCGGGCGCTCACGCCCGGCGGCGATCGACGGGGCAGGGGCTGAGCGGCTGTCGCCGAAGGCGCTCCGGCGTCCGGGACGGTTCGCTGCACGAGCCCGGCTCGGCCAGCTCCCCCACGGTCAGATCACCTGCCGCGGAACGCCCGGGCTTGTCGCGGCGCGCCCCGTGCGCCGGCGCACGGAACACCGCGTCATCCGCACAGGATCTTCAACCACCGGGTTGAACGTATCCATCGCCGCGGACGTCGCCAGGAGGTTGACCAGGGTCGCCGGACGTCGCGCGGCCTGCACCCGCCGCGCGCCGCCGCGGTCGGCCGTCGGCGCCGTCGCCCGCGATCCGGCGCGTCTGGCCGGAGCGGGCGGCCGGGTCCCGGGTAGCCTCCGGGTCCGGATGATCCGTCGCGGCACCTACTCCATCGTGGCCTGCGATCCCGACACGGGCGCGGTCGGCGTGGCGGTGCAGTCGCACTGGTTCGCCGTCGGGCCGCTCGTCCCTTGGGTGCGCCCAGGGGTCGGCGCGGTCGCGACCCAGTCGATCGTCGAGCCGGCCTACGGACCGCGGCTGCTCGACCTGCTGGAGGCCGGGCGGACGCCCCAGGAGGCGCTTCCCGAGCTCGTGGCCGTCGACCCCCAGGCGCGCTTCCGTCAGGTCGCCGCCGTCAGCGTCACGGGCGGCGTCGCCGTCCACACCGGCGAGCGTTGCGTCGCGTTCGCCGGGCACGAGCAGGGCCCCGACTACGCTGCCCAGGCGAACATGATGGCCGCGCCGAGCGTGTGGGGCGCCATGGCTCAGGCCTACGAGCGCGCACCGGGCCCGCTCGCCCGCCGGCTGACGGCGGCGATGCACGCCGCCGAGGGGCAGGGTGGCGACGCGCGCGGCAAGCAGTCGTGCGCGATCCTCGTCACTCCCGCCGAGGGGGAGCCGTGGCGCACGGCGGTCGACCTGCGCGTCGACGACCACCCCGAGCCGCTGACCGAGCTCGATCGCCTGCTCGACCTGCACGACGCCTACGAGCTGGCCTCGGAGGGAGACGATCTCGCCGGGGAGGGCCGCCATGCGGAAGCCGGCGACCGCTACGAGCGCGCCAGCCTCCTGGCACCCGACAACCACGAGCTGCTCTTCTGGGCGGGGCTGGCCGCCGGGCAGGCCGGCGACCTGCCCACCGCGCTCACGCGGGTGCGCCGGGCGATCGAGCTGCAGCCGGGCTGGAGGGAGCTGCTGGGCCGTCTCGAGCCCGACATCGCCCCGGGCGCCGCCGTCATTCGCGACGCGCTCGGCGCCGACGGGAGCTGACGCACTGGCCGGCACGGGCCGGGGTGCCGACCCGATCGTCGAGATGGTGGGGCTCGGCGACGGGCGCGAGGTGCTCGTCGCGCGCCCGCGCGACTCGGAGGCGCTGCTCGATCAGGGGGCCTTCGACTCCCGCGACGAGTACCTGCCCTACTGGGCGGAGTTGTGGCCGAGCGCGATCGCGCTCGGCCGCGCGGTCGCCCGGCGCGCGCTCGGCGGCCGGCGCGTGCTCGAGCTGGGCTGCGGGCTCGGCCTTCCCGGCCTGGCCGCGGCGACCGGCGGCGCGCGGGTGACCCTCACCGACTGGGCGCCCGAGGCGGTGGCGGCCGCGCGCGACAACGCCGAGCGCAACGGCGTGGAAGTCGAGGCGTTCGTCTGCGACTGGCGCGCGGCCGAGGCCCTCGTGGCCCGCGCGCGCTGGGATCTCGTCCTGCTGGCCGACGTGCTCTACGAGGCGCGCAACGTCGCGCCGCTGCTCGCGCTCCTCCCTCGGCTGGGCCGCGAGGTGCTCCTCGCCGACCCCGACCGCGCGACCGCGGCGCCGTTCCTCGCCGCCGCGGCGGAGCACTGGCAGGTCACCACGCGGCGGGACGCCCGCATCCTGGTCCACCGCCTCCACGCTCGCTGAGCCCGCTGGCGCCCATGCGCCTCGCACGGGCTCCAGGCCCGGGTGTCAGCGCTCGCCGGGCGTCTTGGCGGGGTACAGCGACAGGGCCACCGACAAGTCGAGCGCCGTCCGGATGATGCGGTTCTGCTCGACGTTGTGCGCGGCGGGATAGCCCTCGCCCGGGCTCGCGCGCTCGGGGCGGCCCACGTACCCGAAGGCCAGGTGCTCGGGGAGGATCTGCATGAGGCGGGGGAACATGTGCGCGCGGGCGCCCATGTTGCGCGGCTCCTCCTGGGCCCAGACGACCTGCTTGAGGTTCGGGTAGGTCGCGAGGAGCTGGGAGATCTGCCCCTGCGGGAAGGGGTAGAGCAGCTCGACGCGCCCGATCGCGACACCAGGGTTGTCCTGGCGGGCGGGGTGGCCGATCAGGTCGTAGTAGATCTTGCCCGTGCACAGCACGAGCCGCTCGACCTGCTCGACGGGCACGCGGGGCTCGCCGAGCACGGGGAAGAACTGCGTCTCGGAGAGGTGCTCGATGCGGTTGGTCGCCTGCGGCAGGCGCAGCAGCGACTTCGGGGTCATGATCACCAGCGGCCGCTGCTTGGCCACCCGCGCCTGACGGCGCAGGAGGTGGAAGTACTGCGCCGGCGTCGTCAGGTTCGCCACGCGGATGTTGCCCTCGGCGGCGAGCGTCAAGAAGCGCTCCAACCGGGCGGAGGAGTGCTCCGGGCCGGAGCCCTCGTAGCCGTGCGGCAGCAGCAGCGTCAGCCGTGAGGACGCGCCCCACTTCGCCAGGCCGCTGACGATGAACTGGTCGATGATGACCTGCGCGCCGTTGGCGAAGTCACCGAACTGCGCCTCCCACAGCACGAGGGTCTCCGGCGCCTCCTGCGAGTAGCCGTACTCGAATCCGAGGCAGGCGATCTCGCTCAGGGGCGAGTTGTGCAGCTCGATCGGCGCCAGCGACCCCGGGAGGTTCTGGACGGGGGAGACGGTCTGGCCGGTCTTGGCGTCGTGGAAGACGAGGTGGCGCTGGGAGAAGGTGCCGCGCTCGGTGTCCTGGCCGGTCAGGCGGATCGGGATCCCCTCCGTGAGCAGCGAGGCCAGGGCGAGCGACTCGGCGTGCGCCCAGTCGATGCCGCCCGCGTCGGTGACCGCCGCGCGGCGGCGCTCGAGCTGCTTGGCGAGCTTGGGATGGACCGAGAAGCCCTCGGGGGTGTGGAGCAACTCCTCGTTGAGTACCTGCAGGCGCTCGCGCGAGACGGCGGTCCGGACTTCCGGCGAGGGGGTGCGGTCCAGCGTGTACTCGCCCGTCTGCTGCGAGGCGTGGTCACGCCCGTGCTGCGCCGCCTCGTCGATCTGCGTCTTGAGCTCGGCGTGCAGGCGCGTCAGCTCGTCCCAGATCTCCTGGCGCTGGAGCTCGACCTCCTGCTGGCTGATGACCCCGGTCTCGACGAGCTTGTCGGCGAAGATGTCGGTGACGCGCTTCTTGGCCTTGATCCGCGCGTACATCTCGGGCTGGGTGTAGGCGGGCTCGTCCGCCTCGTTGTGGCCGAAGCGGCGGTAGCCGATCACGTCGATCAGCACGTCGTGGCCGAACTCCTGGCGGTAGGCGAACGCGAGACGGACCGCGGAGATGCAGGCGGCGACGTCGTCGGCGTTGACGTGGATGATCGGCACGTCGTAGCCCTTGGCGAGGTCCGAGGCCCAGCGGGTGGAGCGCGAGTCCTCCGAGTCGGTGGTGAAGCCGACCTGGTTGTTCGTGATGAGGTGCATGGTGCCGCCGACCTGGTAGCCGTCGAGCGCCTGGAGGTTCAGCGACTCGGCCACCACGCCCTGGCCCGGGAAGGCCGCGTCGCCGTGCAGCACGATCGGCACCGCCGCCGCCTGGTCACGGTGGGCGTGCGGTCCCTGGCGGGTCGTCTGGGCGGCGCGCGCGGCGCCGAGCACGACGGGGTGCACGAACTCGAGGTGCGACGGATTCGACTCGAGGTTGACGAGGATCGCCTCGCCGTTGGGCAGCTGGTAGGAGCCCTGGGCGCCGTGGTGGTACTTCACGTCGCCCGTGCCGCCCTGGGGGATCGTCGTGATCGCCTCGAGCGTCGCGACGCCCTCGAACTCGGCGAAGATCGTCTCGTAGGGGCGACCGAGGTTGTGCGCGAGCACGTTCAGGCGCCCGCGGTGGGCCATCCCGACCACGACCTCGCGGGCCCCGTGCGCGGCGCACAGCTGGATCATCTCGTCGAGCATCGGAACGGTCATGTCGAGGCCCTCGATCGAGAACTGCTTCTGCCCGAGGTAGGCCTTGTGCATGAAGCGCTCGAACGCGTCGACCTCGACCAGGCGCTTGAGCAGCGCCTTCTGCTCGTCGTGGGTGAGCCCCGTGCGAAACGCGCCCGATTCGATGCGCTCACGCAGCCAGGTGCGCTGGCGGTGGGAGGAGATGTGCTCGATCTCGTAGGCGATCGTGCCGCAGTAGGTCTCGCGGAGGTGCGGCAGCGCGTCGGCGAGCGTCGCGCCCGGGACGTGCATCCGGAGGATCTTCGCCGGGATCTGCGCCATCAGCTCCGGGGTGAGGCTCAGCGGCTCGGGGTCCAGCGCGGGGTCGCCCTCGGGCTCTGAGCCGAGCGGGTCGAGCCGCGCGGCCAGGTGGCCGTGGGTGCGGTGCGCCTTGAGCAGCGAGACGGCCGCCTGCACACCCTGGAGGAGCTCCTCGCTCGGCATGGTGCCCGTCTTGGTGGCGAGCGGGTCCGGCGGGCTGTCGCGTAGCGCCGCCGCCGCGGCAGCGGGTGCCGGAAGCTGCGGGGAGGGGCCCATCGCGACGCCGAGCGACGCGAAGACGCCGTCGTAGAAGCCGTTCTCACCGCGGAGGTAGTCCTCGACGACCTTGAGGAACTGCCCGGACTCCGCGCCCTGGATGATGCGGTGGTCGTAGGTGGAGGTCATCGTCATGACCTTCTCGGCGCCGATCATGTCGCCGATGGCCGCCAGGCCGACGGGGTAGGCGATCGAGCCCGTGGCGACGATGGTGCCCTGGCCGTTCATGAGGCGCGGAACCGAGGCGATCGTGCCGATGCCGCCGGGATTGGTCAGCGAGACGTTCGCGCCCTGGAGGTCGTCGGCGGTGAGCCTGTTCTCCCGCGCCTTGGCGATGAGGTCGTCGAAGGCGCCCTTGAAGTCGGCGAACGACTTGCGCCCGGCGTCCTTGATGACTGGCACCATCAGCGTGCGGCCCTTCTTCGTCGTCACGTCCACGGCGATGCCGAGGTGCACCGCGGCGTCGTCGACGACGTGCGCCTTGCCGTCGACGTCGAGGAAGTGCCGGGCCATGGCCGGCATGTCCTGTTGGACGGCGAGGGCGATGGCGTAGGCGATGAGGTGGGTGAAGGAGACCTGCTGACCCCCGGTTTTGAGCTGCTTGCGGCGGGCGTCCATCGTCGTGACCGTGAGGGTGCGGAAGGAGGTGGCGGTCGGGATGGAGCGCGACTCCTCCATGTAGCGCGCGAGCGCCGCCGCCGATCCCTTGATGGGCTCGGCGCCGGCGGGCTTCGCGGCGGCGGCCGCCGCGCCGTTCGTCGACGCGTCCGACGCTGTCGCTGCGCTCGGGCTCGCGGGCCCGGCGGGGGTCGCGCCCGTCGTGCGGCCGAGGACGTCGTCCTTGGTGATGCGGCCACGCGGGCCCGTCCCGGTGACCGTCGCGAGGTCGACGCCCTCGTGGGCCGCCGCGCGCGCGGCGACTGGCGAGACCTTCGTGGCCTCGGGAGGCACGGACGGCGCGGCCGGGGCGGAGGGGCGTTCGGCCCCGGGGGCTGCGGCGGCGGGGGCGGCCGCGCCGTCGGGGCTCCCGCTCGCCGGTCCGGCCGGGTCGCTGCCGTTCGCGGCCCCCGCGGAGGTCGTCAGGCGGGCGATGACCTGTCCGACGGTGACCGTGTCGCCCGCGGCGGCGAGCAGCTCGGTGATCGTGCCCTTGGCGGGGGAGGGCAGCTCGACGTCGACCTTGTCCGTGGAGATCTCGGCGATGGTGTCGTCGGCCTCGACCGCGGCGCCGACCTCGACGTGCCACTCGAGCAGCGTCCCCTCGGTGACGGACTCGCCGGCGCCGGGCGTCACGATGTCGATCGTCGCACCGGAAGCGGCGGGCCCGGCCCCGTCTGCGGGCGCGGGCGCGTCGGGCGCAGACGCAGCCACGGCGTTCGGGTTCTCGACGCCGAGGGGCTGCACGTCGGCCAGGACGGCGCCGACCATCACGATGTCGCCCTCCTCGAAGTACCGCTTGACCACGGTGCCCGCGACGGGCGAGGGGACCTCGACGTCGACCTTGTCCGTGGAGATCTCCACGAGCGTCTCGTCGACCTCGATCGTCTCGCCCTCCTCGACGCTCCACTCGAGGATCGAGCCTTCGGTGACCGACTCCCCGGCTCCGGGGGCGATCACCTGGACCATCGTGTCAACCGCCATCGATCGACTGTAGCGCGGCTCCGGAGCCCGGAGCCGCGCCCGGTCGTGCTCCCCTAACGGCGCTTGCGCTTGGGCGCGCAGGTGCGGTAACGACGCTCGTCGACGACCTTCTTGCCGCTCTTCGTGCGCATCGTGATGCGCACGGTGACGACGCCCTTGGGCAGCCCCTTGAGCGTGATCGGGGCGCTCGAGCGGCGGCCCTTCAGCGAGTGGACGCGCTTGCCGTTGAGGGTTACAACCGCCGAGCGCAGCTTGTTCCTGAAGCGGCGCTTGACGTGTACCGTGAAGGCGCGGCGGCTCACGCACTGCTTGGCGATCGCCGCCGACGAGCCGCCGACCATCAGCAGCTTGGCCTCGGAGGGCACCGCACCCTTGTCGCTCTTGCCGTTGACGAACAGCATGTACGGGCCGGCCGGGGCCACGTCGCCGGTGGGCGGGGACTTCACCGTGAGCGTCTGGCCCGCACGCTTGACCACGGGGAGCACCACCTGGCGCTGGTCGGCGTCGATGACGTGGGTGATCGCCGTGTTGCGCACGAGGCGCACGCTGTCGATCTCCTCGGCGCTGGTGCCGGGAGCGAGCTTGACGTCGAACGTGTCCCCGTAGCCCATGCTGCCGCCGGCCTGCTGGATGACGGGGCGCTTGCCGCGGAACAGGTACGGCGGCTTGTAGACCTCGAAGCTCGGGTCACGGCCGTCGTGCGGCGCGAAGCCCCCCGGCAGCGTCGTGTTGTTCAGGTAGAGCGTCGAGATCGTCGCGTGGCCGCCGATGAGCACCTCGCCGGAGGGCAGCAGCACACCCGTGTTGTGGTACGTGCGGGGCCGCGCGGCGACGGCGGCCGGGCTCCACTTCTCCGTCTTGGGGTCGAAGATCTCGGCCTGCTGGCGCGGGAACTCGGTGCCCGGCCCGACGACCTCGTCCTTGTCGCCACCCGAGAACTGCATCACGTCGCCCGTGGGCAGCAACACCTGCTGGCCGAACCAGCGTGTACCGGCAAGCGGGCCCGTGGTGCGCGTCTCGGTCCGCTCCCGCTTCTGGCTCGTGTCGACCGTCGTGATGCGGGAGTCCGCGACCGGGATGTAGGAGCCCGGCGACAGGGCGAGGACGCCGCCCGCGGTGAGGAAGCTCGCCTTGGTGTAGTTGCCGTCCTGGTCCGGCTCGAGCGGCATCATCGTCGAGCTCATCGAGCCGCGGAATCCCGGGAACAACGACGGCGCGCCCTTCGCGTCGGTGAGGCCGGGGATGCCGACGTCCCGCCAGCTCCTCGCCCTCGGGTCGTAGATCTTCTGATTGATCCAGCCGGCCTGGCCGAGGCTCTGGCCGTTCGGGTTGAACGACTGGCCCGACGCGTTGAAGAAGACCTTCCCGTTGGGAAGCAGGTGCATCCGCGGGTAGAGCGGCAGATCCTGCTTGGCTCGGGTGCCCTCGTCGGTCCACTTGCCCGTCGCCGGGTCGTAGCGCTCCGTCGTCAGCACGTTCTGCCCGGACTGCGTGAGGTCCTCCTTGTAGATCGGTTTGAGCAGCTTGCCGACGCCGCCGAACACGAGCGTCTGGCCGTTGCCGAGCGACACCTGAGTGGGGTACCAGCGGCCCTTGTTCGTGTCGCCCGTCCGGGTGAAGGTGTTCGTCTTCGGGTCGAAGATCCGCGTCGCCCTCAGGCCCGAGAGCTCGACGACGCCGAGGGGCAGGCCGTTGACGCCGGGGTCGAGCGAGTAATCCGTGCCGCCCTGGATGAGGACCCTGCCGTCGGGCAGGAAGGACTGGTGGGATCCGAAGAGCGCACCGTCGTTGAACGTCTCGGTCGTCTCGCCACCGGGGATCAGCGGCTCGCTCGCGCGTTCGCCGTTCGGGTTGGCGCCGCCGTCGACGGGCGAGGGCAGCGCCCAGGCTGGCTTGGCGTTGCCCGCGCCGAGGTCGAGGACACGCGCCTCGTCGTTGGTCGAGACCGTGCCGTACTCGCCGACGATCGAGAAGTTGACGTTCTCCGTGCCGCCCAGGTTGTTCCAGTAGAGAAGCTTGCCGTTGGGCAGCAGCACGTTCGAGCCCGCGGCCGGCTTGCAGCGCTTGAGCCCGCTCGGATCGGCAGCCTCGAGGCACTTCGCGTCGGTCTGCCGGTCGCCGATGTTCGGCTCGGTCATCGGCGGCGCGAAGGCGCCGTCGTCCTCGGGTCGGCCCGAGGTGGGCGCGATCCGCGGCGCGAGCAGCTTGGTGAGCACGTTCGCCTCGCCTGCCTTGGGCTGGCCGGAGTGCGGCGCCGTGTCGGCCGGCGCGGCGGCCGGTGAGGCGAAGATGAATGCTGCCGCGCCGGCTGCGGCCATGCCGCGGGCTCGGCGGGCGTCGGCCCGTAGGTGCTTCATGAAGGTCCCCTGACTCGTCGCTGTTCGGGCTTGTGCGTGTCGGTACGGCTGTGCCTGTCGCTGCGGCTGCCCGTGCTGACGTGGTGTCAGATCGTAGCCGCGCCTCCCGCGATCACTCGACCGGCCGCGCGCCAACCTTCGCGCGGTCCTGGCGGACGAACTCCGCGCTGCCGATGAACGGGCCCACCGCGCCGAGGACCGCCACCGCGACGGCGAGGCGGATGTCGACCAGGCGCAGCTTCAGCGCGGCGATGACCAGGGCGCACATCGCAAACCAGCCCAGCCCGTGCGCGAGGCCGAACACCGCCTCGACCGGCGCGAGTCCGGGCACCAGCCAGGCGACGAGCAGGACGAGGTAGACGGCCGAGTGCGTGAAGGAGGCGTACTTGACGAAGCCGCGGCTGAGGCGCATGGAGCGTCAGCGGTCCGTGGTGAGCAGCGCGGCCATGCGCCGCAGTGGCTCGTCGGCCTCGGCGGGCCAGTCCGCGGGATCGGCCGGCCACCAGGCGTGGGCGTCGTGCTCGTGGTCCGGTGTGACTTCCGCGCCGTCCGGCAGCCACGCCTGGCCGACGAACATCACCATCTGGTGCGGGAGGCGCACGAGCGCCTCGCCGCGCGCACGCTCGGCCGAGACCTGCCACTCCTCCCAGAGCTCGCGCGTGAGCGTGTCGGCCGGCGTCTCGCCGACGTCCACGGCGCCGCCCGCGCCGAGCGCCCAGCGTCCGGGCCACGAGCTCAGCCAGCGCGCGCGGCGCCCGGCGAGCCAGCGGCCCTGCGCGTCGCGGGTGACCAGGAGCGAGGCCATCGAGCCCGAGGCGTCGCCCTCGACCAGGCGCAGCGCCCAGCGAACCGGCTGCAACTCCATGACCAGGCCCGTGGCGGTCTGCTCGAAGCCGATCAAGCGCGCGCTCAGGCCGTCGTGGGAGGGTGAGTCGCGCGCCTTGAGCGCCGTGATCGCGGCGTCGGCCGCCGCGGCCCGCTCGGCCGGCGGTTCGTAGTGGGCCTCCGACCAGCGGGCCTCCACGGCCTCCAGCGGCCAGGGGCCGCGCGCGAGGATGCCGGGAGGGGCGGTCATCGCCTCTCATGCTACGAGTGGCCGTCGTGCCTTGGTGCCGGGTCCTTGTGGGTTTAGGCTTCGGCCATGGCGAGTGCAGAGGGCAAGAACTTCGGGGCCATCGTCAAGGCCAAGGAGCAGCACAACAAGAACTGCCCGTTCCCGCCCCACACGGTGCGGATGAACCCGTTCGAGCTCGAGCGGATGCAGTGGGAGGAGGGCGACACGATCGCCGGCCTCGTGCTCGAGGGCGACGGCCGCGTGGGCACCGGGTCCTTCCGCCTGATCTGCGACGGCATGGAGCCGCCCGAGCTCGACATCGAGGAGAGCGAGGCCATCTCGGGCCCGGCTGAGCCGCTCGTCGTCCCCGTAGGCCCCGGCGGACCGCGCGAGGACGACCAGCCGCCGGCGGGGCCGCGGTACTGACGTCGCCGCCCCGGGAACCAGGAGACCATGGACAAGCAACAGCAGGAGCGCTTCGCCGAGGCCGTCGAGCGCAAGAAGGCGGCCGCCCAGGACGCGTCGGAGGCCCCGGACCCGGGTGCTCCCGACGCCGCCGGCAAGGTCACGCTCGACGCGACCGGCGCGGCGCAGCCCGGCCTCCAGACGAACGACCGGTCGTCACAGGACACGTTCTCCGTGCGCGACAAGAACTCCGGCCACGGCAAGAAGACCGCGGACAAGTGGAACCAATGACGGGCTGAGCGCCGCACCGGCCCGGTCTACCGATCAGCGCGGATACGCCGGGCTAATCCGCGGATCGAGGCGTCAGCCCGCAAGGTCCCAGTCGATCGCCGCGAGCTGCGCCCGCAGCCGCGCACCGCGCGCCGGGTTGAGCGATGCCGCCCAGGCGACGCGGCCCGTGAGGTGCGCGCGGAAGTTCGGCAGCCCCGCGCGGTTGGCGTGCTCGGGGCTGTGGATCGCGGCGTCGTGGAGTACGGCGCGGAGGCGGTCGAACTCGTCCCGGGCGAGGTTGGGCGACACGTTGACGACCATGCCGCAGACGCGCTGGCGGCCCGCGCGGTGCATGAGCTGTGACTTGTCCGGGTGCAGGACGAAGCCTTCGTCGGTGACGATCGTCGCGACTGCCGCGCGGGTGGCGGCCACGCGCCGTTGGAGTTCGCGGTCACCCGAGAGCACGAGGTCGTCGGCGTAGCGCGAGTACGTTGCGCCGATGCTCCGCGCGAGGCCCGCCAGGCGCCGGTCCAGCCGGTGGGCGACGAGGTTGGCGAGGGCCGGGGAGGTCGGCGCGCCCTGGGGCAGATGCGGCGTGGCCAGCCGCCGGCCGAGACGATGGTGCGCGTTGATCGCCGCGAGCGTGGCCGCGCGGGCCGGGGACCGCCCGTCCGTCCCGGAGGGTTCCTGCCGAGCGCCGGGGAGAGCGGGTGGTCCGTCGACGGACACGCGGGGGACGGCGGCCCACTCGTGCCCGGGTACGACGTTGGTGCACAGGCCCGTCAGCGCGTGGGCGACGGCCTCGGGGTAGCCCACGGCGCGGAAGACCGCCCACACGCGGCCCGCGGTGACCGCCGCGAAGAAGTCCTCGACGTCGAAGCGCAGCACGATGCGACGCCCCGCGTGCAGCGCGGCGTGGGTCGTGGCCGACCGGCCCGGGACGAAGCCGTGCGCCGCGGGATGCGCCGGGATGCCCATGAGCACCTCGCGGAGGAGGCAGCGCTGCGCCGCCTTGAGCCGCGCCTTCGGCCGCTCGATCACGCGCACGCGCGACGGTGTCCGCCCTGCGGCCGGCGCCGCGCTCGTCCGCGTGATCCAGGTGTAGCGGTAGTTGCGCAGCCGCTCGTCGCCGGCGCGCCGCTCCAGCGAGCGCACGTCGGCCAGCCACGCGAGCGTTCCGCTCGAGACACCGAGCAGGGCCGCGAGGTCCGCCGGACTCGCCAGCTCGGGCACCCCGAAGCGCCGGCGTCCCATCGCCGGCGTGAACACGCGCTGCCGGACGACGCGTGGCACCGGAGCGGACACGGGCCGCAGTTGCTCGAGCGTGCCGGCGATGAGCTCGGCGAGCTCGCGCGGCGCGTCGAGCGGCGGGCGGTGGTGCACGCGCAGGACGGCGCGGACGACCGAGGGCAGCCACGGCGGCGGCGGGGGTGCGAACACGCCCGCTCCGCGCCGGGTCAGCGCGTCCTCGTCCCAGCCGCCGGCGAGGAACGCCCCGGCGAGGGCGCGGCCGATCGTGATGCGGGTCCCGGGGGGGTACACGCCTCAGCCCGACGAGGCGGCGGCGGGGGTGATGGCGGCGGGGCTCATGGGGGTCGGCGACGACGCAGCCCGACGGTTCTGTCGTCGTGCGTGCCCCGTCCCGCCGCGTGCTGCGGGGTCGGGCACGCGGTGCACTGTGGTGGTCCTGGGCGTTCCCCCGGGGGTACCCCGGAGCGGCGGCGCGCCGCGGGCGGCGCGCTGTGCCGGCTCAGGCTGCGCCGTCGCGCTGGGTAGCCTACGCCCGCGGCGCTCAGACCTCCAGCGTCCGTCCGAACGCGCGATGGAAGAGCTCGACCTCCCGGCGCGCCGCCCAGCGGGGGACAGCGGTGTCGTCGTCGGAGACGAGTGAGAGCGTCGCGGACTGCCCGTTGACGCGCAGGTGCGCTTCGCGGACGGACTGGTCGCGCGAGCGCTCCAGATCCTCGGCCAGGCGCAGCAACACCGCCATGCGGTTCAGGCGGCCGAGGTCGCTCTTGGTCAGCAGCGCCGCGAGCGGGCCGGGGTCGGGCATGCCCTTGCGGTGGTACCGCGCGGCCTGGGCGACGAGCGCGACCTCGGTGGGCGTGAAGCCCGGCAGCCCCGCGCTGAGGATGAGGTAGCGCGAGTGCTTGTGGTGGTCGTCGTAGTCCACGCTCATGCCGATGTCGTGCAGAACGCTCGCCGCCCACAGCAGCTCGCGCTCGCGCGCGTCGCCCGCGTGCAGCCCGGCGGCGGCCGTCTCGTCGAAGAGCCCGAGGGCCAGCCGCGCGACGTGCTCGGTGTGGGCGACGTCGACGGAGTACTGGCCCGCCAGGGTGAGCACGGACCGGCGGCGGACGTCGTCGAAGAGCCCACCCGAGCGCTCGAGGTGGCGGGCGAAGAAGACGCCCTCGCGCAGGCCGGCCTCGGTCGCCTCCAGCTTCTCGAACCCCCCGGCCTGCATCGTGGCCCGGATGACGACCGCGCCCGCGAGGATCAGGTCGGCGCGCGCGGGCTTGATGCCGGAGATCTTGGCGCGCTCCCCCGGTGGCAGTGCGGCCAGCCGGCCGATGAGCTCGTCGAGCGCTGCCGTGCTCACGGACTGGCCCTGGACCCCCAGCGAGGGCAGCCCGGCCGCCCGCTGCACCGCGTTGGCCAGGTTGCGGACCGTGCCGCCGACGCCGACCAGTCGCGGGCCGCAGTCGGCCAGCCAGGGCGCGCGGGCGAGCTTGTCCGTCGCGTGCGCGCGGAGCTTCTCGAGCTGCTTCTTGGAGGCTGGCCCGTCGCCGGGGAGGAAGCGCTCGGTCATCCGCACGGCGCCGAGGCGCCACGATCCCGACTCGACCTCGCGGCGCCGGGCGACTTGCACGAGCTGCATCGAGCCGCCGCCGAGGTCGAGGACGCAGCCGTCGCCGAGGGTCGTGGAGTTGATCGCGGCCAGGAAGCCGTAGTGGGCCTCCTGCTCACGCGAGAGCACGCGGATCGGCAGGCCGGTCCGGTCTCGCGCCCGGGTGAGGAACGCCTCGGAGTTGCCTGCGTCGCGGATCGCGCTCGTCGCGACGGCGTCGATGTCGTCCACGCCGACTCCGGCCGCCTTGCAGAAGTGGGCGAAGACGTCGAGCGTCGACAGCGCGCGCTCCATGGGCGCCTCGCCGAGCTTCCCCGTGGCCGCGAGGCCCTCGCCGATGCGGACGGCCTCGTAGATCTCGTCCGTGCGCCTCCATCGCTGTGGGCTGGCGGTGAACACGACGAGCCGGAAGGAGTTCGACCCGAGGTCGATCACGGCGAGCTGCACGTGGCGCATCGTAGGCCGGGTCCGGCGGGTCCGCGTCCGCGATGCTGCGGGAGCTATGCCGACCGTTCGATGAGCTCGATGCGGTAGCCGTCGGGGTCGCGGACGAAGCACAGCCGCGAACCGCCGTCCCGGACCGAGTACGGCGGCTTCTCGGGCTCGATGCCCTGCGCCGTGAGCGCCTCCAGCGTCGCGTCCAGGTCGTCCGACGTGATCGCGACGTGGCCGTAGCCCGTGCCGATCTCGTAGCTGTCCACCCCCGGGTTCTTCGTCAGCTCCAGCCGCGGCCCGTCCCCCGGCAGCCCCATGAACACGTTCGTCGCGCCGTCCGGCAAGTCCATCCGGCGCGTCTCCTCGAAGCCCAGCGCCTCGTAGAACGCGACGGAGCGGTCGATGTCGCCGATCCTGTAACAAGTGTGTATGAGTTCAGCCATTGTTCCTGGGGGTTAGGGCGAGGGACGAGCCCGTAAGGGGGCGAAGCCCCCTTGGGATCAGGGCGGGCATGGGGCGAGACTAGTGGCTGGACCTGCAAGTCCGGGCGCACGACGAGCCACAGGACGAACTTCTCATCCCGGGTATCGTCGCCTTGATGATTCTCGAACGCTCCATGAACGACGGCTTCCTCTCGAACACGTATCTCGTGGGAGAGGCGGGCGGAGGCGCGGGGTTCGCGGTCGACGCGGGCGGTCCCGTGGAGCCGCTGCTGAGCAAAGCCGACGAGTTCGGCCTCGAGCTGACTCACGTGCTGCTGACCCATCACCACGCAGACCACGTCGAGCAGCTGCCGAAGATCCTCGAGCGGTTCCCCGACGCCCAGGTGCTCGCCCACCCGCTCGAGCGCGAGGCGCTCGGAGAGTTCAAGCCCGAGCTCGCCGAGCTCGTCACGGGCGAGATGCAGCCCGGCGAGGACGTTCTCGTCGGCAGCCTGGTCGTCACGCCGCTGCACACCCCGGGGCACACCGCGGGGATGCTGTCCCTGCTGGTCGGCAGCGACGTCTTCACGGGCGACACGCTGTTCAAGAAGTCGGTGGGCGGCGTCCGCGCGACGGGCTCCACGGGCTATGAGGACCTCAAGCACTCCGTCATGGAGGTCCTGCTCGCCCTGCCGCCGCTGACCAACATCCACCCGGGTCACACCGATCCGACCACGGTCGCGGCCGAGCTCGAGCACAACAGCTTCGTGCGCGTGTGGCGCGGCATCGATCCCGAGGGCGCAGAGCCGTGCACGGCACTCGGCGACCCGGCGACCCTCGTTCTGCTCGGCGATGACTACGACGGCGGCCACAAGGCGTGGGTCCGCTGGCCCGACGGGCGCGACGACATCGTCCCGGGCTCACAGGTCACCGTGGGATAGGGGCGGCCCCGCGCCGGCGTCCGCGGGTACGCTCGCGCGCATGGCCCGCCGTCCCAAGGACGCCATCCCGACCTCGCGGGTGGCGCGCAGCGCAAAGCTCGGCAGCCTGGCCGCCGGGCAGGCCGCGCGGCAGATGGGGACGCGCGCCGCGAACCTCACCCGCGACGAGCAGGCCTCCACGGCGGCGATGAGCGCGCGGCAGCTCCAGGCCGCCGAGCAGATCGTCACGGCGCTCGGGTCGATGAAGGGGGTGGCCATGAAGGTCGGCCAGGTGCTGAGCTTCCTGGACGTCGGCTTCATGGGTGAGGAGCACCGCGAGCAGTTCCAGGCCAAGCTCGCCGCGCTGCGCGACTCCGCGCCGAACGTCTCCTTCAAGGACATGCGCAGGGTCGTCGAGGGCGAGTACGGCGAGAAGCTCGGGCAGGTCTTCGCCGACTTCGACGAGACCCCGATCGCCGCCGCCTCGATCGGCCAGGTCTACCGCGCCCGGCTGCGCGACGGGCGCGACGTCGCGGTCAAGGTCCAGTACCCCGGGGTGGGAGCGGCCGTCCGCGCCGACATGCAGAACCTCGGGATCATCCTGCGGCTGGTCAAGAGCATCGCGCCCGGCCTCGACGTCCGCGCCGTCGGGGACGAGATCCGCGAACGCATCGACGAGGAGCTCGACTACGAGCTCGAGGCCAGCAACCAGCGGGCCCTCGGGCGCATCTACTCGGGTCACCCGTTCGTCGTCATCCCGGGAATCGTCACCGAGCTCTCCCGCGAGAAGGTCGTCGTCTCGGAGTACGTGAGCGGCCGCGGCTTCGAGGCGATGAAGGCGCTCTCGCAGGCCGAGCGCAACCGCATCGGGGAGATCGTCTTCCGCTTCTACTTCGGGTCGATGTACCGCTATCGCCAGTTCTCCGGCGATCCGCACCCGGGCAACATGCTGCTGCTCGACGACGACCGGATGGCGTTCTTCGACTTCGGGCTGTTCAAGCGGATCGCCCCCGAGGTCGCCGAGTTCGAGCTGCAGGTCGCGCGCCTCGGGGTGGAGCGGCGCGGCGCGGACATGATCGACCACCTCCACCGCGGCGGGCTGATCGGCGATCCCGCCGCCTACACCGAGGAGGGCGTCCTGCAGCAGTTCGACGACTTCTCGCGCTGGCACACGCGCGACGCGGAGGTCGCGCTGCGGCCCGAGGTCGCGACGGCCGTGATGCTCACCATGAGCGATCCCCGCTCGCCCTACTTCGGGCAGATGCGCAAGGAGACGCTGCCGCCCGACCACGTCTTCGGCCGCCGGCTGGAGATGCTCACCCTCGCGGTGATGAGTCAGCTGCGCGCGAGGGGCAACTGGCACCGCGTGGAGCGCGAATGGCTCTACGGCGACGACCCGCTCACCGAGCTGGGGCGCGCGGAGCAGACCTGGGCCCGGACCACCTAGCGCCGGGCTGGGACAGCGTCTGCACCTGAAAGAGCGACGTCGAGCCCGGGCGCCCGCTCGGCAGCCCCGCGGTGATGCCCACGCGGGCGCCCGCGGGCAGCCAGCCGAGCTCGACGATGCGGTGCGCCGCATCGGAGATGAGATCCTCGGTGACGTGATGGCGCCGCATCGAGGCGGCCTGCACGCCCCACATGAGTCCGCAGCGGCGCACGGTCTCCTTGCCGGGGGAGAGCGCGAGGATCGGCACGTTGGGGCGGTGGGCGGAGACCAGGCGGACCGAGCGGCCCGAGAGCGTCGGGATCACCAGTGCGTCGAGCTCGAGCTCGCGGGCCGCGGTGCAGGCCGTGTGGGCGAGCGTGTAGGCGGGGTCGCGCGCGTCGCGGGAGACGCGCTCCTCGTTCCACGTGCGGTACGGGAGGCTCGGCTCCGTGGCGTTCGCGATCGAGGCCATCATCTCGATCGCCTCGATCGGATAGTGGCCCACCGCGGTCTCCTGGGAGAGCATCACCGCGTCGGTGCCGTCGAGGATCGCGTTGGCCACGTCGGCGACCTCGGCCCGGGTGGGTCGTGAGGAGCTCACCATCGAGTCGAGCATCTGCGTCGCGGTGATCGACGGCCGCGCGAGCTCCCCCGCGAGCGCGAGCAGCCGCTTCTGCACCATCGGCACGGTCTCGATCGCGAGCTCGATGCCGAGGTCGCCGCGGGCGACCATGACGCAGTCCGAGACGCGCAGGATCTCCTCCGCGCGGTCGACGGCCTGCGGCTTCTCGATCTTCGCGATGAGCGGCACGCGGGTGTGCTCGCGGACCGCCGTCACGTCCTCGGGACGGCGCACGAAGGAGAGCGCGACGATGTCGACGCCGATCGCGGTGCCCACGCGCAGATGCGCGAGATCCTCCTCGGGGACCGACGGCAGCTCGGTGGTCTCGCCCGGGAGGTTCATGCCCTGGCGGCTGGCCACCGTGCCGCCGACCTCGACCACGGCGTCGATCTCCCCCTCGCCCTCGCGGACCGCGAGCGCGCGCAGGCGGATGCGGCCGTCGGCGAGGTACATGATGTCGTCGGGTGCCACGGCGCGGACGAGCCCCTCCCACGGCATGGGGATGCGGCCGTCGGCGCCGGGTTCCTCGTCGCGGCCGCAGGCGAACGTCAGGACGTCTGAGACCTTCAGCGGCATCGTGTCGCCCTGGAGCGCGCCGATCCGGAGCTTGGGGCCCGGCAGGTCCTGGAGGATCGCGACGGGCCGGCCCGCGCGCTGGGCGGCGTCACGCACGAGCGCGGCGATCTCGTGGTGCTCCTCGTGGGTGCCGTGGGAGAAGTTGAGCCGGGCGACGTCCATCCCGGCCGCGACCATGCGGACGAGGATCTCGGGGTCACGCGACGCGGGGCCGATGGTGGCGACGATCTTCGTGCGGCGCATGGGCACTCAAGCTATCCCACGCCTGGTCGCCGGGAGTCCGAGCCCGCGCACGTCGGCGCTTGACGACGCGGCGGCCCGGGAAGGAGCGGATCCATGTCCGTCGACGCCGGCACCTCCCCCCGCCCCGCGGCTCATCGCCTCGCCGGGCTGGTCGAGCAGATCACGGCGCTGGACGGGCCGGCGGAGGCCGTCGCCGGCGCGGTCCGCGGGATCATCAAGCCGGGTCGCGTCAAGGACGCCCTCAGTGGTTCGTGGCTCGGACACGCGCTGCACCCGCTGCTGACCGACGTGCCGATCGGCGCGTGGACGTCGGCGACGCTGCTCGACGCCTTCGGCCGCGACGCCGACCGCCCGGCGGCGACCCGGCTGGTCGCGGTCGGCATCGGCGCCGCGGTTCCCACCGCCGTCAGCGGCATGACCGACTGGTCGGACACCACGCTGTCGGACCCGTCGGTGCGGCGCGTCGGGGCGGTGCACGCGGTGGTGAACGTCACGGCACTGTGCTTCTACTCGGCGTCCTGGTGGGCGCGCCGCTCCGGCGACCACCGTCGTGGCACCCGCCTCGGCTTCGCCGGCGCCGCCGCGCTGGGCGCCGGCGGCTTCCTGGGTGGCCATCTGTCCTACGGGCGCGGCGTCGGCGTCGACCAGACCGTCTTCGAGCAGCCGACACAGGACTGGGCCGACGTCGCCGCCGACGCAGACCTGCTCGAGGGCGGGCTGCACGCGGGCAGCGCGGGCGGCGAGGACGTGGTGGTGGCGCGGGTCGGCGGCGAGCTGTTCGCGCTCGCCGACCGCTGCTCGCACCGGGGCGGCCCGCTGCACGAGGGCAAGCTGCTCGACGGCTGCGTGGAGTGCCCGTGGCACGCCACCCGCTTCCGCCTCTCGGACGGCTCGGTCGAGCGTGGTCCCGCGGCCTACCCGCAGCCCGCCTACGAGGCCCGCGTGCGCGACGGACGCATCGAGGTCCGCTCCAAGGGCTGAAAGCGCGTCGGCTCAGAGCGCTTGGTCCTTGGGGCCGAGGCGCAGCGCGAGCTGGTGGAGCATGCTCAGGCGCGTCACGCTGCCCTCCCCCCAGAACGCGTGCTGCGCCTCCTTGCCGACGAGCCGGTAGGCACCGTCGAGATGCCAGGGCATCGGGTCCCACGTGCCCGCGGCGCGCACCCAGGCCTTGTCCTCGTGCGTGTAGAGCAGCAGCCGGTTGAGGCCGCTGCCCATGAAGTGGCCCTGATGGGTGGTCAAGTTCAAGCCGGCGAGCGGCGTCCCGCCCGCGGGGATCGCGCTCGGCTCGGACTCGCCGTAGTGCGCCAGTCCGGCCTCCAGGCGGTCGAAGTAGTCCCTCAGGGCCTCGCGGTCGTCCGCCGTGACCAGCTGGGTGATCGTCACGTAGCCGCGGGTGAAGACCGGTAGCCCGCTTTCGGTCCCCGCCGCCACCTCGATCTCGAACGTCTGACCGGCCAGCCCGCCGGCGCGCAGCGGCGTGAAGCGCCCGATGTCGCTGGCGTAGTCGGGCCAGGTCTCCGGGAGGGTCAGCGCGTCGATGACGGCCCTGGCCGACGGCATCTCCACCGGCGGGTAGGTGTGCCAGCGCTGCCGGTCGGCCGGGGCGCGTGCCGGAGTCAGCGGCCCCAGGCGGGCGAGCTTCAGGCGCCGGCCCGGCTCGTAGGCCCGGCGCTCGGCTCGGGTGGGGAAGCCGATGCCCCAGCCGCGCCGGGCGTCGTCGGCGTAGGAGTCGCGGAAGCCGTCGCCGAGCAGCCGGCCGGCGCCCTCGAAGAGCTCTTCGCGGCTCAGCAGGCCGCGGGGAGATCGTCGCGTGTCGAAGCGCAGGGGGCCGAAGGCCCGGTGGAAGCTCGCCAAGTCGCGCAGGCCGAGCCGCCGTCCGGCTGCCTCGCGGTGCCAGTACGTGGTCAGGACGGCGAAGGCCAGGCGCAGGTCGTCGACCGCTCGGTCGGCGATTCCCCGCCGGTAGTAGGCCCCGTTGAGGAAGTCGGTGACCCACGGCGCCGCATCCCGGCCGGCGATCGAGGACCCCGTCATCCGGGCGAAGCCGAGCGGTCCCGCCGTGTCCGCCGCGCCCGGGCCGGTCGCCGCCGGGCCGGCGTCGTCGACGTGGTCGGGAAGCGCTTCGGTTCGCGGGGGGTTCGGCACGGCTCTCCGGGGCAGGGCGTCGGCTGGAACGTGCGTGCTGCGCCGTCAGCACGAGTCTCCCCGTCCGGAGGCTACTGCGCCAGGTTCACGCCGCGCGGCGGGGTGAACGTCGAGAAGCGCTCGGGGTTCCGCTGCGTCTTGGCCGCCCACGGGGAGGCCGAGCCTCCGCTTCACGCCCGGGTGACGCGGGCAGGTCGGCTTCATGGCCCGTTCCTCCGCCTCGCGCCCCGACCCCCACGTCGTCGTCCTCTTCGGCGCGCGCGGTGACCTCGCCGCGCGCAAGCTCCTTCCGGGCTTCTTCCGCCTGGCGGGGGCCGGCCTCATGCCCGAGGCCTTCCGCATCGTCGGGTCGGGCCGTCACGCGCCCGACAGCCACGAGGCGTGGGTGCAGCACGTGCGCGAGGCGCTCGAGGAGCACGGCCCGGAGGAGCTCGACGAGGATGAGTGGAAGGCGTTCGCCGGGCGCCTGTCGTTCGTCGCCTCCTCCGCCCAGGACGCAGGCGAGCTGGCCGACGCCGTCCGGGCCGCCGAGCAGGAGCTGGGGGACGACGCGCGCCGGCTGCTCTACCTGAGCGTCCCGCCCGGGGCGATGCAGCCCTTGGTGGAGCAGCTCGGCCGAAGCGGGCTGGTCGACCGGGCGCGCCTCGTGATCGAGAAGCCGTTCGGGACCGATCTGGCGAGCGCCCGCGACCTCAACCGGGCCCTCCACGAGATCGTCGCGGAGGAGCAGGTGTTCCGCATCGACCACTTCCTGGGCAAGGAGGCCGCGCAGAACGTGCTGGCGATGCGCTTCGCGAACGGCCTCGTCGAGCCCGTGTGGAACCGCGATCACATCGCCGCGGTGCAGATCGACGTGCCCGAGACGCTCGGTCTGGAGGGCCGCGGAGGGTTCTACGAGCAGACGGGCGCCTTCCGCGACATGGTCGTCACCCACCTCTTCCAGCTGCTCGGCTTCGTCGCGATGGAGCCGCCCGTGCGGATGGACGCAGGTGCGCTGCGAGACGAGAAGGCAAAGGTGTTCGAGGCGGTCCGGCCGCTCGATCCCGCGCGGGTCGTCTTCGGCCAGTTCGAGGGCTACGCCGACGAGGAGGACGTCGCCGAGGACTCCGGCGTGGAGAGCTTCGCGGCGGTCGAGGTCGCCGTGGACACCTGGCGCTGGGCGGGGGTCCCGTTCCTGCTGCGCACGGGCAAGGCGATGGCCGAGGCGCGCCGGACGATCACGATCGCCTTCCGGGAGCCGCCCCTGCGGATGTTCGGCCTCGGGAACGGGACGCGGGACGCAGCCCGGCCGAACGCCCTGGTCCTCGAGCTCAAGGACACCCCGACGATGCGCCTGGAGCTGCTGGCCAAGGCGCCGGGGGCCGAGCTTGCGCTCGTTCCCGCCGCGATGGAGCTCGGCCTGGTCGATCCGTCCCACGAGGAGGAGCGCCTGGAGGCCTACGAGCGCCTCCTCCACGACGTCATGCTCGGCGACCACACGCTGTTCACCCGCGCCGACGAGGTCGAGCGGCTGTGGGAGGTCGCCGCCCCGGTCCTCGAGCGCCGCCCCGAGGTCCACGGCTACGCGCAGGGCTCCTGGGGCCCCGAGGCCGCCCTCGGGCTGCCGCCGGCGCCCGGGTGGCGCCTGCCGGACTGACGCGTGCCCGAGGCGCCGACGGCGTGTGCTCCGATCGACCTCCTGGGTGGATCAGAGCACACGCCGGTCGAGCACCGCGAGAACGACGCGAGGCCGGGCCCCTCTTCTAAGGGACCCGGCCTCGTACGACGATCCGGCGCGGCGCGGACGCCGCGTGACGCTAGGACTGGACGGAGTCGTTCTGCGCCTTGGCCTTGGCGGAGACGCACTTGCCGAACGCCCGGCCGGTGGCGCCTTCCTGCTTGCACTGCTTGGCGGCGTTGGCCGTCGTGCGGGCCTTCGCCACCTCGGCCTTGTCGGCGTCCGCCTTGTCGGCCTTGGCCTTCGAGGAGACGCACTTGCCGAAGGCGTTCGGCTTGGTGCCGAAGCCGGCGGCGGCGAGCTGCTCCTTCGTCATGGCCTTGCACTCGGAGTTGGCGCTGCTCTTGGCGGCCTTGGCCTGCGCGGCGTCCTTCTTGGCGGCCGCGGAGACGCACTTGCCGTAGGCGTTCTTGGCGGTGACCTTGGTGCCCGAGTTCTGTGAGGCGATCAGCGCGGTGAATGCCGTGGCGCCGGCGGTGCTCTTCATGAGCTTGCAGACCTTGGCGGCGTTCGTCTTGTTGGCGTCGCTCGGGGCGCTCTGGGCGAGCGCGGAGGCCGGGGCGGCCACGACCGCGACCGCGGCGAGGCAAAGTAGCTTCTTCATGGGTGCTCCTTGTGTCGGGAAGAACAGCATCTGGTGCTGAAACTCGCCCGCTGCCCCAAGGTTGGCTGATGCTTTGGTATCCGGCGCTTCTGGACGAATGTCCGAGCCGCGTCTCGCGGCGTCGATCGAGGGCTTCGAGGCACTCAGCCCGTGAAGCGCCCGCCCTCCTGCAGCACCTCGCCGTCGACCGTGATCCGTCCGCCCGCCCGCAGGTCGCAGATGAGGTCCCAGTGCAGCGCGGACTCGTTCGTGCCGCCCGTCTCGGGGTACGAGCGGCCGAGGGCGAGGTGGACCGTCCCGCCGATCTTCTCGTCGAAGAGGATCGTGCCCGTCGGCCGGTCGATGCCGTAGTTGGTCCCGATGCCGAGCTCGCCGAGGCGGCGGGCGCCCGCGTCAGTGGCCAGCGCGCGGTCGAGGTAGTCCTGACCGGCCTCCGCCGTGGCGGTGACGACCTCGCCGTCGCGCAGCTCGAGCTCGACCCCGCGCACCTCCACTCCCGCCGGGCTGCTCGGCAGCGTGAAGCGCACACGCCCCTGGGCGCTGGTCTCGTGCGGCCCCGTGAAGACCTCACCCGAGGGCATGTTGCGCTTCCCGTCGGAGTTGATCCAGGTGCGTCCCTTCACCGCGAGGGTCACGTCCGTGCCGGCGGCCTCGACGCGGACCGTGCCGGCCTTCCGCAGGCGCTCGACGAGCCGGGCCTGGAAGGCGCCGAGCTCCCGCCAGGCGGCGACGGGCCCCGCCGGACGGTCGAGGAAGAGCGCGCCCGCGACGAAGCCCGCGTACGCGTCGAGCTCGAGCCCCGCCTGGTCGGCGAGCGCCGGGGTCGGCCACAGGGTCGAGCACCAGCGCTTTTTCATCGTCGCCTCCTGGATGGGCCGTCGCGCGCGCCGCGCTCGCGTGAGGCGATCCGGGTCGACGGCGGCCAGGGCGCGGACGTCGTCGGGCGCCTGGATGGCGAGCACCGCCTCGCACTTCCTCGCCTCGTGCAGGGCGAGCGGCGGGAACTCCTCGAGCTGCCAGTCCTTCGCGTGCTCGTAGAAACCCCGGGTCTGCCCCGGGACCTCGACGCGCAGGTGGGGCCACGCGTCGGCGGCCAAGAGCGCGCGTTGGAGCTCGAGCAGCAGCGGCGCGGCCAGTGACGTGGAGCGGACGAGTACCTGCTGGTGCGGCCTCACCTCGAGGCAGTAGCCCACGAGGAGGTCGGCGAAGGCGGCGGGGTCCGGGACGGACGCGGGCCTCACCTCCAGCCGTCGGCCAGGGCCGCGAGCGCCGCGGTGGACGGCTGGCCCAACCGCTTCGCGAGCGCGACGACGAGCCGATGCTGCGCCTCCGCCCGGGCGCCCTCGCCCATCACGCCGATCCGCCAGACCTTCCCGGCCAGCGGGCCGAGGCCGCCCGAGATCTCGATGCCGTCCTCGGTCAGCAACGCGGTCCGGACCTCCGCCTCGTCGACGCCCTCCGGCACCCGGACCGCCAGCAGCGGATGCAGCTGCTCGCCCTCGGGAGCGAGCCGCTCGAAGCCGAGCTCGGCCAGGGCGCGGCGCAGCGTCTCGTGCGCCGTCGCGTGCCGTTTCCACCGCGCGTCCAGGCCCTCCTCCTGCACGATCTCCAGCGCCTCCGCGAGCGCGTAGATGAGGTTGATCGGCGCCGTGTGGTGGTAGGCGCGAGCAGGCTTGCCGGCATCCCCACCCGCCCCGTCGGCGTCGCGCCAGTAGGCCAGCACGAGCGAGAGGTCGAAGTACCACGATCCAACGCGACCGTCGTCGACGCGCTCCAGCGCCCGCGCGTTCGCGGTGAACGGCGCCAGGCCCGGCGGTGCGTTCAGGCACTTCTGGGTCCCGGAGAACGCCGCGTCGACGCCGCTCTCGTCCAGCGACAGCGGGTGGCCGGCCAGTGAGGTCACGCAGTCGAGCAGGAACAGCGCCCCCGCCTCGCGGCAGGCGTCGGCCAGCCCGTCGAGGGGCTGCGCCACCCCCGTGGAGGTCTCCGCGTGGACGACGAACAGCGCGGCGGTGTCGCCCGCCGCGACCGCCGCGGTGAGCGCCTCGCGGTCCAGAGCGCGGCCCCACTCGGCCTCCACGCGGACGACGTCGGCCCCGTGGCGCGCGAGCTCGTCGGCCATCCGCTCCCCGAACAGGCCGTGCACCCCGCACACGACCCGATCGCCGGGCCGCACGAAGTTGGCCACCATCGCCTCCATGCCGGCGCTGCCCGTCCCGCTGACCGGGATCGCGACGCGGTTCTCGGTGCCGAAGACGGTCCGCAGCCCGGCGGCGACCTCGTCCATGAGCGCCCCGAAGGCCGGATCGAGATGCCCGATGGTCGGCTGCGCGAGCGCGCGCAGCACGCGCTCCGGCACGGGGGAGGGCCCGGAGCCCAGCAGCAGGCGCTCGGGCAGGGCGGCGACGGAGCTCATCGCTTCATGATCCCACGGTCAGGGTGCTTTCAGCTCTGCGAAGTGCGCGGGGAGGTGGGCGCGGAGCGCCTCGCGCACCGCGGCGCGCTCCTCACGCGTCGCGACGCGGAAGCGCGCGAGCAGCGCGGCCTGGCCCTCGGTCGTGACCCCGGCGACCGTCCAGCGCACGGCCAGGCGCTCGAAGAGGAACTCCACCGCGCGCTGCCAGACGTCGTCCCGGGCGGCGGCCGCCGACGAGCGGTCACCGCGCAGCAGCGCCGCGTACTCCGCGCGGGTGCCCGGCGACATGACGGTCCGCAGCACGAGCGCCCCGGCCGCCTCGTACCCGGCGACGGGCTCGGGCGCCGCGGCCGCGCTCAGCTCGAGGTCGAGCCCGAGGTCGGCGAAGGAGCCCGCGCCGCCACCGCTCGGCCTCCCCGCGCCCTTGCGCCTGCGGTCCCGCTTGCCCATGCGAGCGATCCTAGGCGGCCGGCCGCCGGCGGCGTGTGCCCGGTTCCACCCCTGAGGTCGATCAGGGCACACGCCGGCCGAGCATCTTCACCAGGCGTTCGGCCGTGCGCGCCTCCTGGGCCGCGTGGAAGTCGTCCCACAGGAAGCGCTGGATGCGGTGGCCCGCGAGCTGGTAGCCCTCGTCGCGCAGCCGGTCGGCCTCCATCTGCCGGCGCCGCTGGTGGTACGCGCGGCCGTCGAGCTCGACGACGAGGCGCTCCGCGGCGTAGCAGCAGTCCGCCTTGAAGCCGGCGACCTGGACGTTCAACCCGGTCGGCCGCGGCAGGCTGTGGCGGCGGACGAACCGCAGGAAGCGGCGCTCGAGCTCGGACTTCGTGTGCGCCTCGTCGGCCTCGAGCAGGCGCACGACGAGCCCGCGCCCCGCCCGGCCGGGCGCCCGGCGCTGCGCTGCACGCAGCTCGGCGGGGGAGAACCACCGCAGCGCGTCGACGGCGCCGCGGACCTCCGCCCAGCCCGTCGCGTCGGCGAGGTCCACGACGGTCCGTGGGATCCGCGTCACCCACAGCCCCCGAGTCCGCTGGACGTCGGCGCGATGCAGACTGCTCACGCGGTGGACCACGATGCCGTCCCGCGAGTGGACCGACCGCCGGGTGGTCGAGACGTGCACGTCTGTCCCGTGCTCGCCGCCGATGCGGTGACACGCGGCCGCTGTCGTGTGCGAGAGCACGGCGCCGGCGCCGCACGCCCACAGCGCGGCGAGCCACCGGCCCTCGCGGGTCAGCGCGCTGTGCCCCCACGTGAAGACGCCGTGGTGCAGGCGCGTCAAGCGTCCGCTTCGGGTGCGCTGGGCGATCATCCTGCGGGTCAGTCCGTGCTCCGCGAGTTGCGCGGCGCGGAGGACCCCGTGCTGGCGGTTGGCGAGGCCGAGAAGCTCGACGTCACGCGGCGTGCGCTCGATTGCACCCATCAGGTTCGATAGGGCGCACGCCGGGAGCTTCGCCCCCCGCCCGCGCGCCAGCTTCGGGTCAGGCGTCCAGGGTGCTGGCGCTCCGGGCGTCCGGGCGGAGGAGCCGCGTAGAGTCCCGCCGCGATGCCCGATTACACCCGCAAGCGCGAGGTCGGCCGGGGGGAGCGCGTGCTTCCGGGGGTCTGGCGGCTGCGCCTGCCGCTGCCGTGGCCCGGCGTCCCGCACTGCAACGCCTGGGCGATCGCGGCCGGCGACGGCATCGTGATGGTGGACACCGGGATGCACGAGCCGGGCTCGGAGGGCCATCTGGACCGCGCGCTCGCCCAGGTCAACCTCAGGGTCGAGACCACGAAGCTGCTGGTCTGCACCCACGCGCACGCCGACCACTACGGCCAGGCGGCGACGGTCGTCGACCGCGCGGGCTGCGAGCTGTGGATGCATCCCGACCACGAGCACATGCGCGCCGTCGCGACCGACCCTGACGCCGCCCTGATGCAGCGCCTGGAGGTCGCCCGCCAGTCCGGGGTCCCCGAGGCGCCGCTCGAGGCCTATCGCGAGGTCAGCAGGGAGCGGGGCCACGGGGTGGCCGCCTACGTCGAGCCCGACCGCGCGCTCGTGCCCGGCGTCCAGGTGCAGACCGACCTCGGCGCCTGGGACGTCGTCGACACCCCCGGCCACGCCCCCTCCCACGTCTGCCTCTTTCAGCCCGAGCGCCGCCTGCTGCTCTCGGGCGATCACCTGCTCGGCCGCGTCTCGCTCTACTACGACTACGGATGGTCCGAAGATCCCGTGGGGGAGTTCCTCGGTTCCCTGCAGCGGGTCGAGGCGCTGGACGTCCGTCTGTGCCTCGCCGGACACGGCCGCACGTTCTCCGACGTCCAAGGGCACATCGACGCGAACCGCGCGCTCGTCCGCGAGCGCCTGGCCAACGTCGAGGAGGTCGTCACGGGCCAGGCGCTCACCGCCTTCGATGCCGTGCCGAGCGTCTACGGGCAGGCGATCACGCCGATGAACGCGAACTGGTGGCTGTCGGAGACGCTCTGCTACCTGCGCCACCTGGAGGTCACCGGCCGCACGATGCGCATCCCCGGAGCGGGCGGCGGGCCCGAGCGCTGGACGAGCGCCTGACCCCCAGGCGTACCCTCTGCGGTCCGATGCGCATCGACGAGCTCCTCGCCACCCAGGACCGCCCGCTCTTCTCCTTCGAGTTCTTCCCGCCCAAGACGCCGGAAGGCGAGAAGAACCTCCAGCACGCGCTGGGTGAGCTGGAGGCGCTCGCGCCCGACTACGTGTCGGTGACCTACGGCGCCGGAGGCTCCACGCGCGAGACGACGATCGAGATCGTCACCAGCCTGAAGGCGGAGTTCGGCTTCGAGGCGATGGCGCACTTCACCTGCGTCAACGCCACGCGCGGGGAGCTGCGCGAGACCCTGGGCCGCATGCGCGACGCCGGCGTGGAGAACGTGCTGGCGCTGCGCGGCGATCCGCCCGCCGGGCAGGAGCGCTGGACGAAGACCGACGGTGGCCTGGAGTTCTCGCGCGAGCTCGTCGAGCTCATCCGCTCGGAGTACCCCGAGTTCGTCGTGGGCGGTGCCGCCTTCCCCGAGACCCACATCCACGCGACCTCCCCCGAGGACGACATCCGCTACCTCAAGGAGAAGGTCGACGCGGGGCTGCAGTTCCTCATCACCCAGCTGTTCTTCGACAACGCGCACTACTTCGACTTCGTCGAGCGCACCCGGGACGCCGGCGTCGAGGTGCCGATCATCCCCGGGGTCATGCCGATCACGAGCTTCGAGGGGATCAAGCGGATGACCACCCTGTCGGCCGCCGAGCTGCCCGAGGACCTCGAGCGCGAGCTCGAGCTGCGCAAGGAGGACCCGGTGGCCGTCGCCGAGCTCGGCGTCTCCTACGCGACCCTGCAGTGCGCCGACCTGCTCGCGGGCGGCGCCCCCGGCATCCACTTCATCACGCTCAACCGCTCCCCGGCGACCCGTGCGATTCTCGCCGCGCTGCGGCTCATGCAACCGTGGCGGGCGGCCAACCGGGTCTGATCCGAGTACCGGCCGAGGCGCCCGGTGTGCCGCCGGGTCACTCCTCCGGGGAGACGATGTCGAGGCCCTCGGCGAGCCTGGACTGCCCGTTGAGCTGATAGCGGACGTCGATCGAGTCGTGCTGACGGTAGGTTCCGACCCCCCAGGCCCCGACGAACCAGCGCCAGCCGCTGATCTTGTCCTTCTTCAGCTGCGCCGGGAACTCGAGCATCCCGTCGCGCACGGTGTAGTCGGTCCCCTCCGACTGCAGGACCCCGTTGCGGTAGACCGTGAACGGCGGAGCGATCTGCCGCGGAAGCTTCACACGGGAACCGGTCACCGGGTCAGCCTATCCCGCGGCCGCCGCCCGTGGGCCTACCGTATGACCGCGCATGGCCGAGCCGCTGACCCGGGATCCGATCGCCTACCAGGTGCGTCGCGCGCCGCGCGCCAAGCGCGTCCGGGTGGCGGTGGAGGCCGACGGGAGCGTCGTCGTCCTCCTGCCGCCCCGTGCCGCCGAGCGCGAAGCGGGCGCGGCCGTGCGAGAGCTGCGGCCGTGGATCGAGCGCCGCGTGCGCGAGGCCACCGCGCGCGCCCGGCGCATGGCCCGCCCGCCGGGAGTCGTGCCGTTCCTGGGAGGAGAGCTGCGCCTGGTGGACGAGGCCGGCCGCACGCGGGTGCATCGCCGGGGCGACGCGCTGCTCGTCCCCGCGGACGCAGCGCTGCAGGCCGAGGCGCTGGAGCGGTGGTACCGTCGCGCCGCCCGGGCCGAGATCGCGCCGCGGCTGGACGCGGCCGGGCCGGCGCTCGGGCGCTCCTGCACCAGGCTGACGATCCGCAACCAGCGCACGCGCTGGGGATCCTGCAGCGCTGCGGGCGCCATGAGCTTCAACTGGCGGCTGCTGCTCGCGCCGGAGGAGGTGCTCGACTACGTCGTCTGGCACGAGGCCTGTCATCTGATCCACCTCGACCACTCGCCGCGCTTCTGGGGCCTGCTCGCCGAGCACCGGCCGGAGTACCGCGGGCCGCAGCGCTGGCTCAGAATGAACGGCGCGGCCCTCGCGCTCTCGGGGAGCTGAGTGTTCGGCGTCGTCGGGCACACGGAGTGGGTGGACTTCGCGGTCTGCGAGCGGCTGCCGGCTCCGGGGGAGATCCTCCACGGGCGCGAGCTGTTCTCCGTCGCCGGGGGCGGCGGCGCGGTCGCGGCCGTGCAGCTGCGCAAGCTCGCCGGAGACGGCACGTTCTTTCTCACCGCGCTCGGCGACGACCCCGCCGGCGGACAGGCCCGTGACGACCTGCTGGGCCGCGGGCTCGTGCTCGAGGCGGCCACGCCGCTCAGTACCCCGCAGCGTCGCGCGTTCACGTTTCTCACCGACGACCACGAGCGGACGATCACCGTGCTCGGCGAGCGCCTCGTCCCTTGGCGCCGGCGCGACGAGGAGCTGGCCTGGGAGCTCTGCGACGGCGCGCAGGCGATCTACTTCACGGGCGGGGACGCCGCCGCCCTGCGCGCCGCCCGCGGCGCGCGCGTGCTCGTCGCGACGCCCCGGGCGCGCGAGGTGATCCAGTCGGCGGGAGTGCAGCTCGACGTGCTCGTCGCGAGCGCGAGCGACCCGGGCGAGGGCGTCGAGGGATTCGACCCGCCGCCGAAGCACGTGGTGCTCACCGCGGGCGCCGAGGGCGGGCGCTGGACCGGCGCCGACGGCACCACGGGCCGATGGAGCGCGGCGGCGCTGCCGGGCCCGCCGCTGGACGCCTACGGCTGCGGCGACTCGTTCGCCGCGGGGCTGACCTACGGGCTCGGCGCCGGGATGGCGATCGCCCCGGCGCTCGACCTGGCGGCGCGCTGCGGCGCCCACTGCCTCACGGGCCGCGGGCCGTACGCGGGGCAGCTCACCCGAGCGTGAGCTCCGCCGGCCGAAGACAGGGCGCTTCCGGCCGAGACGCCCCCGTCGCGCTCGCGCCGTCGGGGGGCTCGGTCTCAGTCCGCCGCGCGCGTAGCGAGCACGCGGCCCAGCGACGCGTAGGCCGTCTCCCCGGGCTCGGGCTCGACGAGCCGCTTGGTGATCCGCCCCGTCCACGCCTCGGTCGAGCCGTCGCCGCGCAGGTCGACGCCGCCGCGCACCCGGCGCGGCCCGCGCACCTCCCCGCGGGCGACGACCTGCTGCACGGGCGCGTACTCCCGCTTGAAGAGCGTCGCCGGCCCGCTCTGGGGCACGACCCGCAGCTGCTCCTCGAGCGCCCGCAGGGCTCCGGCGAGCTCGGGGTGGGAGCTCTTGACGACCTTCGGCCCCCGGCGGACCGTGAGCGAGTAGGCGGCCCCCATGCTCGAGCTACCGGGAAGCGATCTCCGTGTAGTCGCGGCTGCGGGCGCCCGTGTAGATCTGGCGGGGCCGGGCGATCTTCTGCTCCTTGTCGACGACCATCTCGAGCCACTGCGAGATCCAGCCGCTCGTGCGGGGGATCGCGAACATCACCGGGAACATCTCCACGGGCAGGCCGAGCGCCTCGTAGATGAGGCCGGAGTAGAAGTCGACGTTGGGGTAGAGCTTGCGCGAGACGAAGTACTCGTCCTCGAGGGCGATCTTCTCCATCTCCGTGGCGATCTCGAGCAGCGGATTCTTGCCCGTCACCGCGAAGACGTCCTCCGTAGCGCCCTTGATGATCTTCGCCCGCGGGTCGTAGTTCTTGTAGACGCGGTGGCCGAAGCCCATCAGCCGCTCGTCGCCCTCCTTGACCCCCTTCATGAAGGCCGGGATGTCCTCCTTGGTGCCCACCCGCCGCAGCATCCGCAGCACCGCCTCGTTGGCGCCGCCGTGGAGCGGGCCGTACAGGGCGCCGATGCCGGCCGCCACCGCCGAGTAGGGGTCGACCTGGGAGGAGCCCACCGCCCGGACCGCGTTGGTCGAGCAGTTCTGCTCGTGGTCGGCGTGGAGGATGAAGAGGATGTCGAGCGCCCGCTCCAGGCGCGGGTCGGGCTCGTACTTCAGCTCGGTCATCTTGTAGAGCATCCCGAGGAAGTTGCCGGGGTAGCGCAGGTCGTTGTCGGGATAGACCAGGGGCTGGCCGCGGGTGTGGCGAAACGCGAAGGCCGCGAGCGTCGGCATCTTGGCGATCAGGCGGACGGCCTGGATCAGCCGGTTCTCCGGGTCGGAGATCTCGTTGGCATCGGGGTAGAACGTCGAGAGGGCCCCGACGCTGCCGAGCAGCATCCCCATGGGATGCGCGTCATGGCGGAAGCCGCCGACGAACTCCTTGACGTTCTCGTGCACGAAGGTGTGCATCGTGACGTGGTGCGTCCACTCGTCGAGCTCGGGCTGGGTGGGCAGCTCCCCGTAGACGAGCAGGTAGGCGACCTCGAGGTAGGTCGACTTCTCCGCGAGCTGCTCGATGGGGTAGCCCCGGTACTCCAGGACCCCCGCGTCGCCGTCGATGAAGGTGACCGCCGAGCGGCAGGACGCGGTGTTCGTGAACGCCGGGTCGTAGGTCATGAGGCCGAAGTCGTCCGCGTCCGCCTTCATCTGGCGGAAGTCCATCGCACGGACCGTGCCGTCGGTGATCGGGAGCTCGAACGTCTGTCCCGTCCGGTTGTCCGTGACCGTGAGGCTGTCGGTGGGTGCGCCCCCGTCGGGCTGGTTCTCCGGGCTCAAACTGACTCTCCTTGGGCGATCGAGGTCGGTGGCTGATGCTGCGAACTGCGACTGGAGGGAAGCCCTACCCATGTGGTCGAGAACCTGCGCGCGATGCGTACGCTCTGCCCATGGGCCCCGTCCTCTCGCTCCGCCGCCGCGCGCCCCGTCC
>CADCVR010000083.1 GCA_902806205.1 uncultured Solirubrobacteraceae bacterium | reverse complement strand
GGTCACCGACGGGCACGTGCTTCGCGGTGACGGCGACCGCCGGCCCGCGCGGCGCGACGCCGACCGCGCCGTCGGCGCCGCGGGTGACGCACACCCAAGCGGCGTTCCACCGCTCCCGCAGGGCCTCCGCGCGAGCGACGGCGCCGTGGGCGCCCGTCGCCGCGATCGCCGACGCGTCCGCCGGATCGCCGTCCGTGTCGTCGGAGCCGCTCGCCGCGCCGGCGGGAATCGACGCGTCCGCCGGATCGCCGTCCTGACCGTCCGATCCGCTCGCCGCGCCGGCCGGGACCCTCGCGGTGAACTGGCGGGCCTCCGCGTCGTTCGGCGTCACCAGGGTCACGCCGGCCACGGGCGCCGGCCCGCGCGGGTGCGGATCCCAGACGACCGGCACGCCGGCGGCGATCGTCTGCTCGACCGCCGCCCGGAGCCCGGGCTCGGCGGCGACCCCACGGCCGTAGTCGGCGACGAGCACGGCATCGGCCCGCGTGAGCGCGGCGAGCGCCGCGAGGGTGGCGCCGCCGACGCTCCCGCCGTCGCCGCCGCGGTCGAGCCGCAGGAGCGCGCGGCCCTGCGTCCGCACCCGGATCTTCTCCGGCGTCGCACTGCGCAGGCCGACGTCAACGACCCGCACCCCGAGCTCCTCGAGCAGCGCGCCGAGCTCGCGGCCCGCCCCGTCGCCGGCGAGGGCGGTCACGAGCGAGACGTCGTGACCGCCGGCGGCCACGAGCGCCGCTGCCAGCCCGGCGCCGCCCGGGCGCACGAGCGTGCTGGCATGGTCGACCACGGGCACGGGCGCGTCGGGCGCCAGGCGGCGGACGTCACCGTCGACGTCCCGGTCGAGCAGGCTGTCCCCGAGGACCGCGATGCGGAGGCTCATGCCTGCAGCCGCTTGGCGCGCGGCGCCACGCCGGCCTCGAGCGCCGCGTCCACCGCGGAGCACAGCACGTGGATGGCCACGAGGTGGAGCTCCTGGATCGTGCAGGTCCGCTCCGCGTCCACGACGACCACGTCGTCGCAGAGGTCCGCGAGCGGGTTGGGCGCGGGCCCCGTGAGCCCCCAGACCGTCATGCCGCACTCCCGCGCGGCGCGCGCGGCGGCCAGCACGTTCGCCGAACGGCCCGAGGTGCTGAAGCCGAGCAAGACGTCCCCCGGCCGCGCGTGGGCGTGCACCTGCCGGGCGAACGCCTCCTCGATCCCGTAGTCGTTCGCGATCGCGGTCAGTGCCGAGGTGTCGCCGTGCAGGCAGATCGCGCTCAGCGCGCGTCGCTCGGTCTCGAAGCGCCCCACCAGCTCGGCCGTGAGGTGCTGTGCCTGGGCCGCGCTGCCACCGTTGCCCACCGCCAGCAACCGGCCGCCAGCGTCCAGCCGGCGGGCCAGCCGGGCGCCCCAGCTCTCCGCCCGGGCGAGCATGGAACCACTGGTCGTCAGCGCCGCGCGGAGCTGGTCGACGTGGCTCGCCGCGCCGGTGTCGCGCCCGAAGCGCCCCGCGCGGCGCGTGGGGCGGCGCCGCGCGAGGAGCGCCTCGTAGACGTCGAGCGTCGCGAGCGCGACGCGGTCCCAGGCGTAGAGCTGGCGGGTGCGCTGCACGCCCGCTCGGCCCTGCGCGGCGCGGCGCGCGGGGTCGGCGAGCACGTCGCGCAGGACGGCGGCGAGGCGCTCGGGGTCACGCGGGGGGACGTGACGGCCCGTGAGGCCGTCGACCACCGTGTCGATCATCCCGCCGACGGCGCTCGCGACCACGGGCACGCCGCAGGCCATCGCCTCCAGCGGCGTGATGCCGAAAGGCTCGTACCAGGGAACGGAGACCAGTGCGTCGGCGGAGCGCAGGAGCGCGGGCAGTTCGTCGTGGGAGACGCGTCCGCGGAGCTCCACGCGGTCGCCCACGCCACGCTCCTCGGCCAGCGCGCGCAGCCGCTGCGCCTCGGGGTCGCGCGTCAGAGTGGTCCGCAGCCCCCCGCCCGCCACGACGAGCTCGCAGCCCGAAACGTCGGCCAGCGCGGTGATGACGTTGCCGATGCCCTTGCGCTCGACGAGCCGCCCGGCGTAGAGGAGCCGGTGCGGCAGGCGTCGCTCCTCACGCGGCCCGTCGGGCCGGAAGCGCTCGAGATCGACGCCGCAGGGCACCACGGTGACCTTCGAGCGGTCGGCGCCCATGCGCATGAGCTCGAACGCCTCGTCGGTGCAGGTCGCGACGATGCGATCGACGCGGGCGACCACATCGCGCTCGATGTCCTGCCGCTCGGCCGGACTGGGATCGGCGTCGCCCTGGTAGCGCCGCTTGACCACCCCCAGCGCGTGGAACGTGTGCGCCACGGGCAGCCGGAGACGCTCCGCCGCGCGTACCGCGGCGAGGCCGGACATCCAGAAGTGGCTGTGGACGACGTCGGGACGATCCTCGCGCCACCGGCGCTCGAGCTCCCCGGCGAACGCGTCCATGTGGACCAGCAGCTCGTCCTTCGGGATGGGCGTCGCGGGGCCGGCGTCGATGTGGTCGACGTCCACCCCGGGGTAGAGCGGCACGCGCCGCGGCGTCGCGGGATCGTCGCGGCGCGTGTGGACGACCACCTGCGCACCCCGGCTCGCGAGGCCGCGGGCCAGCGCGGCGACGTGGACGTTCTGCCCGCCGGCGTCGACGCCGCCGACCACCGCCAGCGGGCTAGCGTGCTCGGAGACCAGGGCGATGCGCACCTGAGGCCACCTCCTCCGTCAGCCGCGCCCAGTCGTCCAGGAAGCGCTCCAGCCCGTAGCGCTCGAGCGCGTGGGCCCGCGCCGCCCGGCCGGCCACGTGCGCGCGCCCCGGATCGTCCAGGAAGGCCCCGGCGGCCTCGACGAGGGCGCCAGGGCGCGTCGAGACGACGCCCGCGGCGGGCGGCACGGCCTCGGTGGCCTCCGTCGTCGCCAGCGCCACCACGGGCATGCCGAGGTGCATGGCCTCGACGAGCGAGAGCCCCAGCGACGTCCAGCGCACGGGGTGCACGTAGACACGCCGGCGGGCCATCGCGTCGTGCAGGTGCTCCTGGGGAAGGTCCTCGGTGCCGCCCAGGGCCGCGGCGTCCATCCCGAACAGGTCGAGTCCGACGCCGCCGGCCTCGAAGCGCTCGAGGAGGTCGGTGCCCGTGACACGGCCGCGGCGGCGCGCTTCGTTGACGACGACCGCGCCGCGCCGGAGCTCGCCCGAGTAGCGGGGGCCCGGGTCGACGACGCCGTGCTCGATGACGCGCGTCGCCGTCGTCCCGCAGTCCCAGAAGAGCGCGTTGAAGTGCGTGACATGGCAGACGACGAGGTCGTCGCGGTCGCGCGCGGGATGGTCCATCTCCGCGATCCGGCCCTGCGGCGCGTTGTGCTCGACGTAGACCGCCGGCACGTCGCGGCCCGGGCGGCGCCCCGTCCACGCTTCGCAGAGCTCCTCGAGCTCATGCGGGCGCTGGAGGACGACGAGGTCGAAGTCCGCGTCGGCGAGCTCCTCCGGCGTCAACTCGGTGACCGACGCGGGCCAGTCCCACGTCCGCGCGCGCCCACGCCCGTCGGGTCCGCGGTCCGGGAGCACGGGGACGAGGTACTCGTGGTCGCCCTGGACGAAGGCCGTCGTCCACGAGCCGTGCACGTGCCAGAGCAGGATCCTCACGCCGGCACCGGCTGCCGCGACGGTTCGGTCACGCGCTCGAGCGCGGCGAGGACGTCTGCGACCGCCACGCCCGACAGGCACGGGTGACCGGCGACGGGGCAGATCCGCGCCCGGCACCCCGCGCAGGGCACATCGACGTGGAGCAGCTCATGGCGGACGGCCCAGGGGCGCCAGCGGACGGCGGGGACCGTGGGGGCGAAGAGCGAGACGACGGGCGTGCCGACGGCGGCGGCCAGATGCGCGGGGCCCGTGTTCCCGACCACGACGGCCCGGGCCCGGGCGAGCACCCCGGCCATTCCCGCCAGGCTCGTCCGGCCGCCGAGGTCGGTCACTTCCGGTCGCGGCGGGCCCGCGACGTGCGCGGTGAGCGCGCGCTCGGCGGGCGCGCCCGTCACGAGCACGGGGCTCCCCGCGTCGGCGAGCGCCTGCACGAGCCTGGCGTTCTGGTCGGGGCTCCAGGCACGCGCGGGGACCGAGGCGCCGGGATGCACCACCACCGCGCCCTCGGGCACCGCGAACCCCGGGTCCTCGGCGCGGACCGAGAGCCGGCCGGCGTCGCCGGAGGGGAGGCGGAAGCCGAGCGTCGCGGCGACCGAGAGCCCGCGCTCGACCTCGTGCACGTCGCCCGGGTCGGGGTGGCGGACGTCGAGCAGGGACCCCGGGAAGTCGGGGCTGATCGCCGCGATGCGCCACACCCCGGCCATCCGCAGCAGCAGTGCCAGCGGCAGCGCGCTCTGGTGGAAGGAGGTCAGGACGACGGCCGCGTCCGCGCCGATCGCCTCGAGCCGATCGACGTAGGCGTCGATCCCCGCGCGGTCGACCTGCCCGGCCTCGGGGTCGATCCACTCCGCGCGGCGGACGACGATCTCGTCGACGCCGGGCAGGAGCGCCGCGGCCTGCGCGCCGCCCGGGCCGCAGAGCAGCGTCACGTGCTCGGCCCCGGCCGCGACCGCGCGGATCGCCGGGCCGGCGAGCAGGACGTCGCCGTCGCTGTCCAGGCGGGCGACGATCGCGCGCATCAGGCGGCCGCCCGCGTCCGCGGTGGCGCCTCGGCCGC
>CADCVR010000082.1 GCA_902806205.1 uncultured Solirubrobacteraceae bacterium | reverse complement strand
CGCCGGCGGCGGCGCGCACCACGCGGCCCCGGCCCCGCCCCCGCGCCTCGAGCACCAGCACCACCCCGGTGAGCACCACGAGCACGAGGCCGAGCAGCGCCGCGGGGGTACGGTCGAACAGCGAGCGGTACTGCTGGAAGATCGCCCGGGTCAGGGCGTCGAAGCGCATGAGCGAGACCACGCCGAAGTCCGACAGCGAGTACAGCGCGACGAGCACGCCCCCCGCCCCGACCGCGGGACGCAGGACGGGCAGCGTCACCTGCCGGAACACCTGGCCGCGCGAGCGCCCGAGCCCGCGGGCGGCATCCTCGAGCGCCGGGTCCATGCGGCGCAGCGCGGCGGCGGCCAGGAGGTAGACGTACGGGTAGGTCGCGAGCGTGAGCGCCGCCCAGGCGCCGGGGAAGCCGAAGATCCACGTTCCCTGCCCGAGCAGCCCGCCCGGCCCGAAGGCGGCGATCAGCGCGAGCGCGACGACGTAGCTCGGGATGACCAGCGGCAGCGCCGCGGCGACCGCGACGACGCGGCGGAACGGCAGGTCGGTGCGCACGACGAGCCAGGCCAGCGCGACGCCGAGCGCCGTCGCCGCGAGGCTGACCGCCCCCACGAGCGCCACCGTGCTCGCGACGAGCGACAGCGTGCGCGGGCGCAGCACCGTGCGCCATGCGTCGGCGTCCGCGCCGAGGGCGCGGACCAGCAGGTAGGCCAGCGGCAGCAGGGCGAGGGCCGCGACCAGCGCGCCGGCGAGCCCCAGGGCCCCCGGCCCGCGGCGGCTCACGTCCCGAAGCCGACCTCGTCGAGCAGCTCGAGCGTGCCGCGCAGCTGGTCCCCGAGCTCCCCGAGCTCGACGTCCGGTCCTTGGAGACCATCCAGCGAGGGCAGCCCGTCGGGCGGCGCGACGGCGTCGACCAGCGGGTACTCGAAGGTCTTGGTGGCGAAGTACTCCTGCGCTTCGCGCCCGAGCAGGAAGTTCACGAGCTTCTGGGCGTCGGTGGTGTCCTCGTTCCTGACGATCCCGACCCCCGCGACGTTGACCAGTGCGCCCGGATCACCCTTGGCCAGGAAGTGGTTGGCGACCGGGAAGCCCGGCTTCTCGGCCTCGAGCTCGAAGACGTAGTAGTGGTTGACGAAGCCGACGTCGATCTCGCCGGCCGCGATCGCCTCCTCGGTCTGGATGTTGTTGTCCAGCAGGGTCGGCTCGTTGGCCTTGATCCCCTCGAGCCACCGCTTGGTGCGCTCGTCACCGGCCTCGAGGCGCATCGCCGAGACGAACGCCTGGAAGGACGCGTTGGGCGGGGGGAAGCCGATGCGGCCCTTCCACTCGGGCTTGGTGAAGTCGAAGATCGAGGACGGCAGGTCGCCCTCCTCGACCCGCTTCGTGGAGTACGCCACGACGCGCGAGCGCCCCGAGGTGCCGACCCACCGGCCCTCGGGGTCGGCCCAGCGCGCGTCGACCTGCTCACGCGCGGACGCGGGGAGCGGGGCGAGGAGCCCGGCGTCGGCGACGGCACCCAGCGCACCCGCGTCCTGCGCGAAGAACACCTCGGCGGGCGAGCTGCCACCTTCCTCCGCGAGGGTGGCCGCCAGCTCCGCCGAGTCGCCGTAGCGCACCTCGAGCTCGACCCCCGACTCCTGCTCGAAGCGCGCGAGCAGCGGGCCGACGAGCTTCTCCGCGCGGCCCGAGTAGACGGTGAGCCTGCCGTCGGAGCCGGCTTGGGCCGCGTCGCCGCCGCAGCCTGCGAGGCCGAGCACCGCAGCGGTCAGCAGGGCGGCGAGTGAGTTCAGGCGAGACACGGTCAGGAGAAGACCGACACGGGACCGGGATGCACGCGCACGTGGACCCGACTGCCCAGGGGGACGAGCTCGTTGGACGGCCGCTGCGACCACAGCAGCGTGCCGTCGGTCAGCCGCACGCGGTACATGACGTCGTGGCCGCGGAACTCGCGGCAGACGACCTCGCCCGCGCCGCCCGGAGCGCATGCCAGCTGGACGAGCTCCGGCCGCAGGAGGACCTGCTCGCCCGGGGCGGCGACATCGACGCCGAGCGCGGCCGCGTGCGCGCGGGGCAGGACGTTCGCGGTGCCGACGAACTCCGCCGACCAGCGGTCGACGGGCTCATGGTAGAGCCGCTCGGGCGCGTCGACCTGGACGATCGCGCCGTCGCGCATGAGCGCGACGCGGTCGGCGAGCGCCAGCGCCTCCTCCTGGTCGTGGGTGACGAGCAGGACCGTGGTGCCCGCGAGGTCCAGGATGCGCGCGAGCTCCTCGCGCATCGCGCTGCGTTGAAGCGGGTCGATCGCGGAGAACGGCTCGTCGAGCAGCACGATCTGCGGGGAGGGCGCCAGCGCCCGGGCCAGTGCGACGCGCTGCTGCTGACCGCCGGAGAGCTCGTGCGGGAAACGGGCGCCGAGCTCGGCCAGCCCGACGAGCCCGAGCACGTCGGCGATGCGCGGATCGGCTCCACGGCGCCGACGCCGGGCGCGGCGCGCCGCCGCGGGGAGGCCGAACGCCACGTTCTCCGCGACGGTCAGGTGCGGGAAGAGCGCGTAGTCCTGGAAGACCATCCCGACCCGGCGATCCTCGGGCGCCACCCAGCTCGCGCCGGTCACGGCGTGGCCGCCGATCCGCACCTCCCCCGCGTCGGGGGCCTCGAAGCCCGCGATCAGCCGCAGAAGGGTGCTCTTGCCGCAGCCCGAGGGACCGAGCAGCGCCACGAACTCGCCGGAGAGCACGGTGAGGTGCGCGCCGGCGACCGCGGAAGTCCTACCGTACGCCTTGAAGACGCTCTCGAGCTGGACGGTGGCCATCGCTCTCAACACGGCCCGGCGCGGCGCCCGGATGCTGCCCTGGAACCTCGGAATCGGAGCACTTAGGCCAGCCTAACGTATTCGCACCGCATCAGTCGGAGATGAGCTCGATCAGGCGCCCGTCGGCGGTCGTGGCGTACAGCCGCCCGTCCGGACCGCTCCCGAACGAGGTGATCTGGGGCAGCGGGCCGCCCTGCTCGACGCGCAGGTCCAACCCCGCCGGATCCTCGGCGCCGCCCGCGTCGACCGACCACAGCTCACCCGTGCAGAAGTCCGCGAAGACGTAGCGCCCGCGGAGGCGCGGCAGCCCGCGTCCGCGGTGCACCAGGCCGCCGGTCACCGAGCAGCCGCGACCGCTGCCCTGGCCGTGCGGGTACTCGGCCACGGGCCAGACGAGCTCGCCGGGCGGCCCGGTCAGCGGCTTGCGCCCGACGGGTCGCGTGCCCTCGTAGGCCGCCCAGCCGAGGTTGACCGGCTCCGCGCCGGCCTCGGGCAGGCGCACGGCGTCGACCTCCTCGATCCGGTCCTGCCCGACGTCGCCGATCCAGAGGCGGTCGCCGTCACCGGGGTCGAGGCTCATGCGGTACGGGTTGCGCAGGCCGCGCGCGACGGTGCTCCATCTGCCGCCGTCGTAGCGCAAGATCTTGCCCAGCTGCGTGCGCGGGTCCTGCGCCCGGCTGCCGGGATCGAAGGCCGAGCCGCCGTCGCCCAGGCCGAGCAGGAGCCGGCCGCGCGCGTCGTACAAGAGCGTGCCGCCCTTGTGGTTGTCGTAGTCGGAGGGCTGGTCGACGCGCAGCAGGACCTCCTCGGCGTCACGCTCCGCCCGGACCTCCAGCGCGGGATAGCGCGTCACGCGCGTGTCCATGCCGTTGTCGGTCCACATCGTCGTGAGCGTCGTGCCGTCGGGAGAGAAGACCGCGGTGAGCAGTCCGAGCTCGCCCCCCGCGCGGACCGCGCGCCGGAGATCCAGATACGGCGCCGGGGAGATCCGGCCGTCCTCGACGGTTCGGACGAGCCCGGCCTGCTCGACCACGAAGAGGCGGCGGTCACCCGGCCGGGCGATGACCTGGACGGGGACCTCGAAGCCCCGCACCCGCGTGCGGACCGCAAACGAGCGGCGGGTGCCCGCGGGCCTCGGGGTGGGCGGCCCGGGGAGCTTGTCCGGGGGCTGCTCGAACAGCGGGAGGCCCCCGGCGGCCGAGCCGGTGGCCGCTCCTCGGCCCTCCTGCTCCTCGTCGCCGCCGCATCCGGTCAGATACGCGCCGACCAGAGCGAGCACGAGCGGCGTGACGAGGAACAGGCGGGGCATTGTTAGGGCACCCTAACGAAGCTGGTGCCTCTCCGTCGATCCGCAGGCGGCAGTGGCTCGGGTGGTGGCGCCGCAACTCGTCGGCCGCGCGGTCACGATCCCGGTCGCCGGCGCGGAGCGCCGGCTCGTCCCCCGGCTGCGTAACCGGTCGACAGCGGCGGGCCGTGCCCCCGGCCGATCCAGACCACACCGCTCGATGCCCACGAAGTCGCACCGCGATGCAGGCTCAGCACTCGATGCGCCACCGTACGGACGTCGCCAGCAGCTGCGCTCCGGGCGGCGCCGCGGGCTCGACCCGGGCGCCACGCCGGACCCGCGAGCGCAGGACGGCCCCGCCGCCACCCGCCGGTGTCTGGACGACGCGCTTGGGAACCCGCAGCGCCCAGGCGACCACCGGGCCGCGGTAGCGCCCCGTCGCCGGCCGCCCGCAGGCGAGCACCCGCTCACGCCCGCCCGCCGCGGCGACCGCCGCGAGCAGCGCGGCGCTGAGCTCGGCCTGGTCTGCGGCGCGGCGCAGCTCCCCCAGCGTCTCCCCCACCCGGATCCCGACCGCCACGCCGAACGCCGCGACGAGCGCCGCCACGCCGATACCCGGCCGCCG
>CADCVR010000081.1 GCA_902806205.1 uncultured Solirubrobacteraceae bacterium | reverse complement strand
CGCGCCGACGAGGGCGAGGACCGCGACGGCGGCCGCGGCCAGGGTGAGACGGCGGGCCCGCGCGGCGCTGACGAGCGCCCGGGCGGCGGCCGCGACGGCGAACGTCGCACCGGCCAGGACGGCGATGGCCGCGCCGGGCGGCGTGTTGGTCTGGAAGGCGAGCCACAGGCCGGCGGTCCCTTCGAGGGCCACGAGCGCGACGGTGGCCAGTTGCCACCGCCGCAGCCGGGAGCACACGAGCCGCGTGGTGGCGGCGGGCAGGACGAGCAGCGCGATGGACAGCAGCGCGCCGAGGGTGGCCAGCGCGGCCACCGACAGCAGCGCGATGACGCCCAGCAGCGCGACGTCCGGCAGCGCGGAGCGGACGCCGAGCGCCGGGGCCGTCTCGGGGTCGAAGCCCGTGACCAGCCAGCGCTGCTCGAGCATCGCGGCCAGGCCGACCGCTACGGCGCTGGCCACCCCGGCCAAGGCGATCTCCCGATCACCGACCAGCAGCAACGACCCGAACAGCAGCGACTCGACGTCGGAGCCGGAGCGGAACACGTCGGAGGCGAGGATCACCCCGAGCGCGAGCGCTCCCACGAGGACGAGCGCGGTCAGCGAGTCGTAGCGCTCACGCGCGCCCGGGCGACGGGCCAGCACACCGACGGCGACGGCGACGACCGCGCCCGTGGCGCCCGCGCCCAGCGTGGCGGCGAAGCCGAGGCCGTCGGCGAGGACGAGGCCGGGGAAGGCGGCGGTGCCGACCGCGTGGGCGAAGAAGGCCAGGCCGCGCAGGACGATCCAGGTGCCGATGACGCCGGCGCCGATGGCGAGCACCAGCACCTGGACGAGGCCACGCTGGACGAACGGGAAGCTGAAGGGCTCGAGCACCGAGAAGGACCCTACCCGGAATGAGACTCATTCTCAAACGATGCCTTCCGGGGCTGCCTCCGCGCGCCGACGACCCTGTGCTACGTCTGCCTCTTCCACCCGCCCACGAAGGGCACCGTCACGGTTAAGGGCCGAGGGCCGCGGCCCCTCCCCCGGCCGGCGTGGCCGCCGGCGTGGAGGGCAAGGCCCCGCCGGAGGCCCGTGCGACGTCGGCCTGGCTGCGCACGACCCGCACGAACAGCTTGGGGGCCACGACCGGCTTGGCCTTCGTCCCGGCGCGCACGCTCAGGCGGTGGAGCCCCGGAGTCCGCAGGGCAAGCCGGGCGGTGAAGCGACCCCCGCGAACCCTGGCGGGCACCTCGGCGACGCGGACCCAGCCCCCACTGCGGGTCTTGCGCTCGACCCGGAGCCGGACGGGCCCGCCCGGGCGCACCTGGCCCGTCACGGCGATGGAGCGCCCCATGCGCAGGCGCGCGGCAACCGGCCTCACCTCAAGGACGGTTCCGACCGCGACGCTGACCGGCGCCGAACGCACCGGGCTGCCGGCCACCGTGGCCAGCGCGCGCACCGCCGCGCCCCGGCGCCACGGGACCGTGACCTCCCAGCCCCCGTCCTCGCGCGTGGTCGCGCTGCCGACGGTGACGTAGCTCGACGCGCCCTGCTTCTGCAGCGAGACCGGTGCCCCCGCGACGGGCTGTCCGTCGCCGCCGAGCAGCGTGCCGGTGAACGTCGCGCCCGCGCCGTAGGCCACCTCGACCGCTCCTGGCGCGAGCGTCAGCCGCGGCTGCACCGCGGCGACGCCGCCGAGCCGTGCCGCGCGGGCGCGCAGGCCGCCGAGCTGGTCGTAGAGGACGTTGCCGGGGCAGGAGGTCTTGCAGCCGTCGCGGTGGCCGGAGATCCGCTGGAAGGCGACCGGACTCCCGGACCGGTAGCGGTTGGCCGCACCGCCGGCCGAGACGATCTCGACGGTGCCCGTCGCCGGGACCTGGTGCAGCGTGAGCTTCCAGGCGAGCACCCGCGCGAGCGCCGCCACCCCGGCCTCGGGAAAGGCGACGTCGGAGAACGTCCCGATCGTCGCGATGCCGGTGGAGTGCGCGTTCCAGCCCTGTGCCTGTGCGCCGATGACCGCGAGGTCGACGCCGCCGGCGCGCCCCTCGAAGATCTGTCCGAACTGGTCGACGAGCAGGTTGTAGCCGATGTCGCTCCAGCCGTTCGTGTCGCGGTGATACTTCGCAATGGCCAGGACGATCCCCGCAGAGTCCTCGGCGGTGTACTGGTTGGCCGTGACCGTGTGGTGCACGAAGGCCATCTGCACGTCGCCGTACTCGGGCTTGGAGCGCGGGGGCACGGCGGCGGCGCCCCACTGCGTCCGCGGGATGATGGCCGGCGGGCCGTCCTGCGCGCCGCGGGCCGCGCGGAGGGTGGCCGCACGGCGCATCGCGGGCCGTCCCACGGCGACGAAGTGCACGCGCAGCCCGCGGGGCGCACGGCGCGCACGGAGCTGCAGCTCGTCGGCGCCGCCGGCCCAGACCGGATCGCTGGCACCGGCGACGCGAGGCCGGTCGGGGGCGTGCTCGACGCCGACGCCCAACGGCGTCCAGGGGCTCCACGCGCCGCCCGACCGCCGCACCCGGACCTCCACGTGGGCGTCGGGCAGCCCGCGCCCGCGCAGGCCGAGCAGGTCGAAGCGCCGCGGAGCACGCAGCACCCCGGTCGCACGGCCCCCGGTGCGCGTCCACGCGGCGAAGGGGACGTCCAGCCCGAAGGAGCGGGTGCGGTCCGTCGCGGCGGCCCAGCCGTCGGCCGGGGTCCGCACCAGGGACGCGAGGCCGGCGGTGGTCCCGAGGGCCAGAGCGCGCCGGCGCGTGACGGCGTAGGGGCCGGGCACCGCCCACAGGGTAGGCGCCGCGGCTTTCCGTGCAAGCGCTGCATCGCGTCGTGCCGGCATGGTGACCCGGAACCCGCGCCGGGACGCGGGGTTGCGGCCTCGGCGCCCCGGCACCCCGGCGAGCGCGGCGGCGAACACGCCGTGGGTCGATCGAATGCGTCATCCCGGCGCGTTCGGTCGACCTCCGCGACGGGTCAGGCGCCGTCGGCCCGCGACCGCGGCTCAGGCGCTGACGGCGACCGCGCGGACCACGTCGCCGGGGTCGCCGGCGGAGACGGCGCAGACGTCGTCGGCCGCCAGCCAGCGGCGGCCGTAGTCGCGCATGCCGTCGATGATCGGCAGCAGCGCGAGGCCCTTCGGGGTCAACGCGTACTCGACGCGTGGCGGGACCTCGCCCGAGGTCTGGCGCTCGACGATGCCCTCCTCCTCCAGCACGCGCAGGCGCAGGGAGAGCGTGCGTGGCGAGATGCCGGCCAGCGAGCGCTCGAGCTCGCAGAAGCGTGAGGTCCCCGCCGCGAGGTCGCGAACCAGCAGCAGGGTCCACTTGCCGCAGACGACATCGGCGGTCAGGCAGACGGGGCACGTGTCGTCAGCGGCCATTCGGCCTATCACTTTACCAAGTGAAGCGACCCGGCCGGCGCGCCGCTTCAGCCCTTCAGCAGGCCTCCGAGCCCCCCGGACGACCCCCCGGATTCCGTCGGGACGGGACGCCCCTCCGAGGGCTGCACCAGCACCCAGCCCTGCCCGCTGAACGCCATCTGCACCGACTCGCCCGAGCCCCGGCCGACGAGGGTCTTCAGCGACACGTCGGTCTTGACCTGGGTCGTCACGCCGGAGGACCAGGTGATCGCGGCCTGCGGGTCGGCGAACGTCGGCGCGGAGCTGACGTCGAGACGGACGGGCGGGCCGTCGGAGAGGATCGCCACCGAGCCCGTCCCGTGCAGCGCGGTGTTGTAGAGCCCGCCACCCATCATCCCGCTGACGCCCTGCATCCGCTCGATCGACCAGTCGATGCCGGCGTCGAACGCCAGCAGGTTCGCGCCGTTGACGGTCACCTTGTCGTTCTGGAGGGTGATGACGTGGATCTCCTGCGCGGTCTCGGCGAGGAAGACCTCGCCGGAGCCCGAGACCTTCATGAGCGACTGCCCCTCGCCCGTGACCGCCTTCTTGAGCATCCGGCCCATCCCGCCCTGGCCGGCGTGCTCGAACTTGACGTCGCCCTGGTAGGCGACCATCGAGCCGAGCTTGGCCTGGATCGTCACGTCGCGCAGCGAGACCCTCAGCAGCTTCGCGTTCTGCAGGGCGAACGCCTCGGTGGAGGTGGTCTCGTCGTACACGCTGAGGGAGTCGTCCATGGGCGAGACGATTGCGCACCCGCCACGCGGGCGCAAGGGCGCAAGACCCGTGCGTCGAACCGGGCCGGCTCAGCGCAGCGACGCGACGGCGGACACGGGCGCCGCGCGCCCGTCCTCCGCCTGCTTGAGGTCGTCCATCGTCGTGCCCCGGCGTCCGTCCGCGGCCACCAGGAGCTTGAAGTCGTGCGGGGAGCTCGCGGCGCCCATCGCCTGCTCCATCGACACCCGTCCGGCCTTGAAGTGGCCGAAGAGCGCCTGATCGAACGTCTGCATCCCGTAGTAGCCGCCCTCCGAGATGACCTCGTTGAGCTTCCCGGTCTGCTCGGGGTCCATGATCATGTCGCGCACGCGGCCGGTCATCCGCAGGACCTCGCACACGGCGACGCGCCCACGGCCCTCGGCGGCGGGCACCAGGCGCTGGGAGACGGCGCCCTTGAGGGTGCCGGCGAGCATCGCGCGCACCTGCTGGTGCATGTGCGGCGGGAAGAAGTCGATGAGGCGGTTGACGGTCTCGGCCGCGTCGACGGTGTGGACCGTGGAGAACACGAGGTGACCGGTCTCGGCCGCGCTCAGCGCGGTGTGGACGGTCTCCTCGTCGCGCATCTCGCCGATCAGGATGATGTCCGGGTCCTGGCGCAGGACCCGGCGCAGCGCCTTCTTGAAGCTCTCGGTGTCCTGGCCGATCTCACGCTGGTTGATCGCCGAGAGCTTGTCGAGGTGCAGGAACTCGATCGGGTCCTCGATCGTCATGATGTGCTTGCGCATCGTCGAGTTGACGTGGTCGATCATCGCCGCCAGGGTCGTCGACTTGCCCGACCCGGTGGTCCCGGTGAGCAGCACGATGCCGCGCTCCTCCTCGGCGAGCTCCCGGATGACGGGCGGCAGGGAGAGCTCCTCCATGGTCCGGATCGAGACCGGGATCGCGCGGATGACCAGCGACGCGTAGCCGCGCTGGCGGAAGGAGTTGACGCGGAAGCGCGCGACGCCCTCGATGGCGTAGGAGTAGTCGACCTCCCCGTCGGCGGCCCACTCGGCGAGCTTGCTCTCGTCGCGCAGCATGTGGCGCACGGCGGCCTCGGTGTCGCCGGGCTCGAGCGCGTCGAACTGCTCGCAGGGCTGCAGATCACCGTCGACGCGGATCAGCGGACGGTTGGGCACCTTGAGGTGCAGGTCCGAGCCACCCGAGGTGACGAGGTGGCGAAGGGCGGCGTCGACGTCAAGCACCCTGCATGGATCGGCGCCGGCGGCGCGCAGCTTGAGCGGACGGCGACCATACGGCGCCGAGCGCCCGGTCAGCGCCCGGGGGATGGGCGCCATCCGGCGTTCGCCGGGTCTACGACGAGGCGCATCTCGACGGCGAGATGTCCTCCCGCCGGTCAGCCGCCCACGGCCCGTCGCTCGGCTTCGGCGAGCCGGGGGAGGCGCGCGTCCTCGCCGCCGAGCATCGTCGCCAGCGCGGCGGCGACGGCGTCTCGGTCCAGCGTCCGCGCCGCGAACATCGCCTCGATGTCGGCCCAGTCCTGCGTCCGGTCGAACGCCGCCTTGAACACGGCGAGCTCGACGGGACCGAGCACCGGGATCTCGGTCCCGGCGAACGGCACCACGCGCGCGTGGGCGGCCGCGGCGCGGTGCAGTTCGGCGTAGTCGAAGAAGAGATCGACCGGGGTCGACTCCCAGAACAGCCGAACCTGCCCGTCGCGGGCGACCACCTCGGCAACGCCCGCGGGCTGCGTCACGCCGGCGGGAAGCGCCGTGAGCGCGACGGCAGCCTCGGCGGCCGGTACGAAGACGTTCACGTCGATGTCGCTCGTGCCGCGCGGGTCGAGCGTCCAGTAGGCCAGCGCGATCGCCCCGCCGAAGGCGTGGGGGAGCCCGCGCGCATCGAACGCCCGATGCAACGCGACCAGCTTCTCGGGAAGCCTCAACGTCGTGGCCGCAGGCGCGGGTACGCGAGCGTGCGAGCGTGCCGCGCCGGAAGCTCGGCCGCGAGCTCGAGCACCGCGCCGAGCTCTCGGGCGGTCTTCTCATGACACGCCCGGGACGGGAGGCGAACGGGCCGTCGTCCGCCTTCTACGACCAGGCGCGCGCCCGCTGCAGCGAGCAGCCGGCCCAGCGTGTCGACGGAGGGACGCTTGCGGCCACTCTCGTACGCCGACACGGTCGCCTGCGACGTTCCGGCAGCCTCGGCCATCGCGCCCTGGGTCAGGCCGGCGCGCCTGCGTGCCGCACGGATGACGCTCGCCGTATCCACCCGATCAGCATATCCGGGTGGGCATTCTCCCGTCCCTACTGCACGATCTCGGCCTGCTCGTCGACCACGCTCGCGTCCACGTCGGCCAGGCGGTTCTTCGCGGGAACCTCGTGCGCTCCGGCGGGGATCATCGGGCCGTCGCCCGCCGGGTCCAGGACGTTCTCCTCGAACCAGGTGAACTCGCCTCCGAGCACCTTCTGGGCCGTCTGGTACTGCGCGGCGTCGTCGTTGGAGAACAACTCGGAGAAGCGCGCCTCCGCACGGCCCCGGGCCTGCTTGGCGAACAGCTCGGCCAGCTCGAAGGCCGACTCGCGGCGCTCGGGGTGCTCGCGCGCGATGGTCTGCGCGTAGACGACGGCGCAGGAGATCGCGTAGAGCTCGGCGCCGATGTCCACGACGCGACCGAGCAGTGCACCCTTGCGCTCGAGGCTCGCCTGGTGGCGGCCCATGAGCCCGAACGTCGAGCGCGCGAGCTTGCGCGAGGAGCGCTCGACGTAGCGCATGTGCTTGGCCAGTGACCCGAACTCGGCGAACGCGCCGGGCTTCTGGCCCTCCCCCGTCACGAGCGTCGGCAGCCAGCCCGCGTAGAACTTCCCCGCGTCGACGGCCGCCTTGGCCTTGTCGGCCAGGGGGGTCTTCGGGTCGAGAAGGTCCCCCGCGACGGAGAGGTGCTGGTCGACGGCCTCCCGGGCGATCAGGAGGTGCATGATCTCCGTGGAGCCCTCGAAGATCCGGTTGATGCGCATGTCGCGCAGCATCTGCTCGGCCGGGACGGCCTTCTCCCCTCGAGCCTTGAGTGAGGCGGCCGTCTCGTAGGAGCGCCCGCCGCGGATCTGCATCATGGTGTCCACCGCCAGCCAGCCGAGCTCCGAGCCGTAGAGCTTGGCCAGGGCCGCCTCGATGCGGAAGTCGTTGGCCTTGTCGTCGGCCAGGCGGCTCGAGACGTCCACGACGGCTTCCAGGCCGAAGGCCGTGCCCGTCACGAACGCGAGGTGCTGCGCCACCGGGTCGTGCTCGCCGATGGGGCGACCCCACTGCTTGCGCTCCTTGGCCCACTCACGCGAGATCTTCAAGGCGTGCTTGGTGTTGGCGGCGGCGATCGCCGGCAGCGACAGACGGCCGGTGTTCAGCGTGGCCAGCGCCAGCTTCAAGCCCTTGCCGAGCCCGCCGACGATGTTCTCCCTGGGCACGTAGACGGTGTCGAAGCGCGTCAAAGAGTTCTCGATCCCGCGCAGCCCCATGAACGCGTTGCGCGCCTCGATCGTGATGCCCGGGGTGTCGCAGGGCACGATGAACGCGGTGATGCCGCCCTTGGACTCCTCGGTCCTCGGCACCACGGCCATGACGATGACCACGTCGGCGATCACGCCGTTGGTCGCCCAGAGCTTCACCCCGGAGATCTCATAGCCCCTGCCGTCGGGAGTCGGGACCGCCGCGGTCGTCATGCGCGCGGGGTCCGAACCCACGTCGGGCTCGGTCAGCAGGAACGCGGAGACGTGCGTCCGCGCGACCTTGGGCAACCACTCGCGCTTCTGCTCCTCGGAGCCGAACATGCGCAGCGGCTCGGGCAGGCCGATCGACTGGTGCGCGCTCAGAAGCGTCGCCAGGGACGAATGCCACGTGCCCACCAGGGCGAGGGCCTTGTTGTAGTAGACCTGGGTCATCCCCAGCCCGCCGTACTCCTCGGGGATCTTCATGCCGAGCGCACCGAGCTCCTTCAAGCCGTCGATGACGTGCCCGGGGATCTTCGCGTCGGCCTCGATCTGCAGCGGGTCGACGTGCTCCACGAGGAACGCGCGCAGGCGGACGAGGAACGCCTCGCCCTTCTGGCGCATCTCGGGCGCCGTCTCGGGCTGCGGATGAATCAGCTCAGGCTGGAAGGAGCCGAGGAACAGCTGCTTGCCGAAGCTGGGCTTGGTCCAGTCGGCCTCGCGGGACGCCTCGGCGATCTCCTTGGACTGCTCGTACGTGGGGTTGGTGGCCATGTTGATTGACTACCCAATCAACTCGGCCGGGATACACCTCGCGGCCTCCGGAGGACGAAGCCGTTCGCGGGCTGCCGTAGCTCGCGAGGCCCCGGCGGCCTCGGTCAGTCCCAGGTGGGCGCGAGCCCGCTCGGGTCCGCGGTACGGATGCCGCGGGAGCGCAGGGCCCCGATGCGGTCGTGCTCCTCGGGGGAGAGCTCGAGCTCGAGCGCTGCGAGGTTCTCCGCGCGGCGCTCGTTCGACGAGGCCTTGGGAATCGCCGCGACGAGCTCCTGCGCGAGCAGCCACGCCAGCGCGACCTGACCGGGAGTCGCGTCGTGAGCGGCGGCGACGTCGCCCAGGACCGGGTCGTCGAGCAGCCGCCCGCGGGCGAAGGGTGAGTAGGCCGTGAGCATCACGCTGCTCTCGTGGCAGGCGGCGAGCACGGCATCCTGGGCGAGGTAGGCGTGGTACTCGACCTGGTTGGTGAAGACGGGAGCGAGCGCCGCCGCCTCACGCAGCAGCGCGCTCGGGAAGTTGGAGACGCCGAGCTCGCGGATGAGGCCCTCCTCGCGCAGGCCGGCCAGCGCGCCGAGGGTCTCGGCGAGCGGCACGCCCGGCGCCGGCCAGTGAAGCAGGAGGAGGTCGAGCCGGTCCACGCCGAGGTCGGTGAGCTGCTGCTCGGCCGAGCGCCGCAGGTCACTCGCGCGCGCGGCGTCGATCCAGACCTTCGTCGTCAGCCACACCTCCTCGCGCGGGACGCCGGACTCCCTGAGCCCCTCCCCCACCTGCACCTCGTTGGCGTACATCTTCGCGGTGTCGATGTGGCGGTAGCCGAGCTGCAGCGCGTCGCGGACGCCCTCGCGGGCCGCGCGGCCCGTGACCTGCCAGGTGCCGAAGCCCAGGCGCGGGACGCTGACGCCGCGGACGTCGAGGATGGGAGAAGGCATGGCTGGACGCTAGATGGTCGCGACGCAGGGACGCTCGCTCAGGCGGCGCGCACGCCGGGGCCGAGCGCGAAGGCGTCGGCGATGAGCTCGTAGGAGCGCCGGCGGGCGGCGTGGTCGTGGGTGATCGTCACGACGATCGCCTCCTCGGCGCCGTAGGCGCGCGCGGTCTCCTCGATCCGGGAACGGACGGTCGCGGGATCGCCGACGATCGCCCGCGTCCCGCGTGGGCCGTAGTCCGCGGGCGCGCCGTGCTCGGCGATGTGGGCCACCGCCGCCTCGACGGTCGGCACGCGGACCTCCCGCCCCTGTGCGCGCAGCGCCCGCGCCATCCGGCCGCTGGAAGCCAGGCGCTCGGCTTCGGCGTCGGTCGGCGCGCAGACCACCGCCACCGCCACGGCCACCCGCGGGGCCTCGAGGTGGCCGGCCTGGAAGCGCGCGACGTAGGCCGCCGCGCTCTCGGCGCCACCGGGGTTGATGAAGTCCCCGAACGCGTAGGGCAGCCCGGCCTGCGCGGCCCACACCGCGCTCTCGTGCGAGGAGCCCAGCAGCCACGGCTCGGGGGCCTCCGGGCGGCCGGGCAGCGCGGCCAGGGCCGCGAACGGGTGCCTGGAGCCGAGGCGGTCGCCGAGGTAGAACAGCAGCTCGACGAGCTGCTCGGGGAAATCGTCCGGGGGGACCATCCGCCGATCGCGCTGCAACGCCCGCGAGGTCACCTCGTCCGCGCCGGCGGTGCGCCCGACCCCGAGGTCGATCCGTCCCGGGAACAGGCCGCTGAGGACGCTGAACGTCTCGGCGACCTTCCGCGGGCTGTAGTGGGGGAGCATCACGCCGCCGCTGCCCACGCGCAGGCGCGTGGTGACCGCGGCGATCGGGCCGATGAGCGCCTCGGGGCTCGTGCCGGCCAGCGACGGGCTGCCGTGGTGCTCGGCCACCCAGTAGCGGTGATAGCCCAGGGTGTCGGCGAGCCGCGCCAGGTCGACCGTGTTGCGCAGGGCCTGCGCGCCCGTCGAGCCCTCCGAGACCGGCGACTGGTCGAGCACGCTGAGACGCAGAGGACCGGCCATGGGCGCTCAGTCGAACCTAGCAGCGGCGGGACCGGCCGAGCACCCCGCGCCGCACGCCCGGCGGTCAGCCGGCGACGCACCGCTCGAGCTCGTCGCGCCAGCGCTCGCTCTCGAGGTTCTTGCCGATGACGACGATCCGGCTCCTGCGCGGCTCGTCGGGCTCCCAGTCGCGCCCCACGGACGATTCGACGTAGGTCTGGACGCCGTGCACGACCTGCCGCTGCGGCTGACCCGTCAGTGCGAGGATCGCCTTGACGCGGTACAGGTCGGGCGCGTTGAGCCAGATCAGGCTGCCGAGCCAGCCCTCGAAGCGCCCGGCGTCGAGCTCGCCCTCGAGCTCGAGCGAGAAGATCTCCACGTCGAGGTGCTTGTGACCGTGGTCGTGGTCGCGCTCGTGGTCGTGGTCGCCGGTATCGGCTCCGGCGCCGAAGGCGAAGTGGTCCAGCAGGAGCTCCGGGTCCAGCTCCCCGCGCGTGGCGACGACGACGTGTGCCCCGGGGTTGAGTGCCAGCACCCTGGCGCGAACGCCCTCGACGGCGTCGTCGCCCGCGATGTCGCTCTTGCTGACGACGACGTGGGTCGCCAGCTGCACCTGCTGGAGGGCCTCGGGGCTCTGGAGGCGGTCGAGCTGATCGAGCGCGTGGACGGCGTCGATCACGGCGACCAACGTGTCCAGGCGCAGGACGTGCGTGACGCTTGCCAGCGCGTCGACGACCGGCCCCGGATCGGCGAGGCCGCTCGTCTCGACGATGATGCGGTCGAGCTTGCCCGCGGCGCGGTGCAGCCGCGTGACCGCGTCGAGCAGCTCGCCCTGGCTCGTGCAGCAGACGCAGCCGTCGGCGATCTCGACGACGTCGTCGCTGGTGTCACCGAGCAGACTCCCGTCGAGCCCGATCTCGCCTGCCTCGTTGACGACGACGCCGATGCGCTCGGCGCCCGCCCGCGCGGCGACGAGACGGTTGACCAGCGACGTCTTGCCCGCTCCGAGGAATCCGGTGACGACCGTGATCGGGATCGGGCCCTCGGGGGCAAGCGTCTCTTCGGTCGCGGCGCTCATGCCTCAGACCCTAGCCCGTTCACGCGAGAGCACCAGCCGCAGTGCGTCACCGCAGCACCGGCCGTTCCGGACCTCCCCAGCGCTTCTCGGACCGGGCGGGGCGCCGTGCTAGATGAGTGATTCCACGGATTCGGTGCCGCCCGCTCGACGTTTCGGCTGGCACCTGACACCACCCGATCCCTTGCCGATCCGTACAAGGATCGGCTGCGGAAATCGTGCGGCGTCAGCCATCCACCCGAACCGTCGATCGACGGGACCACCTCGTGGAATCAATCATCTAGGCCAGCAGGCGAGCCGGCAGGCCACCCACGCCGAGCAGCCCCGGCCCGATGTGCGCGCCGACGACGGGGCCCATCTCCGAGGTGCAGAGGGGGCCGTGGCCGAAGAGCTCGGTCACGCGCGCCTCGAGCGCGGCCGCCTGCTCCGGAGCCTGGATGTGCTGGACCAGCCAGGCGTCGGCCCCCGTCTCCTTGAGCTCGCGTGCGTACTCGACGAGCCGCTCGAACGCGCGGGCCGAGGTGCGCACCCGCTCGACCGGGAGGACCTCACCCTGCATGGTCAGGATCGGTTTGATCTTCAGCGCGCCGCCGAGCAGGGCCTGGGCGGCCCCTATCCGGCCGCCGCGGCGCAGGTACTCGAGCGTCTCGACGGCGAACCAGGTCCGTGCTGCGCTGCGCGCCTCACCGGCGCGGGCGCTGACGGCGTCGAGGTCACCGCCGCTCCTGGCAGCCGCCTGGGCGCTGAGGACCACCATCGCCAACCCGCCGGCGGTCGACCCGGAGTCGATGACCTCCACGCGGCGGCCGGGATGGGCGGCCCGCGCCTCGGCGGCGGCTTGGCGCGCGGTCTCCGCCGTCCCGGAGATCCCGGCCGCGATGTGGACTGACGCGATGTCGTGGCCCGCGGCCAGCAGCGGCTCGTAGACCTCCAGGAAGTCACCCAGGGAGGGCTGAGAGGTGGTCGGCAGGTCCTGGGCGCCGCGCAGGCGATCGTAGAACGCGTCGAGGTCGGTGAGCTCGCTTTCGCGGGACGTCGCGCCGCCCTCGTTGACGTAGAGCGAGACGACGGCGAAGTCGTGCTCGGCGACCAGTTCGCTCGGCAGGTAGTGCGTGGAGTCGGTGACGATGCGGACCGGGACCATCGGCCGACCCTATCCTGGCGTGCGCCGGGCCGCCGTGGCACGATGCAGCGGTGGCCGTCACCCTCGTCACCGGCGGTTCCGGGTTCATCGGGTCGCACGTCACCCGCGCGCTGCTCGAGCGCGGCGATCGCGTTCGGGTGACCGTTCGCGCCCGCTCGCGCTTGGAGAACCTCGAGGGACTCGACGCAGAGCAGGTGACGTGCGACCTGCTCGACCGCCGTCAGGTCCGCCGGGCGCTGGTCGGCGTCGACAGGCTGTTCCACTGCGCGGGACTGACCTCGCTGCGCGCGAGTGCGGACGCGCATTTCCGGGTCAACGTCCAGGGCGCGCGGATCCTGTTCGAGGAAGCCCTCGTCGCCGGGGTGCAGCGCGTCGTGCACACCTCGTCCTTCGCCGCCGTCGGTCCCGCCTCGGGCACGAGCAGGACCGCCGACGAGAGCCAGCACTTCCGCGCCGGGCGCTTCGGACTGCCCTACGTCGACGCGATGCACGAGGCCGAAGGGGAGGCGCTGCGGCTCGCAGCACACGGCCTGCCCGTGGTCATCGTCAACCCGACCTACGTCTTCGGGCGGGGAGACGTCCACCGATCGTCGACGGAGATCGTGCGGCGCTTCCTGCGCCGCGAGATCCCCGCCTACGTGGATGGCACCGTCAACGTCATCGCGGTCGAAGACGTCGCCGCAGGCCATCTCCTCGCCGACGAGCGCGGTGAGGTGGGCGAGCGCTACCTGCTCGGCAATCGCAACTTCACGCTCGACCGGCTCTTCGCCGACCTCGGGCGCATCAGCGGCGTCGAGCCGCCCGCGGTGAAGCTCCCGCTGCCGGCGGCGATCGCGCTGGCCCGCGTGCTCTCCCCGTTGCCGGGCGTCCCTGGCATCCACGAGATCGAGCTGAAGAGCATGGCGCTGCGCTGGGCGTACCGCTCGACGAAGGCCAAGCACCGGCTCGGCTGGTCACCCGGGCCGCACGAGGAGTGCCTGGAGCAGACCATCGCCTGGTACCACGACCGCGAGCCCGAGCTCGGGCGGTCCGCCGGCGCCCGCCAGCCCCTGGCGCTGCGGGCGACGGGCGCGGGACTGCGGCAGGCCGAGGCGCTCCTGTCGCGCATCGTCTAGATGGTGATTTCGTATTGCGGCTGTTCGGCGGGAAAAGAGCGCGCCGAGACGTCGCGGTGCGATTGCACCATCGACGCGTGGCGGCCCTCCCTCCGGCTCCGGGCGTCCTGAGCGCGGGCCGCCCAGGACGGGCCCCTACTCGCGTGGCATCACGGTCCCGGGGGGGAGCGGGTTCCCCCGGCGGGACCCGCCGCCGGCTCCGCGCTTGGCTCCGCGCTTCGGCTCACGACGCTCGCTGGGCTCGGGGCGGCTGGGCTCGGGGCGGCTGCGCTCGGGGCGGCTGAGCTTGGGGCGGCTGCGCTTGGGGCCCCTGGGCTCCTGGCCGCCGCGATCGTCGTTGCCGCCCTTGCGGGGCAGAAGCACGTTGACCAGCAGGATCGCCGCCGCGATGCCCCATCCGAGCTTCGTCCAGCCGTTGGCCGCGGCCAGGCCGAGGACGTCGTCGCCGTCGACGAGCGCGATCACCGAGCAGGCGCCCAGGGCGAGCCCGACCACGAGCGACATCGTCTTGGCCAGCAGGTGCTGCGCCGCCCCGAAGAGCAGCAGGCCGCCGGCCGTCGCGGTGAAGAACGCGGTCCAGTCGTTGACCCCGATCCCCAGGAAAGTCTCCGCTCCCCTGATCGTACCGTCGGGGAAGCCGTCGGTCGGCGAGGTGCCGTCGGCCAGGAACGCAAGCAGGCCGAAGGCCAGCAGGATGGAACCGAGCACGAGGGCGGGGCCACGGGCGAGCGACACACCCTTGTCGTCGTTGCTGCGCATTGCCATGTCTTCTCCAGAGATCGTGGTTGGTGCATGAGTTCCCGGGCCCGGGTCGACCAAACCGCAGGGGTCGCCCTCGCCGCGGGCCATGGACGAGCCGACCGGCGGCGCGGCACCTACGGTCCCAGCAGTGCCGCGACCGACGCACGGTCGACGGGGCGAGCGACGCCGCGCTCGGTCACCAGTGCAGCGATGAGCCCGGCGGGGGTGACGTCGAAGGCCGGGTTGCGGACCGGGGTCGTCGCGAGCGTGAGCAGTTCGCCCCCGGGCGCCCGCCGCACCTCGTCGGCGTCGCGCTCCTCGATCTCGATGGCCGCGCCGCGGGCCAGGGCTGGGTCGATCGAGGACACGGGACCGGCGACGAGGAACGGGATGTTCGCGGCCCGGGCGGCGAGCGCGTGGGCGTAGGTGCCCACCTTGTTGGCGACGTCGCCGTTGGCCGCCACGCGGTCGCAGCCGACGATGACCGCGTCGATCTCGCCGCGTGCGATGAGCCCGGCGGCTGCACCGTCGGCCAGCAGCGCGTGATCGACGCGGGCCCGTTCGAGCTCCCAGACGGTCAGGCGCGCGCCCTGGAGCAGCGGCCGGGTCTCGCAGGCAAGCACCGAGGCGCCCGGGGTGGCGCGCGCGTGGGTGATCGCGCAGCCGAGCGCGGAGCCGCCCGAGGCGCAGGCCAGGACTCCCGTGTTGCAGTGGGTGAGCACGCGCCGGGCGCCGTACTCGGCCAGGAGATCAGCGCCGGCCGCGGCGACGCGCTCGCTCGCGGCGTTCTCGGCGGCGTGCAGCGCCTCGGCGGCGCCCGGCGCCGCGGGGGGTCCCGCGGCGGGGCCGTGGGCGGCCTGGGCGGCACGTGTCGCGGCGACGACGCGGTCCACGGCCCACGCGAGGTTCACCGCGGTCGGCCGCGCCGCGCGCAGCGCGGCGACCCCGGGCTCCCAGCCCGACGGAGCGGTTCGCACTTCGAGCGCGACCCCGTAGCCCGCGGCGATGCCGATGTTCGGCGCGCCGCGGACGGCCAGCCGGCCGATGGCGGCCCCGACGTCCTGGGCGCTCGCGCAGTCCATCCACGCCTCCCGGTGGGGCAGCAGCGTCTGGTCGAGCAGCCCGAGCCGGTCGCCGCTCCAGTGAACGGCGGAGAACATGGCGCGCGGCGCATGCATCCCGGCGAATCCTAGGGGCGCGGGGCGTCCGAGCATGGTCTACCGTGCGCCGCTGTGCTCCCCATCCGCCGCCCTGTCGCGCTTGCTCTCCTGCTCCTCGCGGGCGCACCCGGCGCCGCTCGCGCGGGGGAGCCGATCATGCCGCTGTCCGAGGTCCGCGCGGGCATGCGCTGTCAGGGCGCCTCGGTCGTCCGGGGGGTCGCGGTCAGCACGTTCGACGTCGAGGTCATCGACATCATCGTCGGCGACGCCGCCGCCCGGGCGCCGTACATCCTCTTCCGCGCGGAGGGCCCGGCGATCGACCGGACCGGCATCGGCCCGGGCTTCTCCGGCTCGCCGATCCGCTGCCCGGGCGCCGACGGCACCCCGCGCATCGCGGGCGCGATCTCCGAGGGCATCGGCGAGTTCGGCGGCAAGACCGCACTGGCCACGCCGATCGAGTCCGTGCTGGGTGAGCCCGTCGACGTGCCCGTGAGCGCGCGCAGTCGCCCTGATCTCGTCGCGCGGGCCCGCCCGATCTCCGAGCCGATGAGCTTCGGCGGGCTCTCGCCGCGCGTGGCCTCGGCGGTGCAGTCCGCGGCGCGCCGGGTCAAGCGCGTGGTCTACGCGACGCCCGCGCCACCCTCCGGCGCCGCGTTCCCCGCCGCCCCCATGGTCCCGGGCTCCGCGATGGCGGTCGGCCTCTCCAGCGGCGACATCACCTCTGCCGCCGTCGGAACGGTCAGCTACGTCGACGGAGACCGGCTGTGGGCGTTCGGTCACCCGCTCGACTCGGCCGGCCGGCGCTCACTCTTCCTCCAGGACGCCTACGTCTACACCGTCGTCAACAACCCGCTCGGGACGGCCGAGACCTCGACGTACAAGTACGCCGCACCCGGTCGCACGATCGGGACGCTCACCTCCGACGGCATCAGCGCCGTCGCGGGCCGCCTCGGGCCGGGCCCGCCGAGCTACCCGATGAAGATCGTCGCGCTCGACGTCGACCGGAAGAAGGAGCAGGTCGCCAACGTGCAGATCGCCGACGAGACGCGGGTGGGGCTGCCCGTCGGCAGCTCGCCGCTGACGCAGGTCGGTGGGGTGGCCCTCGCCCAGATGGCTTACAGCGCGCTGCAAGGCGCACCCGCTCGCCAGAGCTCGGAGATGTGCGCGAAGATCGGCCTGCTGGAGTCGCCGGGGCGGCCGCTGCGCTTCTGCAACACCTACGTCGGCGGGGGCGGCGGAGTCGAGGGCCTGGTCGGGGGACCGCTGGTCGCGGACTTCACCGAGATGGTCCGGCAGCTCGACGCCTACAAGTTCGGGCCGCTGCGCGTGTCCGGGGTCGAGGTCTACCTGCGCCTGCGCCGCGACCTGCGCCAGGGGTTCCTGCTCTCCGCGAGCGGGCCGGCCAGCGCGCGACGCGGGAGCCGCATCACGACCAAGCTCGAGGTGCGCCGCGTCGACGGCGAGAAGCTCACCCGGACCGTGCGCCTGAAGGTGCCCCTCGGCATGCCGCGCGGGCGGCGCACGCTCCTGTTCACGGGCACCAGCGCCGACGTCTCCGACGGCGGGCAGGACGCGCTCGCGACGGTCCTCGACCTCGGGGCGCTGCTCGAAGAGGGAGAGGAGGACCCCGAAGGCGAAGCCGGTCCACGGACACTCAACGCACTCCGGGCCAACGTCGCGAGCATCCATCGCTACGACGGCGTGAGCGGCGCGTTCCTGCTGCCCGGGCAGGTTCAAGCCGAGGACGAGCGCATCGACGGCGCGGAGGGGATGGCGCAGCGCAACCGCGAGGTCTACCGCGACCCCGAGCTGCGGCTCAGCGGCAAGACCGCGCTGTCCATCGTCGTGCGGTAGCGCGGTCTTCGACGCCTCTTAGAACCTGTTGCGGAATGAGGCGCCGCGCCTTTTCGAGACAGGTTCTTACAGGCGATTCTCGATCTGCAGCGGCGGAGCCGCCGGCTCGACCTCCGCAGCGGGCGCCTCGACCGGCGCGTCGTCCGGGGCCTCGAGGCCGAGGACGGTCGAAAGCTCGCCGGTCTCGTACATCTCCGCGACGATGTCCGCGCCGCCGACGAGTTCGCCGTCGACGAACAGCTGGGGAATCGTCGGCCAGTCGGAGATCGCGCTGAGCTCCTGGCGGATGCGGGGGTCCGGGAGGACGTCGACGGCCGCGAACGGCGCCTCGAGCGCCTGCAGGACGGCGACGGTGCGTGCAGAGAAGCCGCACGCGGGCGCGGCGGGCGTGCCCTTCAGGAAGAGGATGGTCTTGTTCTCGGCGATGGCGCCGGCGATGGCGTCTTTGATGGGGTTCTCGGGCATGGGAGTCACTCCGCGGTTGACGAGCCTCTTGACGGATCCGCGGACGCGGCTAACCGTCGACAGACTCTTTGGTGGTGAGGGCGAGGGCGTGGATCGGGCCGCCGATCTCGGCGCCGAAGACGCCGTAGACCAGGCGGTGCTGGGCGATGCGCGACAAGCCCGCGAACTGGGGCGCGGAGACGGTGGCGCGGAAGTGGTCTCCGCCTCCCGTCCAGTCCTCGACCTCCGCGGTCGCACCGGGCAGCGAGGCCTCGATCCGCGCTTTGAGTTCGTCTGCTCGTGGCATCGTGTGGCCAGGGTAGCGGGCGCTACACTTAGTGAAGCATGAGCTCGACACAAGTCACTCTCCACGCCAAGGGCATCGTCTTCACCGAGGACTCGGCGATCAAGGTCCGCGACTTCCTCGCGACTCAGGGCTCTGACGCCGAGACCGCCGGCCTCCGGGTCGGGGTGCGCGGCGGAGGCTGCTCTGGCTTTCAGTACCAGCTCGCGTTCGACGAGCAGCGCGACGGCGACGTGGTCTTCACCGACCACGGGCTGAAGCTCCTGGTCGACGCCCAGAGCCTCGCGTACGTCGACGGATCCACGATCGAGTACGTCGAGTCGCTCCAGGGCGCCGGCTTCCAGGTCGTCAACCCGAACGTCGTGGCCGCCTGCGGTTGCGGCTCCTCGTTCCGCGTCGCGGACGAGGAAGAGGTCTCGGCGGTCTAACTTCCTCCCGCAGCCGGGGTCGATGACCGCGCCCCGCCTGCTGCTCTGCGCGGGGGTTGCCCTGCTCCTCGCCGGGTGCGCGGAGAAGCGCGTGCCGCCCGTCGGGGTGCCGCCTGTCGGCTCGCCCGGGGCCTCTGGCCCGACCGGCGCCCAGCGCGCAACGCCTCCCGCCGCCGCCGGGCGCCCGCTGCAGCTCGGGTTGTCGGAGGCCAACGTGCACCTCCTCGCGCCCGGCCCCGCGCCGCGCGCCTTCGGCGCCTTCCGCGACGCGCTGGCGACCCTGCGGCCCGACCGCTACCGGCTCGTGGTCGACTGGTCCAAGCTTCAGCCCGAGCCCGGCGCGTCCGCCGACCTAAGCCTCGGTCAGGACGGATGCGGGCGCGGCCTGGCGCCCTGCGCCGCGTACGCGGGGCTCCGGGGGAACCTCGAGGCCGTCCGCGAGGCACGGCGCGCCGCCGGCGGCGGGTGGGAGGTCATGGTGGCGATCCACGGCGTTCCCGGGTGGGCCGCGGCGCCGGCGCAGGGTTGCGAGCGGCCTCGGACCCAGCCGCGCGCCCGCGCGATCTCCGAGGCGGGCCTGGCCGGGTACCGCGCCCTCGTCCGCCGGCTACGGGCTCTCGGCGAGGAGGTCGGGGTGCCGCTGCGCTGGTGGAGCCCGTGGAACGAGCCGAACCACCCGGCGTTCATCTCTCCGCAGCGGGCGGCGTGCTCCTCCGGGGCGCCCACGCTGGCTCCCGCGGTCTACGGCCGCCTCGTGAGTGCCGCGCGCGAGGAGCTCGCGGGCTCCGGGGCCAAGCTCGTGCTCGGCGAGCTCGCAGGCGTCCGCAGGCCGCGTGCGCTGAGCACAGGGGTGGGGGAGTTCATCCGCGCGCTCACCGAGGAGGTCGCGTGCGCCGCGAGCGCGTGGAGCCAACACGAGTACGCCTCGCCGGCCGACGAGCCCGAGGCGCCGTTCGCCCGCGACGCGGTCGCCGAGGCCGAGGCCGCCCTGGCCGCCCGGCCGTGCACCGCGGGGCTGCCGGTGTGGGTGACCGAGACGGGCGTCGGCGGCGATCGCGCCGGCGACCCGCGCCCGACGCGCGCCCCCGACCTCGCGCGCCAGTGCGCCGCGCAGGCCGCGCGCCTCGAGCGCTGGGCCGCCGACCCGAAGGTGGAGGCCGTCTTCCAGTACACCTTCCGCGAGGACGCCGTCTACCCCGTCGGCCTCGCCGACACCCGCCTCCGGGCCCTCTACCCGACCCACCGCCTGTGGCAGGCCTGGGCCGACGCCCGCGGCGACGCGGCGCCGCCGCGCCCGGCGGGCTGCGGCGCGCCGTAGGCCGCGACCGCGTGGAGGCAGACCTCAGCCCGGCAGCGCGTCAAGGCTGAGGGCCTCGCCGTCGAGCGCGTTGACCGCGCGCTCGACGGAGGTCCGCAGGCAGGTGAAGCTCGGGGTGTCGCGGAGCGTGTAGGACGAGGCCTCCGTGGTTCGCAGCCGCTGCACCAGGTCGAGGAACGCGGCGATGTCGTCGGTGTCGAACGCGACGACGAACTCCTGGTCGTCCAGGCCGAAGGAGTACGTCGTGTGGTTGTCCACCTGCGGGTACTCGCGGCCCATCGTGATGTGTCCCTGCATGATCTTCCAGCGCTCCGCGGCTGCCAGCGCGTACCACGCGCGCGTCTTGACGAAGGGGTAGACGAAGAGGTACCTGCCCTTGAACGGGCGGGCGACCGTGCGCTGCTCGTCGGAGTACTCGCTCGACTTGCGCATCCCGAGGAACGAGTACGGCTCGGCGCACCACTTCATGAGCCCGGCCTGGGCGAGCACGACGTGGAACTCGTGGATGCGATCGAGGTTCTCCGTCTCGGCGACGAGCATGAGGTCGCAGTCGCCGCGCGTGCCGACGAGCGAGAAGCTCTGCAGGAGGTGATCGGTGCCGAAGTCCTCACAAGCCGCCAGGAACTCGAGCTTGTCCTGGGCGCGCTGCTCGGCGGGAAGCCTGCGCCACGCCGGATCGACCTTCAGGAAGGTGTACTTGACGAAGTGGCGGCGCTCGATCTCGGACACGACCCCGAAGATGCTAGGCCCTGTGAGCCGCTGGGCGCGCGGGGAACGTCCCTCGGCGCGCCCGCGCCAGGTGATCAGCACGAAACCTCTCCGGGACCGACGGGTAGAGTTCTCCGCTGTGCGCATCGCGCTCGTCTCCCCATACTCCTGGACGTACCCCGGGGGGGTGACCCGGCACATCGAGGCCCTCGCCCAGGAGTTCCTGCGCACCGGCCACGACGTGCGGGTCCTCGCGCCCTTCGACCCGCCCGATCGCCGGGCGGCCCGGATGCATCACGGCCACGCCCCCGAGCCGCGGCAGGCGCCGGACTACCTGCGCCCGCTCGGGCGGACGGTCGGCTTCCCGGCCAACGGCGCGGTGTCGAACTGCGCCCCGCCGGCCGCGCCGCTGTCAGAGCTGCGGCGTGCCCTGGCGGCCGAGCGCTTCGACGTCGTCCACGTCCACGAGCCCGTCGCGCCGGTCATCGGGTGGGACGTCCTGGCCTCGAGCCCGGCCCCGCTCGTCGGCACCTTCCACTGTTATTCGGAGAGCCGGTTCTCCAACAACCTCGCGGTGGCGATGGGGGCCCGCCGGCGCTTGAACCACCTCAAGGCACGCATCGCCGTCTCCGAGGCCGCGGCATGGACCGGGAAGCGCTTCTACGGCGGCCACTACCGCGTGATCCCCAACGGCGTGGACGTCGCGGGCTCCCCCGAGCAGGTGCTCGCCCTGCGTCCGCGGCGCGACCCGGCCGACCCGACACTGCGCCTGGTGTTCGTGGGCCAGGCCGTCGAGCGCAAAGGCCTGCCGGTCCTGCTGCGCGCCTTCGAGGCGCTGCGCAGCCAGGTGCCCGCCACACTCACCCTGATCGGCGCCACGCCCGAAGACGTCGCCGCGGTGCTCGAGAACCCCGAGGGCGTACGCGCGCTGGGGCGCGTCGACGACGCGACGAAGCTCGCAGAGCTGCGCCGGGCCGACCTCCTGTGCGCCCCGTCGCTCGGCGGGGAGAGCTTCGGGATGGTCCTGACGGAGGCCTTCGCCGCGGGGACGCCCGTCGTGGCCAGCGACATCGCGGGCTACCGCGACGTGGTCCGTCACGGCACGGACGGCCTGCTCGTCGGTCGCGCGGACGCGACGGCCCTGGCCGAGACGCTGCGCGACGTGGCGCTGCGCCCCGACCGGCACCTTGCGATGGGCCGCCAGGCCGCGCTCAGCGCCCAGGCGTTCGCCTGGCCGACGGTGGCCCGTGAGGTTCTCGACACCTACGAGCGCGCGCTCGCCGTCGGAGAAGCCGCGACCGCGCCGCGCCGTCTGGCGGTGCGCATCGGCGCCCTGCCGGCCGACCTCGAGCCGCGGCGTCCGCCCGTCCGCCTCGCCTCGCTGGAGCCGGCGCTGCCCGGCAGCCACCCGCGCCGCGCGCTGGCCCGCAAGGTCGCGCTCGTCCTGGCCGGCGCGGGGGCGACGGCCGGCTCCGTCGTCGCCCTCAACCGCATCGGCGTCGACCAGATCACGAAGTCGCTCGTCACCTCCAGCCCGTCGTGGGTGCTGCTCGCGCTCGGGATCATGTGCGCGGCGATGGCGGTCCGCGCGATCGCCTGGCACGCGATCCTGCGCGCCGCCCTGCCCGACGCCGGGGTCAAGCGCCGCGACGCCTTCCAGGGCACGACGATCGGCGTGCTCATGTCCGCGACGCTTCCGGCGCGCCTCGGCGAGCCCGCGCGCGCGATGATCGTCGCGCGGCGCGTGGGCCGCCCGCGCGAGACGCTCCCCGTGGTGCTCGGCACCCTGGCCTCCCAGACGCTGCTGAACATCCTCGCCCTGCTGATTCTCGGCATGACGATGTTCGCGACGTCGAGCTACTTCGACGGGCGCCACTCGTCGCTCGTGCTGTTCGCCGCCGCGCCGATCGCGGTGCTGGCGCTCGTCGTCGCGGCGCCCGCCGTGCTGCGCGGCTCCCGGCCAGGGCGCTGGGTGCGCTCCGCCCGCGCCGCCCTGAGTCAGGTCCGTGCGGGCCTCACCGTCTTCAAGCGGCCCCGCCTCGGGGCCACCGCGACCGCTGCCCAGCTCTTCGCCTGGTTCCTGCAGTGGCTGTCGTGCTACGTGCTGCTCGTCGCCTTCGGCGTGGACCAGACCGCGGGCCTCGGTGCGGCTGCCGCGGTGCTCTTCGCCGTCAACGTCACCGCGGTGCTCCCCGCCACGCCGTCGAACCTCGGCGTCTTCCAAGCCGCGTGCGTCGCGGTCCTCTCGGGCGCCTACGGCGTCTCGAGCGCCGACGCGCTGGGCTACGGCATCGTCCTCCAGGTCGTCGAGATCGCCACGGCGGTGCTCATGGGCGCTCCGGCGCTCGTCAAGGAAGGCCTGAGCTGGCAGGACGTGCGCCTGCGCACGATGCACTACGCGCCCGTGGAGCTGCCGCCGCTGCCCGATGGGGGACAGGCGCAGCGCGCCTGACGCCACCGCGAACCGCGGCACCCGATCGGCAACCGATCGGGTTCGTGTCAGGTGCCAGCCGAAATGGTTTGAGCGGCGCATCGGATCCGTGGAATCACGTCAACAGTCTCCTAGGCTCTGCGGAGCGATGGCCGACGCCTGGGTCTATCTTTTGCGCTGCGCGGACGGCTCGCTGTACACGGGCTGGACGAACGACCTCCCGAAGCGCCTGGCCGCCCACGCGGGCGGCACCGCCTCGCGCTACACGCGCTCCCGCCTGCCTGTAGCGCTCGCGCTCGCCCTGCCGCAGGCCGACCGCTCGAGCGCGATGAAGGAGGAGCTGCGCATCAAGCGCCTCCCGCGGGCGGACAAGCTCGCGCTCGTGGCGCACGCCGCGTCGATCGCGGCGGCGGAGCGGGCGGTCAACCGGTGCGAGCGTGCGGAGGGGTGACGCTCACGGGAACCCGACGAGGTGGCCGCAGGCCAGCTGCGGCTCACCGCGCCGTCGTCGCGGCGCTCGGCCGCGGCAATCGGTGATCGAGGCTCAGACCTCGGCGACCTCGGCCCTCCCGGCCTCCACGTCGGCACCCTCGGCGAAGTTCTCGGGCGGGAGCGCCTGCTTGCGGGGGTCGCGCTCGGTCCCCGCGATCAGCTCGTCGGACACCGCGCGCTTCGGGATGAAGCCGGATTTCATGCCGAAGTACACGGCCTGCGGGTGATGGGCGAGGATCGCGACGGTCGACTGCTCGGGCTCGACGGCGTACCCGCCCGAGAGGCGCATCCCGATCGACGGCGCGTCGAGCAGGCGCCACACCTTCTCGTGCTCGCTCTGGTCGGGACAGGCCGGGTAACCCCAGCTCCACCGCCGCCCCTGACCGCGGGGGATGTCGAGTTCGGAGCGGACGCGGGCGTGCATCCACTCGGCCATGCCCTCCGCGGTCTGCACCCCGAGCCCGTGCGTGTAGAGCTGCTCGGCGAACTCCCCCTGCTGCTCCAGAGCGGCCATGACCTCGGTCACCCGGTCGCCCGCGGTGACGACCTGGAGGATGCACACGTCGCGCTCGCCGGTCGAGAGCGGCCGGTAGAAGTCGGTGATGCAGATGCGATCGTGCCCGGGTTGGCGCGGGAACGTCAGCCGCTCGATCTCCTCGTCGTGATCCTCGGGGTCGAAGAGCACGAGGTCGTTGCCGTCCGCGTTGCACGGGAAGTAGCCGACCTTGGCCCGCGGGCGCAGGTAGTCCTGCTCGCGCCACATGCGCTCCAGGCGGGGAAGGAAGCCCTCCTCCTCGTCGGTGCCCTCGACAAGCCGGCGCCAGGCCTCGCCCTTGACGCCGCGCCCGCCCCAGTGAAGCTTGAACAGCACGTGGGTGTCGAGATGGGGATATACCTCATCGAGATTCACAGGCACCTCGCGCGCGCCCCAGAACGGCGGTTCGGGCACCGGGTTGTCCGCGACTGCGCTCGAGCGGACCGAGGCGTCGGTCGTGTCTCCCAGCTCGGGCTCAGGACCCTTGTCGCGGAGCTTGAACGCTCGATCGCGAACGCCCGTGACGAGCTCTGCGCGCGTTTCGTCGTCGACCAGCCGGTCCATGATCCCGAGCCCTTCGAAGGCGTCCTTGCAGTAGAAGACCCCGGGCTCGTAGACGGCGTCGCTCTCGCGTCCGTCGGGGAAGAGCACGCGCAGGCCGAAATCGCGGTTGATCGCGGCCCCGCCGATGAGCACGGGGAATCCGAGCTTCTGCTCGTGCAGCTCCTTGATCGCCAGCGGCATCTGCTTCGAGGTGGACACGAGCAGCGCGCTCAGGCCGATGGCCGTCGCGTCGTGCTCCTTGGCCGCGTCGAGGATCGTCCCGACAGGGACTTGCTTGCCGAGGTCGACCACCGTGTAGCCGTTGTTGGACAGGATCGTGTTGACCAGCGACTTGCCGATGTCGTGCACGTCGCCGAAGACCGTGGCCAGGACGACGGTGCCCTTGGTGTAGTCGGCGGTGCGCTCGAGGTAGTTCTCCAGGCGCGCGACGGCCTTCTTCATCACCTCCGCGCTCTGCAGCACGAAGGGCAGGATGAGCTCGCCGGCGCCGAACTTGTCACCGACCTCCTTCATGGCGGGCAGCAGCACCTCGTTGAGCGTGGGAACCGCGCCGATCTTCGCGACGGACTGATCGATCCAGTCCTCGACGCCATCCTTGCGCCGCCGCAGGATGTGGAAGTGCAGCGCCTCCTCGGGCTCCATCCCGGCGGTGGGATCGGCCTTCTCGACCTCGGCCTCGCCGCCGCGCGACTCGAAGTGCTCGATGAACCGCTGCAACGCATCCTCCCGACGGTCGTACACGAGGTCGTCGGCGAGCGCGCGCTCGTCCTCGGGGATCTCCGAGTAGGGCGTGATGTGGTTCGGGTTGACCATCGCGAGATCCAGCCCCGCCTCCACGCAGTGGTAGAGGAAGACGGAGTTCAGCACCGCGCGGGCCGGTTGTCCGACACCAAATGACACGTTGGAGACCCCCAGCGAGGTCTTCACGCCCGGGAGCGCGGCCTTGACGTCGCGGATGCCTCTGATCGTCTCGACCGCGGACGGGCGCCACTCCTCGTCGCCCGTGGTCAGCGTGAAGGTGAGCACGTCGAAGATGAGCATCTCCGCGTCCAAGCCGTGCTCGCCGACGCAGATGTCGTGGATGCGGCGGGCGATCTCGACCTTGCGCTCGGTCGTCTTGGCCATCCCGACCTCGTCGATCGTCAACGCGATCACGGCCGCTCCGTGCTCGATGGCCATCGGCACGACGCGGTCGAGCTTGTCGCGGCCGGCCTCGAGGTTGACCGAGTTGACGATGGCGCGACCCGGGATCTGATCCAGCGTCTCGGCCAGGACGTCGGGCTCGGTCGAGTCGATCTGGATCGGCACGGGCTGCGAGAGCGCGACCTTCTTGGCGACGGTACGCATCTGCTCGGCCTCGTCGGAGCGCTCCGTGAGCGCGACGCAGAGGTCGAGCACGTGCGCTCCGCCCTCCACCTGATCCTCGGCGATCTGCAGCAGGCCGTCGTAGTCGTCGGCCAGCAGCATCTCCTTGGCCTTGCGCGAGCCCTGGGAGTTGACGCGCTCGCCGACGATCGTCGGGCGCGGCTCCTGCACGAGCGGGCCCGCGGAGATCATCGAGGAGATCCAGGGAAGTGGCCTGCGCTCCAGCCAGCGCGGCGCGAAGGCCTTGACCGATCGCACGCGTTCGGCCAGCGCGGCGATGTGGGCCGGGGTGGTGCCGCAGCACCCGCCGACGATCGACACGCCGTAGCGGTCGACGAAGTCGCCGAGCACGTCCGCGAGCGGGCCGGGCTCCTCCGGGAAGATCGTCTCGCCCTCGGGGCCCTGCAGCGGCAGCCCGGCGTTCGGGATGCAGTGCACGGGCACGGTCGCGTGCTCGCCGAGGTAGCGGACCGCGTCGCGCATGTCCTCCGGGCCCGTGGAGCAGTTCAGGCCGATGACATCGACCTCGAGCGCGGTCAGGGTCGTCAGGACCGAGGCGATGTCGGTTCCCAGCAGCATCTTGCCGCCGTTGGGCAGCAGGGACACCGAGGCCTGGATCGGCACCGGGCGGCCCGTCTGCTTGAACGCCTCGCGGGCGCCGAAGATCGCGGCCTTGACCTCGAGGATGTCCTGGGCGGTCTCGATGATGAGCAGGTCCACGCCGCCGAGCAGCAACCCGTGGGACTGCTCCCGAAAGACCTCGACGAGCTCGCGGAAGCGGATCTGGCCGAGTGACGGCTCCTCGGAAGCGGGCAGGAAGCCCGTCGGGCCGATCGAGCCGGCCACGAAGCGCTGCTCGCCGACGGCCCTGCGCGCGAGCTCGGCGGCCTTCAGGTTGATCTCCAGCGTGAGGTCGGCCAGCCCCCACTCGCCGAGCTTCAGGCGCGAGGCCTGGAACGTGTCGGTCTCCACGACCTCCGCACCCGCCTCGACCATCGACGCGTGAACGCCCTCGATGACGTCGGGCCGGTTGAGGACCAATACCTCGTGTGCGCGTCCGGGCAGGCGGTAGTCCTGCTCGAGCGAGAGGTCGAACTGCTCGAGGGTCGCTCCCATCGCGCCGTCGAAGACGACGACGCGCTCCCGGGTGGCTTGCAGGAAGTCACGCATCGGCCAAGCCTATCAGCGGATCGGCCAACCTTGACACGAGCGTGGCAAGGTTGGCGGCCCGGTGGACGGACGTCTGAGCTTCTTGGCGCCTGCCGCGCCGATGAACCACAACCGCGCGACGGGCGGTTCGAGTGCCTCCGATCGACGAGCTCTTCGAGTCGGCGGGACGTGCCCGCCTCCTGTGCGTGCGAAGCGTCCAGCACGGAGCGAGTCGTGATGCGGGCGCGGACGGTACGGAGGTTTCCGGTGAAAGCGGGGCGGTTCCGTCGCGTAGGGCGGCGGGGAGCCCATCAACGAGGAGGAATGCTTTGAGCATCACCAAGCGGGCGGGGAGGCGCGCGATCATGGGGGTCGCCACCGCCGCCGTCATCGGGACGACGATCGCGGTCGCCGAAGCCCGGATCCCGGGAGTCGGAAACGGCGTCCAGCAGACCACCGACGCACCAGACCTGCGCAGCGTCAACATCGACGCCGGCGACCTGCGCCGCGTGAAGTTCTGCTTCGACCAGCCGCTGAACGCAACCCCTTCGGCCACGGGCTTCCTGATCCAGACCTACGACTCCAAGCGGTTCATCCAGTCGGCGAGTGCAACCATCGCTCCCGATAGCCAGAGCTGCGTCCTGGCCATCATGGGCAGCGGCGCCGACCTGGCGCAGGGCACCATCGGGTCGGTCCAGGGCGACGCCGTCACCGACGCCGCGGCGCGCCGAAACGTCCCGTCCTCCGAGCCGCTCGGCGGCAGCGTGGCCACGCCGGCCGCGGGCAGCACGACCGGCCCGGATCTCATCGGGGCGGCAAGGGACCTCGCCGACAGCTCGATCGTCTTCACGTTCGACGAGAACCTCGACGGCAGTCCGGTCAACCCGGCCAGCTTCGCCTACGTCGACGACAAGGGCTTCGTCACGCGGGGCACGTCGGTGGCGGGACAGGGCGGCAACGCCGTCCGCGTCGTGTTCACCGAGACCGCCGGCGGCGGCACCGTCGGGGCAGCCGCCGGCAGCTTCGTCGACGCGGGCGCCGTCCGCGACGCGCCGCAGAGCGGCGTCTTCGTCGCGGGCCTGACGCTCAGCACCCCGTCGGCCACGGGGGTCATCACCTACGCCGACACCGGCGCTCGCACCAGGCTGGCGTCGGTCGCCGGCGGCGGCCCGCGTCAGCTGCGCCTGGCCTACAACAACCCGGTCAACGTGAGAGCCGATGCGGCGCGCATCGTGGCGATCCTCGACGACGGCACCTCGGTGCCCGCGTCGAAGATCGAGAACGTCTCCGCGGCCAACGAGATCCGTGCCACGTTCCAGGCCGCGGGCTCGCCGGACGTCACGGCTGACCCGACGGCGCTGGTCCGCGTGGTCGACACGGGTGCGGCCGTGAGCACCCGCGACGCCGAGGGCCTCGGCTCCCTGCCGTCGACCGTCGCCGCGGGCACGCCGAAGAACGCCCCGGGCTTCACGAACGGCCCGGATCTCCTGGCCGCGGCGTACGACCGCCCGGGCAGCCGGGTGTTCGACGTGTTCGACGAGAACCTCGGTGGCGCCAACAGCGCCGGGTTCTTCGTGACGGCGCCGTCGGGCTCGAGGTCGGGCACGTCGGGATCCAACACGACCAACGGCGGCATCGCCGCGGTGACGTTCGGCACGAGCGCCAGCTCGTCCATCGCGGCCGGCGGCACGCAGGGCGCGACGGTCGACCCGCTGGGGAACCCGTCGCCGCAGAGCGCGGTGAGCTACGAGCTCCAGCGGGGTGCCCCGCCGACGCCGACGGGGCCGGGAACGAACCAGAACCCGCTCCCGCCTCCGCCTCCGGTGGTACGCAGGAGGTTCCGCACGACCTTCGCCTCGTTCAGGGTGAAGAGCCGCACGCGGTACGCCGGCCGGATCAGGTCCTCCGGGCGCGGCTGCCAGGCGGGCCGCCGGATCGTCCTGAAGCGCAACGGCCGCTCGATTCGCCGGAGCGCCACGAGGGGTGACGGCACCTTCTCGATCAGGCGGACGCGCAGCACGGCGGGCAAGAAGCGCGTCTACGTGGTCGTCACCCAGCGCACCAAGGGTGCGACGACGTGCTCCGCGCGTTCGTCCAAGAGGCTCAGGCGCGGGTAGGCGACCGCGACATCGAGCAGGGCCGGGGCCCCCGCGTGAGCGGGGGCCCCGGAGTACGCCCGGTACGGGCGGGCCCGGCGCCGGACACATGACGGGACGATCCATTGTCGCTCGGAGCCTGTGGTGATCTTCGGGCGATGCCGCTCTGAGCGACCACAAGGCGGTACATCAAGCCCCGGTAGCTCCCGCGCGCAGCGGCGGTGCGGCCGAGGCGGCGCTACTTGATGAAGAGCATCTCGGAGTACTTCGGCAGCGGCCAGAGGTCGTCGGCCACGATGCGCTCGAGGCGGTCGGCCGGGGCGCGGACCGCGTCCATCGCAGGGATGACGACGTCGCGCATGTACTCGGCGAACTCGAGACCCTCCTTGCCCGGGTCCCCGTTGGCCGCCTCGAGCGCGAAGATCGCCTCGATCAACTCGTCGAGCAGGCCGGAGAGCTCTGCCTTGAGCTTCTGCACGCCCGCCCCGTCGCCGCCCTCGTCGAGGATCTCGGCGTGCCGCAGGGCTGCCGGCAGAATCTGCGTACGGGCGATCGTCGCCGCCGTCTCGGCCTCGATGTTGAGCTTGGTCGCGTACTGCTCCGTCCAGACCTCATAGCGCGAGTGCAGCTCACGCTCGGAGAGCACGCCGTAGTCCCCGAATGCCTTGACGGTCGACTCCGACACGACACTCGGCAGGGCGTCGGGCGTCGTGCGCAGGTTCGCCAGCCCGCGCCGCTCGGCCTCCTCGTGCCATTCCTCGGAGTAGTTGTCGCCGTTGAAGACGATCTGCTTGTTCTCCGACCACACCGTCTTGACGACCTCGCTGACGGCCGCGAACACATCGCCGCCGTCGAGCTTGCCTTCCAGCGCGGTGGCCAGTTCGTCGATGGCCTCGGCCACAATCGTGTTCAGCACCGCGTTCGGGAAGCCGAGCGACATGCTCGATCCCAGCGCACGGAACTCGAACTTGTTGCCCGTGAAGGCGAACGGCGAGGTGCGGTTGCGGTCCCCGGAATCCATCGGGAGCTTGGGCAGCGCGTCGGTGCCCAGGGTGAGCTCCCCGTGCTTGGTCTCGACGCCTCCGCCCGTGACGATCTGCTCGAACGCGTCCTCGAGCTCGGCGCCGAGGAAGATCGAGATGATCGCCGGCGGCGCCTCGTTGGCGCCGAGGCGGTGGTCCTGGCCGACGTTGGCCACCGACGCGCGCAGGAGCGCCTGATGCTTGTTGACCGCCCGGATGACCGCCGTGCAGAAGAAGAGGAACTGCGCGTTCTCGGCGGGGGTCTCGCCCGGGTCGAGCAGGTTGGTTCCCGTGTCGGTGCCCATCGACCAGTTGTTGTGCTTGCCCGAGCCGTTGACGCCCGCGAAGGGCTTCTCGTGCAGCAGGCAGACCAGGCCGTAGCGGCGCGCGACGTTCTGCAGGATCTGCATCGTCAGCTGCTGGTGGTCGGAGCCGACGTTCGAGTTCTCGAAGATCGGCGCGATCTCGTACTGGGCCGGGGCGACCTCGTTGTGGCGGGTCTTGATCGGCACCCCGAGCTTGGCGAGCTCCTGCTCGGCTTCGAGCATGTAGGCCAGCACCCGCTCGGGGATCGAGCCGAAGTAGTGCTCGTCGAGCTCGTGGCCCTTGGAGGGCTTGGCCCCGAAGAGCGTCCGGCCGGTCGTGTAGAGGTCTGAGCGCTCGAAGTAGTACTGCTCGTCGACGAGGAAGTACTCCTGCTCGGCCCCGATGGTGGTGAAGACGTGCTTGGCGGGGTCCTGCCCGAGCAGCCCCAGCGCCCGCACGGCGCTCTGGGACAAGGCGTCCATCGAGCGCAGCAGCGGGATCTTGGTGTCGAGCGCCTCGCCCGTCCACGACACGAACGCCGTCGGGATGCACAGCAGGGTCCCGTTGGGGTTCTCGAGCAGGAACGCCGGTGACGTCGGATCCCACGCCGTGTAGCCGCGCGCCTCGAACGTGGCGCGGATGCCGCCCGTCGGGAACGAGGAGGCGTCGGGCTCGCCCCGGATGAGCTCCTTGCCGGAGAAGTCCGCCAGCGCCGTGCCCTCGTCGGTCGGGCTGTAGAACGAGTCGTGCTTCTCGGCCGTCAGGCCCGTGAGGGGCTGAAACCAGTGCGTGTAGTGGGTGGCGCCCTTCTCCATCGCCCACTCCTTCATGGCCAGCGCGACCGCGTCGGCCGTCATGGGGTCCATCTGCTCTGCGCCCTCGAGCGTGTGGGTCAGTGCCTTGAAGACGTGCTTGGGCAGGCGCTGACGCTGGACGGCCAGGTGGAAGACGTTCTCGCCGAAGGGCGACGCACCCGGCTCGGTGAGATCCGGCGCGCCGAGCGCGCCGCCGTTGGAGCTCCACTGAGCGGCGTAGACGTTCTGCTGACGCTGGGGCATGGGGGAAGGAGTCCTCCTGGACGTTGAACGCGGGCGCAGGGGCACCACGCCGCGGGATGGCACGTCTGCACAACCTGACAGGGACGCGGCGAACGGACCTTATCCCCGCGTCCAAACCGCTTGCTGCGCTGTTCGCCACCGTGGAGGACTCAGCGGACAAGGCCGTTCGACCGTGGGGCGAAGGTGCCGCGCAGAACTTGGGACACGGGGACAAAGTGCCGCGGAGAGCGCTGCCGCAGAGTCCAGAGCGCACTCGACCAAGGAGGATCAATGCGACGTTCCGTTGCGACGAAGGGCTTCTTCGCTGTTCTCTTGCTCGCGCTTCTCATGCCCTCCGCGGCATTCGCGCAGGAAGACGCGCTCAACCTCGGGGAAGCCGTTCCGACGGTCATCGACGAGCTCAACCAGACATGGGTGATCGTGGGAGCGATCCTCGTGTTCTTCATGCAGGCCGGTTTCGCCTTCCTGGAGATCGGTTTCTCGCGCGGCAAGAACGCCGGTGCCGGGATCGCCAAGATCTTCGTCAACTTCTCGATCTGCATGATCGTCTGGTGGGCGGTGGGCTTCGGCATCGCCTTCGGTGGCGACGGGACGATTGCGGGCGACAGCGGGTTCTTCTTCCAGTTCGGCCGCGAGGTCGCCGGGGAGGCCGCCAGCGGCGCTACGGCAGCGTTCTTCATCTTCCAGTTCATGTTCGCGGCGGTGTCGCTGGCGATCGTCTGGGGCTCGACGCTCGAGCGCATCCGGTTCATCGTCTATCCGATCTACGCGGTGGTCTTCTCGGCGATCATCTACCCGCTGATCGCGCACTGGGGCTTCGGCGGCGGTCTGTTCGCCGAGATCGGCGACGGCGTCCAGGACTTCGCCGGTTCCTCGGTGGTGCACCTCACCGGCGCCACCGGCGCGCTGGCGGTGCTCCTGCTGCTCGGGCCCCGCAGGGGGAAGTTCGGCCCGGACGGCAAGCCACGGGCGATCCCCGGGCACAACATGCCGCTGTTCGGCCTTGGCGTGCTGATCCTCTGGCTCGGCTGGTTCGGCTTCAACGGTGCCTCGACGCTCGAAACGTCGGGCAATCGCTTCGCGGAAGTCGTGGCGGTGACGAATCTCGGTGCGGCGGCCGGCGTGATCACCGCATCGATCACGATCGCCCTGCTGTCGAAGAAGCTCGACGTCGGCATGGCCGGCAACGGCGCCATCGCGGGCCTCGTCGCCATCACGGCGCCGTCGGGCTACGTCGAGTTCTGGGCCGCTCCGATCATCGGTGGCGTCGCCGGCATCCTCGTCGTCCTGTCCGTGCTGGCCATCGACAAGGTGGTCGACGATCCGGTCGGCGCGCTGTCGGCGCACGGCGTCGCGGGCATCTGGGGGACGCTGGCCTGCGGGCTGTTCACGTCGCCGCGGCTGGCCGAGACCGTGGGCGTGGGCGAGGCAGGGCTGTTCTACACGGGCTCGTTCGGCCAGTTGGGGGCCCAGGCCGGCGCCGTGGCCATCACGTTCTTGACCGTCTTCGCTCTCTCGTTGACGACGTTCTTCGTCATCAAGAAGACCGTCGGCCTCCGGGTCGACGACGAGACGGAGGACGCGGGCCTCGACATCTCCGAGCACGGGATGTACGGCTACCCTGAGCAGTTCATCCCTGCCCCGGAGCTCGTCGGTTACGGTGCGACGCCCAGGACGCCGGCCCTCGGGGCGGTGTCCCCCGCCAGTACCAAGGAGGAGATCCCGGCATGAAGAAGATCGAGGCGTACATCCGCCACGAGGCGTTCGAGCCCATCCGGATGGAGCTTCTGGAGCTCGGGTTCCCCTCGCTGACCATCAGCGAGGTCAAGGGCTCGGGCCGCCAGAAGGGCATCACCGAGCGCTACCGCGGTGCGGAGCTGACGAACTACCTGCGCCCGAAGGTCAAGCTCGAGTGCGCCGTCGCCGAGCGCGACGTCCAGACGATCGTCGACACGATCCTCAAGCACGGGCGCACGGGGGCGGTGGGTGACGGCAAGGTGTTCGTCATCCCCGTCGACGACGCCTACCGCGTCCGGACCGGCGAGTCGGGAGAGGAGATCCTCCAGGCCCACCCGGACCCGGCGACCGCCTGACGCCGCCCCGGATCGAGGGGCGCGGCGAGCGCCGCGTCCCTCCCCCGTGCCTTCGCACGTCCTCGAGACGCCCGTTACCGAAGGGAGGAGCCGACGATGCCCGCAGCACCCGCCCCTGAGAACGACGTGGCCGAGGGGCCCCCCGGCCTGGTCGAGCGCCTCCGCGCGGTTCACCTGCGGATGGTCGAGGCCGTCCTCGGCGGCGACGGCCTCGAGCACGTGGCCCGCATGGCCGCCGGTGCGGCCGGCGCGCCGGTGTCGATCGTCATCCCGCGCCTCGGCGCCGCCGCCATGGCCGGCGGTCCGGCGCCCCTGCCGCCCGAGGCGGCCCTGGAGGAGGTGCGCCGCCACGTGGCCGACCGCGTCGCCGGCCTCCCGTCGAAGGCCCCCGCCGGCCTCGTCCTCGAGGTCCCGATCTCCTCCGGCGACGAGCTCGTCGGCGCGGTCGTCCTGCTCGGCGGCCCCGACCCGCCGGTGCCCGACGCCGCGGAGTACCTGCACCTCGCGGCGGTCGCCGCGCTCACGGAGGTCGCCATCGAGGAGGCCAAGGAGGAGGTCGAGCAGAACCTGCGCGGCTCGTTCCTGGAGGACCTGCGGTCGCGACCGGACCTCGAGCCGCGCGAGGTGGTCCGCCGCGCCGGACGCCTGGGGTGCGACCTCTCGCGCGGGGCCGTCGTGCTCTGCGCCGAGCTCAAGACGGACCGCCCGCGACACGTCGTGGCGCTCATCGGCGGCGAGTACCCCGGCGCGCTGGCCCAGCACATGGAGGATCGCATCTACGCGATCCTCCCGGCCACGGGAGCCGACGCCGCCCCGGAGGAGACGCTCGGACGGGCGCGTCGCCTGGCGGAGCGCCTGCGCCAGCACGGAACGGTCGGCCTGTCGAGCTTCTACGCCGATCCGGGCGAGTTCGGGCGCGCGATGGGGGAGGCCGAGCTGGTGCTCGACGTCCTGCGTCAATCAGATGCGGCCGGTGGGGACGCTCACCTCCGGGACATCGGGACGGGGACCTACCGGCTCCTGTTCCGCGTTCTGGCCTCCCACCCCGAGGAGGTCCGCTCCTTCTACGAGGACACCGTCGCGCCGATCGTCCGCTACGACGACCAGTACCGCACCGATCTGGTGGGGACGGTGGAGGCCTACCTCGAGCAGAACTGCAACATGAACGCGACGGCGGCAGCCATCTACGCCCACCGCCACACGGTGGCCTACCGCCTCGAGCGCGTGAAGGAGCTCACGGGACTCGACCCGATGCTCTCGGAGGACCGCGAGCGGCTCGGGCTCGGCCTGAAGGCCTATCGCATCATCGCCCCACGCCTGCCCAAGTAGGTTCCCGGCGGCCACCCGCCGTGGTGGGTCATGGACCCATCCGCACCACCTCTCAGGTGTCCTCAGCGCCGCCTCCGGCTCGCTCGAGGCGTGAGGGGAAAGTCCGGGACCTCCTTCTCGAATTGCCGTTCGACGCTTTTAGGACATCGCGTCCATCGCAATCGCTCCCATCCAGAAGGAGGACCTCATGGCCACCATCACCACCCTCAGGCGCGTCGCCCTCACCGGTGTGCTCGCCCTCGGCGTCGCCGCTCCCTCCGCGTCCGCGGCGACCGCCGTCGACAAGACCGCCGTCGCCGCCGGCAAGCTCGAGCACACCGTCTCGCGCGTCACCGTCTCGGGATCCCGTGCCGTCCCGTCGGACGTCCGCACGCACGTCTACGTGTCCGCGAACGCTTCGCGATCGCTCACTCGCGACGTCAAGTCGGGCAAGCTCGTGTCCGAGACCGCCTCGGGTCCCGGCGGGTCGTTCACCTGGGACGCCGAGACCGACAAGGTCCGCTTCACCAAGAAGGCCACCGGGCCGGCGTACGGTTCCTTTGCCACCGACGCCGCGAACCTCCGCGCACAGGTGGCCGACAAGGCGCTGGTCGAGACGGGCCGCACCGTGGTCGGCACGCGCCAGGCGCTCGTCCTGGGCGTCGGGCCGGCCTACCGCACGAGCGATCCCGGCACCGAGGACGTCGTCGTCGTCGACGCCGCCTCGTTCGCGCTGATCAGCCGCACCACCACCGCCCCGGGTGGCGTGTTCGTCCAGAAGGTCGTCGTCGAGCGGGCCGAGACGCTCGAGCTCGCGGGCAACAAGAAGTTCCTGAAGCTGGGCAAGCACAAGGCCGCCAAGAGGGCCAGGGGCTAGGAGAACCGGGAGGGGCGCGGGTCCGTGCCGCGCCCCTCCCGGCCCATCTGCGACACCACCCGACCGGTTGCTGCGCCGAAAACCAGCCGGCCTACTCCTCGACGCGCTCGACCTTCCCCGTGGCGGGGTCGACGCGCGCGGCCGACGGCTTCGCGCTCACACGGACGGGAAAGGCCCCGGCCAGGGGCGATCCTTCCCTGGCGCGCGCCCCGGCCTCCGGATCGAGGCCCGCGCCGACCGTGTATCTGAGCCGGTGGGAGCCCGCGTCGACCGGGGTGACCTTCCAGCGGAAGCTCTTGGTCTCTCCTGGACCCAGGACGGGGAGCGCCCAGGTGTTCACGAGGGCCGTCGTCCCCCCGCGCGGGGCCTCGTCGACGATCCAGATCGGGCGCTCGGAATCGGCCTCACTCGGCTGGGCCGAGCGCCGGGAGAAGGAGTCGACGGTGACCGTGACGTCCCTGAGCGGCTCGGCGCCCGTGTTCTTGACCGCGATGCGCATCCGCGCCTGCCCGCCGAGGCGCTGGCGAGCCGGAAACGTCGCCTCGACGACGTCGACGGTGGCGCGCGCGGCCTTCTCGGCGGCGTCGTTGCGCTGCTCGCCGGTGCCGCCGCAGCCGACGAGCGTGAGCGCCGCCGCGGCCCCGACGCTGGTCACTGCCCGGTGCCCGGTCATCCGGTCGCGAACGTAGCATCCGGCGCGCGGAGGAGCGCTGGGTCGGTCGTGCGCGCGGTTGCCGTTTGGCAGGGCGCAGATCGGTCACCTACAGTGCTCGGGGTGCCGTGCCCCACGGCCTTTGGCGTTATTACGAGGAAGGTCTTCAGCCGTGGTTCGCAACGTCGCCGATAGAGCGTTCCTTCCGACGAAGAACCTGCTCGAAGAGGTCGGGGACATGGTGATCCTGACGGGGAAGACCGTGGTGTCAGCCCTGCGCCCGCCGTACCCCTACGGCGGCGAGTTCGTGTCGCAGTTCCTCTTCGCACTGCGCCTGTGCTGGTTCCCGCTGCTGGTCTCCACCGTGGCCTTCGGCTACGGCGCCCCGGGGTTGCAGGCTGCCAACTTCCTCGTGCTCTTCGGTGCGCTCGACCGTCTGGGCGGCTTCTTCGTCCTCGCGTCGATCCGCGAGTTCGCGCCGTTCGTGACGGCCATCGTGCTCGCCGGCGTCGCCGGCACCGCCATCACCGCCGACCTCGGCGCCCGCAAGATCCGCGAGGAGCTCGACGCGCTGCAGGTTCTCGGAGTCGACCCGATCAAGAACCTCGTGGTTCCGCGCTTTCTCGCGCTGATGCTCGTCACGGGCCTGTTCAACATCTTCGCGCTGATGTTCGGCATCTTCGGCGGCGTCCTGGCCACGCTGGTCTACCGCGCTCCGCTCGGCGGCTTCTGGGCGACGTTCTTCACCAACGCGTCGGTCACCGACCTCTGGGGCTCGGTGCTGAAGACCACCCTGTTCGGCGCGATCATCGCGATCGTCTGCTGCTACAAGGGCATGACGGCCTCCGGCGGGGCGGAGGGGGTGGGGCGCGCGGTCAACCAGGCCGTCGTCATCGCCTTCCTCGGCGCGTTCGCCTTCAACTACGTCTTCACCCAGACGCTGCTGGCCACCCACCCCGAGCTCACGAACCTCCGCTGATGCTCGCGCTGCCCAAGGAGCTGCTCTCCAGCTTCGGGGAGATCGCGAAGTTCTGCGGCCGGGTGATGGGTCAGGTCTACGGCCTCCGGGTCTTCCGCTTCTTCGGTGAGGCGCTGCGCCAGTGCGGCGTCCTCATCCTCTCCTCGACGCTGGTCATCTGGGGCCTGGTCTTCATCATCGGGCTGCAGTGCGGCATCGAGGGCGCCTACTTCAACCGCTCCGTCGGCGCGCCGGCCTACGCCGGCGTCTTTGCCGCCTGGTGCGACCTGCGAGAGCTCGTGCCCTACGCGTTCGGGTACATGATGGCCGCGAAGGTCGGCACGGGGATCGTCGCCGAGCTCGGCTCCATGCGGATCTCCGACGAGATCGACGCGCTGGAGGTGATGGGCATCAACTCGATGGTCTTCCTCTGCGCGACCCGCCTGCTCGCCGCCTGGCTCGTGCTGCCGTTCATGTACATGGCCGCCGTGGGCGCCGGGTTCCTCGCGAGCTACCTCGCGGTGGTCGAGCAGATCGGGGAGGTCTCCGCGGGCGGGTACTTCCTGATCTTCTGGATGTTCCAGAACCCTCCCGACCTGCTCTACAGCATCATCAAGGGCATGGCGATGGCCACGGTGATCGTGCTCGTCGGCTGCTACTACGGCTACAACGCCGGGGGCGGCCCCGTAGGGGTGGGAACCGCCACCGCGAAGTCCATGGTCCTGAACATCGTCCTCGTGCACCTCATCGGGATGGTCGGCACCCAGCTGTTCTGGGGCGCCAACCCGCGCGCACCAATCGGAGGTTGACTCGTGCCCCCCATCCCGCGTAGACCGGATCCCCCGGACGGCGACGACAGGCCGGGTCCCGCCTGGTCGCAGGACCCGCGAGACGACCCGCGCGCGGCCGGCGCGGACGGCGGGTCCGTCGCCATGGGCACGGATGACACCCCGGAGGGGCCCGCGCGCGTCTCCGTCGTCAACGAGCCGCAGGTGCCCGGTACCGCGGGCGACGAGTACCGCTGGCATACCGGCCTCAAGCGCCCGTCCGGGATGCCCGACGCCGTCGAGTTCATCGACGTGCACAAGGCCTTCGGCCGCAACAAGATCCTCCGCGGCCTCGACCTCGGACTCCCGGAGGGCAAGATCTCGATGATCCTCGGGCCGTCGGGAACGGGGAAGTCCGTGTGCATCAAGCACATGGTCGGCCTGCTCTACCCCGACGAGGGCGACGTCCTGGTTCACGGCGAGTCGGTCCCGAACATGCGCGACGACGAGCTCTTCGAGATGCGCAAGAAGTTCGGCGTCCTCTTCCAGGACGGCGCGCTCTTCGGCTCGATGAACGTCTTCGACAACGTCTGCTTCCCGCTGCGCCAGCACACCGACAAGAGCGAGGAGGAGATCGGCGACATCGTCTCGCGCCGCCTGGCCGAAGTCGGGCTGGAGTCCGCCGGCGACAAGATGCCCAACGAGCTGTCGGGCGGGATGCGCAAGCGCGCGGGCTTCGCGCGGGCGCTCGTCCTGGATCCGGACATCGTCCTCTTCGACGAGCCGGACTCCGGCCTGGACCCGGTCCGCACCGCGCTTCTGGGCGAGCTCATCCAGGAGATCCACGAGGACGTCATGAACGAGCGCAGGGCCGGCGGCGGGCACATGCCCGCCTTCACGCTGATCACGCACGACATCATGACCGCCCGTCGAGTAGCCGAGCACATCTCGGTCCTGTGGAAGGGCAAGATCGTGGAATCCGGCCCGGCCGAGGAGCTCTTCGACTCCGACAACGCGTTCGTGCGGCAGTTCCTGTCCGGCGAGTCGCAGGGTCCGCTGGGCATGGAGTAGGCGCCTTCTGCGTGCCCGTTCGCCGCGTCCGGTGACCGACGACGGTCTTCCCTTGAAGCTGACGTTGCGTGAGGGCGTACGGTCCGCCTCGGATGCCGGCAGAGGACGACAAGCGCTGGAAGGTCGGTGAGCTCGCCGGGGCCACCGGGCTGACGGTGCGGGCGCTGCACCACTACGACGACGTCGGGCTGCTCGTGCCGTCGCAGCGGACGTCCGGCGGGCACCGCGTGTACGAGGCGACGGATGTGCGGCGGCTGTACCGGATCCTCGCGTTGCGCCGCCTGGGCCTGCGCCTGGACGAGATCGCGTCGCTGCTCGACGACGGCGGCGCCGGCCTGCTGGAGACCGTCCGGCGCCATCTCGCGCAGGTCGAGCGCGAGCTCGAGCACCAGCACCGGCTGCGCGAGCGCTTGCAGCAGATCCTCGCGGCGCTGCAGCGCTCGGCCGAGCCGCCGGTGGACGATTACATCGATGCCGTGGAGGCGATGACGATGATCGAGATCGACGTGCAGGACGTGTTCATGCGCGTGCCCGTCGACGAGGCCGACGCGCCGGCACCGCCGACCGCGCGCGAGGGCATCCGGGTGGTGTTGCTCAAGGAGCACGGGGGCGAGCGCGTCCTGCCGATCTGGATCGGCGCGCCCGAGGGCGACGCGCTCGTCTTCGCGCGCAGTGGGCACGAGCACCCTCGGCCGCTGGGCCCCGACCTGACCGCGAAGCTTCTGCAGGCCGGCGGCGTCCGCGTGGAGCGCGTCGTGATCGAGAGCCTGCGGGAGCACACGTTCTTGGCGACGGTGGTCATCGCGGCCGGCGACGGATCTCAGGAGGTCGACGCGCGGCCCAGCGACGCGCTGAACCTCGCGGCGCGGCTCGGCGCCCCCGTCTTCGTCGCCCCCGAAGTGATGGACCAGTCCAGCATCGACTCCGGCAAGCTTCCGTCGCTCCAGCCGGGCGACGGCCACAGCGGCGGCGAGGCGGCGCACGGCGAGTGGCGCTCGGCCACGCCCGAGCTGATCGCGTCGCTGTACCCGCGGATGAACGAGAAGTTCGTCGAGCCGGTGGTGACGTGGGCGCGGGACCAGGCGCGGGAGCACGGCCACGATCAGGTCCGGCCGGAGCACATCCTGGTCGCCCTGCTGCGCGACCCGTCGGACGACCAGACGGGCCGGGTGCTCGAAGCGCTCGGCATCACGATGGAGCTCGCCCGCTCGCGGGTGCCGCGCGCTGAAGGCGCGCACATCGAGGCGACCGGCGACGAGATCCCCCTGACGGCGGAGTCCAAGAAGGTCTTCGAGGTGGCGAAGATGAACGCGTCGCTCGGTTCGTTCAAGATCGGCCCCCAGCACATCCTGCTCGGGCTGGCCGCCGTGAACGCGTTGCTGGACTACGGCGTGACGTCTGAGCGGCTGGGCGAAGAGGTCCGCCGCGCGCTGCGTGCCGAGACCGAGAGCGAGCCGGCCGCCGGCGCCGCCCCGCCCGACCCAGGCCGACCGGGCTCCTGAGCTCAGCTCGAGCCCGAGTGGCAACGCGGTTGCCGCCGCGCGGCGGCGCACCCGGGAGCCAGCACGAGTCACACTGATCGGCGTGTCACGCATCCTGGCCCAGCTGATGACCCTGGCCGCGCGGCGCCCGGTGCTCGTCGTGCTGCTCGCCGGCGTCGTGGCCGTCGCCGGCGGCGTTCTGGCCGTGGTCAAGCTCGAGCCGCAGACCTCGCCGGACACGCTGGTCGGCCGCGGGACTCCGGAGTACAAGGCGTCAGCGGACTACGCCAAGCGCTTCGGCGACGACGCGGTCTACGTTCTCGTCCGTCAGCCCGCGACGCAGAGCGCGCTGACCTCCGACCTGCTGCGGCTCATCGCCCTCGAGGGCTGCGTGAGCGGGGCGGTGCCGCGCGGCGCCACGCCGGTGGGTGCTCCCAGCGGGCCCTGCGCGAAGCTTGCGCAGATGCGCCCGGCGAAGGTCGTCCTCGGGCCCGGCACGTTCATCAACACCTCGGTGGGTCAGATCCAGGACGAGTTCGCTCGCCGGCAGAGCGACGCGAAGGCGCGGGCCGACCGCGCCGCCGCGGCCGCACGCAAGCTCGCGCGAGGCAGGGGCGCAACTGCGGCCGAGCAGGACCGGGCCGCGGTGGCGGCCGAGCGGGCGGTCACCGCGGAGTTCACCCAGACCTACGTCGAACTCGGGCTGAAGTACGGGATCACCTCGATCCCCCAGATCAACGACCCGGCCTTCGTCTCCCGCCTGGTGTTCGACGCCGCCAAGCCCGCGGGAACGCCCAAGGCCCGCTTCGCCTACATCTTCCCCGGCAAGGACGCGGCGCTCATCCAGGTGCGCCTGCGCCCCGAGCTCACCACTCCGGAACGCAAGACGGCCATCGCGCTGATCCGCGCCGCGGTGGCCATGCCCGAGTGGAAGCTGCCGAACGGCAAGGGCACCTATGTGGTCACGGGCGCGCCCGTGATCGTGTCCGATCTGACCGATTCGATCTCTCGGGGCATCGCGGTGCTGCTCGTCGGCGCGCTGCTCGTCATGGCGCTCGTGCTCGCCACGGTATTCCGCGCCCGCATGCGGCTCTTGCCCCTGGCGGTCGCCGTCGCGGCGGCGGGAATCACGTTCGGCGTGCTGGCGCTGCTCGGCGCCCCGCTGACGATCGCGACCGTCGCCGTGCTGCCCGTGCTGATCGGCCTCGCCGTCGACTACGCCATCCAGCTGCAGGCGCGGGTGGTCGAAGAAGAAGAGCAGGGCGACGGCGGCGTGTCAGAAGCGGCCGCCGAGGTCGCCCGAGCGGGAGCGCCGACGGTGCTGACCGCGGCCGCCGCGACCGCGGCGGGCTTCCTCGTTCTCCTGCTGTCCCCCGTGCCGATGGTGCGGGGCTTCGGGCTGGTCATCGTCGCGGGCATCGTGATCGCGTTCGGCCTGGCGCTCACCCTCGGTACGGCGGTGCTGGCGCTCGGGGAGCCCACGCGGATCCGCGGCTCGCGACGGCTGCCGAGCGCGCGCCCGGGCCGGAAGCTCGGGCCCGCGTTGCGGGGCGCACGCGACCTGCTCGTCGAGAACCCGCTCGGGCGGGGACTCCAACGCGCCCGGAGCGCCACGGGCCGCCGGGGGCTGGCGCTCGCCCGCGGCGCGCTGGCCCAAGCCATCACCCGGCCGGGCCGGGTCCTCGCCGTCGCCGCAGGGGCCGCGGTGCTCGGCTTCGGCCTGGACACCCAGGCGCGCGTGGAGTCCGACATCCAGCGTCTCGTGCCCCAGGACCTCCAGGCGCTCGGCGACCTGCGCCAGCTCCAGGACGCCACGGGCGTCGGCGGCGAGGTCGATCTCGTCGTCTCCTCCGACAAGCTCACCGAGCCGGCGACGTTCGCCTGGATGGCCGACTACCAGCGGCGCGTGCTCGAGCGCGCGGGCTACTCGGCCGAGCGGGGCTGCGGCGACGCGAACCTCTGCCCGGCCCTGTCGCTGCCCGACCTCTTCCGCGGCGACACCGCGAAGACCAGATCGGGCATCGAGTCGCTGCTGGACGCCGTGCCGCCCTACTTCTCCGAGAGCGTGATCACCCCGGACCGCAAGGTGGCCTCCCTGGGCTTCGGGATGCGCCTGATGAGCGTCGAGCGCCAGGGGAAGGTGATCGACATGATGCGCGACGAGCTCGACCCGCCGCCCGGCGTGGAGGCGGACCTCGCGGGGCTGCCCGTGCTCACCGCCGAAGCCAACGCCAAGGCCTCCTCGCCGCTGCGTCGCATCGGGCTGGGGCTCGCCGGCCTGCTCGCGGTCGGACTCGTCCTGGTGCTCGCCTTCGGCTCGGTGCGCCGCGCGGTGCTCCCGCTGATCCCGATCGCGCTGGCCACGGGCTGGACCGGGCTCGTGCTCTGGCTCGTCGGGATCGACCTGAACCCCATGTCGGTCACCCTCGGCGCCCTGGTCATCGCGATCTCCACGGAGTTCAGCGTCCTGCTGTCCGAGCGCTACCGCCGTGAGCGGATCGGCGGCCACGCGCCGCAGGAGGCGCTGCGCTGCGCGTACGCCTCCACGGGTGCGGCGGTGCTCGCCTCGGGCGTGACCGCGATCGCGGGGTTCGCCGTCCTCGTGCTCTCCGACATCCGCATGCTGCGTGACTTCGGCGCGGTGACGGTCGTCGACCTGACGGTCTCGCTGCTCGGGGTACTCGTGGTGCTGCCGGCGGTGCTCATGCTCGACGAGCGCGGTGCTTTCGACGACCTCGGGGCGGCGGCCCTTCGGCGGCGGGTGTCACGCCGTCACCGCCGTCGCAGGGCGCAACCGGTCGCCCCCGCGCCCGAGCCCCGGCGCGAGCCGGCTGCGGTGTGATGGCGCCCGACGGGCCGCTCGACTTCGACGACAGCTCCGCGGACCAGGAGCCCCGCGCCCGGCCGACGCGTCGTCAGGATCCCGATCTCGCCGCGGAGGGCCGCGGCGCGCCGGGCGATCGGCAGGCCCGGCTACCTGCGGGCGCCCCGCGGTACGGCTGGTTCGTCGGGGTCGTGGGGTTGCTCGTCATCGGGCTGATCACCCTGCGCTCGTTCGGCTCGGGGGCCCCGGGCCTGCCCGGGGAGACCACCCCTCGGGGCGCTGCGCCGCCGTTCGCGGCGCCCCTCGCGCTGTCGCGGCTCGAGGGCGACGTCAACGTGGCGGTGGCCGCGGGAGCGGGGGAGGCCGGCGCCGTCCCGGCCTGCTCGGTCCGGGGGCCCGACGTGCTCAACCTCTGCGCGCTCTACGAGCGGGGGCCCGTCGTCCTGGCCTTCTTCGCACCCCGGGGCCAGAAGTGCATCGAGCAACTCGATGCGCTCGACGCCGCCGCCGCGCGCCATCCCGACGTGCGCTTCGCGGCCGTCTCCATCCGCGGGAACCGCGACGACCTGCGACGGATCGTCGGCGACCGGGCCTGGCGCTTTCCCGTCGGCTACGACCGCGACGGGATCCTCGCCACCGTCTACGGCGTGGCGGTCTGTCCCCAGATCACGTTCCTGCGCAAGGGCGGCAGGGTGCAGGACACGAGCCTGGGAGCGATCACCGCCGGGGACCTCGACGCGCGGGTGCGCCGGCTGGAGCGCTGAGCGTTGTGACCCTGAGGCACGCCCGCTTCCCCGAGCGCCCCGTCGCCTCCGGGTACCCAGGCTGATGGGCAGGCGAAGTCGCAAGCGAACCGGGCCACCAGGCCCGCCTGCTCGTCCAGGAACCGCACCCGGGCCGGCGCCGGCGCCGCCCGCCCGCGCCGCGCCGCTGGCGGACCGGCGCTCACGTAAGCGAGAGGCGCCCAAGGCGCCCTGGGCTCCGTTCCCGCTCGGGGAGCTCGCCACCCTCGCCGGCCTGGTGCTCATCCTGGTCGGCTTCACTGCCAGCGGCGACCGCGCCGGACGGCTGCTGGTGATCGGCGTCGTGCTCGTGTCGCTCGCGGGACTCGAGCTGACCGCCCGTGAGCACCTCGCGGGCTACCGCTCCCACTCGACACTGCTGGGCGGCGCGGCGGCGATCGTGCTCGTCGTCCCGTTCTTCTTTCTCACGCGGGTGCCCTACGAGGTACTGCTCATCCTGGGGGTGGTGTTCTTCGCCGCGTTCTTTCAGGCGTTGCGGACGCTGTTCGCGCGAAAGACCGGTGCCCTGGGAGGCTGTTGACGTCTCGCCGTGTGGTTGCAGGGAGCCGCGTCGCCCGTGCCAGGCGCCGCGCGATGACGTGGCAGATCCGGGTTGGATCTGCGAGTCGTCGTGTGGCGGATGGTGCGCAAGGTGGTTTCCTGCGACCACGCGAATGTCTCAACAGTCTCCTAGGATTTCGCGCATGAGCACCCCGGCCGCCGAGCCCCGCCGCATGCGGCTGAACGGGCTGCATCACGTCACGCTGATCTCCGCGGACCTGGCGCGCACGGTGGCCTTCTACCGCGATGTGCTGGGCCTGACGCTCCTGCGCGAGGGGTCGAACGACGACGACCCGGGCGCCCGCCATTTCTGGTTTGGCGACGCAGCCGGAACTCCGGGAACGCTCGTGTCGTTCCTCGAGTACCCCGCGATGCCGGAGGGCAGCGTGGGGCGCGGCTCGACGCACCACCTCGCCTTCGCGGTCGGCTCGGCCGCCGAACAGGACGCGTGGCGCGACTGGCTGACCGCGAAGAACGTGCCGTGCACCGAGTCACTCAGCCGGGGCGGCCTGCGCTCGCTCTACTTCCGCGACCCCGACGGCCACGTCCTGGAGATCGCCGTCCCCGCCTGAGAAGATTGCTTTCCCACGGAGGTCCCGTTCATCGGCGGATCGGGTGGGCGTCAGGGCCGTGCGTCGGCGACCGGGCACCCGAGCGCGCTGGCGAGCGCCCGGCGCTGGCGGTCGGTCATCGTGCCGAGCGTCTTGCTCTCGGACATCGGGATGCCCTGCAGGAGCTTGCGACAGCGGGTGTTCCCCCAGCGCCGCTGGCTCTTCAGGAGAACGGCGACGGCCATCCTCCGGGCCTCCGGCGGTGCGTCGAGGATGACCTCGGCCGCGCTGAGCTCGCCGTCGAGCACCCGGCGTTTGAGGTCGGCCTGGGCGAGGCGAACTTCGTTGGCGCGCGCCAGTGCGCACAGGTGCTGTGGCCCGGCGCCTTCCCTGAATGCGGTCATGCGTTCTCCCCGGCCGGTGCGCGTCGATGAAGGCGCCCGGCTCTCCGATGTGTGGTCTGTGTGCGTGGTGCCCACGTGGTCCGGGCGCGCCCGGAGACTCGAGGGGAACCTTTGCGCGGCGGTCGTGAACGGCTGCCACCGCGGCGGTTCACCTCCCCGGGACCCTTCCCCGGTGTTCCTCGAAGCTACGACAGGGTCGCGTTGATAGTCAACGTGTGAACTTGCGCAACAGGCGCTCAGAGCGCGGTTTTTCTCATGTGATCGCGCCGGGGCCCGGAAGCGGTCCGTGCTCGGCCTCAAAGGCGATCTTTACCGAGGTGAACGCCTCGAGTGCCCGGTCCAGCGTCGGGCGGTCGTGCGTCGCCATCACCGAGGTGCGCAGCAGCGCGCCACCGGGCGGGACGGCGGGGTGCAGCGCCGTGTTGACGAACACACCGGCGTCGTAGAGCGCGCGCCACAGCAGCGCCGCCTTCCAGTCGTCTCCGACGAGCACCGGCACGATCGGCGTGACGATGTCCGAGCCGTCCGGGAGCGCCTGGGCCGCCCCGACGGCGAAGCCGCGCTCGAGCAGGCCGCTGCGCAGGTAGCGGGCGTTGTCCAGGACGACCTGGAGCAGCGGCGGTCCCTCGGGGGAGTCGATGACCTTCAGGGCGGCGAGGGCGGCGCCCACGGCGGCGGGCACGGCCGAAGCGGTGAACAGGAACGAGCGCGAGGAGATCCGCAGGAAGTCGACGACGTCCGCGGGGCCGGCGACGAAGCCGCCGCAGGAGGCCAGTGACTTCGAGAACGTCCCCATGCGCAGGTCGATGCGGGCCTCGACCCCGAGAAGCTCCGCGGTCCCCGCTCCGCGGGCGCCGAGCACGCCCGCGGCATGGGCCTCGTCGACCATGAGCCGCGCCCCGTGACGCTCGGCGAGCGTGGCGATCTCCGCCAGCGGCGCGATGTCGCCTTCCATCGAGAACACGCCGTCGACGACGACCAGGACGCCGCCACCGTCACCGGCCGCGCGCTCGAGCTGGCGTTCGAGCTTGTCCAGGCGGTTGTGGCGGAAGGCGCGCAACTTGGCCTTGGAGAGCAGGCAGCCGTCGAGGATCGAGGCGTGGTCGCCCGAGTCGACCACCACGGTGTCGCCCGGACCCAGCAGCGTGCCGAGAACACCGAGGTTCGCCTGGTGGCCGGTGGTGAAGACGAGCGCGGACTCCGTGTGCAGCCAGCTCGCGATGCGCTCCTCGAGCTCGAGGTGCAGCGGGATGGTGCCGTTGAGCAGGCGTGAGCCCGTGAGCCCCGTGCCGTAGGCGTCCAGCGCGTCACGGGCGCCCTGGCGCACCCGCGGGTCGTCGGTGAGGCCGAGGTAGTTGTTCGAGCCGAGCATGACCCGCTCGACGCCCTCCATCGAGACGATCGGCAGCGCGGGGGAGGTGAGCGTGCGGAAGTAGGGCAGCACGTCGGCGGCCCGGGCGGCGGCCATGATCGCGACGCGCTCGTGCGACCGGGCCTTGGCGAAGACGTCGGGGACGGCGGGGGGGCTGGAAGGGTGCATGTAGGGTCCGCGGCTCGTGCTCGTCGAAGTTCGTCCTGTGTCGTCAAAGCGCGAACGCGACGCGTTCATCGAGCTGCCGGGGCGGCTGTACGCCGGCGAGTCTAACTGGGTGGCCCCGCTGCGCTTCGAGCGCCGCCAGTTCCTCGATCCGCGCAGAAACCCGTTCTTCCAGCACGCCCAGGTCCAGCTCTTCCTCGCCTGGCGTGGGGGCCGGAGCGTCGGGCGCGTCTCGGCCCACGTCGACGCGAACCTCGACGCCTTCCAGGGCACGAACTGGGGCCTGTTCGGCTTCTTCGAGTGCGAGGACGATCCGGAAGTCGCCCGCGCGCTCCTCGACGCCGCCGAGACGTGGCTGCGCGCCCGGGGACGCCCGAAGATGGTCGGCCCGATGGACTTCACGACCAACGACGAATGCGGGCTGCTCATCGAGGGTCACGAGCGCCCGCCGATCATCCTCTCGGGCTGGCACCACCCGTACTACCAGGAGCTGCTGGAAGACGCCTGCGGCCTGGAGAAGGCGATGGACCTGCTCATGTGGGAGCTGCACATCGAGAATCGCGACCGGGTCCACGAGGCGATCTGGCAGGTCGCCGCCGACGTCGAGGCCAAGCACGGGATCGTCTGTCGCAACTTCGTCAAGCGGGACCTCGAGGCCGAGGTCGGCCGCTTCCTCGAGGTCTACAACGCCGCCTGGGAGCGCAACTGGGGCTTCGTGCCGCTCTCCGAGGACGAGCTGCGCCACTACGCCAAGACGCTCAAGCCGGTCCTCGACGAGAACTGGGCGATGATCGCCGAGAAGCAGGACACCGGCGAGGTGGTCGGCGCGGCGCTCACCCTTCCCGACTACAACCAGGTGCTTCGTGAGCTCGACGGGCGCCTGCTGCCGTTCGGGTGGCTCACGGCACTGCGCAAGCGCGCGGAGATCGACCGGGTGCGGGTCTTCGCACTCGGGGTCAAGCCGGAGTTCCAGCACACCGGCGTGGCCGCGCGTTTCTATGAGATGCACTTCGACGCAGCGGAGCGCACACGTCAAAAGCGCGGGGAGATGGGGTGGATCCTCGAGACGAACACGCCGATGAACCGGGCCATGGAGGGGATGGGCGGTGAGGTCGTGCGTCGCTTCCGCCTCTACGAGCGGACGTTCTGAGGGTTCTGCGCGCGACGCGATCGCCGCGGCGTGGTGCCGAACACGAAATCCCAGAACGGGGTCGAGACACCGAAGGCGGTGGTGTGGTCAGAGAAGTGGTGGCGCAAGTGATGCTCGCGCAGCCGCCTGCCCAGCCGCGTCCGCGGCCGGGTGTGGTGGATGCGAAAATGCGTCAGGTCGTAGACGAGGTAGCCCGCGAAGAAGCCGGCGCCGAACGCCCAGGCGGCGGCGGACGACAGCACGAGCTGGAAGAGCAGTGCGAAGGCCGCAGCCAGGGGCAGTGACGCGCCCGGGGGCATGACGACGCGCATGGGGTCGTTCGGATGGTCATGGTGGACGCCGTGCAGCATCCAGTGCAGGCGGACGCCGAGCCCGCGCCGGGGCTCGTAGTGGAAGACGACGCGGTGCAGCGAGTACTCCGTCAGCGTCCAGAACACGTACCCCGCGAACGCCCAGCCCGCGACGGCCGCGGGCGTCAGCTCCTGCAGGGCGAGGACAGCGTGCACGAGCACGACGGGCACGAAGACGGCCGGCACCACCGCGACGTGGACGCGCGTGAAGCGGTCCAGTGCCGGCGAGGAGAACATGGGCGGCGAGGCCCGCAGGTGCTCCGCGCGGGAGCTCGCCGGCCCGGCGCGATCACGCGCGTCCGTGGCCATCGCGTGAACCTAGCAAGCCCTTCAACTCCACCCCGCGGCCCGGCAGCGCTTAGACTCGCCGGGTGAGCGAACCCGAGCCCGACGACGTCACCGACGACGACGTGGAGGTCGTCGACGCCCTCCCGGTCCCCTCGGGCGAGGGACCTCGGAGCGTGCCGCCGCCCCCGCAGATCGTGCGCGAATCGGCCCCGCTGCCGGAGCGCAGGGCCCCTGCCGTGCAGGCCGCCGCCGTCGCGGCGACGGGCTTCGCCGCGGGCGCGGTGACCGCCGCGGTCGTGCACGGGGTGGTCAAGCGGCGCGCGGTCAGGGCGGTCTCCAAGCGCCAGCCCAAGGGCGGGCTGCCCGTGCTGGGCACCCGCTCCTTCCTCGTCGACGTTCACCTGCTCGGCGGCAAGGACTGATCGCCGGCCGCCGCCGCGCCGACGCGTAGGCTCCCGCGCTCCTGCCGATGGAGCACGTCCGTGTCGAGATCCGTCCCGCCTGGCCCTTCCGCCTGCCCCGCGGCGGGATGGACGGCGTCGCGCGCCGCCGCGGAACGGTGTTCGAGCGGCTCGTCCACGTGGAGGGTGAGCGGGCGATCGTGCGGGCGGCGCAGCCCGGGGCCGACCGGGTCGTGGTGGGCGCGTGGTCGGCCGGGGGCCGGGACGTCTGCACCGAGGCGATCGCGCGGGTGCGCTTCGCGCTCGGGGTCGACGATGACCTGCGCTCCTTCTACGAGCGGTTTCGCTTCGACGCGCTGATCGGGCCGTCGGTGCGCCGCTCGCCGCACCTGCGCGTCACCCGCCGTCCGGAGCCGTTCGAGGCGCTGGCCTGGGCGATCTGCGAGCAGCTCATCGACTATGGGCGCGCCGTGGAGATCGAACGCCGGATCGTTCGGCGCTGGGGCGCGCGCTGCCCGAGGACGGGGCTGCGGGACGTCCCCGCCGCCGTGCGCCTCGCGCAGATCGCTCCTGCCGAGCTCGAGTCGTGCGACCTGAGCGCCGGCCGCGCGCTCGCGTTGCGGCGCGCGGCCCTCGAGGTGGCTCGGGGCCGCGTCGACCTCCGCGCCGCTGACCAGGAGCGCGGCTGGGCGCGGCTGCGGCGAATCCCGGGCATCGGCGCGTGGACCGTCGACATCCTCGCCCTCCTCGGGCAGGGCCGCTACGACGTGCTCCCCGCGGGTGACGTCTCCTACCGAAAGCTCGTCGGCCATCTGCGCAGCGGCGGGGTGCCGGGCGCGCGCGTCGAGGAGGACGAGGTGCGCGCGTTCTTCGCGCCCTACGGGGGCTGGGCGGGCCTCGCCGGCGCCCACGCGCTGCACGGGGCCGGCAGGCACGGCCCGTCGCAGCTCGCGGCGTAGCATTTGGGGCCAGAGGCTAGCCTCCTTCCGGCGATGGCCAAGAGGGTGGAGCGGGGCACGACGCTGGGCGACCGGTTCCGGATCGACGAGCTCATCGGGGGCGGTGGCATGGGCTCCGTCTACAGCGCCTTCGACCTCGAGCAGGGCTTCAGGGTGGCCGTCAAGCTGCTCAACCCGCGCCTCGCCCGCGCCACCGAGTTCCGCCTCCGGTTCCTCGACGAGTCCAAGCACGCGGCGCGCATCCCGCATCCGCACATCCTCACCGTCTACGACCACGGCGAGGACGACGGCTGGCACTACCTCGCCATGAGCCTGGTCGAGGACGACCTGGCCGCCTTGGCCGAGCGCGAGCGCCCGCTCGCGCTGACCCGGACGTTGAACATCGCCGACCAGGTGGCGTGGGCGCTCGACGTGGCCCACGAGCACGGGCTCGTGCACCGTGACGTCAAGCCCGAGAACATCCTCGTCGACCCGCGCCGGAGCCCCGAGCAGCCGGACCACGCCTACTTGTGCGATTTCGGGATCGCCAAGCTGGAGGCCGCCGACCGCGCGCTGACCCGGACCGGAGCCTTCATCGGAACCGTCAACTACGCCTCGCCCGAGCAGACCCGCGGTGAGCGACTGGACGGCCGCAGCGACCAGTACGCGCTGGCGTGCGTGATCTACGAGGTGCTGTCCGGAGCGCCGCCCTTCTCGGCGTCCGACGCCGACGGGGTGATCGCCGCCCACCGCGAGGCCGCGCGGCCGCGGATCACCGACCGGCGTGAAGACCTGCCCGCCGCCCTCGACGCCCTGCTCGCCCGCAGCATGGCGATCGACCGGAAGGAACGCTTCGCCTCCTGCCGCGAGCTCGTGCAGTCCATGCGGCGCGCGGCGCGGGAGGCCGTCGCGGTGGCCCCGGCGGACCGCCCGGTCCCCGCCCCGACGGTGGTGGCCGGCGACCCGGGCGCAGCCCCGCCGCCCCCGGACGCCGCCGCGACGCGACGGCCCGGTTACCCTTCCGCACCGCC
>CADCVR010000080.1 GCA_902806205.1 uncultured Solirubrobacteraceae bacterium | reverse complement strand
CGTACCCGCGGGGCCGCGGCCCGGCCGGCGGCGGTGGGCGGCGTCCGGCCCGCCCGGGCGCGCTTCCGCCCCGGGCGGCTAGCATCCGCCGGGTGGCGCCGACCCCGAACCAGCTCGTGTGGCGCCGGCGCATCGAGGCCGGCCTGCGGGTCGCCGAGCCCGGCCTGAACCTCCTGCTGGCGGTGGGCGACCGCTTCTCGCGCTGGGTCGACCGTGGCCAGCCCGACACCTACGTCCCGGTCCGCCGTAGCGGCCCCGAGCCCGATCAGCGCCGCGTCGGCGCCGGCCGCGAGGACCCCTGATGGCGGCGGCCTCCGCCGTCCCCGCCGGCCCGCCGGCGGAGGAGACGCTCGCCTGGGAGGCCGAGCAGCGCTCTCGCGCCGGCTCCGCCGCCGTCGTCGCGGGCGTCCTGCTCTTCGCGACGTTCGTCTACACGAACCTCGCGTTCCGCGACTCGCCGAGCGTCGTGCTGACCGACGGGCTCCGTGACGCGCTCGGCCAGCCGCTTCCCGGCGGCCGCCAGGGTCTGCTCACCGAGTCGGCGATGTGGTTCGACGACCACGCCTTCGAGCTGCTCGCCGTCACCGCGCTGGGCGCGATCGGGACGATGCTCACCGCCTTCGTGCTCGGGTACCTCTTCCGCGCCACGCAGGCGCGCCGCCCGGAGACGCCGCGTTTCGTCCTCTACCTCGCGCTGGTCGGGCCGATCCTCTACGGGCTGGGGCCGATGATCTCCGCCACCAGCGCCGTCCTCAACGCGAGCAGCTACGTCTCCGACGGCCGGTTCTCGACGCTCGGCGCGCACGACGCGCTGCGCGCGGGCACGGGGATCGCGGTCGCCCAGGGCTTCGTCGGCCTGGGTCAGCTCGCGACGGCCGCGGCGGTCCTGCTCGTCTCGCTCAACGCGATGCGCGTCGGGCTGCTCACGCGCTTCATCGGCATCCTGGGTTGCATCGTCGGCGCGCTGCTCGTCCTGCCCGCGATCTTCGGGCCGCCCGCGATCGTCCAGTCGTTCTGGCTCGTCGCGCTCGGCCTGCTCATCCTCGGGCGCGTCCGCGCCGTCCCGCCGGCGTGGCGCACGGGCCGCGCCGAGCCGTGGCCGAGCCAGCAGGTCCTGCGCGAGCAGAAGGAGCGCGCGGCGCGCGGAAGCGCCGAACCGCAGCAGGAGGCGGGATCGGCGTCCCCCGAGGCGCCGTCCGAGGCTGAGCACGACGCCTTCGGACGGTCGGCCCCCGCTGCGAAGAAGCGCAAGCGCAAGCGCCGCTAGCGCTCGCTCCGCGACCCCGTCGTCCTGGGTGACGAACGGCTGCTGACATTGCTGAAACGGCCCCCGTTCGACCCGCGGCCGCGCCGGGAATAGCCTCGCCACCAATCCCCGTCCCGAGTGGAGGAGAGCCATGTCCGACCCGTCCCGCGACTCGCGGATCGACTGGAAGGCGGCCGAGCAGTCGCCCGAGTTCCGCGACCTCATCGCCGCCCGGCGACGCTTCGTCGTCCCCGGGACGATCTTCTTCCTCTCCTGGTACTTCGGCTTCATCCTGCTGGCGGGCTACGCCAAGGACTTCATGGCCTCATCGGTCTATGAGGGCCTGACCGTGGGCTACTGCCTGGCCCTGACCCAGTTCGTCATGGTCGCGGTGCTCGGCCTGATGTACCTCAAGCGCGCGCAGAACGTGTACGACCCGTTGGCGGCCAAGGCCGCGCAGGTCGCCCTGGACGCCGGCCGTGAGCAGGGGCGGCGCTCATGAGCGTCCTGGCCGCCTCCGTGAACGTCGAAGCGCTGATCATCTTCGCGTTCGTCCTCGGGCTCACGCTCGCGATCACCTACTGGGCCTCGAAGAGGATGACGGGCTCGGATTCCTTCTTCGCCGCGGGCCGCTCGATCACCGCCTTCCAGAACGGCTTGGCGATCTCGGGCGACTACCTGAGCGCCGCGTCGTTCCTCGGCATCGCCGGGCTGATCTTCATCTTCGGCTTCGACGGGTTCCTCTACTCCGTCGGCTTCCTCGTCGCGTTTTTGACCGTGATGTTCCTGCTGGCCGAGCGCATGCGCAACGCGGGCAAGTACACGATCGCCGACGTGCTGTCGTTCCGGCTGAACGAGCGGCCGGCGCGCACCGCGGCGGCGGCCGGGACCCTGACCGTCGCGGCGTTCTACCTCATCGCGCAGATGGTCGGCGCGGGGGTGCTGATCCAGGCGCTCGTCGGCTTCGACTTCTCCGTGGCGGTGCTGCTCACGGGCGTCTTCATGCTCTGCTATGTCATCTTCGGCGGGATGCTCGCCACCACCTGGGTGCAGATCATCAAGGCCTGCCTGCTCATGGTCGGCATCACGATCATGTCGCTGTTCGTGCTGGGCAAGGTGGGCTTCAACCCGGTCGAGCTGTTCAACCGCGCCGAGCGGAACACGACCCCGGAGAGCACGTTCTCGCTCGGGCCCGGGACGTTCCTGTCGAGCCCGATCGACACGGTCTCGCTCGGGATCGCCCTCGTGCTCGGCACGGCCGGCCTGCCGCACATCCTCATCCGCTTCTTCACCGTGCCCGACGGCAAGGCCGCGCGCAGCTCGGTGGTGGTGGCGATGTTCATCATCGGCGGCTTCTACATCCTCACGACGTTCATCGGCTTCGGCGCCCGCGCCTTCCTGGGGCAGGAGGGAGTCGAGGCGGCGGGCACGGGCGGCAACCTCGCGGCGCCGAACCTCGCGCAGTTCCTCGGCGGCGGTGAGGGCACCTTCGGTGGCGACCTGTTCCTCGCGGTGATCGCGGCGGTCGCCTTCGCCACGATCCTCGCGGTGGTCGCCGGGCTCGTCTTGAGTGCGTCGGGCGCGGTCGCCCACGACATCTGGACGAGCATCGTCCGCAAGGGCAAGCCGCAGAGCGACAAGGAGGAGGTCACCGTCGCCCGGATCGCGGCGGCGGCCATCGGCGCCATCGCGATCGCCATCGCGATCATCGGCGGTGAGGGTCTGAACGTCTCGTTCATGGTCGGCCTCGCCTTCGCGGTGGCGGCGAGCGCGAACTTCCCGGCGCTCCTGCTCGCCCTGACGTGGCGGCGCTTCAACACGGCGGGAGCGGTGACGGGCGTGGCCTTCGGGGTGATCTCGTCGATCTTCCTCGTGATCATCTCGCCGAAGGTGTGGCCCGGCGCGGACGCCGAGGGCGGCCTGCTGGGGTTCTACGACCTGGCCAACCCGGGCATCATCTCAATCCCCCTCGGATTCTTCGGCTGCTGGCTGGGAACGATGCTCGGCAAGGACGAGACGACGAGCGAGCGCTCCTTCGACGAGCTCTACGTCCGCTCGGAGACCGGGCTCGGCGCGGAGGGCTCGGTCCTCGCGCCGACGCAGGTTCCCGACCGGGCTCCGGCCACGGTCTGATCCGACGATACGCACCAGACCAAGGAGACCCATGGCGGAGAACACGGCGGCGCATGACCTCGAAGTCGAGCTGGGGCGCCTGCTCGACCAGGAGCGGTTCCCCCCGCCCGAGGCGTTCGCCGCCGCGGCCAGGGTGAGCGGCAGCGAGCTGCACGACGCGCCGGGGGAGGACGTCCCGGCGTGGTGGCTGGCCCAGAGCAAGGAGATCCTCGACTGGGCCAAGGAGCCGACCCGGGCCGTCGACGAGTCCTCCAAGCCGTTCTATCAGTGGTTCGCCGACGGCGAGCTCAACGTGAGCCACAACTGCCTGGACCGCCACGTCATCGCGGGCAACGGGGAGCGCGTCGCGTTCCACTGGCGCGGGGAGGAGGGCGAGGAGCGCGACGTCACCTACGCCGAGCTGCTCGCCGACACCCAGCGGATGGCCAACGCGCTGAAGGCGCGGGGGATCACTGCCGGCGACGTCGTCGGGATCTTCCTGCCGATGATCCCCGAGGCCGTCGTGGCGATGCTCGCGTGCGCCCGCATCGGAGCGCCGCACAACGTCGTCTTCGGCGGCTTCTCGCCCGCCTCCGTGCGCGAGCGCATGGAGTTCTCCGACGCCAAGGCACTCATCACCGTCGACGGCGCGCGGCGCAAGGGCAAGACGGCGCCGATCAAGCAGGCGCTCGACGCGGCGCTCGACGCCGAGCCGCTCCCGGCGCTGGGGACGATCCTCGTCGTGCGGCACACGGGCGACGAGGCGCCGATGCGGGAGGGCCGTGACCTGTGGGCCGACGAGGCGATGGCGGCCGCCGGCGCCGAGTGCCCCGCGGAGCCGCTGCCGGCCGAGCAGCCGCTGTTCATCCTGTACTCCAGCGGCTCTACCGCGAAGCCCAAGGGCATCCTGCACACCTCGGCGGGCTACCTCACGCAGGTGGCCTGGACGTTCCGCGAGGTCTTCGACCTCGAGGTGGAGTCCGACGTCTACTTCTGTACCGCGGACATCGGCTGGGTCACCGGGCACAGCTACATGGTCTACGGGCCGCTGGCCAACGGCGCGACCAGCGTCATGTACGAGGGAGCGCCGGACTACCCGCACAAGGGCATCTGGTGGGAGCTCTGCGAGCGCTACGGCGTGACGCTCTTCTACACGGCGCCCACCGCGATCCGCGCGTGCATGAAGTGGGGTCCCGAGCACCCGCGCTCGTTCGACCTGTCGAGGCTCCGGCTGCTCGGGACGGTCGGAGAGCCGATCAACCCGAAGGCCTGGCTCTGGTACCACAAGGTCATCGGCGGGGAGCGCTGCCCGATCGTCGACACGTGGTGGCAGACGGAAACCGGCGCGATCATGGTCACGACGCTTCCGGGAGCCCAGGACGCCAAGCCCGGGGCGGCCGGGACGCCGCTGCCCGGCATCGCGGTCGCCGTCGTCGACCAGGAGGGCGAAGCCTGCGCGGCCGGCACCCAGGGGCTGCTGGCGATCACGCAGCCGTGGCCGTCCATGCTGCGCAACCTCTACAGGGATCCCGACCGCTACGAGCAGACGTACTGGAGCAAGTTCGGTCCCGACGCCTACTTCGTCGGCGACGCGGCCCGGGAGGACGAGGAGGGCTACTTCTCGGTCGTCGGGCGCGTCGACGACGTCATCAACGTCTCGGGCCACCGCCTGTCCACCGCCGAGGTCGAGAGCGCGATCGTCTCGCACCCCAAGGTGGCCGAGGCTGCGGTCATCGGCCAGGCCGACGAGGACACGGGCCAGGCGATCGCCGCGTTCGTGACGCTCGAGGGGGACATGGACGGCACGGACGAGCTGATCGCCGAGTTGCGCGAGCACGTCGCGCAGCACATCGGCAAGCTCGCGCGCCCCAAGCGGATCATCTGGAGCGACGACCTTCCCAAGACGCGCTCGGGCAAGATCATGCGCCGCCTGCTGCGTGACGTCGCCGAGGGCCGGGCGCTCGGCGACGTCACGACGCTCCGCGACCCCGAGGTCATGGCGCGGCTGGAGGCGCAGATCAAGTCGGGGGCGGTTCCGGCGGAGGACTGAGGCGGTACTCGCGCTCCGGCGCCGCGGTCGCGCGGCCGCAGCCCTCCGTGCTCACGAGCGACACGGCGCCTGAACCGCCGGGCCGCAGCGCGGCCTGGGCCGCGTCGGCGCCCGCGGACTCGAGGTGGCGCACGCGCGCACGGCGGCCGGAGCCGAGCGCCACGCCGAAGGTCGCCAGGCGGGCGCGGCGCTGCAGCGGGGTACGACGCACGCTCACCTCCTGCAGCCGCCGGCGCCGCGCGAGCAGCGTCACGCGCGCCGTGCCGCTTCGGGCGCGCACGACGAGGCGATCGGCGCCAAGGTGCAAGCCCGCCGTGCGCTGGCCGAGCAGCCCGTGGACGCCGCCGATCGCCGCCAGGAGACCGACCGCGAGCCACCCGAGTGCACCCCCGGTCGTAACGGCGACGGCGGCGCCGAGCACGGTGCCCGCGAGTGCCGGCGGCAACACGTAGCGGCGCACGCTCCGTGCCGGCGGGCGGTCAAGCGCCGGCGGGCTCCCGTCGAGCCCGGGCACCAGCTCGGCCAGCAGCGCGGGGACGTCGCGGACGCGCACGAGGGGGAAGAGCGTCCGCGCCGCTGACTGCTCCTTGCGGTACCCCGCCGTCTCCAGGCGAAGCGTGGCCAGTCCGAACGGTGCGCGAAGGAGCCCCTCGACGATCGCGACGCCGTCGATGCGCGCCACGGGGACGCTCGCGGCGCGCCGCTGGAAGAGCCCGCGCCGGATCCGCAGCCGGTCGCCGTCACGCTCGACCTCGAAGCCCGCGAAGGCGACCACGGCTGCCAGGAACGAGACGAGGAACGTCGCGGCGAGCAGGACCGCCACGATGACGAGGAGCTCGCCCGGGCTGTTGACGCGGGCGAAGAGATCCTCTTCGAGCACGTCACCGAGCACGTCGTCGGCGCCGGCGAACACCGCGCCGACGACGGGCAGCACGACGCCGAACTGCGGCGCGGTGAGCGCCGCGAGCAGCAGGGGGCCGGCGCCGAGCCGTCGCCGCGCGGCGGGTGCCGCGGGCTCGGCGTGTCCCAGCGCGGCGCGGAGGGCCTGCGCCTCGGCGGGAGCGACGGCGGTCAGGATGATCTCGCCGTCGGCGCCGCCGCCCGGCGTCTGCACGTGCAGCTCGAGCGCGCCGAACAGGCGCTGGACGGGACCCTGGACCGTGTCGATCGCCTGGATCCGGGCCACGGGGATGACCGTGTCGTCGGGGGAGAAGACGCCGCTGCGCAGGCGCAGCGCGCCGCTCGTGAGCTCGTAGCTCGTCGCGCGCCAGCTCGCGAACCCCGTCACGAGCGACAAGAGCGCGCCGAGCAGGGCGAAGGTCGCCGCCCGGCCGAGGCCGCCTCCGCTGCCACCGACGAAGACCACGGCCAGCAGCGGGAACGCCAGCCCGCGCAGCGCCGTCACCGCGTTGGTCACCGCCGCGGCGACGTGCAGCCGCCGCGGGGTCGCGAACGCCGCCGCGAGATCGGCGTCGGGCGCCGCCGGCGCCCCCGGCGGCTCTGAAGCTGTTGGAACATCAGAGCGGTCCGGCGAGGGAGCCGGATCGTGGATCTCGGGGCTCATCCGATGGCCCTTCGCAGGCTGGTCGCCTTCGTGGGGCCGGCGGATGCGCTCCGCTGCCGCGAGCCGGTCTCCTCGGCGCACCGCTCTCTGGGGAAGAGCTTCTCAGAGCTCATCGGGAGTGCGCGCGAGATCGGCGATCCGGTCGCGCACCTCGACGGCAGACCCCTCCGGGAGCATCGGGATCATCGTCTGGCCCGCGGCCGTGTGGACGACGAGGTCGGCGGTGCCCAGGCGCTGCGCGAGGAACGAGCGGCGGACGTCGACGTGCTGGACGCGGGCCATCGGCACGATCGTGCGAACCTCCGAGAACGCGCCGTGACGCAGGTCGACCTCCTCGTCGCGGACGTCCCAGCGCCAGCGCCGCCAGCGCAGCTGCGGCACCACGAGAACCCCGAGCACCGCGACTCCCAGCGCCGCGACGATCGCGAGCGCGCGTAGTCCGCGGGGTATCCCGTCGAGGTTTCCGAGCAGGACGGGCGCCCCGATCGCCAGCGGCAGCGCCCACCCGAGGGCTCCGATCGTCCACAGCGCGCGCGCCTGGTCGGCGAGGCGTCGCGACGGCTCGGGCCGCGGCGAGACGAGGGGGTCGGTCACCGCTTCATCGTCGCACCCGGATGGTCGATCGATCCCCGACGTCGAGACGGCTCGACGATCGCCGGGGTCGGGGCCTCGGCGGACGGCTACCGCGGCGGGCGGCGGCGCCGCGGCGTGCGCGGCTCCTTCGGCGGGTTCTTCGGCGCGAACTTCGCCTTCTCCTCGTCGGTCATCTGCCGTACGGTGAGCGAACCGTCCTCGATCTGCTCCTTCATCGAGTCCAGCTTCTCTTCCCGCTTGGCCTGCTCGCGTTGGGCCGGGGTGCTCATCTCAGATCTCCTGGTTCCCATCGTATCCGGCGGGAGCCGGCAATGCACCCTCTTGGCGCAGGATCCGCCGCAGGATCGCGATCGACGACGCGTACGTGGAGTCCATGCCGTAATAGCTGAGCCCCCGCGCGCCGAGCGTGCGCGCCTGGGTGTATGGCGTGTCCGAGGCGTAGTGGATGATGCCGAAGTCGACGGGCAGCTTGGAGAAGTTCACCTGCTCGCCGACGGGGTACCGGTCCGGGTCGGTCAGCTCGTAGATCGCGTTGCAGTACGGGCCGGCCTCCATCTCCACGACCGTGTAGGCCTCACGGTAATAGCGGTCGAGATAGCCGCGGTTCTGCAAGAACGTCGACCTGACGGTCACCGCACGCTGGTTGTCCAGGCCCGAGCCGAAGCGCAGGTACGGCGTGATGTCCTCGATGCCGAACGCGTTGTCGAGCCAGTACGTCGTCTGCGAGTGCTCGTCGAAGACGACGTTGGAGAGCATGACGTCGCCCACGTCTGCGTTGAGCGTCGCCGCCTTGCCGAGCACGTAGACGCCGCGCAGCGTGTCGCGGTCCTGGGTGATTTCGCGCAGGATGTTGTAGGCCGCGACCCCGAGCGGGTAGTCGACGTTGACGATCACCGCGTCCGAGGCGGCCAGCCGGGCGCGGTCGACCGGGCCGAGGCGCCCGTCGAAGCGGGTCGGGTCCAGGCCCGAGAGCGGCAGCACCTGCGCGGCGACGCGCAGCGCGGTGCGCGAGCTCAGGTGCGTGATCCCGACGTCCTGCTCGGCGACGCGGCGCTCGCCGTCGTCGTCGCCCGCCGCGTAGAAGTCCCTGGCCGCGAAGTAGAGGAAGTTCTCCCACGAGCCCTGTGAGGCACCCGAGCGGAAGCTCGCGAGCTCGGCCTTCAGGTCATCGGGTCCGTCGCGGTCGACCCAGGCGACGAGCTCCTTCTCCCGAGCCTGCGCGTCGCCGCTCACGAGGTTCACCAGCGAGTGGGTGTTGCTCGAGACGACGTACATCGGCGCGTCGCGCAGGTGCTCCCGCTCGAGCTGCTCGCGGACGGGCGCCCACCAGCGCCGGGTCATCCGCGCGTAGCCGACCTGCGAGCCGCCGAGCATCCGCACCCGCAGCGAGAGCCCGCGCGCGGCCACGTCACCCAGGCGCTCGGCGTACGACGTGCCCCACACCTCCTGCAGCCGCGTCCAGTCGTCCCCGGCGCCCCCCAGGATCCGTGCACATTCCTCCGCGCCCGGCAAGCCCTGCACGCGCGGCCAGCCCACGCCGCGCAGCCGCCGGCGGAGCTTGTTCCACTCGATCTGATAGGCGACCAGGGTCGGGATCAAGTCGTCGAGATCCGACGCGGAGGCGAGCAGCACCGCCCAGGTGCCGTCGTGGTCGGGCTCCTCGAACCAGCGCCGCCGGCGCGCGGCCGCCTCGAGGGTCGGCCACTCGCTCAGCGGCCCGATGCCCGCGCGTTCGAACAGCTCGGCCTCCTGGCCCATGATCACCACGCGCGCACCGGCGATCGCCACGGGCAGGCGCTGGGTGGCGTAGAGGAAGGCGCCCAGATCGAGCTCGTCACTGTCGGCCAGCGGGTGGAGCGAGCTCTGCATCGCCTTGTGACTCGACTCGAGGATCCGCAGGCGCGTCTCCCCACTCGAGCGCAGCAGCGTCGTGTACGTGCGCTGGTAGAGCTCGACCTCTTCGGAGCCGGCGCGACCTTCGGGGCCGCTCGCCCGTGCCCAGCGCGGTGGCGCAGGCACCGTCTGGGGTGAGAGTCGGGGACCGGCGGCCATCGAAGCGCATCGTGCCACGTCGGTCGAGCGTCCATCGGGGGCCGATCGCGGCAGTCGGCCGGGCCGCGCGGATTTCCACCCCGCTGCCCGGGACCGTGCGACGATGGCCCATGGACTACGAGAAGGCCCGAGCAGAGTTCTCCTGGGACGTTCCGGCGCGGTACAACATCGCCCAGGACGTCTGCGACAAGCACCCGCGCGACAAGCTCGCGATGGTCTGGGAGCGCTGGGACGGCGCGCGCCGCGACGTCCGGTGGGGCGAGCTGCAGGATCTCGCCAACCAGGCCGCGCACGTGCTGCGTGAGGCGGGGGTCGAGCGCGGCGACCGCGTCGCGGTGATCCTCCCGCCGACGCCCGAGACCGCGGCGATCTTCTTCGGCACCTGGAAGCTCGGAGCGCTCCTGCTCTCCTTGAGCGTCCTCTACGGCGACGACGGGATCGCCTACCGCCTGGACGACTCGACGCCGAAGGTGCTCGTCACCGACGCCGTGAACGCCCCGCGCTTCGAAGGCCGCGCCAACGTCCTGGTGCTGGACCCGGAGCTGCTCGCGGGGGCCTCCGCCGAGCACCTCATGCAGGACACGAGCTGCGACGACCCGGCGCAGCTCTATTACACGAGCGGCACGACCGGGCAGGCGAAGGGCATCGTCCACGCGCACCGCTACCTGCTGGCCCACACGGAGTTCCTCTGGAGCCACGACGTGCGCGACGAGGAGCCCTTCCACGGCATGGGGGAGTGGGCGTGGGCCGCCGGCATCGCGCCGCTGCTCGGGCCGTGGCGGATGGGCGCCGTGCAGTACGTCCTCCAGCGCGAGGCGGGCTTCGACCCGCGCGGCCAGCTCGACTTCCTCTGCCGCCACGGGGTGACGAACGTCTTCACGACGCCGACGGCGATGCGCTCGATGATGTCGATCACCGACGCGGGCGCGAAGTACCCGCAGAAGTTCCGGATCGTCTGCTCGGCCGGCGAGCCGCTCAACCCGGAGGCGATCCGCTGGTTTCGTCAGCAGTACGGCATCACGGTCCTCGACTACTACGGGATGACCGAGAGCTACCCCATGGTCGCCAACTACCCCGGCATGGAGGTGCGCGAGGGCTCCATGGGCAAGCCCGTTCCGGGCTGGGACATGCAGATCCTCGACGAGGACGAGAACCCGGTGGCCGCCCCGGGTGAGCGCGGCGAGATCTGCCTGCGCGCGCGCTCCAACCCGCACTACCCCCTGGGCTACTGGAACCGCCCCGAGGACTCCGAGCGCGCGTTCGGCGGAACCTGGTTCCACACGGGCGATGCGGCCTCCGCCGACCCGGACGGCTACTACTGGTACGAGGGCCGCGCCGACGACCTCATCATCGCCGCGGGGTACCGGATCGGCCCCTTCGAGGTGGAGAGCGCCTGCCTCGAGCACCCCGCCGTGGCCGAGGCCGCCGCGGTCGCCTCTCCCGACGAGCGCCGCGGTCACGTCGTCAAGGCGTTCATCGTCCTGGCGGCCGGCCACGAGCCGACCGACGAGCTCTCCCAGGAGATCCGCGCCCACGTTCGCGGCCGGTTGAGCGCCTACGCCTATCCGCGCAAGCTCGAGTTCGTCGCCGACCTGCCCAAGACGCTCACGGGAAAGATCCGTCGGATCGAGCTGCGCCAGGCCGAGGAGGCAGCGGCGAAGGGCTGATCCTGGCGCGTCGGCGGGGGGCGAGCTTGGGGGCTTGGCGCCTAATGACCCAGAGATGCGGTCACAGACTGCCAAGCCCTGGGTCGAGGTCGTCGCGCAGGCGGAGCGTCAGGAGGGGCTCGTACGTCGCAGCGACCTGATGGCGTTGGGCTATCACCAGCGGCAGGTCCGGCGACTGGTCAACAACGGGCGCCTGCTCGCACTCCACCCCGGCGTCTACGCGCTCGGTCACCGCGCGATCTCTCGGCGCGCGCGGTTCCTCGCCGCGGTGTGGTGGGCCGGCGACGGCGCGGCGCTGTCGCACGAGTCGGCAGCGGCGTTCTACGGCTGGATCACCGAGCGCGGCTCGCCGCACATCCACCTGAGCGTGCCGGGCGACGGCGTCCGCAGCCGCGGCGACGTCGTCGTCCATCGCACCCGTCACCTCGACCACCGCGATGTCGTCGCCTACGGGTTGCTGCGGGTGACCGACCGCGTGCGCACGGTGATCGACCTCGCCGACCACCTCGCCTACGACGAGCTGCGCCGGGTCGCCGACCAGCTTCCGTCACTCCCGAGGGGGCGACTCGTCGTCACGGCGCAGCGGCTCACCGGTCGGGCGGGCGCCGGACGCACTCACCGGCTCATCCACGGCGAGGACGCCCACACCCGCTCGGAGATGGAGCGGCGCTACGTTCGCTACTGCGAGCTTCACGGGGTGCCGCACCCCGACCAGCGCAACGTCCGCGTCCATGGCGTCCTCGTCGACTGCTGGTACCGCGACGCGAAGCTGGTCGTCGAGCTCGACTCCCGCGCGCACCACACGCGCCGCAACGACTTCGAGGCGGATCGCCTGCGCGACCGCGCGCTGAAGCGCCACGGCGTCGACACCCTGCGGCTGGTCTGGCGCGACCTCGACCCCGGCGACCTCCTCGCCGCTGAGGACCTCCTCCAGCGGCTGGCTTGACGTAAAACGACCCACAAAGGCGGTCACGTTGCGCCAAGCCCCCTCAGGTCACCAGCGCCAGCGTCTCGCGGGCGGTCCGCACGCGCAGGCGCTGCCCCCAGGCGAGTTCGAGGCGGTCGGACTCGATGCCGTCGCCGAACACGACGCCGCCCCGGCCGAGCTCGCAGGTGATCTCGAGCGCGTCGGGCGGGACGAGCAGGCCCTGGGTGAGCGTGGTGTCCGTCGCCGGGCTGGGCCACGCCTCGCGCACCAAGAACGCGAGGCGCCCGTCAGCGGGGGCGGGGAGCGCAACCGGCTCCGGGCGCTCGCGGCTGATGCTCGCCGCCCAGCCCGTCGCGCCGGTGCCCGTGGTGACGATGACGCCGGAGGACGACTGGCGCTCGCTGCGGCCGCGCGCGGTGAGCGTGTAGCGGGCGGACTGGTGGCTGGCGTGGCCGACGAAGACCTCGTTGAGGGCGAGCAGCCGCTGTCCGTCGTCCAGGAGGGCCTCGGCCATCGTGCGCCGCTCGATCGCCGCGCGCTGGGCCACGACGTCGGCCAGCAGGTCGCCCGCCGCTCGCGGCGGATGGCGGACGAGCACGCCTCCTGCGCCGTCGGGATCCGGGTTCAAGCCGATCACCGGCTGGCCGGCGAGGTACTTCGCGACGTTCGCGACGAGCCCGTCCTGCCCCAGAACCACCACGACGTCGTCGGGGGCGAAGAGGAACCGGTCGAGCTCGGCGCGGGTGATGGACGCGGTGCGCCACTCGAGAGGCACCGCCGCCAGCACCGCCGCGCGCGTCTCGGCGTGCGCGAGGTGCCGGCGCTCCACCTCCCCGGGCTCGAGCCCCCGCTGCTCGAGGAAGAACCACGCGGCCTGGCGCGTCCCGTGGCGCGCCAGGAGGTCGGCGTACTCTGTCGGCCGCTCGACCAGCACGCATCGCGGCAGCATCGCTTCAGCCCTCCACGCCGTTCGCGGTGAGGCGCGCCAGCATGCCGGTGAGCAGATCGGGAGTGACCGTGAGATGCTCGATCTGGCCGACCTGTCCGGCGAGCTCGCGCAGCGCCAGGGCGGCCAGGACTTCAGCTCCCATCGCGGCCTGGATCTGCGCCCGCTCGCGCTCGGCCCGCAGTCGAGCTGCCTGCACGACGTCTGTCGTGTCGGCCTCGCGGTGCGCCTCCAGGCGCCCCCGCTCGTCGTCGGCGGCCGCCCGGATCTGCGCGGCGGCGGCCAGCTCCTCCGCCCGCCGCCGCTCGTTCGTGCCCTCCTGGACGACGAGCTGCTCGCCGCGCCGCGCGAGCTCGATGCGATTGCGCAGCTCGTTCTCCTCGATGGCGCGCTCCTTGTCGACGGCCTCGGCGCGGCGCTGGAACGTCGCGGCGTCAGCCTGCTGCTGGATCGCCTCGCGGGTCGGCTGGCGCAGCGCCTTCTCCAGCTCCGCCGTCGGGGTGACCGCCGCCACACGCACCGCGACGACCTCGAGCCCGAGCTCGCCCAGCGCCACTTCACCGCCCAGCCCGGCCGCGATGCGATCGCGGACGGGCGCCACGCCGTCGGCGAGGATGCGCCGGACGTCGAGACGCACGAGCTCGTCGATCACGAACTGTTGCGCGAGCTGGGTGAGCAGGCCCGCGACCTGGTCGAGCGGCGCCTGGTTCCAGCGGCCGTCGTCGAGTTCGATCGTGAAGTCGACGCGGCGGGCGAGCAGCGCCGGGTCGGCGACGCGGAACGTGATGGCGCCCTGGACGGTGAGCTCCTGGAAGTCCGCGCTGCGGGCGCGGAAGAGGAACGGGAGCTCACGGTCGTCGACGGGCACCTCGGCGACCGCGGTGTGGAGCGGGCGAAACCAGAACGCCAGGCCCGGGCCCGCGCCGACGAGCTTGCCCTTGCGGTAGTGCAGGACGTGCAGGGTCGGTGCGGAGCGAAGGTGGTTGACGATGGGGTACTTGACGATCTCGGCCATGGCGATCTCCCGGGGAATATTTTGGGCACTCTGCCTATAACGCAGCCTATCGAACCCATGGCCGACTGTCGACCATCTTGTCGTCGTACTGACCAAAATGGTCTCGGTGTTCCGGCGGCCGCGGTACGTTGGCTTCAGTGCTCTGGACCGCGACGAACTCCGAGGGCTACCCCGCACCCGTCGCTCTCGCGGTCGACGTCGTCGTGCTGGCCGTCCGCAGCGGCGTGCTCAGCGTTCTGGTCACCGACCCCGGCGACGGCCCGCCCGCGCTGCCCGGCGGCTTCGTCGGCCCGGAGGAGGACCCACTGGACACGGCGCGGCGCAAGCTCCGGGAGAAGACGGGCCTGCACCGCCCCGGCCTCGAGCAGCTCGCCACCTTCGCGGCGCCCGGGCGCGACGCGCGTGGCTGGATCCCGACCGTCGCCCACCTCGTGCTCGTTCCCGCCGATGTCGAGTCCGAGCGGGCTCGCTGGCTGCCCGCGCGTGGCCGTCACCCGCTCGCCCACGACCACCGCCGCATCCTGCGCACCGCCGTCGAGCGGGTGGAGGGCAAGCTGTGGTGGTCGAACGTCGCGGCCGGCGCCCTCCCCGCGAGCTTCGCGTTGTCGCAGGCACGCGCGGTCTACGCCGCCATCGCCAAGGTGGACTACGACCCGGCGACCTTTGCGCGCGACCTCAAGGCGACGGGGCTCGTCGAGGCGACGGGCGAGCAGCGCTCAGCCGGGCCGGGCCGGCCCGCGGCGCTCTACCGCTTCGTCTCGCAGCGGCCTGCGTGGGGCTCGGGGCGCCGCAAGCGCGTCGCGCCTCACTCGTACTCGATGATGTCCGGCGGCGGCTGAAGCGCCATGACCGCCGCGGGACGCATCCGGTTGGTGTCCTCGCGGAAGAACACCTTGAAGCCGTCGTGGGCGCCCTTCGGCGTGGACTTCGTGAACTCGCGGTACTTCGAGATCTTGTTGGCCGGAGCGCCGAAGCCGTCGACGTTGAAGACCGTCGCCAGGCCCTTGCGGATCTTGACCTTCTCCTTGTCGGCCACCATGTCGTTCGTGAACTGGTGGATGACGAAGAGCTTCTCGGGCAGGTTGCGCTCGCGCACGAGCGCCGCGAGGTCGATGCTCACGGCGTTGACCTCCTGGGCGCTGACCGAGCCGATCACGTTCCCGGGGACCTGCCCGGGCTGGATGCGCCACTCGGGATCCAGGGCGAGGCCGACGTCGGGCTGCACGAGCCACTTCTTCAGCCGGCGCACCTCCTCGGGAAACGTCGCGAGCCCGGGCTGCACGTCGAGCAGGAGCACGGCGCCGGCCTTGCGCGCCGCGCGCAGGTAGCGGTCGATCGTCTTCTCCGGTGCCTGGATGCGGTACTTGCCGTCGTCGCCGGGCGAGCCCGCCGCGACCGTCGCGATGAGCTCGAGGCAGGGCAGCACCGGCCGTGACTTGCGCTCGTAGCTCCTGGCCACGCGCTTGAGCCTTCGCGCGGCCTGGTCCGGGGTGCCGATGCCGAGCGCGCCGAGCTCGTCGTCGGCCGGGTTGCCGTAGAAGGCCACCACGCGTCGGTCGGGGAAGAACGTCCGTCCGCCGCCCGGCAGCTGCGTCGCCTTCGGGCGCGGACGCGTCGCGGCCTGCGCCTGGTCGGAGGCCGGTCGTGCCTCCGCTCCGCGGGCGGCCGTCGCCCGCTGCTCGCCGTCCCCGCCGAGCACCGCGCCGACGAGCCGCACGAGCGTGAAGCCGCCGACGAGCAGTACGGCGACGGCCGTCACTCGGCGGCGAAGGAACGTCTGCGCCGAGGGGCGCGCGGGGGGACGTGGGCGAGGCGGGCGGTCCATGAGCTCCTGGAAGGCTGCTCCCGACGAGTGATCCTGACACCCCGGGCCCAGGGAAGCGAGCGAGCAGAGGCGGGGCCGGGCCGTCGGGAGCCCTGACACAGGAGAATGCCAGCAATGGACGACGGCCGTCTCCTGCTTGCCCTCGGCGGCATGCTCATCTTCGCGCTGCTGGCCTCCCAGCTCGCGGGGCGCCTCCGCGTGCCCGGCCTGCTGCTCGTCCTCACCCTGGGCATGCTGCTCGGCAGCGACGCCACGGGTCTCATCGCGTTCTCCGATTACGAGCTCGCCCGCGACGTGGGCGTCGTCGCCCTCGCGCTGATCCTCTTCGAGGGGGGCCTCGCGTCCGGCTGGTCGCCGATCCGCCGGGTGTTGAAGCCTGCCCTCGGCCTCGCGACCGTCGGCACGCTGGTCACCGCGCTGATCACGGGGGCGGGGGCGGCGGTGATTCTCGACCTGAGCTGGCTCGAGGGCTTCCTGCTCGGCTCGATCCTGGCGGTCACCGACGGCGCCGCGATCTTCTCGATCCTCCGCGGCTCGACGCTGCGCCAGCGCGTCGCGCACACGCTCGAGGGCGAGGCGGGGATGAACGACCCCGTCGCCATCCTGCTCGTCCTGGGCTTCATCGAGTGGATCGAGCGCCCGGACTACGGCGCCGTGGACCTCCTCCAGGAGTTCGTGATCGAGATGGGCGTCGGCGCCGCGGTCGGCGTGCTGGTCGGGCAGGGTGCGGCGTGGGCGCTGCGCAACGTCTCGCTCTCCACGGCCGGCCTGTACCCCGTCGCCTCGATCGCGGCGGCCGCGACCGCGTTCGGCGCCGGGCAGTTCCTCCACGGCTCGGGCTTCCTCGCGGTCTATCTGACCGGCCTGGCGATCGGCTCGACGAACTCGCCCGCCGCCCGCACGGTGCAGACCTTCCACGACGGCCTGGCCTGGGTCGCGCAGATCGTCCTGTTCGTCAGCCTCGGTCTGCTCGTCTTCCCGTCCCAGCTGCCGGGGGTCGCGCTCGAGGGCCTCGCGATCACCGCGCTGCTGCTCGTGGTCGCACGGCCGGTCGGCGTGGTCGTCGGCACGCTCGGCTCGCGCTTCAGTCCGGCCGAGACCGTCGCGCTCTCCTGGGCGGGCCTGCGGGGCGGCGTCCCCGTCGTGCTCGCGACCTTCCCGCTCATCGCGGGCCTCGAGGGCAGCCTGCTGTTCTTCAACGTCGTCTTCTTCGCCGTGCTCGTCTCCACGGTGATCCAGGGCACGACCTTCGAGTGGGTCGCCGCCCGGCTCAAGGTCACGACGAACGAGGCGGCGCTGCCCGCGGTGCTCACCGACCAGGGGTCCACGCGGCGCCTGGGCGCGGAGGTCATCGAGTTCGGCGTGCGCGCCGGCGACGCCGCCGTCGGGCGCCTGGTGCGCGAGCTCGGCATGCCCCGTGAGGCGCTGCTCAACGTCATCATCCGCGGCCACCAGGCGATTCCGCCGCGCGGCTCGACCCGCGTCGAGGCGGGCGACCGGCTCCACGTCCTCGTTCGTCAGGAGGTCGCCGTGGAGTTCCGCGGGCTGCTGCAGCGGTGGCGCGAGGGTCCCTTGGAGGTCATGCCCCGGCCGCGCCCCGCGCGCCGTTCGCTGATCTTCTCCGAGCGCCCCTGGAGGGAGGCCGACGGCGACGCCTCCCGCCCGGACCACGTCGGACCGGTGGCGGTCGCCGAGCGCGTGCGCACACGCCGCGATCGCCCCGGCTCGCTCGTCGTCCTTGCCGACGGCCGCTGGGCCTACATCGGCACGACGGTGGCGGCGGGCTCCGCGCAGGCCGTGCAGCAGGCCGCGCGTCGGCGCCTCAGTCGGGCCGACGAGGAAGCAGAGCGCTCCTGGTGGCGCGAAGTCATCGGCGCGCTGGCGACCTGACGCCAACTCCCGGTTGGCGAAGGCACCCGTGGAGAGAGACTGCCACCGGACGAAATCGTCAAGCAAAAGGCAGACGGCTCCACGCCCGCCCGAAGACGAGGGGACGGCACCGGCGCGAAGCCTGCCGCGGTGTACCACACTGAGTCGGGTCGACGAACCCGGCGAAGAACGCCCTGGACGGGAAAGCCCTAGGAGCCTGTTGAACTATCCGCGCGGTCGCAGGACCCCACCCGGCGCGCACCGTCCGCCGTACGACGACTCGCAGATCCGGCCAGGAATCCGCCACGTCATCGCCCGGCGCCTCGCAGGGGCGCGACACCATGCGACCGCACGGGGGTACAGCCCTAGACGGCCAGAGGGCGTCACCACCGAGCGGACAGTCGCGGCGATCGGTCTGTACGCGCCCCGCGGCGTTCGCACGGGGGCGATCGACCGGGCGGCGCAGGCGCCGCGTCGGGTTCGGTGATCCATGCGAATCTGCCTGCTCACGCCCGAGTTCGAGGGGCTGACGGTGCGCGCCGGAGGGATCGGCCATCGTTACAGGACGACGGCGCGCGAGCTCGTCCGTCAGGGCCACGACGTGCAGGTCGTCATCGGGTGGGCCGCCGGGCGGGCACGCCGGACCGAGGTCGACGGCGCCGCGGTCCACCTCGTCGCCCCGGCCACCATCCCGCTGCGCGGACCGGTCAACACCCACGTCGGCGGGATGGCCGTCCTGCAGCGGGTGGCGCGGCTCGACCCGGTCGACGTCATCTACGCTCCCGAGTGGCGCGGCGACGGGTGGTGGACGGCCCGTTGCCCGAAACGGCCCCCGTTCGTGACGAACCTGACCACCTCGCTGGAGCAGATCTCCAGGATCGATCCCTCGTGGCGACCCCTTCCCGTGCGCATGCGCGACGCCCGCCAGCAGCGACGCGAGCGCGTCCAGGCCGAGCACTCCGACGCCCTCGTCGCGGTCTCCTCCTCCATTCTGCGCTGGGCGCGGGAACTGTGGGACATCGAGCGGCTGCCGAGCTTCGTCGTGCCGAACACCATCGACGTCGAACGCGTGCGCCGGCTGGCCGCCGAAGGGCTCCTGCCGCCGGGCTACCCCGGCTCGGACGGTCCCGTCGTCGCGTTCTCGGGTCGCTTGGAAGCCCGCAAGGGCGTTCACGTCCTGGCGGCCGCCATGAACGAGGTCTGGCGTGTCCATCCCGGTGCGCGGCTGGTGGTGGCGGGGGAGGATTGCGCCTTCCGGCAGATGCCGATGAGCCAGCACCTGCGGACCATCGCCGGCGCCAATGCCGACCGGGTGCACCTGCTCGGTGCGCAACCTCCCGAGCAGCTCTTCACGATCCTTGCCGCCGCGGACGTCGTGGCCGTGCCCTCGCTGTGGGAGGCGTTCGGCCTGGCCGCCCTCGAGGCCATGGCTCTCGGCTGCGCCGTCGTGGGCACCTCCGGCGGTGGGTACGAGGAGTTCATGACCCGGGGTGAGAACGCCCTCCTCGTGCCGCCGAATGACCCGGAAGCCCTCGGCGCGGCGCTGCTGCGCCTCACCGACGACGCGGCGCTGCGCTCGCGCATCGGGCGCCAAGCCGCCGCGACCGCCGGGAGCTATGCACCAGAGCCGGTCGTCCGCCGGCTCGTGGACGTGCTCGCCGGCGTCGTGGGCGATCGGTAGAGGCGGAAAGCGGATCCGACGCGCCGGCGGGCGGGCGGATCATGGCGCCATCCCGTCACCCGATTCGCAGCTTGCGCTTAGAAACCGGAGCTACCGTCAGCGCATGCTCCGACGCACCACCGCCGTGGCCCTCGCCCTCCTCGGCGCGACCGCGTTCGGCGCCTGCGGAGGCACGAGCGAACCCACTTCGGCCGCGGAAGCCCAGCAGCCCGCCACCGGCGCCGCGCCGGAGTCGACCGCCGACCGCCCGACGGTCGAGGAGCCGGTCACCGGTTCGGCGGAGGAGGCTGCCGCCGAGCGCCCGACCGCCCGGGCGGCCCAGGCTTCCGGGCCGCGGGTGATCGCCACCAAGCTCCGGGTCCCGTGGGGCGTCGCGTTCCTCCCCGGCGGCGACGCGCTCGTGTCCGAGCGGACGACCGGCCGCATCCTCCGCGTTCCCGAGGACGGCGGAAGCGCCAGGGTCGTGATGCGTGTGCCGGGCGTGGACACCGGCGCCGGGGAGGGCGGGCTGCTCGGCCTCGCCGTCTCGAAGAACTACGCCAAGGACAAGCTCGTCTACGCGTACTACACGACCAGTCGCGACAACCGCGTCGCCCGATTCGAGCTGGGCCGGCGGCCGCGCGTGATCTTCTCGGGCATCGAGGCGGCATCGATCCACAACGGCGGGCGCCTCGCGTTCGGGCCCGACGGCAAGCTCTACGTCGCCACGGGCGACGCGGGGAACACGTCCAGTGCGCAGGACCGCAGGAGCCCGAACGGGAAGATCCTCCGCCTGAACCCGAGCGGCTCGATCCCGCGCGGCAACCCGTTCCGCGGCTCACCCGTCTGGTCGCTGGGGCACCGCAACGTGCAGGGCCTGGCGTTCGACCGCGCCGGCCGCCTGTGGGCGCCGGAGTTCGGGCAGAACACGTTCGACGAGGTCAACCTCATCGTCAAGGGCAAGAACTACGGCTGGCCGAGGGTCGAGGGCCGCGGCACCGGCGGCGGGCGCTTCGTCTCCCCGAAGGTCGTCTGGCGCACGTCGGAGTCCTCGCCGAGCGGCGCCGCGATCGTCGGCTCGGACCTCTTCGTCGGCGCGCTCGCCGGCCGCCGACTGTGGAAGATACCGCTCGACGGCGCCTCGGCAGGAAAGCCGCAGAGGCTTCTCGACGGTGACTACGGCCGGCTGCGCTCCCCCGCCGCCGCGCCCGACGGCTCCCTCTGGGTGACGACCTCCAACCGCGACGGCCGCGGCTCCCCGACCGACGACGACGACCGCATCCTGCGGTTGACGAACCCCTGAGCCCGCTCGTCGCCGTCGCCTGCGGGTCGCGGCTACGCCGTCCCGGCGCCGTCGCGCTTGGCCTGGCTTCGCATCTCGCTGAGGATGCGCTCCAGCCGCGGCTCCGCGCTCGAGTCCACGTGGCTCATCGTCGCCGCGACCGCGGGATGGACCGCGGCGATCTGGCGGTGCATCTCGTGCGCGACCGCACGGTAGCTCGGATGGCCTTCGACGCCCGAGCGCAGCTCGATGAGCTGCATCGCCTCGCGCGCGTTGAGGTCGAGCACGTAGCGGATGCGGAAGCCGAGGCACAGCGCGTAGCTCGCCAGGCGACGCCCGTGTCCCGCGCCGGCCAGGCGACGGTACTCCCACTCGGAGAGCTCGAGGGCGCGGCGGTACTTCTCTCCGCAGCCGGCGAGATCGACCTCTTCGGGCACCCCCGCGCCGAGGTCGGGGGAGAGGCGCTGCCACTGCACGGTGAGCATGCGGTGGCGCTGCAGGTCGCGGAACGCGCCGTAGTCCGACACGATCTCGAAGCGGTATCGCAGCGCCTCGTAGCCGCGCCCCGGCCGGTGGCGACGGTTCGCCCGCGTCCCGACGAGGTCGCTCAGCAGCGCGCGACGCTCGTCGGCGCTCAGCGCGGTCAGCCGTAGCGCCGAGTCCTCCTCCGACACGCCGGCCGCCTCGAACAGCAGCGCGGCCAGGAGCGCCTCCTCGTCACCGTCGACGTGGAGCAGGCGCACGCTCGGGCGTGCGTCGGGGTCGCCCGCGGGGCGGTCGAGTCCGAGCCGGGCGACCCAGGACTCCGCCGCCTGGTCGCGCCGGCGCAGGTAGTCGATCCACTCGCCGCCGCGGTCGGGCCGCCCCACGCGGGCGACGAAGCTCGGCATCACGCCCTGGACGGCCTCGAGGATCCGTTCGCCGCACGCGCGCGCCTCGGGCAGCGGGTGGGCGAGGAGGTGCAGGATGAGCTGTTCGTAGGTCTGGCCCGTCGCGTAGATGCCCATGTGCGAGAGGGAGGCCGCGGGCAGCAGGCCGCGCAGCAGGTCGAGCGCCTTGGCGGCGATCGCGCGGTCGCGGGCCGCGCCTGCCTCGCCCGGGAAGGAGCCGTCGACCCAGGCGCGCACGATCGGCAGGCACTGGGCGTAGATGTCGAAGATCGCGTTCATCGACTGTTCGTAGCCCGGCCCGAGCTCGGGGTCGCGGAAGTACCGGTAGCCCAGGCCCCGGACGTCACCGTCGTAGGCGATGTAGCGCGTGGACTGCTCGAGGTAGGCGCCCAGCCGCGGGCGCTGCAGCACCTTGGTGAGGACGTTCGAGCTCCACTCGCAGGCGACGTGCGCACCGCCGAGCTGGGCGACCGAGTCGTCACCGTAGCCGAGGAAGATCCGCTCGTAGAGCCGTTCCGCGCGGGAGCCCGTGCCCGGGTCGAACGGCGCGGCGTCGGGATCGAGCGAGTCGGCGAACTCGTCGAGCAGCAGGCGCCGCAGCGTTCCGGCGTAACGCGAGTACCGGGCGAAGAGGGCGCCCTTGACCGTCTCGGGCAGGTTGACCAGGGCGAAGACCGGCCCGTCGAGGTGGGTCACGTACGGGCGGAGCCGGTCGCGCTCTTCCGGGCTGAGCTGGTCGTCGGGGTAGCGCATGCCGGGCGCTCAGCGTACCCGCCCGCGAGCCGCGTCGCCCGGCGCTCGCTGGTCGACCCTGCGCCTCAGACGAGGTTCGTGAACGCGTCGCCGCAGCGCTGCACGAGGTCGAACAGCGGCTGGGGGACGACACCGGCCGCGACGGTCAGCGCGGCGCAGAGGACCGCGACGAGCGCGACCTCCCAGTGCGCCTTGCCGCCCCCGGGCTCGCCGCCGTAGACGACCGCGCCGGCTTGGGCAGGTGGGCTCTCGGCGCCGAGCGCGACCGAGCCCGGCCCGGCGTCGCCTTCCGGCGAGCCGCCGGCCAGCGCGGGCCGCGGGCCGGCCGGCACGGGAGTCGACTGCGCGACCGCCGGAGCGTCGCGCATCCAGATCGCGGCGATCACCCGCAGGTAGTACGCCAGCGAGATCATCGAGCCGATGACGATGACGAAGCCGAGCCAGGCGTAGCCGCCGTCGACGGTCGCGTCGATCAAAAAGAACTTCCCGATGAAGCCCCCCGTGGCCGGGATGCCGGCGAGCGAGAGCATCGCGATGGTCATGGGCCAGGCGAGGACGGGGCGCGTGGCCCCGATGCCCTCCACGGCCGCGAGGTCGTCCCCGAGGCTCGTCTCGCGCTCGCGGGCGATGATGACCGCGAACGCAGCGAGGTTCATCACCAGGTAGACGGCGAGGTAGAAGACCGTCGCGCGCACGCCGAGCCCGGAGGTCACCACGACGCCCGCGAGCATGTAGCCCGCCTGCGCGACCGACGAGTACGCGAGCATGCGCTTCAGCGAGGACTGACCGAGCGCTCCGACGTTGCCGGCGATGATCGTCACGGTCGCCAGTGCTGCGAGCGCGGGAGCCCAGGCGGTGGCCGAGTCGATCAGGGCGACGTCGAAGAGCCGCAGGAAGATCCCGAAGGCCGCGGCCTTGGTCGCGACCGCCATGAAGGCCGTGACCGGGGTCGGCGCGCCCTCGTACACGTCGGGCGTCCACTGGTGGAAGGGCGCCACGGAAGCCTTGAAGCCCAGGCCCACGACGCTCAAGGCGATGCCCGTGAGCATCAGCGGGTCGCTGCTGAGGCCGACGGCGGAGTTGGCCTCCGCGATCCCCGCGAAGTCGGTCGACCCCGTCGCGCCGTAGATGAGCGCCAAGCCGTAGAGGAAGACGGCGGAGCCGAGCGAGCCGACGATGAGGTACTTCAGCCCCGACTCGAGCGAGGTCGCGCGGCGCATCTCGGTCGCGCAGAGCACGTAGAGCGGGATGGAGAGCAGCTCGAGTCCGAGGAAGACGGTGACGAGGTTCGTCGACCAGGCCAGCACCACCATGCCCGCGATGGAGGTCAGCAGCAGCGCGTGGAACTCGCCGTGGGCCGACTCGCGCGGCGCCAGTGCCCGCCACGACAAGAGCACGGTGGCCATGCCGGCGCTGACGAAGAGGATGTTCAGCACGGTGCCCAGGCCGTCGATGGCCAGCGCGCCCGCGACGAGCTCCTCCGAGGAGTCGAGCTGCCAGATCGTCAGGCCGAGCGAGGCGGCCAGCGTCGCGAAGGAAAGAGCCGGAACTCCGTGCTCACGGGCGGCGCGTCCGCGCAGCAGGCCGACCATGAGCACGACCACCGCGCCGCCGAGCAGCGCGAGAAGCGGGGAGAGCCCCGCGAAGTCGATCGCGGGGCCTTCGAGCTTGCGTCCGTTCATGGCGCGGGCTCCTCCTCGACTCCCGGGGCGCCACCGGCGGCGGCGGCCGCCTCGGCGGCGGCGGCGGCCTCCATCCAGGCGGCGGCCCCGCTGACGGGCTTCGGTGGTTGCGCGACCGGGGTCGCGCCGATCGCCGCCGGCGGGCCGGCGAGGTCGCGCGCCGCGGCGACCGAGGCCACCACCGTCTTCTCGCCCTTCTCCAGCGGCAGCTGCGGGTACAGCGCGACGGCGAGGATCGCCAGCACGAGCGGCACGAGCACCAGGCCGTCGGCGACCTTCAGGTCGGAGGACTCCACGCGCGGCCCGACGCGATTGTGCATCGCCCGGATGAACAGCCGCAGGGTGTAGACGCTCGCCAGCGCGACGCCGGTGAACGCGAGGATCGCGTAGACGGGCTTGTCCTGGAACACCCCGAGCAGGATGTAGAACTCGCCGACGAAGTTCGCCGAGCCGGGCATCGCGAGGTTCGCCAGCGCGACGATCAAGAAGAGCACCGCCAGCACGGGGGCGCGCAGTGCGACGCCGCCCATGTCACGGATGTCCTCCGAGCCACCGGCCCGCGCGGCCAGCAGCGCGAGGACGAAGAACGCGGGGGCCACGACCAGGCCGTGGTTGAAGGCCTGCAGCACCGCGCCCTGCGCGCCCCGGTCGTTGAGCGCGAAGATGCCGAGCACGATGAAGCCCAGCTGCGCCATCGACGAGTAGCCGAGGATCAGCCGCGCCTCGGTCGTGGTGAACGCCATCGCCGAGCCGTAGAGGATCGAGGCCAGCGCGATGAGCAGCATGAGATCCTGGAACTGGACGGCCGCGTCGGGGAACAGCGGCAGGGCGATCCGCAGGAAGCCGTAGGCCGCAACCTTGCTCAGCACGCCGGAGAAGACGGCGAGCACGGGGAGCGGCATGTTGCGGTACCCGTCGGGCATCCAGCCGTGGACCGGGAACATCGGCATCTTCACGAGGAACGCCGCCGCGAAGAACAAGAAGATCCAGTCCTGCGTGCCCGCGCCGAGGCGCAGCTTCTGCAGGTCGCTGAGCACGAAGGAGAGCTCCGTGCCGTTCTGCTCGGCGGCGAGCACCGCGGTCGCGATGGCGGCGCTCAACATCAGCAGCGAGCCGACGAGCGTGTAGATGACGAGCTTGGTCACCGCCGTCACGCGCGTCCGCGCCGGCCCCCAGATCCCCGTCAGGAAGAAGAACGGGATCAGCATGAGGTCGAAGAACGCGACGAACAGCGCGAGATCCTGGGCCAGCAGCGCGCCGAGCACGGCGGTGTGGCCGACGCCCATGTGGAAGAAGAAGAGCTTGGGGCGCTCCCACTCCCGGCTCGCCGCCCACAGCATCGAGGCGGTGAACAGCCCCGCGGCCAGCAGCACGAGGAACAGGTTGACCCCGTCCATCCCGAGCTTGTAGTGGATGCCGAGCGTGCGGATCCACGTCTCGTCGGTGACGTACTGCAATCCCCCCGCTCGACGATCGAAGTCGATCACCGCGCTGATCGCGTAGCCGAGCGCCCCGGCGGAGCCGAGCAGCGCGAGCGCCCGCGCGGTCAGCCGCCCGGGCAGCAGGAGGCCGAGCGTGCCGGCCAGCGCCGGGAGCCAGAGCAGGAGGGAGAGGTGGAGGGTCACGCCTGGAGCAGGAAGTAGAAGCCGACGACCGCGAGGCCGCCGAGGAGCAGGGCCGCGTAGGAGCGCAGGTAGCCCGACTGCACGGCGCGGACGGCCGCCGAGCCCGCGCGTACGAGGCCCGTGGTCCCGCCGACGAGCGCGCCGTTGACGAAGATGCGCTCGAACGTCTGCTGGCCGAAGCGTCCGAACCAGCTCAGCGGCCGCACGACGACCAGCTCGATGAGCTCGTCGAAGTACCACTTGTTCGAGAACAGCTTGTGCAGCACCGAGAGGCGCGCCTGGATCGCCGCGCTCGTTCCGGGCTTCTGCACCCAGATCCGGTAGGCGATCGCGATGCCGAGCAGGCCGAGCACCGCCCCGAGCACCAGCCCGAAGTAGATCAGCCCGTCGCTCGGCTCGACCTCGATCTCCGAACGGGCGAACGTCGGGTCGAGGAACGACTCCAGGCCATGGGTGACCTTCGGGATCTGGATGAAGCCACCCACGATCGCCCCCAGGGCGAGGATGCCCATCGCGACGCGCATGAACGGCGACTGCTCGGCGATGTGGTGGTCCGCGCCGGGGAAACCGACGTCGGTGTCCTCCGTCTCGCCCGTCGCCGGGTTCGCGGCCTCGGCCGGGTGGTGCAGATGGCCGTCCATGAGCTCCTGCGCCTCGGGCACGGGATCGTTGAAGAACGCGCGGAAGATCAGGCGGAACGTGTAGACCGCGGTGAGCAACGAGCCGACGTACCCCGCGACGTAGAGCACCCAGTGCCAGCCGCCCTCCGCCCCCAGGTCGAGCAGGATCTCGTCCTTGGAGAAGAAGCCGGAGAACGGCGGCACGGCGGCCAGGGCCAGGCCGCCGATGCAAAAGCAGGCGAACGTGTACGGCATCGCCTTGCGGAAGCCGCCCATGCTGTCGAGATCCTGCCGGCCGCCCATCGCGGCGATGACCGACCCGGCCGCCATGAACAGCAGCGCCTTGAAGAAGGCGTGGGTCATGAGGTGGAAGAGGCCGGCGACGTAGGCCCCCGCGCTGACGCCCATGATCATGTAGCCGATCTGGGACATCGTCGAGTAGGCGATGACGCGCTTGAGGTCGGTGACGACGATCGCGATCGTGCCCGCCACCAGCAGGGTCACCGCGCCGATGATCGCGCCGGTGTCGGCCGCCGCCGGCGCCTGCTCGAAGAGCGGGTGCATGCGGGCGATGAGGTAGACGCCCGCGGTGACCATCGTCGCCGCGTGGATGAGCGCCGAGACGGGCGTCGGGCCCTCCATCGCGTCGGGGAGCCAGGTGTGCAGGGGGATCTGCGCGGACTTCGCGAAGGCGCCGACCAGCAGCAGCAGGCAGCCCGCGGTGAGGTCCCCCGTGGACCCCTCGAAGTCCCGTTCGACGGAGTCGAACGTGCCGAGGAAGTCGAGCGTCCCGGTGTGCTTGAAGATGAAGTAGGTGCCGAGGACCAGCCCGACGTCCCCGACGACGTTGATGACGAACGCCTTGATCCCGGCCTTCGTCGCGGTCGTGCGCCGGTACCAGAACGAGATGAGCAGGTAGGAGGCCGCGCCGACGAACGCCCAGCCCACGATGAGCAGCATGAAGTTCCCGGCGAGGACCAGCAGCAGCATCGAGAAGACGAAGAAGTTCAGGTACGCGAAGAAGCGCGCGTAGCCCTGGTCGCTCTCCATGTAGGCCACGGAGTACAGGTGGATCAAGGTCGAGACGCCCGAGACCACGAGGATCATCAGGACGCTGAGCGGATCCACGAGGATCGAGATCTGCGCGTCGACCCCGACGCTGCGCGCGTAGTCCCAGCCGACGAAGACGACCTGCCGCGCCTCCTCCTCGCGGCCCTGCAACGAGAGGAAGGTCAGGACCGCGGAGACGAACGCGCCGCCGATCGCGAGGGTCCCCAGGTAGCCCGTGAGCTTGGCCGGTACGTGCTGGGCCAGGAGCCCGATGAGGATCGCGCCCGCCAGCGGGAAGGCGAGGACGAGCCAGGCGGTGGTCTCCATCGTGGTCCGCTCTCAGCCCTGGAGCTCGCGGAGCTCGTCGACGTCGATGGGAAGCCGCCGGCGGTACATCGCGACGATGACGCCGAGCCCGATGCATACCTCGCAGGCCGCGACGACCATCACGATGATCGCGAAGATCTGGCCGTCGCCGTTGCCGTGCATCCGCGAGAAGGCGATCAGCGCGAGGTTGGCGGCGTTGAGCATGAGCTCGAGGCAGAGCAGGACCACGAGCGGGTTGCGGCGGGTGATCACGCCGCCGGCGCCGATCGAGAAGATCAGTGCGGAGACGATCAGGTACCACTCGATCGCCATCAGTGGTTCGTCCCGGCGGTCATCGTGCGAGGCTTCGCAGGACGGACCACTAGCGATCCTCCGGACCCGTGTCGCCGCCCGGGGCGACACCGGCCTCGAGGCCCGTGCGCTCGCCGTCGTCGCCGTCCTCGGGGCCCGCACGCCCGCTGTGACCGCCGTACTCCAGGCCGGTGCGCTCCCGCGTCGTCGCGTTCGTGCGGGTGCCGACGGCCTCGGCCATGGTGCCCGTGCTGACCGGGCGCACGAGGTCCAGCGGCGTGATCCGCTGCTCCTCGGCGTCGTGCAGTCCGCCCCGGCGCCGCGCGAGCGTCACGGCGCCGACGGCCGCGATCAGCAGCAGGAACGACGCGATCTCGAAGGGCAGCAGGAACTTCGTCAACAGCAGCTCGCCGATGCGCGCGGGGGTCCCGAAGCCCGGCTCGTACGGCGCGCCCTCCGTGCCCAGGGCCTTGAGGCCGGTCCCGAGGATCGCGATCGCAAGCTCGACGAAGAGCACGCCGGCGAAGACGATCGACCCGATCCGCATCGAGCGTGTGCCACCGGGGCCGAGTGGCATCGACGTCCCGCCGACGTAGGCGACCACGAACATGTAGAGCACCATGACCGCGCCGGCGTAGACGACCACCTGGGCCGCAGCGACGAACTCGCTGCGCAGCAGGAGGAAGAGCAGGGCGAGCGAGAGCAGGTGCATGACCAGCGCGAGCACCGAGTAGAACGGGTTTCGCACCGCGACGGTCCCCACGGCGCCGGCCAGAGCACCGATCGCGGCGAGGAAGAAGACGACTTCGGCCATGGGCAACGGCAGTCTATGCACGCGGCGGGTGGGAGAACCTGACGGGTGCCCGCCTGGCGCCCAAACCTGCCGGGAGCCGTCATCCCGGAGCCCGCCCGGCGCCCAATAACTGGCGGGAGCCGTCATCCCGGAGCCCGCCGGGTGCCCACGCGATCGCCGGTCCGCGGTTCGACGCGCGCGAATCGTCAGGATCCCGGGGGTGCGTGCGCTTGCCACTCACCGCCTGGGCGAGACGGTTCGCACGCGTCTGGCGGTCTTCCGCCGCAGCCCTGCTCTGTGGGTCCTGACGGCGCTCATGAGCGCCGGCGCGGCGTTGCGCGTCTGGCTCGTCCGGCAGGACCGCCCGGGGTTCCTCGGCTATCCCGATACGGCGGCCTACCTGATCGACGCCACCGACCCGAACGGCGTCTTCTTCGACCCGCTGCGGATCATCGGCTACGGCTTCTTCCTGCGCGTGGCCTCCGGGGTCAGCGACGAGCTGTTCCTCGTCGTGATGCTCCAGCACGGCTTGGGCCTGGCCACCGCCGGGCTGCTGTACGGCGCTGCCCGACGTGCCGGCGTGCGCAGCCGCTGGGCCGCGCTACCCGCGGCCGCCGTCGTGCTGCTCGGCGGCGCGCAGATCCTCTTCGAGCACGCGATCTTGAGCGAGGCGCTGTGGACGTCCCTCCTCGCCGCGTGCGTCTATGCCGTGGTGCGCGTCGTCACCGCGCGCGGCGCGCCTGCGCAGGGACTGTGGAGCCTGGCCGCCGGCGCGCTGTTCGCCGCCGGCATGCTCGTGCGACTGCCGAGCGTGTTCTTCGCCCCGGTGCTGCTGGCCTGGCTGGCGTTCTTCGCGCACGGAGGCTGGTGGGGGCGCTGGCGGGCGGTGCTTCCGGCCGTCGTCGTCGCGCTCGTCGCCCTCGGCCTGTTCCGCGCCGAGCACGAGCGGCAGACCGGCCGCGCGGGCTTCACCCGCAACGGCGTCATGAACGTCTACGGGCGCGTCGCGCCGTGGGCGGACTGCACGAAGTTCACGCCGCCCGCCGGCACGCGGTTCCTCTGCGAGACCACGCCGATCGAGAAGCGCGCCGGTCATGACGCCTACATCTTCAGAGCGTCACCGGCGGTCAACGCCTACGGGGTCGGCGGCATCGCGGCCGCCCTGCCTCCAGAGGGCGCCACGCTGATCGCCCGGTGGAGCCGCGCCGCGATCCTGGGCCAGCCGCTCACCTACCTGCGGGCCGTCGCCTTCGAGTCGCGCCGCCTGGTCGATCCCGGCATCGACCCGGGGCTGCCCGGCCAGACGGCGTTCGGCTTCGGGCAGACGGCCGCGGGATACCCGCCGCTGCTGGCGAGCACCGAACGCGACCCGTTCTTCGCGCCGATCATCGCCGCCGGCTGGCCGAGGACGGGTTTCCAGCGCCGAGGCGTCGGGTTCTTCTCAGGCCTCGAAGCGACGACCCGACCGCCGCCGCTCGTCTTCGCCGCGGTCTTCGCGCTCCTGCTGGTCGCCGTCCCGGCCGCGCGCGGGCCCGAGCGCCGCGCCGCGCTGCTCTTCGCGCCGCTTGCCGTATGCGGGCTGCTCGGCCCGGTCTTCACCGCGGTCCACGACTGGCGCTACGTCGTCCCGATGTTCGGCTTCGCCGCGGCGGCCGCCGGCATCGGCGGCTGGGCGACGATCGTCGCCGCGCGGGGCTGGCTGGCGCGCGCGCGGGGATGAGCTCCGCCCGCAGCCGGCCCTGCACGTAGCCGGAGCGCGCTACTCGCCCTCGGCGCGGATCGGGCTGCGCTCGAGGGGCTCGGCCAGGAGCATCTCCTTGGTGAAGATGAGGTCCGAGCGGTGGTAGTCCGAGAGCTCGTAGTCGTTGCCCATCGTGATCGCGTCGAACGGGCAGGCGACCTCGCAGTAGCCGCAGAAGATGCAACGTGAGAGGTTGATCTCGTAGACCGACGCATAGCGCTCGCCCGCGGAGACGCGGTGCTCGGGCGTGTTCTCCGCCGCGACGACCCGGATGCAGTCCGCCGGGCAGGCGGCGGCGCACAGCGAGCAGCCCACGCACTTCTCCAGGCCCGTGTCCTCGAAGCGGTGCAGCCGGTGGCGCCCCCGCCAGCGGGGGTACACCGGCACCTTCTCCTCGGGGTAGGCGATCGTGTGGTGGCCCTCCACGGCGCGCGCGAAGGTCGTCTTCAACCCCCGCAGGGTCTCGCCGAAGATGCGGTACGCCCCGCCGGCGCCGCCGGGCTTGGGCCCGCGCACGACGACGAGCTGGTCGTCTTCAGGAGTCCAGTCCATGTCAGATCGTTCCGTTGTCGTGAAGCACGACGATGATCGCCGTGACGAACGCGTTCAGGGTGGCCAGCGGCAGGAGGATCTTCCAGCCGAAGCTCATGAGCTGGTCGTAGCGCAGGCGCGGGAGCGTCGCGCGGATCCAGACGAAGAAGAAGACGAAGGCCATCATCTTCGACAGCACGACGATGGGATCGACCCAGTGAGGCGGGTCGATGCCGAAGGGCAACAGCCAGCCGCCGAGGAAGACGGTGGTGGTGATCCCGGCCACCACGAGGATGTTGAGGTACTCCGCGAAGAAGAACGAGGCGAAGCGGGCACCCCCGTACTCCGTGTTGTAGCCCCCGACGAGCTCGGCGTCGGCCTCCACCAGGTCGAAGGGCGCGCGGTTGGTCTCCGCGAAGCCGGCCACGAGGAAGATCAGGAAGGCGACGAACTGCGGCACGATGAACCACATGCCCTCCTGCGCGTTGACGATCTCGGTCAGCGAGAGCGTGCCCGCGGTCATGATCACGCCGAGCAGCGCGAGCCCCTGGGAGACCTCGTAGGAGATGAGCTGCGCCGCGGCGCGCATCGCGCCGAGGAACGAGTACTTCGAGCCGCTCGCCCAGCCGCCGAGCATGATCCCGTAGAAGGCGACGGCGCCGAACGCGAAGAGGTACAGCGGCCCGATCGAGACGTCGACCCCGTAGAGGCCGACCTTCGTACCGCCGATGTCGACGGTGTCGCCGAACGGGATCAGGCTGAAGGCGGCCGCCGCGGTCACGATCGAGATGATCGGCGCGAGCGCGAACAGCCAGCCGATCGAGGTGCGCGGGCGGAAGTCCGCCTTGAACGCGAGCTTGCCGATGTCGGCGAGGGGCTGCAGCGCGCCGAACGGACCGACGCGGTTCGGGCCCGGGCGACCCTGGAAGCGGCCGAGGAGCTTGCGCTCGGCGAGCAGGATGACGGGGACCATTTGCAGGCCGAGTGCGAAGAACACCACCGACTTGATGATCTGCACCCACCACGGCTCGTAGTAGTCGACCACCCCGAGAACTGACGGCAGTGCGTTCACTTGGGCGTGGCCTTCCGGATCTCGACGAGGGGCCCCTGCAGGACGTTGGCCGCGTCCTCGGGGATGCCGCTCTGCAGGAACGCGCTGCCGGCGGGCGACTCGTTGCGCAGGTGCGCGACCGCTTCGACCGTGGCGCCGGCGCTGCCGACCGTCACGTGCTCGCCGTGCTCGATGCCCAGGCGCGCGGCGTCCGCCGGCGACAGCTCGACGCGCTGGTGCGGGTGCAGGAACTTCAGCGCCGGTGACGCCTCGACCTCGGCCGCAGCCCAGATCGACTGGTACGTGCCGAGCCGGAGCGCACCGTTCGTCGCGCCGTCGGCTGCCCCGAGCCCGGAGGGGGTCGGCGCCTCCTCGTAGTCCGGCGTCCTCGACAACGGCGTCTTGGCCACGAGGTCGCTGATGGCCGCGCGGAGCCCGCTCTCCTGCGGCCACGCCGCGGCGCGCGCGTCGTCCTCCCACCAGCGCACGCCCTTGGCGCCGATCGCGTCGACGCTCAGCCCGGCGTAGAACGCCACGGCGGCGAAGAGCTGTTGCGTCGCCGAGTGCACGGTGTGGACGCCGTGCTCGGCGCCCGCGGAACGCGCGAGCTCGTCGAGCACCTGCCACGCCGCGCGCACGCCGGCGGGCCGCCCGATCGCGGGGCGCAGGCGCTGAAGGCGACCGTCGGGATGGACGAGGGTGCCCTCCTTCTCCGCGTAGGACTCCGCGGGGAACACGACGGTCGCGTGCTCCCGGATCGTCTCGGTGAGAAAGCCCGCGTGGGCGATGACGTGCGTCGCCGCCTCCAGCGCGCGCTCCCACACCGCGCGCTGCGGCTCGTCGCGCAGGGGGTCGGTGTGCAGGAGGTAGAGGACCGAGAGCTCGCCCGCGGCGGTCGCTTCGGCGATGCCCGTGGCGCCGTGCCCGGCGGAGGGGACCGCGGTCAGGCCGGGCCCCGCGTCGGGCAGCACGCCCGCCTCGCGCAGCCCCCGGCCGTTCGTCGCGGTGGGAACGCCGAGCAGCCCCGCGCCCGGGCGACCCGACAGGCCGAGGGCGCCCGCGAGCTTCAGCAGCGGCGCCGTGACCGCCTCTCCCTCGGCGAGCACCCGCTGCCCGTAGAGCACCACGACGTCGCCGGGCTGGTCGCCGCCGCTCGTGCGCAGCAGCGTCGCTAGCTCGTGGACGGCGCCGGCGTCGGCCCCCGCGGCCTGCGCGGGCTCGTCGACGGCGCCGCCGTAGAACGCGGCGCTGAGCGCGGTGACGAAGGCGGCCTCGGCTCCGGGCGCGTAGCGGACCGCGAGCGTGGCGTTCGGGTCCAGCGACGAGGGACGCGACGTCGCCACCGCAAGCTTGACGCGGTTGCGGCGCACGCCCTTGCGCAGCCGCAGGTCCAGGATCGGCGCGTCGTCGACGGGCTCCGTGCCGAGCACCAGGACCGTGTGGGCGAACTCGAGGTCTGCCACGGTCGCCTGCAGCCCCGGGTCGCCCAGGGCGAGCAGCCCGGAGCGATCCAGCCCCGCGCCGGAGTCGACGTGGGGGGAGCCGTGCACGTCGCGCACGAGGCGCTGGAGGAGGAAGCCCTCCTCGTTGGTCGTCTCGCCGCCGGCCAGGCCCGCGATCCGGCCCTGAGCGCCGCCCAGCGCCGCCTTGGCCGCCTCCAGCGCACGCTCCCAGGTGACCTCGCGCAGCACGCCGTCCTCGCGGACCATGGGCGCGACGACGCGCTCCTCCGCGTGGATCGACTGGTAGGCGAAGCGGCCCTTGTCGCAGAGCCAGCCGTCGTCGACCTCCTCGTTCTCGCGCGCCAGGACGCGCAGCACGCGGTCGTCGCGAACCGTGAAGGCGACGTTGCACTGCGCGGGGCACAGCGTGCAGACCGAGCCCGCGTTCTCGATGTCCCAGGGCCGCGCGCGGAAGCGGTACGGCATGGAGGTCAGCGCGCCGACGGGACACAGCTCGAGGATGTTCCCGCTGAACGGCGCGACGTAGGGATGCCCGTCGAAGGTGCCGACGAACGTCGCGGCCGAGCGCTCGTGCAGCACGAGCTGGTAGTCCTCGCTGAGCTCCTGGGAGAAGCGCACGCAGCGGTAGCAGAGGATGCAGCGCTCGCGGTCGATCGCGATCAGCGGCGAGAGCTCCAGCGGCTTCTTGAAGTGGCGCTTGGGCTCGACGAAGCGGGTCATGCCGCCGCCCCAGCCGAAGGACACGTCCTGCAACGGGCACTCGCCGCCCTTGTCGCAGACGGGGCAGTCGAGCGGGTGGTTGATCAGCAGGAACTCCACCACGGACTGCTGCGCGTCCTTGACCCGCCGGGTCTGCGTGTGGACGACCATGCCGTCCTTGACGGGGGTCGAGCAGCCCGTCTGGAGCTTGGGAATGCCCTCGATGTCGACGAGGCACATGCGGCAGGCCCCCACGGGCGCGCCGAGCTTGGGCTCGTAGCAGAAGACGGGGATCTCGACGTCGCCGAACTTGGCGGCGTCGACGAGCATCATGTTCGCGGGCGCCTCGACCTCGCGGCCGTCGATCGAGAACGTGATGAGCTTGCGTTCGGGGCGCGGCATCTACGTGGCGGATCCTACGAGCCCGGCGTCCAGGGACGCGACCAGCTCGCGTTCGGCCCGTTCGCGCGCGGCCTCGATGTACTCCTCGAACTCCGGGCGGAACTTCGCGATCATCGAGCCGACCGGCATCGCCATCGCGTCGCCGAGCACGCACAGGCAGTGGCCCGTGATCTGCTCCTGCACCGAGGCCATGATGTCGAGGTCCATCGGTGTCGCCGTGCCGGACTTCATGCGTTCGAGCATCTTCACGGTCCACTGGGTGCCCTCGCGGCACGGGGTGCACTTGCCGCACGACTCGTGGCGGTAGAACTTCGCGAGCTTGAGGCAGACCTCCACGACCGACGTCTGGTCGTCGACGACGATGATCGCGCCCGAGCCCAGCATGGAGCCGGCCTTCGCGAGCGAGTCGAAGTCGTAGCCGAGGTCGAGGTCGTCTGAGGTCAGGACGGGTGAGGACGAGCCGCCCGGGAACCAGAGCTTGACCTCGTGGTCGCCCTCGATGCCGCCGCAGAGCCCGTAGATGATCTCCCGGGCGCTCATCCCGAGCTCGATCTCGTAGTTGCCCGGGCGCTTGACGTGGCCCGACACGGAGATCAGCTTCGTGCCCGTCGAGTTCTCCACGCCGATCTCGGCGTACTTCGCCGCGCCCATCCCGAGGATGTGCGGGATCGTCATGAGCGTCTCGACGTTGTTGATCAGCGTCGGGCCCTGGTAGAGGCCCTGGTTCGCGGGGAACGGCGGCTTGAGGCGCGGATTGCCGCGCTTGCCCTCCAGGGAGTCGAGCAGGCCCGTCTCCTCACCGCAGATGTAGGCGCCCGCGCCCCGGTGGACGACGAGCTCGAGCGAGAAGTCGAACCCCAGGATGTTCTCCCCGAGCAGGCCGTCGGCGTATGCCTCGGCGACCGCCGCGTCCAGGATGTCCGCCTGCTGGGCGTACTCGCCGCGGATGTAGATGAACGACTTGGTCGCACCGGCCGCGTAGGCCGCGAGGATCATGCCCTCGATGAGCATGTGCGGGCTCTTGGTCATGAGCTCGCGGTCCTTGAAGGTGCCGGGCTCGGATTCGTCGGCGTTGCAGACGAGGTACTTGTCCATGCCTCCCTTGGGCATGAACGACGCCTTCTTGCCCATGGAGAAGCCTGCGCCGCCGCGGCCCCGCAGCCCGGACTCCACGAGCTCGTTGACCAGCGCCTCGCGCGGCATGGAGAGGCCCTTGCGCAGGACATCGCCGTAGCCCCCGCGGCGCTGGTACACCGCGAGCGTGCCCAGGCCGGGCTCGTCGATGTCCTTGAAGAGGATGGCGCTGCTCATGAGGTGCTCCCCGCGTTCGGGTCGACGGACTTGCGACGGAGGATCTGCTTCTCCGGGAGCACCTCGGCGCCCGACCGGACCTGTCCGATGAGCGCCGGCACGTCGTCGAGCTCCACCGGACCGACGTAGACGTCGTCGACGGAGGCCATCGGCGCGATGTCGCACGCTCCGAGACACTCGAAGCTGCGCACGTTGAAGTCGGGGTCGTCGCCGACCTCCTCCACGACCCTCTCCAGCAGCGCGTCGGCACCGCGCAGCGAGCAGGAGATGTTCGTGCAGACGTACACCCGATGGCGACCGACCGGGCTGGTCTCGAGCATGTCGTAGAAGCTCGCGACGGCCACGAGATAGCCCGGAGTCAGGCGCATGACGCAGGCAACCTGCTCGATGGCCTCCGGGGAGCACCAGACGTGGCGCCTCTGGGCGGCCATCAGCGCAGGGATGGCGGCCGAGCGCTCGTCGGGGTACTTGGCCATGTGCGCCTCGATCTCGGCGCGCAGTTCCTCGGGCACGTGGACGGTCGCCGGGTCGGGGATGACGGCGGGGTCCTTGGTCAGGTCGACCGCGTCGTCCCAGCCCGGGGTGCGCGAGCCGCCCTGATACCGCGGCACCTCGCCCGAGCCGACGTGCTGGCCGAGCGTCAGGTCGCCCGTCGGCGCCGGCTCCTCCTGGGTCCCGTGGCTCATCGGTCGATCCCGCCGAGCACCGGGTCGATCATCGCCAGGGTGGCGATGAGGTCGGCGATGTAGGAGTCCTTGACCATGGCGTTGGTCGCCTGCAGGTTCACGAAGGAGGGATCGCGCATGTGGACGCGGGCCGGCTTGCTCGAGCCGTCGGAGCGCACGAAGCAGCCGTACTCGCCGCGCGGCCCCTCGACCGGGAAGTAGACCTCGCCGGGCGGCACGCGGAAGCCCTCGGTCACGAGCTTGAAGTGGTGGATCAGCGCTTCCATCGAGGTGGCCAGCTCATGGCGCGGCGGCAGGGCGACCTTGCGGTCGTCGACCATGACGGGCCCCTGAGGCAGGGCGTGCACCGCCTGCTCGATGATCTTCACCGACTCCTTCATCTCCTGCATGCGCACGGCGAAGCGGTCGTAATTGTCCCCTTCGGTGCCGACGGGGATCTTGAAGTCGAAGTCCTCATAGGAGCAGTACGGCATCGCCTTGCGCAGGTCCCACGGGTTGCCCGAGGCGCGCAGCAGCGGGCCGGTGACGCCGAGCGCGAGGAGCTCCTCCTCGGAGAGCGGGCAGACGTTGCGCAGCCGCTGAAGCACGATCTCGTTCTTGTTGAGCAGGTCGCCGTACTGGTCGACGCGCCCGGGCATGAGCGCGCAGAACTCCAGGACCTTCTCGGCCCAGCCGGCGGGGACGTCCTCGATGACGCCCCCGACCTGGAAGTAGCGCGTGTGCATGCGCGCCCCGGTGGAGTACTCGAACAGGTCGAGGATCAGCTCCTTCTCGCGGAAGGAGTACCAGAGCATCGACATGGCGCCGAGGTCCAGCGCGCTCGTGCCGAGCCACACGAGGTGGCTCATGATGCGGTTGAGCTCCATGTGGATGACCCGCAGGTACTGCGCGCGCTTGGGCACCTCCAGATCCAGCAGGGTCTCCGTCGCGCCGCAGAAGGCGTAGGCGTTGAAGAAGTACGCGAGGTAGTCCATCCGCTCCACGACGGGGATGGCCTTCCAGTACGCCTTGTCCTCGGCGGTCTTCTCGATGCCCGTGTGGACGTAGCCGATGATCGGCTTGAGGTCGCGCACGACCTCGCCCTCCAGCGTCACGAGCAGCCGCAGCACCCCGTGGGTGGCCGGGTGGTGCGGCCCCATGTTCAGGGTGAGCAGCTCCTGGTCGGGCGCGGCACCGTCCACGGCGGGCGGGGTCTTCAGCGGCGACAGCTCGACGCTCGCCTCCATCTCGCGGTAGGCCGACGTCGGGCGGGATGCGTCGATCGCGCTCATGCGGCCGGGTCGCGTGGGTTCATGGACAGGCTCCTATCACTGGGTGTAGTCCTGCCGGGTGCCAGCGTCCTTGGTGAAGATGACGGGCTCGCCGCCGACGGGGAAGTCGCGGCGCTGGGGGTGGCCCTCGTAGTCCTCTGGCATCAGGATGCGCCGCAGGTCCGGGTGGTCGTCGAAGACGACGCCGAACATGTCGTAGGCCTCGCGCTCGTGGTGGTTGGCCGTGGGCCACTCCGGAGTGACCGACGGCACGTGCGGATCCTCGGTGTGCACGCGGACCTTCACGCGGACGCGGTCGCGGCGCCCGCGGTCGAGCAGCTCATAGATGACCCCGAGCCGCGGCTCCTCCGGGTAGTAGTCGACCCCGTGCACGCTCATGAGGTTCGCGTACCCGGCGGCGCGGAGCCGCTCGAGCACGGAGCGGACATGGCGCGGATGCGCGAGGAGGGTCGCCTGGCCGCGGAAGTGCAGGGTGCCGAGGATCGCGTCGGGCGCGGCGTCGCCGATCTCGCCCGCAAGGAGCTCGAGGCCCGTCGCATCAGGCATTCTGCCCGTGCTCCGTCGCGCCCGGCACGTTCTCGGCGAACTGCCGGCGCAGCGCCTCACCCTCGTCGGGAAGCACCTCGATCGTGCGCTCGGCGCCGTGGCGCTCGCGCCAGCCCAGCGTGGGGTCGTCGTGGACCATCGCCCGGAGCTTGAGGATGCCGTGCAGCAGCGCCTCGGGGCGCGGCGGGCAGCCGGGCACGTGGACGTCGACGGGCATGAACTTGTCGGCCGGGACGATCGCGTAGTTGTTGAAGACGCCCATCGACGAAGAGCACGCGCCCATCGCGATCGCCCACTTGGGCTCGAGCATCTGGTCGTAGATGCGGCGGACGACGGGCGCCATCTTGATCGACACGCGGCCCGACAGGATGAGCAGGTCGGCCTGGCGCGGGGACGCGCGGAACGCCTCGAAGCCGAAGCGGGCGATGTCCGTGCGGGCGGCGACCGTGCTGATCATCTCGATCGCGCAGCAGGCCAGGCCGAACGTCGCGGGCATGAAGGCGTTGCCCGCCGACCACTTGGCGGCCCGCTCCATCGTGGTGGTCAGGATGCCGCTCTCGGCGTGCTCCTCGAGCTCGGCACCCTCGAGGTCACCCGTGAGCAGCTGCCGCGCGGTGAGCTGGCGCGAGCGGAAGTCCCGCATCGACTCCGGGGACGGGCGTTCACCTCCGCCCACCTTCTGGCGGGTCACCTCCATTCGAGCGCTCCTCTTCTCCAGACGTACACGAAGGCCACCATCAGCAGGAAGATGAACACGCCGATCTCGATCAGGGCGAACGTTCCGAACGCCCGCAGCTGCACGGCCACGGGGTACAGGAAGATCGTCTCGATGTCGAAGAGGATGAACAGCATCGCGATCAGGTAGAAGCTGATCCCGAAGCGGAAGCCCTGCTGCACCTCCGACGGCAGGCCGCACTCGTACGGGTCGTCGGTGCTCTTGCGGACCTTCTTGCGGCTGGGGCCGAGCAGCCGGTTGAGGCAGGCGAACACCACGCCGATACCTCCGCCGAGGACGAGGAAGACGATGGCGGGCAGGTAGCTTCGCAGCATCAGATGACATGTATAGCGCGGACTTGCGACCCGGTGCCACCCACCGAGGCTCGCCTGGAGTCGACGGGTTGACCCTGGCCCTCGCCCTCGCGACCGCCGCGGTGAACCTCGGCGTCGGCCTCTACGGCGCCCTACGCTGGTATCGGGTGGAGCCGACGCGCCGGTTCTGGCCGGCGCTGCGCGCCGCGCAGGCGATCGCGGTCGTCTTCGCGCTCTACTCCGCGGTGCTGGCGGCCGTGGGGGACGGGCCCGAGGACGGGCTGTTCCTGCTCTACGCGGCGCTGCCGGTCGCGGTCAACGTCGTCGCCGAGCAGCTGCGCATCGCCAGCGCGCAGACGGTGCTCGACGCCCGGGGGCTCCCGAGCGCCGCGGCGCTCGCCGGCCGGCCCGAAGCCGAACAGCACTCCGTCGTGCGCCAGATCCTTCGCAGGGAGCTCGGCGTGATGGCCGTCGCCGCGCTCGTCGTGGCGTTCCTCGCGCTCCGCGCGGCGGGGACGGGTTAGCTCGCGCGACGATCGGGCGATTCGATCAGGCCCGCTCAGGGCGCGGCGAAGGACCCGCGGTAGAACAAGAGCGGCTCGGGCTCCCCCGGAGCGCTCCAGACCGCGGTCACGGCGCCGATCCCGATCGTGTGGTCGCCGGCGGGGTGCAGCTCGTCGACGTCGCACGCGATCCAGGCCAGCGCGTCGTCGAGGACCGGGACCGCGTGCTCGATGCGATGGGTGACGGCCTCGAACTTCTCGGCCTGGACGCGTTTGGAGGCAAAGACGGCCGCGAGCTCCTCCTGGCCCGCGCGCAGCACGTTGACCGCGAAGCGCCCCGCGCCGCGGACTGCCCCGAGCGTCCGCGACGTGTTGTCGAAGCAGACGAGCAGCAGCAGCGGCTGGAGGCTGAGCGACGAGACGGCGTTCGTCGTCAGGCCCGAAGGGCCGCCGGGCCCGTCGCAGGTGACCACCGCCACCCCGGTGGCGAAGTGGCCGATGGCCGCGCGGTACGCGAGGGGATCGACGGCCATGGGCCTACGAGTCCGCCGCGGTGACCTGGAGCTCGGCGTACTGCCCGAGGTTCTCGTGGTTGCCGATCGTGCACACGAGGCGATAGCGCCCCGGAAAGAGGCGGAGGGTGACGCCCGGAGCACTCTGCCCCGGCTGCATGGTCGCTGTCCCGCCGTAGTCGATCGGCGTCGCGCCCTCCCGGTTGGTGGCCTCCTCGACCTTCACGTTGTGGGTCAGCACGCCGCGGTTGCGCGCGACGATGCGGATCCGGCCGGAGCGGACCTTGATCGCCGCGGGGATGATGCGGTACTCGTCGAGTCGCAACTGCAGCGTCGCGTCGCGGTCGGTCACCGGATCGGGGGCACCGCCACCGCAGCCCGCGATCAGTGCCGCCGCGCCGAGCAGGGCGAGGATGGCGCGTGGAGCGGGAGGCATCACCCCGTCATGATGGCCGTTTCGTATGCTCTGCGCCGTCATGCGCCGGGTTCTCACCTCTGCTGTCGCCCTCACCGCCGCCGTGGCGGTCACGGCTTGCGGCGACTCGAGCGGCCTCCCGGCGAACGAGTCCGCCGCGGTCAAGCGTGGCGCCGAGCTGTTCACGCAGCGCTGTAACGGCTGCCACACGCTCGGCACGGTCAGCGGCGAGGGCAGCACCTCGGACCTCACCGACCGCGAGCGCGTCGACGGCCCGAACTTCGACGTGCGCAAGGTGACAGACGAGAACGTCCTCTACGCACTCCGCAACGGCGGGTACTCGGGCGCGATCATGCCCGAGAACATCGTCGTGGGCAAGGATGCGGCCGACGTCGCGGCGTTCCTCGCGAAGTACTCAGGCGTGGAGGCGCAGAAGAACCGGACCGACGACGAGAACAAGGCGCGCGACAGCGCCCGGTAGTCCGCCGGCCGTCCCCGGCTCCCGAGAACCGCCCTCACGGCCCGACGCGGCTCCACGCGACCGCGCGGACATTCCAACAGTCTCCTAGGCTCCGGCGCCGATGCTCGATCTCCGGCTGATCCGCTCCGACCCCGACGCCGTGCGCGAGGGGCTCGCCCGTCGCGGCGACGTGGACCCGGGCGCCGTGGACGCCCTCCTGGCGCTCGACGCCGAGCGCCGCGGCGCCACCGAGGCCGCGGAGACACTCCGGGCGCGGCAGAAGGAGGACGCCCGGGCGATCGCCGCCGCGCAGAACGCCGGCGAGGACGCGGGCGCGGCGATCGCGGCCGCACGCGAGCTCGCCACGGAGGTCAAGCTGCGGACCGCGCAGGCCGCCGACGCCGACCGCCGGCTGCTGGCGTCGCTCGCGCTGCTGCCCAACATCCCCGACCCCACGGCTGCTCCTGCGGACGAGGTGATCCGCGAAGTCGGCGAGGTCCCGGTGCTCGACTTCTCGCCGCAGGACCACCTGGCCCTCGCAGGCGCGCGCGTGGACATGGAGCGCGGCGCGCGCCTGAGCGGCTCCCGGTTCGCCTACCTGCGCGGAGATCTCGTCTTCCTGGAGCTCGCCCTGGTCCAGTGGACGCTGCGCAAGCTCGAGCGGCACGGTTTCGAGCCCGTCGTCCCGCCGGTCCTCGTGCGCGAGGAGGCGCTCTACGGCACGGGCTTCCTGCCCGACACCGAGCAGCAGATCTACCACCTGCCCGCCGACGAGCTGTACCTCGCGGGGACGAGCGAGGTCGCGCTCGCCTCGCTGCACGCGGGGGAGATCCTCGCCGCGGCGACCCTCCCGCGGCGTTACGCGGGCTTCTCCCCGTGCTTTCGCCGGGAGGCGGGCACCGCGGGCCGCGACACGCGCGGCATCTTCCGCGTGCACCAGTTCGACAAAGTCGAGATGTTCAGCTTCGTCCACCCCGACGAGAGCGCCGCGGAGCACGAGCGGCTGCTCGCGATCGAGGAGGAGATCCTCACCGAGCTGCGGATTCCCTATCGCGTCGTGAACATCGGGGTGGACGACCTCGGCGCGAGCGCCGCCAAGAAGTACGACTGCGAGGCCTGGCTCCCGGGTCAGGGGCAGTACCGCGAGCTCACCTCGACGTCGAACACCACCGACTTCCAGGCGCGGCGACTCAACGTGCGCTTCCGCGAGGCGACGGGCAGGCCCGCCGTGGTGCACACGCTCAACGGCACCGCCGTGGCCGTGGGGCGCACCCTGATCGCGCTGACGGAGAACGGCCAGCGCGCCGACGGATCGGTCGTGCTGCCCGAGGTGCTCGCGGCCCACGGCGCCCCTAGGCGGCTCGAGCCGCTGGACTGACGGCAGCTGCCGCTCGGGCCCTGCCAGGCGGTGTCCTCCGCGCACTGCTCGTCATGCAACAGCTTCTCAGATCAGATGCCGTCGGCGAGCAGGGCGACGATCGGGTCGTCGCCCTGGATCACCCGCTCGTCGGGCTCGTCGATCCCCTCCCGCAGGACGGAGGCCGCCAGCTTGCCGCCCTCGCCGCCGCTCGAGCGCAGCACGCCGGCGGCGGCGTTGACGCCGGCGGCCGGGCGCGCGGAGCCCGCGCGGGCTTTGAGCTCTCGCAGCCGCCGCACGGGAGCCGGGGTGGCCGCGTCCGACCAGCCCGCTTGCGCCCACGCCACCACGGGTGAGCAGAACCGGCGGCCCTGCCCGTAGGTCCTGCGAGCGACCTCGAGCTGGCGGCCGAGGCTGATCCGCGCCCGGCGCAGCGCTGGGTCGGAGGTGGAGACCCGCTTGAGCGAGCGCACCCAGCGGGTGAAGATCGGCTCGTCCTCGGCGAAGTACCCCGCGCTCACCCAGGCGACGTAGAGACCGAAGAGCTCCTCGCGGCGCTCGGCCGGCGCGGCACGCAGCGTGTCGAGGCAACCGAGTGCATTGCGCCGGCGCGTGTCGCCGCGGCGCTCGGCGCGGCCGATGGCGTTCCCGCGCGCGAGGTCGAAGGCCAGGGTCGCCTTGGCGAAGGCGCGCGCGTCGCCCCGACCAGCGGCCACGGCGCTGGGGGTGGCGACGCAGAGTGCGGCGCACAGCAGCGCGAGAGGGAGAAGTGGGCGGTGGAGCATCGGACGGATGATCCCAAGCCGTGGGCGGCGACGAGCCGCTTGACGGCAGGCTCCGCGCACGTCGGCCTGGCCGCCGGAGGTCGGCGCCGACAAAACGGGGTCAACCTTCGCGCCCGGCGCGCCGATGGAACACACTCAGGCAACCAAAACGGTCGATTGTTCACACGGAAGGCTCATGACCATCACCAGCATCGATGACCCGCGCTACCTCAAGGCGCTGGGCCATCCACTGAGAGTTCGCATCCTGGCGCTGCTGGAAGAGGAGACCTCGTCTCCGGTGCAGCTGGCCAAGAAGCTCGGCGCCTCCCTCGGGACCGTCGCCTACCACGTACGCACCCTGCACGAGCTCGGGCTGCTGGAGGACGTGGGCACGACGCCGCGCCGCGGGGCCGTGGAGCACCACTACAAGGCCGTCCCGCGGCCCCGGGTCTCCGGCGAGGCCTGGGAGAACGCGTCACCGGTCACCAAGCAGGCCATGACCGACGCGACGCTCCTGCAGATCCTCGACTACTGCCGCATCGCCGCGGCGGCGGGTGGCTTCGATCGCGGCGAGGCGGTGGTCTCCCGAACCGCGCTCAAGCTCGACGAGCGCGGGTGGAAGGAGCTGTCGGACGCCTTCTCGACGCTGCTGGCCAGCATGGAGTCGGTCGCCGCGCAGGCGGCCGAGCGCCTTGCCGGCGGGGAGGGCGCCCCGCCGCCGGCGAACGTCGGCGCGGTGCTCATGCTCTTCGAGGCCCAGCGCTTCTCCGACCAGCCCAGCGTTGACCCGCCCAGCGGCGGGCCGGCGGGTGCGCGGCGCGGCGCGGACCCGGGCTCTTGAACGTCTACGCGGCCCGGTTGAGGTCATCCAGCAGCGCCCGGGCGGCGGCGCGGCCGGGTGCCCCGGCGACGCCGCCGACCGGTGCGGTGCCCGCGCCGCTGACGTAGAGGCCGCCGATCCCCGGGACGCGGTGGCCGGCCAGCGCCGCGGTGGGGCGCAGCGGGCCGAGCTGGTCGAGCGTGACGTCCAGGTACATGGGGTGTGCCCCCGGCCAGCGCAGGCGGCGCTCCATCTGCTCCGGGGTCTGGATCGCCGTGGCGAGGATCGAGTCCCGGAACCCCGGCGCGCGCGCCTCCACCTGGTCGAGGAGATCCGCGACGAGCGCGGGCCCGGCGGCGTCCCACCCGCCGTCGATCCGGAAGGGCGCCGCGGGGCACGCGAGGTAGACCGTGTGGTGGCCGGGCGGGGCGAGCGCGTCGTCGATGGCCGAGGGCGTGAACGCGTAGGCGGCGGCCGGCGCCGGCGGCAGGCGGCCGGCGTCGGCGGCGGCGAAGGACCGGCCGAGCGCCTCCAGGGAGTCGACGTAGCTCTGCAGGCCGTTCCAGTCGCCGGGCAGGGCGTCGCGGTAGGGCGGCAGCCGGCTCGTCGCGACGTGCACGAGCGCTTGGACGCTGTTGGCGGAGTGCGCGCTGCGCAGGTCGGCGCCGGCCCGGCCGCCCAGCGGCGGGTCGAGCAGCCCGAGGAGCGCGGAGCGCGGATCGATGGCGGTCACGACCGCGTCGGCCTCCAGGCGCTCGCCGTCCTCGAGGACGACCGCGCGGACGCGACCCGCGGCCCGCTCGATGCGGGCGACGGGTGCGCCGCAGCGGACCGTGCCGGCCTGGGACCGCAGCCGGAGCTCCAGCGCGTCGATGAGCCCCTGCGAGCCGCCGGCGGCGTGCCACTGCCCGTAGAGGTGGTAGGCCGCCTGCCACAGGCCGAAGAAGGCGCCGCCCGCCTGCAGCGGACTCGCGCCCGCGTGCGCGGCGAAGGCGCCGACGGGTCCGCGCGTGAGGTCGGAGCCGAGGTTGGCGGTGAGCACCCGCTCGTAGGAGCCGAGCAGCTCGCCGGCCAGCCCGAGCCGGCGACGGCCCACGAGCCGTAGGATGCCGGGCGCGTTGCGGACGAGCCGCCCGACGGCCCGGCGGTCGATTCCACCGCCCCGGAGCCCCACGGTCGCGCTGGCCACGAGCGGCAGCGCGTCCTGCATGAACACCCCGTAGCGCTCGGCCTCCCGGGGGTCGGTCGCGGCGATCGAGGCGACGGTCTGCTCGACGGAGCGGTGGAAGCGCACCCGCCGTCCGTCCTCGAAGATCGCCACCGCGAACGGATCCATCTCGCGGTACTCGAGGCCCGCCGCCGGGAGGTCGAGCTCGCGCGGTATCGATGTCATGTTGATGATGTTGTGCGCGGCCGAGTGCGTATCGAAGCGGAAGCCCGGCACCGTCTCGTCGGTCCGCGATCCGCCGCCGGCCTTGTCGGACTGCTCGAGGACGAGGACCTCATGGCCGGCCCGTGCCAGGTAGCAGGCGCAGACCAGCCCGTTGTGGCCGGCTCCCACGACGATCGTCTTGACGGACTCGCCCGAGCGCTTCGTCTTGACCGCCGGGCGGAACACGGTGAAGCTCCTACCCAGGGCGGGGCGCAGTCTTGGTGAACCTGCGGGGGTGCGGCCGGGCCGGTTCTGGTGCTCGACGTGCGGCGGCCCGGGTCTGACCATTTTCCAGGATCCTCCCAGCGCATGCACATCGCTCCGGAGCTGCTCGCCATCCCGTTCGGGCTGGTGATCGGCCTGGTGGTGGGAACCGTCGGCGGCGGCGGGGCCATTCTGGCGCTTCCCGTCCTGGTCTACGTCCTGGGCGCGGGCGTCGGGCGGGCTTCGACCGCGTCGCTGATCGTCGTCGCGATCGCGGCCGGCATCGGCGCCGGCGCGCTCGCGCTCCGTGGCCACGTCTGCTGGCGCATCGCGCTGACCTTCAGCGCCCCGGCCGCGGCCGGGAGCGTCCTCGGCACGGTCGCCAACACCGCCGTCGGCCCGAAGACGCTCATCCTGGGCTTCGTCCCGGTGATGCTCGCAGCGGCCGGCGCCACGTGGCACCGCGCCGGCACCCCCACCGACGACCTGGTCGCCGGCTGCCCCGCCGCTCCGCCGGGCCGCATCGTCGTCGCCGGTGCGCTCGTCGGCGTGCTCACCGGCTTCTTCGGCGTCGGCGGAGGCTTTCTCATCGTCCCCGTCCTCGCCGTGTGGCTCGGCGTCTGCTTCCGGCGGGCGGTCGCCACCTCGCTGGTGATCATCACGCTCTCCGGCCTGGTGGCGCTGGCCAGCCACCTCGTCGCAGACGCGGACATCGACGTGCCCGTCACCGCCTCCTTGGCGGTCGCGACCGCCGCCGGGGCCCTGACCGGCACCGTGGTCGCCCAGCGCCTCCCGCAGGCGACCCTCGGCCGGGCGTTCGCCGTCGTCGTGGGTCTTGTCGCGACGTTCTTGCTCGTCGACACCCTGCTGCTCGGCGGGCCGCCCGCCGCTTGAAACGCACAAGGCCGGCAAGCGGCCGCCTATCGCCGGGGGTCACTCCTCGCGGGCGGACCGCGGGAACAGCGCGATGAGCACGTTGGAGGACTGGACCATGAGGCTCGGGCCCTTGTGCGTCGGCTCCCACTGCGCCTTGCGGAAGCCCTGCAGCGGAATGGTGAACGCACCGAACGTGCTGTTGCCCTCACCGACGTACCAGACGAAGTCCGTCTCACCGGGCGGAGCGTCGTCCTTGGGCTCGGCCTTCTGCAGGGCGCCGCTGAACATGGCGATGAGCGGTGCGTCGGGGGTCGCAGATCGCACCGTGACCGTCCAGTAGTCACCCAGCCGCTCCTGGAGTGCGGCGACGACCGCGTCGTGGCTGAGGCTCTCGCTCATCTCGGTCGGGCCAGCCTATCGCGCGCTGCGGGCGTCGTCGGGGAGTGTCGTGAACGACTTAGATGTGGAACCGGCGCGGGAAGGCTTCGGTTCCGACGTCGGGGCTGACCAGGAGCGTGAGCTGGCGGTCGGAGTCCGTGATCTGCGTGCGCCACTCGGAGCCGACCGGGTCGTCGGCGGCCCAGGCGTCGAGCGCGCCCCGCAGCTCCCGGGCCTCGTCGGGTGTGAGGTAGAGCCACGCTTCTCGCAACGTGCGACCCGGGAAGGACTCGATCCACATGCGCTCGAGTCTGACGCCGTCGCGGCCTCGGCAGTCTGTTCGAAGACAGAGCGGTTTCCCCGCCGGGCCGCTCTGATGCTCGAAGCGCTTGTCGGCGTCGCGACCGGATCACCCCGTGTTCCGCAGCCCCCCGGCGATCCCGTTGATGGCCAGGAAGCTCGCCCGCGCGAGTTCCTCGTCGGACTTCGCGGACTCACCGGCACCGGAGCGCAGGCGGCGCAGAAGCTCGAGCTGGATGAACGACAATGGATCCACGTAGGGCTTGCGCCGCTCGATCGTGCGTTGCAGCACGGGCTCGCGGTCGAGCAGGCGCTCCCCGCCGTTGACGAGGATCAGCTCGCGGCAGGTGCGCTCGAACTCGCGCTCCAGCACGGGCCAGATGCGTTCGCGCACGTCGTCGTTCTCGCAGAGCCCGGCGTACCGGCCGGCGATGACCATGTCCGCCTTCGAGCACGCCATCTCGGCGTTGGAGAGCAGCGCGGCGAAGAACGGCCAGTCGGTGTCCATGTCGCGCAGCAGGTCGATGCCCACCTGCTCACGCGCCGCCTCGAGCGCGATTCCCAAGCCGAACCAGGCGGGCAGCATGACCCGCGACTGGGTCCAGGAGAACACCCACGGGATCGCGCGCAGGTCCTCGATGCGCTGCCCGCTGCGGCGTTTGGCCGGCCGCGAGCCGAGCTGCAAGCGCGAGATCTCGTCGACGGGCGTGACGGCGTGGAAGAACGAGGCGAAGGCCGGGTCGCCGTACACGAGCTCCTGATAGGCCACCGACGAGCACCGCGCCATCTCCTCGAGGACCTCCTCGTACGCCGCGAGACGTGGCGGTTGCCCGATCGAGCGCCACAGGCGGGTGCTGGCCAGCACCGCGCTGGCCGTCAGCTCCAGCTCGCGATGCGCGATCTCGGTGCTGGAGTACTTGGCCGACAGGACCTCACCCTGCTCGGTGACCTTCAGCCGGCCGTCCACGGTGCCGGCGGGCTGGGCGAGGATCGCCACGTTGCTGGGTCCACCCCCGCGCCCCACGGCGCCGCCGCGACCGTGGAAGAAGGCACACGCGACGCCGCGTTCGCGCAGGAGGTCGGCGAGCTGCAGCTGCGCGCGGTACACCCCCCAGCCCGCGCCGACGTAGCCCACGTCCTTGTTGGAGTCCGAGTAGCCGACCATGACCTCCTGCTCGTCGCCCACGGAACGCAACGCCGCGCGGTAGACGGGCTCAAAGAGCAGCGTGCGCATCGTCTCCGCCGCACCGGCCAGCGTGTCACCCGCCTCGAACAGCGGGACGATGCGCAGCATCGCGCCTTCGCCGCCTGCCTGGGACAGGCCGCTCTCCTTCATCAACAGCAGCACCTCGAGCAGGTCCGCGGGTCCCGCGGTGCCCGAGACGATGTAGGACTGCACCGCGTCGGCGTGGGCGCCGGTGAGCAGCAAGGCCAGCATCCTGAAGGTGCTCACCACCTCCTGCGTCTCGGGGGAGAAGCCCGAGATGTCGGAGGGGATGACCGGCCGCCGGTCGGCGATCGTGCGGGCGAGCAGTGCCACCCGCTGCTCCTCGGGCAGCTCCGCGTAGCTCTTTTCGACATCGAGCGTGGTGAGGATCTCGGCAAGGGCGGCGCGGTGACGGTCCGCATGCTGGCGGATGTCCAGCCGCGAGAAGTGGAAGCCGAAGACCTCGACCTGGCGGATGAGGTCGTGCAGCTCGCCGTCGGCCACGAACGAGTTGCCGGTCCGGCGCAGCGCGCGGTCGGCGGCGCGCAGGTCGTCGAGCAGCTCGGAAGGCTGGGCGTAGCCCTCCGGCTCGCCGCGCCGGGCGGCGCGCAGCCGGCGTGCGACGAGCGCGAAGACCCGGCGGTACGGCGACTCGGGGAACCGCCGGCGAAGGTCACGCGCCAGGTTGGGGAAGCGCTCGTCGCCGTCGGCGAGGAGCGACGCCAGCTCGTCGGGCTCCCCGGCCAGGCGGCCGGACAGCGAGATCCGGGTGGCCAGGAGGTTGGCCTGGTCTTGCAGGAAGCGCAGGCACGCCGTCCGCTTGGCCTCGAGCGTCTGCGCGGTCACCTCGGAGGTGACGTTGGGATTGCCGTCGCGGTCGCCGCCGATCCACGAGCCGAAGGTCAGCAGCGCGGGGATCCGCGTCGTGCTCTGAGGGAACTCCTCGGCCACGGCGCGCTCCATCTCGCGGTAGATCGTCGGGACGATCTCGGCGAGGGTGGAGGTGAAGTACACGAGGCCCGCCCGCACCTCGTCGTCGACGGTGGTGGAGACAGTGCGGACCTCGTCGGTGCCCCAGAGCTCCTGGACCGTGGTGCCGAGCCGCTCGCGCGCCATCGCGACGTCGCCCCCGGTCAGCCGGCGCTCGTCCAGCGTCCGCAGCTCGGCGAAGATGCGCGCCTGCTTGGCCACCGTCGCGCGCCTGCGCGCCTCGGTCGGGTGCGCGGTCATGACGAGCCGGATCTCCGCGCCCCCCAGCAGCTCGGCCAGCTCCTCGGCCTTCACGCCGGAGTTGGCCAGCAGCTGCACCGCGTCGCCCAGGGAGCCGCGGCGCGGCGACGGCGCGTCCAGCAGCTCGCGGGTACGCAGGCGCCGGATACGCTCGCTGTCCTCGGCCAGGTTCATCAGCTGGCACCAGCCCGAGAGCGACCGGATGAGCAGTTGCAGATCGTGCAGCGACAGCTCCGCCACGAGCTCGGCCAGCTCGTCGGCCGCGGACGCATCCCCGGCGTGCAGCCGGCGGCCGAGGTCGACGGTCTGCTCGTGCAGGGCCAGCATCTCGTCGCCCTCGGTGGCCCGGATGATCTGCTCGAGCACGGCGCCGAGCAGCGCCTCGTCGTCGGCGAAGGTCCGCGTCGCGCCGGCCGCCGACCGCCTCTCGAGCTCCTCCGTTGTGCTGGCCATCGTCCGAGACTACGAAACGTCGGCGACCGGCACGTGACCGTTCGGCGCAGGCAGCGGAGGGGGCGGGATTCGAACCCGCGGTGGGCGTGAACCCACTCCAGTTTTCAAGACTGGCGCATTCAGCCGCTCTGCCACCCCTCCGGGGGCAGAGCGTACCGGCGGGACCCCGATCCGGTCCCACCGATTGGCGCCGGAGAGCGTGGCGGCTCAGGTCGTTTCAGGGAGCGGGCTCGCGACGACGCAGAGCACCGCCGAGGCGGCCAGAGGGCAGAACTGGGTGCCCACGTTGCGCTCGATCTCCGCGGCTGCCTCGCCGGGTGACAGCGCGGCTCGGTACGGGCGATCGGAGGTCATGGCGTGGTAGGCGTCGCAGGCCAGGACGATGCGCGACGCGAGGGGGATCTGCTCGCCGGCGAGGCCGTCCGGATAACCGCCGCCGTCCCACCGCTCGTGCTCGGCGCGGATGACGGGGGCGAGATGCGACAGCGCGGGCATCGAGGCGATGATGCGTTCACCGATCTCGGGGTGGCGGCGCATCTCCGTCCACTCCTCGGCGGTGAGGGGCCCCCGCTTACGGAGCACCGCGTCGGGGACGCCCAGCTTGCCGATGTCGTGGAGCAGGGCCGCGTACTCGAGATCGGCCAGCGCGGCGCTGTCGAGGCCGAGGTGGCGCCCCACCACGAGCGCCAGCTCCACGACGGCGGTCGAGTGCTCCTCGGTGTAGCCGTCGCGGGCCGCGAGGGCGGCGAGCAGCGCCCCGACGCTGCCCGCAGCGACTTCGAGACGGCGGACCTCCCGAAGGCGGTGCTCCTCGTCGAGCTGGTCTGCCACGAGCTGGGCCAGAACTCGAAGGAACCGGACGTCGCGGGCTCGAAGCTCCGGCAGCGGCTCGTGGTTCAGACAGCAGAACGTCCCGTACGTCTCGCCACCGGAGAGCACGATGGGAACGCCGATGTAGGCCCCGATCCCGCCGTCCACGGTGATCGGCAAATCAGCGACGAGGGGCTCGCGACTGGAGTCCCGGACGAGGTTGTCGAGCCTTCCGCCCAGAAGCAGTTCGCAGTAGGTGCCCTCGAGCGGGACTGCCTCTCCGACCGCGGCCGAGAACGACGCCGCGTCGCCGGTCACGCAGATGTAGTCCTGCAGACCCGCGCGGGTGTCGGCGATGTAGGACATGTCCATCCCCAGCATCTCGCGCGCGGTCGCGGCGGCTCGCTCCATGATCCTGAGCTGCGCAGATCTATCCGCATCCGCGGCTGGGCGGGCGTCCACGGTCGTGGCCATACCCACCGTTCGGCCGAATGAGGAGCGTCCTTGAGGGATCGTCTCGGTGAGCGACGACAGATGGCGCCGAGGCGTCCGCGGGATGACCCGGCGGCCGGGCCCGCGAGCGTCGCACCCGCCTCGGATCCGGCGGCTACGTCGCCACGGGAGCCACCCGGAAGGTCGTGACCTCGATCTGGCGCTGGCCGAAGCTGCCGCGATGAACCGGTCCGGCGCCGGTGACCCGGTCACCGGGCCGCGGGTCCCGGGCCGGGCGGAGGCCGCCGGAGACGTCGAAGACGGTGACGCCCGGACCGCTGACCGAGCCGCCGGTGGCGATGACGTGGAGGTCGCCGTCCCCGTCGGGGTCGTCGGACTCGATGGAAAGCACGATTCCCGTGTGGGCGGTGCAGTCCGGTGCGGCGCCGGCCGGGCAGCGGGCGGGCTCCAGCCGCGGAGGTGCGACCGCGGCGGGCGGCGGTGGGGCGATCGCGCGCGGCGCGGCGCGGGCGGTGGCCGGCCGATCCGGGGTCGTCGGGCTGCTTGCACCCGGCGGGGCGTCGCCGACGCAGCCGG
>CADCVR010000079.1 GCA_902806205.1 uncultured Solirubrobacteraceae bacterium | reverse complement strand
CAGCGGGGGGCTTGGGCAGAATCGACCACGAACACGGTCAGGGTTGCCCAAGCCCCCGGCTGCGAGCGTCACGAGTGAGAAGCCCACGCCACACCACCAGCCCCCAGAACGCGAAGCCGAGGCCGAAGCCCACCGCCAGCACCGTCGCCCACGACGCGCCCGCCGGGGACACGAAGCCCTCCGCGAGGCCCGCCAGCACGGTGAACGGGACGAGCCCGAGCACCACCGCCATCGCCGGCCGGGCCCGCGCGGCGAGCGCCGCGCGGCGCGTCAGGCGCCCGGGATCGACCAGCGCCCAGCCCAGCGCGAGGCCCGCGGCCCCCTCGACCACGATGCCCGACAGCTCGAGCACGCCGTGCGCCGTGATCAGGCGCAGGATGTCCAAGAGGGTGCCCACCTCGAGCGCGACGCCGAGCAGCGCCCCGATGATCAGCCCGTTGTAGATCAGCAGCAGCCCCGCGCCCACGCCGAACAGGATGCCGGCGGCGAAGACGAGCAGCCCGACGCGGATGTTGTTGACGAAGATCTGGCTGGAGAACGCGCCGGCTTCGGCCGCCGTGAGCCCGCGGTCGCCCCGTGGCGGATCGGCCGCGTCGAGGAATCCACCGGGGACCATGCCGCGCGCGGCGTCGGGATCCGTGGCACCCCACAGCATCCCGAGGCCGATCGTCCCGAAGAACAGGAGCGCGGAGACCGCCAGGAACGGGCCGAGCCCGGCGATCGCCCGCCAGAGCCCGGTGGTGAAGAAGCGCCGGGGCGAGCGCGCGGGTCCTGCCTCGGCGTAGACGGCCTGGCGTGCGCGCGCCACGAGCGCCTCCAGCGCCGGGGTGATCGGCTCGGCCGGGAACGCGCGGCGCGCGAGCGCGAGGTCGGCCGCCGCCTCGCGGTAACGCGCTCCGAGCTCCCGGACGCCGTCGGCCCCGAGTGCGCCGGGCTTGCCCCGCGCGCGGACCAGGAGCGCCTCGAGGGCGACCCACCCTGGGCGTCGCTCGGATTCGAAGCGCTGCAGCCGCACCCCATGAGTTGTAGCTTGCGGGCGGGTGCACGACTACGAGGACCGGCTCGCGATAGCCACGCCGGAGGGCGTGCAGGTCGAGCTCGTCCTCGCCGGCCTCGGCTCGCGCTTCACCGCCGCGCTGATCGACCTCGTGCTCAAGGTCGTCTTGCTCCTGGCGGTCTTCCTGGTCGGCGCGATGCTCTCAGAGCTTGGTGCGATCATCCTCTCGGTCGCCTCGCTGGCGATCTACATCGGCTACGACATCGCCTTCGAGGTGCTCGCCGCCGGCCGCACTCCCGGCAAGCGGGTGACCCGCCTCCGTGTGCTGCGCGCCGACGGCCGCGCGGTGGACCCGCTTTCGAGCGCGATCCGCAATGTCGTGCGGCTCGTCGACGGGCTGCTCCTCGCCTACCTGCCCGGCATGGTCAGCATTCTCGTCACCCGGCGCAACCAGCGCCTGGGCGACCTCGCCGGAAGCACGATCGTCATCAACGAGGCGGGTGGCCGGAGCCTGCAGACGACCTTCTCCGCGGCCGCGCCCGGCGGCATCCCCACGGCCCCGTTCCTCCCGCTCGCCGGGGCCGTCGGCCCGCTCGACGTCACCGCCGTGACCGCCGAGGACCTCGGTGCGCTGCGCGCGTTCCTCGCCCGCCGCGGCGGCCTGGACCCGAACGCGCGCGCGGACCTCGCCGCGCGCCTGTCGAGCGCCGTGCGGCCCCGCGTGGGCGGAGCCACCGAGCAGCTCGAGCCGGAGGAGCTCGTCGAGCGCATCGTCGCCGCGAAGGACGGAGCGCCGATCTGAGAACCGCGGGAGGTCCGACTAGTGGCTGTGCAGCACCTTGTCGATGAGGCCGTACTCCATGGCCTCCTCGGACTTGAAGAAGCGGTCGCGCTCCATGTCCTTGTGGACCTCGTCGACCGGCCGGCCGGTGTGCTTGGCGTAGATCTCGTCGACGCGCCCGCGCGTCTTGAGGATCTCCCGGGCGTGGATCTCGATGTCCGACGACTGCCCGTCGAAGCCCGCGGAGGGCTGATGGATGAGGATCCGCGAGTTCGGGAGCGCCATGCGCTTGCCCGCAGCCCCGCCCGCCAGGAGCAGTGAGCCCATCGACATGGCGATCCCGCAGCAGATCGTCGCGACGTCGGGCTTGATGAAGTTCATCGTGTCGTAGACCGCGAGGCCGGCGTAGATGGACCCGCCCGGGGTGTTGATGTAGAGCGAGATGTCCTTGTCGGGATCCGCGCTCTCGAGGTGCAGCAACTGCGCGACGATGAGGTTGGCGACCTGGTCGTCCACCGGGCTGCCGAGGAAGACGATGCGCTCGTTGAGCAGCCGGGAGAAGATGTCGAACTCGCGCTCCCCCCGGGCGGAGCGTTCGACCACCATGGGAACGAGAGGCATCGACAGACCCTAGCCGTCGCGCGGCGCGGGGCCGCGCCCCGGGGGCTGCTGCGGACGCGGGAGGTCTTCCACGGCTGGGGTCGGCAGTTCGAGCGGCGTGCCCGCCTCGAGCAGCACCGCCTCACCCCAGTGGTGGAACTCGAGCTCGTCGCCCGTCTCGAGCTCGTACCGGGCCCGCTCCTGGTCGATGCGCACGCGCATTCGCGCCCCGCGGACGGTCACCGCGAACGACGCCTCGGGCACGTCGGTCGGCAGCCGGGGGGAGAAGCGCAGCCCGCCCGAGTCACGCATGCCGCCGAAGCCGTTGGTCACCGCGAGCACCGCGCCGGCCAGCGACGCGATGTGGAGCCCGTCGCCGGTGTTGTGGTGCAGGTCGTGCAAGTCGACGAAGGCGGCCTCGCGCAGGTAGTCGTAGGAGAGGTCGAGGTGGCCGACCTCCGCGGCCATGATCGCCTGGGTGGACGCCGACAGCGACGAGTCACCCACCGTCAGCCCCTCGTAGTAGTCGAAGTTTCGACGCTTCTGCTCCGCGGTGAACGCGTCGGAGTGCAGATGCAGCGCGAGAACGAGATCGGCCTGCTTGATCACCTGACGGCGGTAGAGCTGGAAGTAGGGATAGTGCAGCAGCAGCGGGTACTTCTCCGGGGGCGTCCCGGCGAAGTCCCACGGGTCGTGGAGCAGGAAGCCCTGATCCTGAGGATGCAGGCCGAGACGCTCGTCGTAGGGGACGTACATCGCCCGGGCCGCGTCGCGCCAGCGCTGCAGCTCCTCCGGGGAGACCTCCAGGCGCTCGGCGAGCCCGGGAAGCCGGGCGGCGATCTCGGCGGCGGCGCGCAGGTTGGTCTGCGCGCCGAGGTTCGTGAACACGTTGTTGTCCACCAGCGCCGAGTACTCGTCGGGTCCGGTCACGCCGTCGATGCGGAAGTTGCCGGCGTGGTCGTAGCACCCGGCGCTGATCCACAGACGGGCGGTCTCCACGAGCAGCTCGCCCCCCTCCTGCTCGGCGAACTCGTCGTCTCCGGTCGCGTCGACGTAACGGCGCACGGCGTCGGCGACGTCGGCGTTGATGTGCAGCGCGGCCGAGCCCGCCGGCCAGTAACCCGAGCACTCCTCGCCGTGAATCGTGCGCCACGGCAACGTCGCCCCGCCGAAGCCGAGCAGCCTGGCACGCTCGCGCGCGAGATCCAGGATCGAGTGGCGCCAGACGAGCGCGTGGCGCACCACCTCCGGCATGACGTAGGTCATGAACGGCAGCACGAACGTCTCGGTGTCCCAGAACGCGTGGCCGTCGTAGCCCGGGCCGGTGAGCCCCTTGGCCGCGAGCGCGCGCCCCTCGATGCGCGCGCCCGCCTGGAGCAGGTGGAACAGCGAGAAGCGCAGCGCCTGCTGCACCGCCGGGTCGCCCTCGAGCGTGACGTCCGCCTTCTCCCAGTAGCGATCAAGAAACGTTCGCTGGTCGCGCAGCAGTCCCTCCCAGCCCTCCGCGTAGGCGTTGGCCAGGCTGGCGGTGACCTGGTCGCGGAGGAACTCGGGCGACTGGCGGGAGCTCCAGTGGTAGGCCATGAACTTCACGAAGCGCATGGGCCGGCCCGGCGTGAGCTGGCAGGAGATCGTCACGCGCGCGAGGTCGTCCTCGACGTAGACCGCGGTGTGCAGATCCTTCGCGCCCTCGATCACGTGCTCCATGCCGGCGGCGCAGGTCAGCCCACTGGTGCGCGTGGTGTGCGCGAGCACCGCGCGCAGCTCGAAGCCGCGCGCGAGGCGGCCCTGGAGGACGGCGCCCAGGTCCTTGCCCTTGCGCGGGTCCTTGGTCTCCTCACGCGCCGGGGCATTGGCCACGAGGTTGGACTGCAGCGCGATGCGCATGGGCCGGTCGACGGCCTCGATCTCGTAGATGATCGCGGCAACCGACCGCTGGGTGAAGGAGACCAGCCGGCGGGTGCGGATCTTCACCTCGCGACCGTAGGTCGAGCGCCAGTGCATCTCCCGGTCGAGCGCCCCCGAGCGGAAGTCGAGCACCCGCTCGTGGTGCAGCACCGTTCCGCGCAGGACGTCCACGGGCTCGTCCTCGAGCATGAGGTGGATGACCTTGCCGTCTTGGACGTTGACGATCGACTCCCCGTCCTCGGCGTAGCCGTAGCCCGACTCGCCGTAGGAGAGCGGGAAGGACTCGAAGAAGCCGTTGACGTAGGTGCCGCTGATCCCGCGCGGCTCGCCCTCGTCGAGGTTGCCGCGCAGTCCGAGGTGGCCGTTGGAGAGCGCGAAGACCGACTCGGTGCGCGCGAGTTGGTCGAGGTTGAGCTCGGGCTCGCGCACCGCCCAGGGCTCGACGGGCCACGGTGCGTCGGGCGCGCTCACGGCAGGAGCTCCGCGAGGTCACCGACGACGACGTCGGCCCCGTGCTCGCGCAAGGCGTCGGCGTGCCCCGCGCGGTCGACGCCGACGACCCAGCCGAAGCTCCCGGCACGCCCGGCCTCCACCCCCGCGAGCGCGTCCTCGAAGACCGCGCAGTCCGCGGGGTACAGCCCGAGACGCTTGGCCGCGAGCACGAACGTGTCGGGCGCCGGCTTGCCCCGGATCCCCTCCGCAGCGATCGTCGTCCCGTCGACGCGCTCCTCGAAGAGCTCGAGGATGCCCGCGCTGGTGAGCGCCGCGACGGTGTTCGCGCTCGAGGAGACCACCGCGGTCCGCAGCCCCGCGGCGCGCGCCGCGTGGACGAAGCGCACCGATCCTTCGAAGACCTCCACGCCGTCGCGCTTGAGCACCTCGAGCAGCTTGACGTTCTTCGCGTTGCCGACCCCGTGCACGGTCTCGGCCGTGGGCGGGTCCTCCCGGCTGCCCTCCGGCAGCGTGATCCCGCGCGAGGCGAGGAAGTCGCGCACCCCGTCCTCGCGCGGCTTGCCGTCGACGTGGGCGGTGTAGTCGGCCTTCGGGTCGAAGGGCACGAACGCGGGGCCGTGCAGCGCGCGCTGGCGCAGCAGCGTGTCGAAGGCCTCGGCCCACGCCTTGGCGTGCACGGTCGCCGTGCGGGTCAGCACGCCGTCCATGTCGAACAGGCAGGCGGTGATCGCGTCGGGAAGCTTGGGGCGCGGCTCGGGCATCGCGGGATCCTGCCAAAAAGCCCGACCGAGTCGACTCACCGCGTCCTAGCCTGGATCGGGTGCTCGCCGCCCCCGCCCTTCGCCTCACCGGCCTGACGAAGACCTACGACGCGGTCGGTGGCCGGTTCCAGGCACTCGACGGCGTCGACCTGACGATCGCCGACGGCGACTTCTTCGGCCTGCTCGGGCCCAACGGCGCGGGCAAGACGACGCTGATCTCCGCGGTCTGCAACCTCATCCGCCTCACGGGCGGGGAGATCAGCGTCTTCGGGATGGCGCACGACACGATGGCCGCGCGCCGTGCCGTCGGCCTGGCCGAGCAGGACGTCAACCTCGACCGCTTCCTCGACGTGGAGGAGACGCTCGTCTACCACGGCGGCTACTTCGGGATGACCCGCCGCGCCGCCCGTGCGCGCGCCCGGGAGATGATGGACGTCTTCGACCTCCGCGCGAAGGCGGGCGTCCGCGCGCCCGCGCTCTCCGGCGGGATGCGCCGCCGCCTGCTGCTGGCCCGCGCGCTCATGCACGAGCCGCGCCTGGTGATCCTCGACGAGCCGACCGCGGGAGTCGACTTCGAGCTGCGCATCGAGCTGTGGCGGTACATCCGCCGGCTGCACGCGCACGGCACGACGATCCTCCTGACGACGCACTACCTCGAGGAGGCCGAGGAGCTCTGCCGCGAGATCGCGCTGCTGCGCGGCGGCCGGGTCATCGCGCGCGACACGGCCGCCAACCTCAGGCAGACCTACGCGGCCGACTCGCTGGCCGGCGTCTACGTCAAGGCGATGGCGGCGTGAGGAGATGGGGGGAGGCCCACCGCGGGATGCTGTGGCTCGCCGAGCGCGAGGTGCTGCGCGTGCTCAAGCTGTGGACGCAGACGATCGCCGCGCCGATCGTCTCGAGCTTCTTGTTCATCGTCGTCTTCGGACTCGCGCTCAGCGGGCGCATCTCGCCCGTGCGCGGCGTGGACTACGACCTGTTCATCGTCCCCGGCCTGATGATCATGGCGATGGCCCAGGCCGCCTACGCGAACAACTCCACGAGCCTGTTCCAGGCCCGCAACGACCGCTACCTCAACGACATCCTCTCCGCTCCGCTGCGTTCCTGGGAGGTGCTCGTCGGCCTGACGCTCGGCGGCGTGGTGCGCGCCGTGCTGATCGGCGCCGGGGTCTTCGCGCTTGCGGTCCCGGCGGTCGGCATCGGTGTCGAGCAGCCGCTCGTGCTGCTCGCGGCGGTCGGCTTCGCGCTGGCGCTGTTCGCCGCGCTCGGCGTCGTCGTCGGGATCTACGCCCAGACGTTCGACCATGCGGGCTTCGTCAACACGCTCGTGATCCTGCCGCTGACGTTCCTCGGCGGGGTCTTCTACTCCGTCGACGTGCTGCCGGACCCGTGGCGCGACGTGTCGCATGCCAATCCGATCTTCTACCTCGTGCAGGCGGTGCGCTACGGCTTCCTCGGCCAGAGCGACGTCAGCCCCGTGCTCGCGCTCACGATCACGGGGCTGCTCGCGGTGGCCGTCGTCGCCTGGAGCGCCTGGCTGTTCAGCACGGGCCGCCGGCTGAAGGCCTGACGGTGCGCGCACGCCGCTTCGCCCAGGTCGACGTCTTCGCCACCGAGCCCCACCGCGGCAATCCCGTCGCCGTCGTGCTCGACGCCGACGGCCTCGACGCGGCGGGGATGCAGCGGTTCGCCCGCTGGACGAACCTCTCCGAGACCACCTTCGTCCTCCCGCCGACGACCGACGCCGCGGACTACCGCGTGCGGATCTTCACGCCGACGCTCGAACTGGCATTCGCCGGCCATCCGACGCTCGGGACGTGCCACGCCTGGCTTGAAGCGATCGGGGACCGCCCCGGCGACCGCTTCGTGCAGGAGTGCGGCGCCGGGCTGGTCGAGCTCCGCCGCACCCCGGACGGGCTGGCCTTCGCGGCACCCCCGCTCGTGCGCTCGGGGCCGGTCGCGGAGCACCTCGTCGAGGAGATCGCTGCGGCGCTGGACATCGCGCGCGACGAGATCGTCGACGCGCAGTGGGCGGACAACGGGCCGGGGTGGGTGGCCGTCCTGCTGGCGTCCGCCGCACGGGTCCTGGCGATCCAACCGACTTCATCCCCTTCGATCTCGGCGTGGCGGGTCCCTGCGAGCCGGGAGCCGACGCGGCGATCGAGGTTCGCGCCTTCGTTCCCCAGGACGGTGTGCTCGTCGAGGATCCGGTGACGGGAAGCCTCAACGCCTCCCTGGCCGGCTGGCTCCTGGCCGCCGGCCGGCTCACCGCGCCCTACGTGGCCCGCCAGGGAACCCGGCTCGGCCGCGAGGGTCGTGTGCACGTCACCCAGGACGCCGAGGGGAGCGTGTGGGTCGCCGGGGCGACCCGCACGTGGATCGAGGGTGTCGCCCGGCTGTGAGCGCGGCCCGCGTCGCGGGTCAGCCGTTGATCGTCTGCATCCCGCCCGCGTCGTAGCGGGCGCCGGCGGGCTCCGGGAGCGTCGCACCGATCCGCTCGAGGTCCTCCGCGGTGAGCTCGACGTCGGCCGCCGCCGCGTTCTGCTCGAGGTGGCGCACGCGCTTGGTCCCCGGGATCGGGACGACGTGCTCGCCCTGGGCCAGGACCCACGCGAGCGCGAGCTGGCAGGCCGTCACGCCCTTGTCGTCCGCGAGCGCCGAGACCGCGTCGACCAGTGCGAGGTTCTTCTGGAAGTTGTCGCCGGTGAAGCGCGGCGAGAAGCGGCGGTAGTCGCCCTCCTCGAGATCGTCGAGTGAGCGGATCTCGCCGCTGAGGAAGCCGCGGCCGAGCGGCGAGTAGGGCACGAGGGCGATGCCGAGCTCGCGTAGGGTCGGGAGGACCTCGTCCTCGGGGTCGCGCGACCACAGCGAGTACTCCGACTGCACCGCGGTGATCGGGTGGACGGCGTGGGCGCGGCGGATCGTGTCGGCTCGCGCCTCGCTGAGGCCGAGGTGGCGGACCTGGCCCTCGGCGACGAGCTCGGCCATGGCGCCGACGGTCTCCTCGATCGGCGTGTCCGGGTCGACGCGGTGCTGGTAGTAGAGGTCGATGTGGTCGGTCTGCAGACGCTCGAGCGAGGCCGCGCACGCGGCGCGCACGTACTCGGGGGTGCCGTTGATCTGGCGCTTGCGCGCATCCTCGGGGTCGCGCTGGATGCCGAACTTCGTCGCGAGGAACACCCGGTCGCGGCGGCCCCGGAGCGCCCGGCCGAGGAGCTGCTCGTTGGTGTGCGGGCCGTACATGTCGGCGGTGTCCCAGAACGTGACGCCGAGCTCGAGCGCGCGGTCGAGCGTCCGCTGCGATTCGGTGTCGTCGCGGCGGCCGTAGAAGTCCGACATGCCCATGCAGCCCAGGCCGAGGGCTGAGACGGTGGGTCCGTCGGGTCCGAGGGTGCGGGTCTTCATGCGCTCTTCTCCTCTTCGTGGTGGCGGGACTGCACGGTAGGACCTCGACGCGTGCCCGGGCGTGAAGATGGAGCGGTGAGCGCGTCCGCTGCCCTCCCGACCGACCGGGTCCCGCCCGTCGCGCTGGTGCTCACCGGAATCGGCTCGGTGCAGTTCGGCGCGGCGCTGGCCGCGACGTTGTTCGACGAGCTCGGGCCGAGCGGGACCACCCTGCTGCGGCTCGCCTTCGCGGCGGCGATCCTCCTCGCACTCTGGCGGCCGGATCCGCGCGCCTACGCGCCGGCGCAGCTGCGCCTGGCGGCGCTCTTCGGGCTGGTGCTCGGGCTGATGAACTTCACGTTCTACCTCGCGCTGGAGCGCCTGCCGCTCGGCGTGGCCGTGACCCTCGAGTTCGTCGGGCCGCTCGGGGTCGCGGTGGCCACCTCCCGCCGGCGAGCCGACCTCGCCTGGGCGGCCCTCGCCGCGGGCGGGATCGTGCTGCTGGCCGATCCGGGCGGCGGGTCCCTCGATCCGCTCGGGCTCGTGTTCGTCTTCCTCGCCGGGGCGTGCTGGGCGGGCTACATCCTGCTCGCCCAGCGCGCGGGGCCGGGCTTCGAGGGTGGGCGGGGGCTCGCCCTGGCGATGATCGTCGCCGTCCTCGTTCCCCTCGGGCCCGGGGTGCTCGAGGGCGGCGACGCGCTCCTGGACCCCCGCCTGCTGCTCCTGGGTGCCGCCGTCGGGATCCTGAGCTCGGTCATCCCGTATTCGCTGGAGTTCGAGGCGCTGCGCCGCATGCCCGCGAACGTCTTCGGAGTGCTCATGTCGCTCGAGCCGGGCGTCGCGGCGCTCGCGGGCTTCGTCGTGCTCGGCCAGGCGCTCGGTGCGCGCGAGCTCGTGGCGATCGCCCTGGTCGTCGCGGCGAGCGTCGGGATCACCCGCGCCGCCAGCCGCGCGGATGGCCTGCCGATCAACTCCTGACATTCTTGGCGACGCCTGTGGCCCGAAACGCGCCCAACGTGCTGACGGTCCTGCGGATCCTCCTGGTCCCGGTCCTCGTCGTCGCGCTCCTGCTGGAGACCCCGAACGGCGACCTGCTGGCCGCGTTCGTCTTCGCGCTGGCCTCCGTCACCGACTACGCCGACGGCTACCTCGCGCGGCGCGCGGACGCGATCTCGACGTTCGGCAAGCTCATGGATCCCATCGCCGACAAGCTGCTGATCCTCGCGGCGCTCGTCGCGCTCGTATCGCTGGAGCGCGTCCAGGCCTGGGTGGCGATGGTGATCATCGGCCGGGAGTTCGCGGTGACCGCCACCCGGATGGCGGCCTCCCAGCAGGGCGTCGTCGTCCCGGCGGCGGCGTGGGGCAAGGCAAAGACATGCGTGCAGGTCGTGTGCGTCTTCCTGCTCATCGCGGTCGACGGGTCCCCGCTGTGGCTCGACGGGATCGTCTACCTGACCGTCGCCATCACGCTCGTCTCCGGCGTGGACTACTTCCTGGGCCTGCGGCGGCGCCTGCGTGAGCACGACGCGCGCAAGGCCGAACGCGCCGAGGCGCTCGGGTGAAGTGGGCGCTGGCGCTGGCGCTCGGCGCGGTGGTGGCCGCGGGGGCCGCCTTCGTGCTGGCAGTCGGCTCCACGCGGGATCCCGTGCCCGACACGATGCGCGCCTGCGTCGTCGACGGCCGGGCCGCGATCATGCGCAGTTCCGCCGATCTCGGCGCGCAGCCGCGCTCGGACATCGGCGCGGGCGCGGTGCGCGAACTGACGCGAACGCGCGTGGGCGAGGACACCGCGGTGCTTCTGCGGGGAACGAAGTACCGCCTGTTGGTTCTCGCGGGGCGCGGGAGCCCGCCGCTCGACGGGAACCTGCCGATGCGCGTCTACGAGCGCACACCGGAGTTCGCGCTCGTCGCCAAGGAGGTCGATCCGATCGAGGGGGTCCTGCGCGGCTGCGTCAGCTTGGCGTCGGGGCCATAGTCGCCCAGACCCGAGGGTCACGCGATGGGTTTGCCTGCCGTGACGGTGTGCTATCACTCCGTTTTGGCCGCAGCCCCTCCCTGACGTGAGGAAAAGCGCTCGAGCCCATGCGACCCCCGGTCGCGCAGATGCAGATAGAAGACCATGAGTTGGAGAGGGAGCCCACCGGGCGGGAGAGGCCCGGCGGCTCCGAAACGACGTGAGCGAAGGACCGGGTTGAGCGCGAAGACCGAAGTGCTGTTGGCAGACGAAGCACCCATTTTCGAGCTGGAGGAGCTGAAGCCGCTCATCGCAGACGGTCAGGAGAAGGGCGTCCTGACGTTCGAGCAGATCTCGACTGCGCTCGAGGAGGTGGAGGTCAGCAAGGAGCAGCTCCAGGAGTTGCACGTGTACTTCGTCGAGCACGGCATCGACGTGGTGGGCGCCAACGGCAAACCCGCCACGAGCGAGAACGAGAAGGTCGAGAACGCCGCGCAGGCACGCCGCCAGCCCCTGGAGGGTGGCCCGAAGAAGCCCGAGATCGACCTGACCGTCGAGCCGTCGCTGGACTCCCTGCGGCTCTACCTGCGGTCGATCGGCCGCGTCTCGTTGCTGACCGCCGAGCAGGAGGTCAGCCTCGCCAAGCGCATCGAGCGCGGCGACATGGTGGCCAAGCAGCAGATGGTCGAGGCCAACCTGCGCCTCGTCGTCTCGATCGCCAAGGGCTATCTCGGCCGCGGGCTGACGTTCCTGGATCTCATCCAGGAGGGTTCGCTCGGCCTGATCCGCGCGGTGGAGAAGTTCGACTACCGCCGCGGCTACAAGTTCTCCACCTACGCGACGTGGTGGATCCGCCAGGCCGTGACCCGGGCGATCGCCGACAAGGGCCGCACGATCCGCATCCCGGTGCACATGGTCGAAAAGCTCAACAAGGTCGTGCACGTCGAGCGTCAGCTCGTGCAGTCGCTGGGCCGGGAGCCCACGCCCGAGGAGATCGCCTCAGAGCTCGAGGTCACCGAGCGCGAGGTGCGCGACATCCTCCGGATGAGCCAGCAGCCCATCTCCCTGGAGAAGCCCATCGGGGAGGAGGAGGAGTCCGAGCTCGGCGACTTCGTCGAGGATCAGAACGCGATCTCGCCGTTCGACATGGCGTCGGACAACCTCCGCAAGGAGAACGTGCATCGCGCACTGGCCGCGTTGCCCCAACGCGAGCGCGAGGTCATCGAGATGCGCTTCGGCCTGACGGGCGGGCGCCCGCGCACGCTCGAGGAGGTCGGCCGCGCGTTCAACGTGACCCGCGAGCGAATCCGTCAGATCGAGAACCACACGCTGAAGAAGCTCGAATCGCTGCCGGAGGCCCAGCGGCTCAGGGACGCCTCGTAGGGCTCCGAGCGGCCGGCGCGCCGCGAAGGACGGGTCGCCCGAGCCGGGCGCGGACCGGCTTGCCCGCGCGCCGATCGCTATCCTGCCCGGCCCGGCGGGATAGCGAAGTGGCCAAACGCACCTGGCTGTAAACCAGGCCTCTCAGAGTTCCCAGGTTCGAATCCTGGTCCCGCCATCGGCGTCTGTGAGGATCGCCGGGGTCGCCGCCACGACCGGCTACCTCGGCTCCGGGGCGTTCGCGAACTGCGGCGGGCCGTCCGGCGCGGAAGGGGCGAGCGGGACATCGCGGCGGCGCTCCTGGCACCATCAGAGCCAATGGAACTTCGCTGCCCGACCGTCGCCCTGCTCGCCGCCCTCTCGCTCGCCGTCGCCGCCTGCGGCGAGGAGCTGGAGGACGCCGGCATCCCGGATGGCTCGGAGACGGGCGCGTCCGCCGCGGCGGCGCCGACGGGGACCACCCCGGCCGCCCCCGTCGAGGATGCCGCGAAGGCGTTCGGCGAGGGCAAGGCCGTCGAGCCGATCGCCAACGCCCAAGACCTCGACAAGAAGCCCGGCATCCCGAAGCCGGCGGGCGAGCCCGGCGACAAGCTCGTGGTCAAGGACCTCGTCGTGGGGGAGGGCCCGGCGGCCAAGAGTGGCGACCCGCTGACCGTCCGCTACGTCGGCGTGTCGTACTCCACCGGCAAGGAGTTCGACTCCTCCTGGAAGACCAAGGAGAACATGTTCCCGTTCACGCTCGGGCAAGGCATGGTGATCCCCGGCTGGGACCAGGGGCTCGTCGGCATGAAGGTCGGCGGCCGGCGCCTGCTGGTCATCCCGCCGGACCTCGGCTACGGCGAGCAGGGCTCGGGCGAGACGATCAAGCCCGGTGAGACGCTCGTCTTCGCGGTGGACCTGAAGAAGATCGGCTGAGGAGGCCGGGACGAAACGTCGCACCCCGTCTGCGGCCGCTCTGAACCGAACGTCCACCCGTCGACCGCCGGCGCTCGGATGAACGTCCACCCCGTCGAAGGGCGGTGACAAGCCGGCCCGGAGGCGGCCGATGAGCGGTGTATGCCGCGCCTCCGCCTCTCGCTCGCGGGCCTCCTGGCCGGCCTCCTCCTGGCGGCGCCCGCTGCGGCCGCGGACTGCCCGGGCGCCGACATCGAGCCGGTCGCGGCCCACGCCGCCGGGGTCCGCGCGGCGGTCGTCTGCCTGACCAACGCCGAGCGCGCCGCGGCCGGGCTGGGCGGGCTGGTGGCCGAGAACCGCCTCGAGGCCGTCGCCCAGGGCTACGCCCAGCGCATGGTCACCGAGCGTTTCTTCGGCCACGTCGGCCCGGACGGCTCCGTGCTCGCCGTCCGCCTCGCTGGGTACCTCGACTGGCTTTCCGTCGGTGAGAACCTCGCCTGGGGCGAGGGCTCGCTGGGGACGCCGCGCAGCATCGTCGCCGCCTGGATGCGCAGTCCGGGGCACCGCGCGAACATCCTCACGCGGGACTTCGCCGAGGTGGGGGTGGGCGTCGCGCTGGGCTCCCCTGGAGGCTCTTCGCGGCCCGCGGCCACCTACGTCGCCAACTACGGCGTCCGCCTGTCTGACGACGCAGGCCCGCCCGTGCAGGCAGCGAGGCTGGCCGCCACCCCGGCCGCCGCCTCTGCGCGCTCTGCCACCGCTCGTCCGGCGGCCCGTCGCTGCCGCCGCGGCGCCGTCCGCCGCGTCACGCGGGTCAAGGGACGCCGCGTCGCGCGCTGCGTCCGCACGGCGCGCCGTCGCTAGCTGGTTGTTCCACGAGCCGGCAGCGAATCGTGGGACGACTCTCTCAGTGCTGGGATTCGCCCCCAGTACGAGCAGGACCGTCGCCGAACGCCACGGCGCGCCGATCCATCCCGGATCCTGCGACGGAACTTACGAACCGGAGCACTTAGCTCAAGAGGTCCCGGAGCGCTGCCGCGGTGCTCCAGAACGCCAGCTCGTCGTACGGGATCGCGTCGGGCGCGAAGGCGCGGACCTCCGGCGCCTCGGGAGTCGTCTGCGGCTCCGCGAGCGCACGCGCCTCGTAGACGACGAGCACGACACGGTCGACGGGCCGGGAGTAGACGCCCACCAGGCGCCCGAGCTCCACGTCGATTCGCAGTTCCTCGTGCGTCTCGCGGACGGCGGCCTGCTCCGTGGACTCACCCAGGTCGACGAAGCCGCCCGGAAACGTCCACAGCCCCTTGCCGGGCGCGAACCCGCGGCGGAGCAGGAGCACCTCTCCCGCCGCGGTGCGCGGGATCGCGCCGGCCACGGGCTTCGGGTTGTAGTAGGCGCCGTAGCCGCAGTGCGGGCACGAGATCGACCGGGGGAACGCCACGTCGGCGTCCCTGCCGCAGCGCGGGCAGAAGCGCACGCCCTCCAGCGCCGGGTTGATGCTCGTCCCGTGGGCGCTGTGGAAGTGGTCGTGGGGCGGTGTGGTCATGCCGAGCTCGAGCCTAGGAGTCGGTTGATGTAGCGCCGTACAGCCCTGTGCGACCAGGCGGCTGTTCGTCATCGGGCTCCCAGGAGCCAGCAGCAGCTACCGTCGCGGCCATGCGCGCGAACGCGGGGCGCCTGGTCGTGACGTGTGATGACCGCCCGGGCGTCGTCGCGGCGGTCTCGCGCTTTCTCTTCACCCAGGGCGCGAACATCACGGAGTCCGACCAGTTCTCCTCCGACCCCGAGGACGGGCGTTTCTTCCTGCGCATGGTCTTTCACCTCGACGGTCTGGCCGAACGCCTCGACGGGCTGCGGGCGGCGTTCGCCCGCGAGGTCGCCGCGCCGCTGGCGCTCGGCTGGCGCATCCATCCGGCCTCGGTGCCCAAGCGCGTCGCGCTGATGGTCTCGCGCGAGGACCACTGCCTGCTCGACCTGCTGTGGCGCGCGCGGCGCGGCGAGCTCGAGGACGCCGCGATCGGCATCGTCGTCTCCAACCACCCGGACCTCGCGGGCGCCGTGGCGAGCTTCGGCGTCCCGTTCGTCCACGTGCCGAACACCCGGGCGCTGCGTCCCCAGGCGGAGGCACGCCATCTCGAGCTGCTGGCGGGCTACGACCTCGTGGTGCTCGCGCGCTACATGCAGATCCTCAGCGGCGACTTCCTGCGCGACGTCGGCGCACCCGTCTTGAACATCCATCACTCGTTCCTGCCGGCGTTCGCCGGCGCCGATCCGTACGCGCGCGCCAAGCAGCGCGGGGTCAAGCTCATCGGCGCCACCGCGCACTACGCCACCGAGGAGCTCGACGCGGGCCCGATCATCGAGCAGGACGTCATCCGCGTCACCCACCGGGCGGACGTCGACGTGCTGACGCGCCTGGGCTCCGACATCGAGCGGACCGTGCTGCGGCGCGCCGTCCAGTGGCACTGCGAGGACCGCGTGCTGCGCGACCGAGCCAGCACCGTGGTCTTCTGAAGGCTGCCGAGCACCGTCCGGCGGAGCCCGAGGGGGCGGATCTGGGTGCTCTGGCCCCGCATCCGCCCCCTCGGCGTCGGTCGGGTCGCGCTCAGCGGCGCCGGGTGCAGGTCCGGTAGCGCCGCATCTCGCGGACGACCCTGCCCGAGGTCGTGCGCGCGACGACGCTGACCTCGACGGTGCCCCTCCTCATCCCCACCAGGGTGATCCGTGCGGTGAGGCGGCGGCCCCGGCGGCGCACCTTCACGCGCTTGCCGCCGACTCTCACGGTGGCCGAGCGCAGCCTCGCGCCGCGCGGCGCGCGCAGGCGCACGGTGAACGCCCGGCGACTGAGGCAGCGGCGGGCGCTCGGCAGGCCCGCCGTGCTCTTCGCCGCCTCGAACGGCCACACGTCCGGTGCGACCTTCAGCGCGTAGAAGCCGGAGTTGCCGTCGGAGTACCAGATCTCCCCGCGCTCGACGTTGAAGGCCGGCCTGCTCATCGCGTAGTTCGAGCGCTCGAGCGGGAGCGGAGAGCCGCCCGTGTTGCCGGGTGGGGCGACGAAGTACGCGAGCTCCCTCGGCGCGTAGGGATCGCGGATGTCGAAGACCCGCAGTCCGCTGGCGATGAACGAGCAGGCGACGATGCCGGGGTCGACCGGGGACGGGACGGAGCAGTAGTGGGCCGCGTAGCCCTGGGCGGGCGAGCGGGCGCCCGGATCGCCGGCCAGCTGGGCCCGGTTCTCGGGCTGGTGGACCGCCAGTCGCATGTTCGAGATCACCCTGGGCGCCTGCTCGTCGGAGATGTCGATGATCCGTGCCGCGCCGACCTCTGAGCCGTTGGAGGCCGGGGTGAGGGTGCTCCCGACCGGGCCGGAGAACTCGTCGACCTCGATCAGCATCGGCTTGCCGCCGATCGTCACGGGGAGCGCGACCTGGGGGATCGTCAGGTTCTCCCAGGCCAGACTGGAGATCTCCGGCACCCGGGGGCGCGGCTTGCGTGCCTGGACCTCGGAGAGGTCGACGATTCGGAGTCCGTCGAAGCCGGCGACGTAGCCGCGGTTGCCGTCAGCGGAGACCGTCAGTCCGTGCGACGGATAGTCGTAGACGCCGAGAATCGAGGGACGCCGCGAGTTCGTGACGTCGACGGCGGTCACCGTCCCGCTGGAGATGGACGTCGCGTAGAACGTCTTGCCGTCGGACGCGAAGCCGCTCTCGTGGCCGAGCAGGCCGACGGGCGCGCTGGACAGCAGCTGCGGCCGGCGGCAGTCGGCGTTCAAGTCGTAGATGTCGACGACGCCGGGGGCGAAGGCGGGGTGGCCCATGACGGCGGCGAGCAGGCCGCGCCCCTGGTTGACCAGCAGCGACTCGTGCGGCGTCTGCATCGCCGGGGTCACGAGCGTGGCGGTACGCACGGGTTTGGCGGGGTCGCTCAGGTCGAGCACCGCCACGCCGGTGGGCGTTGCGCTGAGCGTGGCGCTCAGTGCGTTGGTCGGGAAGAGCAGCGTCGTGTCGTAGTAGGCGCACTCGTGCCCGGCCTCGTCGACGAAGCGTTCGACCTTGTAGCCGCCCTGGGTTCCCTCCTTGCCGAGCAGCGACAGGTTGCAGAAGTAGCCGCGCTCGGCGTCGCCCGAGGCGATCGCACCGGCGGGCACGCGGCCCTGGATGCTCGGCTCCGGCCGCGCGCCGGGGCCACACCGGGCGCGCGGCGCGGCGGTCTGCGGCGGCTCGCTGCGCGTCGGGATCAGCGCCTGCGCCCGGCTCGAGGCCGACGGTTCGCCCCGCCGGACGACGGCCTCGGCGGACGGGGGGTCTGAGTGCGCCGCGGCGGGCGCGGCCGACAACGCCAGCGAACAGCCTGCGAGAAGCAGCAACCCGGTGCGTCGGCCCATCCGCGCGACGGTAGCGCGGCCCTTGGAGCGGGCGCGTCGGCACACCGCCCCGACGGGTAGGAGGCCCGCCATGCCTTCCACCGCACTGACCACCACCCCCCTCGGCTCCACCGGGCTCGAGATCACCCGCGTGGGGCTCGGCGCCTGGGCCATCGGCGGTCCGTGGGCGTTCGGCTGGGGCCCCCAGGACGACGCGGAGAGCGTCCGCACGATCCACCACGCCGTCGCGAGCGGCATCAACTGGGTCGACACCGCGCCGGCCTACGGGCTGGGTCACGGCGAGGAGGTCGTCGGCCGCGCGGTCCGCGAACTGCCCGACGCCGACCGGCCGCTCGTGTTCACGAAGTGCGGGTTGACGTGGACGCAGGGCGGCGACCCGATGGACGGCGTCCGGCGCGACGCCTCCCAGATCACCAGGGAGGTCGACGACTCGCTGTGGCGCCTCGGCGTCGAGGTCATCGACCTCTACCAGCTTCACCAGCCGCCGGCCGACGGCACCACCCTCGAAGAGGCGTGGGCGACCCTGGTCGGCCTGCGCGACGCGGGGAAGGCCCGCTTCGTCGGGATCTCCAACTTCCAGGCCCGGCACCTCGAGCGGTGCGAGGCGATCGGCCACGTCGACACGCTGCAGCCGCCGCTGTCGCTGATCAACCGCAACGTGCTGGACACGACGATGCGCTGGTGCGCCGTGCACGACACCGGCGTGATCGTCTACTCGCCGATGCAGGCGGGAATCCTCACAGGTCGCTGGGACGCGCCGCGACGCGACGCACTCGCCGAGGACGACTGGCGCCGCCGAAGCGACGACTACCAGAGCCCGAACTTCGAGCGCAACCTCGACCTTGTCGCCCGCCTGGAGCCCATTTCCGAGGAGCTCGGGTGCTCGATGGCCGACCTCGTGATCGCCTGGACGCTGCACCAGGAGGGTGTCAGCGGTGCGATCGTCGGCGCGCGCGCTCCCGGCCAGGTCGACGGCTGGCTGCGGGCGGGCGAGGTGCGCCTCGCCCCCGAGGTGCTCGACCGCATCGCCGCGGCGATCGGCCAGAGTGGCGCGGGCGAGGGGCCGGTCGTCGCGACGCCGGAGGGGGACGCCGGCTTGCCCGCGTGAGGCTCTTCGTCGCGCTCGCGCCGAGCGAGGTCGCGCGCGAGACGCTGTTCAGCTGGACGCTCGAAGTTGTCGGCGACGACCCGGCGCTGCGGCCCGTGGCGCCGGAGGCCCAGCACCTGACGCTCGCCTTCCTCGGGGAGCGTGCGTCGCACGACGCGGCCCGCGCGGCGGTCGAGGCGCTGGAGCTGGGTGACCTGGAGCGCGTGCGCACCGCCGGCGTGCTGTGGCGCGAAAGGGCGCTCAGCGTGGCGGTGGCCGACCAGCCCGCGCTCACGGCGCTGCACGACGACCTCTGCGACCTCATGGACGTCGCGCCGCAGCACCGGCCGTTCCGCCCGCACGTGACGCTCGCGCGGCTGCGCGGTCGCCGCCGGCCGGCCTCGCGCGACCTCCCGGTGGCGCCCGCGATCGACCTCGAGCCGACGGGCGTGGTGCTGTTGCGCTCACACCTGGACGAAGCGGGCGGGCGGCCGGTGCGCTACGAGGAGCTCGCCCGCCGGCCGGTGTGAAGGCGCCCGGGTCGCGCGGGACCGCGGGAGATGGGCGATGGGACGCCGAGGAGTCTGTTGACTAGTCGCGCGGCTGACCGGCACACCGTGTGCAAGTTCGACGAGCCGACTTCCCGGTGGTCGACAGCTCGGCGGCCGGGTACCTTCGGCGGCAGATGAGCGAGCACGTGCCCGCCCCCGCCCAGAGCCTGCCGACGAAGCCTCCAAGCACGTTCCGCTCCGACGCGCTCGCCAGCCGGGAGCGGATCCTTGCAGCGGCCGAAGCGCTGGGCGGCGACCGCGGCATGAGCATGGTCGAGATCGCCGCCGCCGCCGGGGTCGGGCGATCGACGCTGTATCGCCACTTCGCAACCCGAGAGGTGCTGCAGCGCGCCATGCAGGAACGCGCGGACGCCTTGCCGTCCTCTGTGCCCGCACAGGTCGCGACCCTGCCGTTCCGTGCACCGGGACAGCTCGGGCGCGACCGCCCGCTGGCGCTGGAGGTGACCCACATCCTCGACGAGGTACCTCCGCACCTCGTGCCCGATCAGCTCGTCGCCGAGGCCCGACGCGCCGCTGGCGTCGCCGTAGCGCTCTACGTCGTTGACATCGACGGCTCGCACCTCCTGCGGCTCGCCGGCTCAGAGGAGTTCCCCGACCACCTCGCCGATCCGCCGGCACTGGGTCCGGAGATCGTCCCCGAGGGACTCCCGGCCTTCCAGGACAGGCTGCATCAGCGCCTTCCCGGCTGCACCTGCCAGCCACTCTGGCTGCGCGGAAGAGTCACGGGACTGCTGTTGTGCATGGGCACGCCGATGACGGCGCTCGAGGACATCGCCAAGCAGGGTGCGGCCGCGCTCGAGCTCGCCAACGACTACACCGACTTCATCGAAGCCGCGCGGCGTCGCAAACCGACCACTCCCGCGGCCGAGATCCAGCAGAACCTCTTCCCGCCACGGATCGTGCGGATCCAGGGCGCCCAGCTCGCCGGCGGCCTGCTGCCCTCCTATGAGGTGGGCGGCGACTGGTTCGACTTCGTCGACAACCGCGACGGGGCGTGGCTCGCGATTGCCGACACCGCCGGCACGGGCCCCACCGCCGCGGGCCTCGGTGCCGCCGCGCTCGGCGCTCTGCGCGCCGCGCGGCGCAGCGGCCACACCCTCGAACAGGCGCTGCTTGCGATGCACGAGACCGTCCAGAAGCTGGGGAACCCCGACTTCTACGTCAGCGCGCTGGTTGCCCGCTGGCGGCCGGCCACCCAGACGCTGACCTGGGTCAACTGCGGCCACCCGCCTGCCTACATCGCCGACGCGGAGGGCAACCTCAGCGAGCTGCACAGCCCACCCCACCCGGTCCTCGGCACCCACGATCACGAGCCGACCTTCACCGCGACCGAACATCAGCTGCGATCCGACGAGCGCCTCATTCTCGTCACCGACGGCATCAGCGAGCGGCGTACCGAAGACGGCGGACACTTCGGCGTCGACGGGATCAGGCGCGCGATCGCGGGCATCGAGAACCCAACCGCCGCCGCCACCGCCATGGCCGTGCTTCAGGCCGTGACCGACTGCTGGCACCAACCACTCGAAGACGACGGGACCATCGCCGTCCTGGCGATCACCTGACGGGTTGGTGCCTGAGCCGGCAGCCGATCTGCGTGTTTGTGGCGACTTCGGCGGTCCGGGTTGACTGGCGCCGAGACAGTGGTACGTTCTGTCCCGCAGTGTCCCGGTTTGCGACGAACCGGCAGCGAGCGCCCGACACGCGTCGACCCGCGGAAGGCGGGCGCCGTCCGCTGCCTTGACGACAGGACGTACCAGATGAGCACCCGAATCTCTGCGCTGTCCGCCCTGGCCATCGGCGCGCTGGCGCTGACGGCCTGTGGGAAGTCGGAGTCAGTTCAAGGGCAGGGCGACGAGGTCGTACGGGAATGGATCGCCGCTGCGGTCAACAAGGACGGTGAGACCTACTGCGGCCTGATGACGCCCCGCTTGCTCCAGGCCACCACGGGCCGATCGGACGGGGCCAAGAAGACCTGCGAGCGGCAGATCAAGGCCGGCGTCGGCGAATATCCGTTTCAGTTCGAGATCCCCAAGCCGACCCCGGGCAACGCCGGCACCGCGAAGGTCGCGGCCAGCGGCAAGAAGCTGAGAGGGCGCGTCACGCTCAAGAAGCAAAAGGGCGAGTTGCTCATCGACGCGGTGCGATGAGGACGCCACAGTGCTCCGGTACGGGCGCTCGAGGCGCAGGCGGGCCGCGGGTGTTCTGGCTGATGTTCGCTGTGAGTTGATCGCGGTGCGTGAGCAGGCGGGACGTTCGAGCGCATCGCCGAGCGATTGCCCGACCAGGCGCACGGCCCGCTCGAGAAGGCCCGCGAATTTCTGACCGGCAGCGGCGACTCAGGCACCGCAGGCGGCTCCTAGCAACAGACGGGTGCCGCGCTCCGGCGCCGACCACCACGGAGAAGAAGGGACGGCAGACGCATGGCACGGCTTGAGCGCAAGGGGCATACGCCCGAGACATCGACGCTGGCGACCGTCAAGCGGACCTTCCGCGAGTTCTCAGAAGACCACGGAACCGACTGGGCCGCCGCGCTGACCTACTACGGGGTGCTGGCGCTGTTCCCCGCGCTGCTGGCGCTGGTGTCGATGGTCGGGCTCGTCGCCGACCCAGCGGCCACGACCAAGACGCTCACCGACATCGTCAAGCAGATCAGCCCGTCCGCCGTCGAGTCGCTCCAGGGGCCGATCCAGTCGCTCACCTCGAGCCCGGGCAAGTCCGGGATCTTCGCGATCGTGGGCATCCTCCTCGCGTTGAACGCCGCTTCGGGCTACGTCGGGGCATTCATCCGGGCGTCCAATCAGCAGTACGAGGTCGACGAGGGCCGCAGCTTCTTCAAGCTGCGCCCGCTGCAGATCGCCATCACTCTGGTGATGATCATCCTGCTGATCGTCGCCGCGGTGGCCGTGGTCGTCACCGGGCCGCTGGCCGACGCGGTCGGCAGCGCCATCGGGGTCGGCTCCGCCGCCGTGACCGTATGGGACATCGCCAAGTGGCCGGTGCTCGTGCTGATCGTGATGTTGATGGTTTCGGTGCTCTACTACGCCGCGCCGAACGCCAGGCTGCCCGGCTTCAAGTTCATCACCGCCGGTGCCGTGCTCGCGGTCATCGTCTGGCTGATCGCGTCAGCGCTGTTCGCCTTCTACGTCGCGAACTTCGGGTCCTACGACAAGACCTACGGGACGCTTGGCGGCTTCATCTCCTTCCTCGTGTGGTTGTGGATCACGAACGTCGCGATCCTGCTCGGCAACGAGCTCAACGCCGAGCGGACCCGCACCGACCAGCTCGAGGCCGGAGATCCGCACGCCGAGAAGGAGCTGCAACTTCCCGAGCGCGACGCGCCGAAGGCCGAGAAGCGCCCCAGGACAGCATGAGGAGCGGCCCGCTCGAGGACGCCGCCACCGGGCATGCTTCCGGGCGCGGCTCGAGCCGCGCGGCGATCAGGAGCCGCCCAGCACGCTCGAGCGGGCGTCAGGCAAGATGGGCCGGTGAGCTCCGCCCCCCCCGACTCCGCCATCGCGCCCGCGCTCGAGCTGTTCGTCGACGTGCTCGCCCGGGCCGACGCCGACTCCGTCTCCGACGACTACTTCGCGCGCCTGGCCGGCGCGCTGTGCCGGACGACCGGCATGCGCCGTGCGCTGATCTTTCTCTACGACGACGCGCGCCGGCGCGTGCGCGCCGTCGGTGCTCACGGGGTGCCGCTCGACCGGCTGGAGGGGCGCCACGTCAGCCTGGAGGACGCGCCCGTCGCGCGGCAGGCGCTCGCCGAGGACCGTGTGGTGCAGGTGGAGAGCGGCGCGGGGCACGGCATCTCGCCTGCGTTCGCCGAGCTCGTGGAAGGGCGCTCGCTCATCTGCGTCCCGATCGCCGCCTCGAAGCGCTGGATCGGCGTGATCCTGGTCGACCCCGGCAGCGACGACAAGCTGGACGCCGCCCGTCGCGACCTGCTGTGGACGCTCGGCAAGATGCTCGCGATGGCGATCTCCGCACGGGCGGCGACCAACCAGCGTGAGCGGGCGCGGCAGCTCGAAGAGCGCATCTCCCTCGCGCGCGACCTCCACGACTCCGTCGTCCAGCGCCTGTTCGGGATCTCGCTCGCCCTGGGCTCCGCCGCACCCCTGGAGGGCGAGGCGCGGGAGCGCTGCAACACCGAGCTCAACGCCGCGCTCGGGGAGTTGCGCACCGCGTTGCAGCGGCCGCTCGGGCGCCCGTCGCGGCCCACGGGCACGACGCTTGCCGCCGAGCTCGACCGCCTGCAGGCCGAGCACCACGACCTGCGCCTCGAGGTCGAGGGCACGGTCGCGGCGGTGCCCCCGGAAGCCGAGGCGCTCGCGCAGTCCGTGCTCGCCGAGGCGATCCGCAACGCGCGCAAGCACGCCGACGGCGCGCGGGTGGTCGTCCGCGTGCAGCGCCGCGACCAGACCCTCGTGCTCGAGGTGGAGAACGACGCAGCCCCGACCGCGTCCACGCAGCCGGCCGGCATGGGGCTGCGCCTCGCGGCGCTGGAGGCGCTGAACCTCGGGGGCATCGTGGAGTTCGGCAGGCAGCCCACCGGCACGTGGCTCGTCCGGCTGGTGGTGCACCTGGAGCACGACGCGTGACGTTGCAGGACGCTGCGCCGGAGCGCTTCCGGGTCCTGGTCGTCGACGACCACGACGTCGTTCACTGGGGCTTTCGGCTGATGCTCGGCGAGCTGCCCTGGGTCGAGCGCTGCCTGTCGGCGCGCACCTCGGCCGAGGCCTTCGCCCTCGCACGCCGTCACGAGCCGCACATCGCGCTCGTCGACCTGTTCGTCGGCGACGAGTCCGGCCCGGACATCTGCGAGCGCCTGCACCTGGAGCGCGCCGGCCTGCGGGTGCTGCTGATCAGCGGCGCGGGCCGCATCTCCGCGCCGACCGCCCGGGCCTGCGGCGCCCACGGGTTCGTCCCGAAGGACTGGCCGGCGGCGGACATCGCCCGCGCCGTCAGGATGGTCGGGCTCGGCATGACCGTCTTCGAGGAGGGCGACGTCGTGGCGCCGGCCGGCCCCGGCCTGTCCGATCGTGAGATGGAGGTGCTGCAACTCATCGCGACCGGCGCCACGAACCGCGAGATCGCCGCGGAGCTGAACCTCTCGCCGCACACGGTCAAGGAGCACACGAGCGCCGTCTACCGCAAGCTCGAAGTTCGCAACCGGGCCGAGGCCGTGCAGCGCGCGCAGCGCCTCGGGCTGCTCAGCTGACGCCCGAAGCGATCCCCCCGACCCGTCCCCCGCTGCACCCCCCGATCGGCGGGAGACGCTGTCGCCGGCGAGCCCGAGCCGCGAGGGTTCCTTTCGTGCTCAGCTCCTCTGCCACCGCCGTCGTCTTCCCCGGACAGGGCTCCCAAGTCTCGGGAATGCGCGACCTCGTCGCCGCCGCGCGGCCCGACCTGCTCGAAGCGGTCGTCAAGCTCGTGGGCGACGACCCCTTCGAACACGTCGAGGAATCGACGCGCTTCGCCCAGCCCGCGATCTTCTGTGCGTCGCTCGCCGGCTGGGGGCGCCTGCAGGGTCACGTCGATCCCGTCGCCGTGGCCGGCCACTCGCTCGGCGAGCTGACGGCGCTGGCCGCCGGCGGCGCGCTCGACGAGCACGCCGCGCTCGAGCTCGTCGTCCTCCGCGGCAGCCTGATGGCCGAGTCCGGCGAGGCCAGCGGCGGCGGCACGATGCTCGCGGTGATCGGCGGCACGCCCGCCCAGGGCGCCGCGCTCGCCGCGCGCCACCGGGTCAGCCTCGCCAACGACAACGCGCCGGGGCAAGTCGTGCTCTCCGGCGCACCCGATCAGCTCGAAGCCGCCGCGGCCGCCGCCCGCGAGGACGGCCTGCGCGCGATCGCGCTCGATGTCGCCGGAGCCTTCCACTCGCCGCAGATGGCCGCCGCGGTCGAGCCGTTCGGTGCAGCCCTCGCGGAGGTCGACTGGCGGACCCCCTCGGTGACGGTCTTCTCCTGCGCGTCCGCCGCGCCCTTCGAGGATCCCGCGACCGAGCTGGCCGAGGCGCTCGTGCGCCCCGTGCAGTGGCGCAAGACGATGGAGGCGCTCGTCGCCGCCGGCGCCGGCGCCGTCGTGGACGCCGGTCCGGGCCAGGTCCTCGCCAAGCTCGCCAAGAAGTGCGTCCCGGGTATCGGCGCGTCAGCCGCCGCCACGCTCCTGGAGGCCGCCGATGTCGCTTGAGTTCGCCCCGGAGCCGATCGTCGAAGACGTCGCACGGCGCCCCGCGCGCAGCGCGGGCGTCGCCGGCTGGGGCGCCGCGCTGCCGGCCACCGTCGTGCCGAACGCGGCGATCAGCGAAGAAGCAGGGGTGACGCCCGAGTGGATCGTCAAGCGCACCGGGATCTCCGAGCGCCGCCACCTCGCTCCGGGTGAGCGCCTCGACGCGCTGTGCGCGCAGGCGGGGCGCGAGGCGCTCGCGCAGGCCGGCCTGGATGGCGCAGCGCTCGACGCCGTCCTCGTCGCGACCTCCACCGCCGACGATGTCTTCCCGCAGACCGCGCCGGTCGTCGCCGGGATGCTCGGCGCCGACCACGCCCTGAACTGGGACGTGGGCATCGCCTGCACCGGCTTCGTCGCGGGCCTCGCGCAGGGAGCCGCCCTGATCGAGAGCGGCCGTGCCGAGAACGTGCTGCTCATCGGCGCTGACGCGGTCAGCCGCTGCATCGACCCGTCCGACCGCGGCCCCGCCGCCCTGTTCGCCGACGGCGCCGGCGCCGCGGTGCTCACCCGAGGCGGGGAAGGCCGCGTCGGCGCGGCGGTCATGGGCAGTGACGGCGCCAGCGCCCACTTCCTCGTCGCCTCGCGCGAGAACGGTGTGATCCGGATGGAGGGCCAAGAGGTCTTCAAGCACGCGATCGCGCGCATGGCCGAGTCGAGCCGTGAGGTGCTGGCCCGGGAAGGGCTGGCCGTGGAGGACATCGCTCTCGTCGTCCCTCACCAGGCCAACGGCCGGATCACCACCGCACTGGCCCTGCGCCTCGGGCTCACTCCCGAGCAGGTCGTCGATGACATCGCCGACCGCGGCAACACCTCGGCGGGCACGATCCCGCTCGCGCTGCACCGCGCCGCCGGCGAGGGCCGCCTCCCCGAGCGCGGCCATGTCCTGCTCGTCGCCTTCGGCGCCGGGTTCTCGTGGGGCGCCACCGTCCTGCACTACGGAGGTGCCGCATGACCGCAGAGCCCGCAACCGAGGCCAAGCCCGTCAAGCTGCGTCCGACCGACGCCACGATCCTCGTCACCGGGGCGGGCGCCGGCATCGGCGCCGCCACCGCCCGCGCCCTGGCCGACGACGGCTGGCTCGTCGCGGTCGGCTACGGCGCCAACGCCGACGGTGCCGCGGAGATCGTGGCCGAGATCGAGCAGGCCGGCGGTCGCGCGCTACCCGTCGGCGGCGACATCGGCGAGCCGGGCGCCGCCGAGCGGCTGGTCGCCGAGGCCGAAGCCGGCCTCGGCTCGGTGCTCGGCCTCGTCAACAACGCGGGCGTCCGCGCCGACAACCTGGCACTGTCGCTGACCGACGACGAGTGGGACCAGGTCATCGCGACGAACCTGACCGCCGCCTTCCGCCTCACCCGCGCCGTCCTCAAGCGCTCCCTCCGGGCGCGCTACGGCCGCATCGTCAACGTCGCGTCGGTCGTCGGCCCGCGCGCCAACGCCGGGCAGGCCAACTACGCCGCCGCCAAGGCCGGCCTGATCGGCATGACCAAGACCGTCGCCGTCGAGGTCGCCCGCCGCAACGTCACCGTCAACGCGGTCGCTCCTGGCTTCATCGACACCGCCATGACGGCCGACCTGCCGCGTGAGGTACTCGAGGCCGTGCCCGCGCGCCGCCCCGGCCGCCCCGAAGAGGTCGCCGACGCCATCTGCTTTCTCGCTTCCGACCGCGCCTCCTACGTCACCGGGTCGACCCTCTGGGTCGACGGCGGCATGGGCGCCTGAACCCCCACCACCAAGGAGAACAACCACATGCCCGCCACCACCACCGACGTCCAGGCCACGGTCACCGAGGCTCTGGAGAGCTTCGGCGCCGAGGCGTCCGACATCAACCGCGAAGCGACGATGGAGAGCCTCGACATCGATTCGCTCGACCTCGCCGAGCTCTCCCAGATCGCCGAGGAGAAGTACGGCGTCACCCTGAAGAGCGCCGACGCCGACCGCCTCAAGACCGTCGGCGACGCGATCGACCTCATCGTCGAGCGGGCGGGCTGAGCCGTGCGGCGGGTCGTCATCACCGGGATGGGCGCGGTCACGCCGCTCGGCGTCGGCGCCCGCACGCTGCACGAGCGCTGGACCGCCGGCGCCTCCGGCATCGAGGACGGCGAGGGAGTCTGCTCGGGCTTCGTCCCCACGGAGCACATGTCCAAGAAGGAGGCGCGCCGCGCCGACCGCTTCTCCCAGCTCGGGATCGCGGCCGGCGACGAGGCGGTCGAATGCGCCGGGTGGGCCGACGGCCTGCCCTACGAGCCGGAGCGCGTCGGGTGCGTCATCGGCACCGGCATCGGCGGCATCATGACGCTGGAGGGCAACTTCGGCTCCCTGCGTGACGGGGGCGCCGAAGCGGTCTCGCCGCTGGCCGTACCGCTCATGATGAGCAACGCGGGGGCCGCCGCGCTCTCGCTGCGCTACGGCGCGCAAGGGCCGGTCTTCGGGATCGTCTCGGCCTGCGCGGCCGGCGCTCACGCGATCGGCACCGCGCTGCGCATGCTGCAGTGCGGTGACGCCGACGCGGTGATCACCGGCGGTGCCGAGGCGCCGCTCACGCCGCTGTCCCGCGCCGCCTTCGGGCAGATGAACGCGCTGTCGCCGTCGGGCATCTCGCGTCCGTTCGACGCGCGTCGGGACGGCTTCGTCATGGGGGAGGGCGCCGGCGTGCTCATCCTCGAGGAGGAGGAGGCCGCCAAGGCGAGGGGGGCCCGGATCCTCGGTGTGCTCGCGGGCTACGGCACCACGGGTGACGCGCACCACCTCACCGCGCCGGACGCCGAGGGCAAGGGAGGCGCGCGGGCGATCACGCTCGCGCTCAAGGACGCCGGCCGCTCCGCAACGGACGTCGACTACGTCAACGCGCACGGTACGTCGACGCAGCTCAACGATCGCGCGGAGACGATGGCGCTCAAGCTCGCGCTCGGCGAGCACGCTGCGAAGGTTCCGGTCTCCAGCACCAAGTCGGCGATCGGCCACACGCTCGGCGCCGCCGGCGCGGTCGAGGCCGTCGCCACCGTCCTGGCGCTGCGCGACCGGATCGCGCCACCCACGATCGGGTGGGAGGAGGCCGAGGAGGGCCTCGATCTCGACTACGTCCCGTCCGCCCGTCCGCTCGACGTCGTCGACGCCGGGCCCGCCGTCGCCATCTCGAACTCGTTCGGCTTCGGCGGTCACAACGTCGCACTCTGCTTGGAGGCCGCATGACCCTCGCCCTCGTCCCCCGCACCGCCGAGAAGATCGGGGCGCTGGAACGCCTCGAAGCGCTCTGCGACCCCGGCTCGCTGCAGCTCATCCGCGGCGACGTGATCTCCGGCGCCATGGGCGCCAAGGCGGTCGGCGGCGACGGCGTCGTCGGCGCCACCGGGTCGGTCGACGGGCGCGTGATCGCCTGCTACGCGCAGGACCCCAAGTACATGGGCGGCTCGCTCGGCGAGGTGCACGCCGACACGATCTGCCGGGTGCTCGAGGTCGCCGGTCGCGGCCGGATCCCCGTCGTCGGCTTCGTCGAGTCGGCGGGAGCGCGGCTGCAGGAGGGCGTCAACGCCCTGGCCGGCTACGGGCGCATCTTCCGCCACCACGTCGCGCTCTCGGGCGTCGTCCCGCAGCTGTCGGTGATCTGCGGCGCCAGCGCCGGCGGCGGCTCCTACGCGCCCGCCCTCACCGACATCGTGGTGATGACCAAGCGTGCCTCGATGTTCCTCACCGGCCCGGCCATCGTCAAGGAGGTGATGGGCGAGGACGTCACGCTCGAAGAGCTCGGTGGCCCGGCCGTCCACGAGCGCAACGGCGTCTGCCAGCTCGTCGCCGAGGACGATCTCGACGCCGCCTGGATCGTGCGTGACCTGCTCGACTACCTGCCACAGCACGCCGGCGAGGCCGTCCGGCGCTGGCCGACCGTCGATCCGCCCGAGGGCGCCGTCGACGTCGGGGTGCCGACGGAGGACCGCAAGGTCTACGACGTCCGCGGCGTGGTCCGCGGGCTCGTGGACGGCGGCCGGATGCTCGAGCTCAACGCGCGCTGGGCGCGCAACGTCGTCACGGGCTTCGCCCGGCTGGACGGTCATTCGGTCGGCATCGTCGCCAACCAGCCCAAGTGGATCGGCGGCGTCCTCGACGCCGACGCCGCCACGAAGGCCGCGAAGTTCGTGCAGACCTGCGACCTGTTCGGTGTCCCGCTCGTGGTGCTCGTCGACACGCCCGGTTTCATGCCCGGGACCCAGCAGGAGAAGGTCGGCGTCATCCGCCACGGCGCCAAGCTCGTCCACGCCTTCGCGGCTGCGAGCGTGCCGCGCCTGACCGTCGTGCTCCGAAAGGGCTACGGCGGCGCCTTCATCGCGATGAACTCGCGCGAGCTCGGTGCCGACCTCGTGCTCGCCTGGCCGCAGGCGCAGATGGGCGTGATGGGGCCCAAGCAGGCCGTCGACCTCGTGCACCGCAAGGAGATCGCCGCCGCCGGCGACTCGCTCCGCGCCCGTGACGTCCTGGCCGACACCTACGCCGCCGAGCACCTCACCGCCTCTGCGGCCGCCGCCGCGGGCGTCATCGACGAGGTCGTCCCGGCCTCGGGCACCCGCGAGCGCCTGGCCCGCGCCCTCGGCACGTTCTCCACGCACGCCGCCGGCCTGCGTCCCAACCGCAACATGCCGCTGTGAGCGTCGCGACGCTCGACTGGGCGGCGCCGTTCGAGGCGCTCGAAGAGGGGCTCGCGTTCGCCACGGCCGAGCACGTCGTCACCGAGGCCGAGGTGCTCGCCTTCGCCGAGCTCACGGGCGACCACCACCCCCAGCACGTGGACGCCGAGTGGGCGGCCTCGAGCGCGTTCGGGGAGCAGATCGCCCACGGCATGCTCGTCGTCTCGCTCGCCGCCGGCCTCGTGCCCTTCGACCCTTCGCGGGTCGTCGCGCTGCGGGCGCTGCGCGACGTGACCTTCAAGCGCGCGGTGCACTTCGGCGACGCGATTCGCGTCGAGGGAAGCGTCGACGCGTTGCGGCCGGTCGGGGACGACGCCGGTCTGGTGACGCTCGCATGGCGCGTCCTCGACGGCGAGGACCGCCTCGCCTGCCGCGCCCGGGTCGACGTCCTGTGGAAGGCCGGATCGTGAACGGACGCAAACTGCTCATCACCGGCGTGGTGAACAAGCAGTCCATCGCCTGGGAGGTCGCGCGTCAGGCGCAGGAGGCCGGCGCCGAGGTCGTCCTCACGGGTTTCGGCCGCGCTAAGCGGATGACCGAGCGCGCGGCCGCGCAGCTGCCGACGCCGCCCGACGTGCTCGAACTCGACGCGAACTCCGCCGACGACCTCACCGCGCTCGCGGCCTCGCTCGATGAGCGCTGGGGCAGCCTCGACGGCGTGCTGCACGCGATCGCCTTCGCGCCGGCCGACGCGCTCGGCGGGAAGTTCATGGAGGCGTCCGCGGAGAGCGCTCAGACGGCGTTCACCACGAGCGCGTTCTCGCTGAAGGCGCTGACCGCCGCGCTGCTGCCGCTGCTGGAGAAGGGCGACCGCCCGGCGGTCGTCGGCCTCGACTTCGACGCCACGCTCGCCTGGCCGGTCTACGACTGGATGGGCGTCGCGAAGGCGGCGCTGGAGAGCGTCAGCCGCTACGTCGCCCGGGACGTCGGGCCGCGCGGAGTGCGCGTGAACCTCGTCGCCGCCGGCCCGCTGGAGACGCTCGCCGCCGGTGGGATCCCCGGCTTCGACGGCCTCGCCGACGCGTGGCGCCGGCAGGCCCCGCTCGGCTGGGACACCAGCGACCCCGCGCCCGTCGCGGAGACCGTGCTCTTCCTCCTGGCGCCCGCATCGCGCGCGATCACCGGGGAGATCGTCCACGTCGACGGCGGCTTCCACGCGATCGGAGCGGCGTCGTGAGCCGCCTGCTGCTCACGGGCGCCACCGGATTCCTCGGGATGGAGCTGCTCGTGCGGCTGCTCGAGCAGACCGACCGAGAGGTGACCGCGCTGATCCGCGCGGACGATGACGCGGCGGCCGCCGCGCGCCTCGACGGCGTGCTGGCGCTGCTGCTTCCGCCGGACCAGCAGCCCCCGCCCGGCCGCGTGCGGGCGGTCGCCGCCGACCTCGAGCAGCCCGGGCTCGGCATCGGCGCAGATGCGGCCGACGCCCTGATGGCCGACATCGAGACCGTGGTGCACTGCGCCGCCTCGGTGCAGTTCGCGCTGCCGCTCGACGAGGCGCGGCAGATCAACGTCGAGGGGACCAGGGCGATCCTCGAGCTCGCTGCACGCGCCCCGGGCCTCGAGCAGCTCGTCCACGTCTCCACCGCGTATGTCGCGGGCGAGCGCGACGGCCGTGCGCTCGAGGAGGAGGGCGACGTCGGACAGGTTCCGCGGAATACCTACGAGCAGACGAAGCTCGAAGCCGAGAAGCTCGTGGAGGCCTCCGGCCTGCCCGCGACGATCCTGCGCCCGAGCATCGTCGTCGGTGACCGCCGAACGGGCTGGACCCCCGCGTTCAACGTCATCTACTGGCCGCTGCAGGGCTTCGCGCGCGGGGTGCTGGCCAGCGTCGCCGCCGACCCCGAGGGCCGTGTCGACGTCGTGCCGGCCGACGCCGTGGCCGACGCCCTGCTCGAGCTGAGCGGGCGCCGCGGCCAGCGCGGGCGCTTCCACGTCGTCGCGGGCGACGACGCGCCGAGCTGCGCGGAGCTCGCCGAGCTCGCGGCCTCCGCGTTCGGGCGCGAGCCGCCGCCGTTCGTCGAACTGGGCCACGACCCGGGCGCCGACGACGCGGCCGGCGTGTTCCTGCCGTACTTCCGCGTCCGCACGATCTTCGACGCGGGCGCGGGCGCCGGACTGGCGCCGCCGATCCCGCCGCTGGCGCAGTACTTCGACGCGCTGATGGACTACGCGCGCGAGGCGCGCTGGGGCAAGAACCCGGTGGCCCGGTGGGAGCGCGGCGCGCCCGTGGCGCCCGCGGCGGCCTGAGACAGTATTTATCGACCCGCGCGGCGTTCAGGCCGCGCGGGGTCGCGACCAGGGTGCGCCGGGCGTCCGGGGCGGCAGCATCCTCAGCGGTGCGTCGTCCGGGGCCACCGGCGGGTGGAGCACGAGGCGCAGCACCTGCGCGGCGTCGACTGCCACCGACCACTCCGTCGCGCAGCCGGAGCACGAGCACTCGACCTCGGAGTCGTCGGGCACCAGCACCAGACGGGCGGCCGCGTCGAGCCCAAGGCACACGGGACAGGCGAAGGACGCCGCGACGATGCGCGCGTCGTCGTCGGCGCGGAAGCGCGCCACGTCGTCATGGGCGTTCATTCCCCGAGGGTCCCGCGCACCCGACGCCGTGTCACGGCAGACCCCCCGACCGGCGGGTGCGTCGCACCGTCCCGGCAGCCGTAGGCGCGTCCTTCGGACATCACGCGGTCACTGCCCACCGCAAGCGCGACCCCCAGCGCGATCGACTCGGGCGAAGAACTGCCCGCCGGCCGCGGCGAGGGTCGTCTAGACTGCCCCGACCACGCCCTCCTAGCTCAGTTGGTAGAGCACTTCCATGGTAAGGAAGGGGTCATCGGTTCGAGTCCGATGGAGGGCTTGCGCGAAAACCCGCCGGATGACGCACGGCGATCCTGGCAGCGTTGTGACGTATGGGTGACATGACTGCGCTCTGAGCCACCGCTGAGCGACCCCTGGAACGCCCGCGCCGATCGTTGCCGAGCCGCGCCTCGTCATGAATCGGCCCTCTCGATCGGGGCCGCGGGGAGGCTGGCGAAACCTCAAGTAAGGCTTGAGTTTTTACCGGGTCATCCAGCCGCCGCAGCCCTCCCCGGTGGGGCAGCGAATGGTTGATGTGCGGAGGTCGCTGCACCCAGCGCTTACGGCTACGGATCATCCACCAGGTTGCTGCGCATCTGCTCTAGGAACTCAGGAGAGCCAGTGAAGCCAATACCCTCGAAATGGCACCGCTCGAAGGTGCAGTTCACAAGACCCACCGCACCGAACACTCGACCGGACTGACTCGGCGGCATCGGCCACAGAATCTCGTCAGGAGCCCCGCCGAGGGAGCAGTTCGAGATGGTCGTCTGCTCGATAGGAGCGACCACGGCCGGACCGGTGATCACGCAGTTGATGAACTCGTGGTCACCGACCAGCGGAGTCGTCGTGGCTAGGTCTGTTCCGTGATCTTCGGCTACCTGCAGAACGACGAGCGCGGCGGCGCTCCTACGCGGGCTCCAGGCGCGAGCGGTCGGACCATCAGGCCGCGACCGTGATCGCGTGGTGGCCCATACGCAAGCGATCTCAGGGCTAACCCTGGGCCGCCATCGCTTTCCAGCAACCGACATGCGGTCAAACGGTGGCGCCCTTGCTCGGCTTTCTCGCGGATGCTGACGACGGGACGGCGCGATAGCCGGCAACCAGCTTCTCGCTTCGCACTGGTAGCTCTTCGACGCCGCGGCGGCAACGGGGCCGTCGCCCGCGAGCGCGGCACATGCTGTGATCACGGCGGCGGCGATGGCGAACGTGCGAAGACGCGCATGATGCGCCGATACCGCTCGGCGTGCTCGCCGGCGGCGTAGCTGACCTCGCGGCGCTCGGAGAGCCCGCCGGTCATGGGCAGGAGCGGACGCATGCGACCCTGGGGTCGTGCGCGCGACGGGCCGATCTGACAGGCTCGGGTGGACACCGGCGGCGAAGGTACGTCGCGCCCCGGCGGATCCCGTCAGCCGGCGGCGAAGGCCAGCAGCGCCCCGACGTCGACCTCGACGCCCGGGAGCAGGAGCGGGCGCAGCGTCGTGTCGGGGCCGTGCGTCGTGCGCTCGCCCCAGCGCTCTCCGGACGGCTCGCGGTGGACCTCGACGGCCCCGGCCCGGACGTCCACGATCCAGTAGTCCGCGACGCCGCGGCGGGCGTACAGCCTCGCCTTCGTGACGCGGTCGACGCCCAGCGAGGAAGCGGCGACCTCGATCACGAGGAGCGGCAACGGCTCGGCGTCGCGGATCAGCGCCTCTTCGACGACCCAGACGTCCGGCTCGGGCATCGAGCGCAGGCTCGGCATCCGCGCCGGGAGCTGGGGCATGAGGATGTGGGCGGGGTCGAGCTGCGGCACGAGGTGCTTCGTGAGCCACGCCAACGCGGTGAAATGCGGCTCGCTCTGCGGGCTCACCTCGACGACGATCCCGTCGATGAGCTCCACGCGCGGCCCCTCGTCGAAGACGCCGGCCTCGGCCATCCGCTCGTACTGCTCGACCGACAGGCGGTAGACGGGCGCGAGGAGGTCGATCGCGGTCGTGGCCATGGCACGAGTCTGACGTCCCGCGCTCAGGACGCCAAGCCTTCGCCCAGGGTGGCCGGGCCCGCGGGTTCTCCAGGGGCGAGCGCTCGCGGGCGTGACCGCTCCACGTACCCCCGCCCTTCGTCACTCCATTCCTCCTCTGGCCCCGGCTCGGGCCCGACGTCGAAGCTCACGTAGCCGCCCATCTCCAGCCACTCCCAGCGGTGGGGAAGCGCCTGCTCGACGACGAAGTCGAGGTCCGGTCGTGCCTTGAAGCGCCCTGACGGGGTCCGCGCGAACGCGGCGCCGTCGTCGCCGAGCAGCAGCTCCCGCCGGGTCCAGGTGTGCGCGAAGGCGTCGATCCGCGTCCCGTCCGTCAGCCGCACGGCGCAGAGCCGGACGAAGCCGCGCCGGTGGACGCGTGGGACCACGGCGTGCAGCGACGGCCAGCGCGCCTCGGCGTCGGGGATCGGCTTGGCCGTGCGGGAGAGCCGCGTCATCGACCAAGGGTCGCGCCGGGGCGTGTGACCGAACAAGACGCGACTGCGGAGCGGGACGCGCGGAACTGCGGCTATTCGCCCGCGCCCACGAGGTCCGCGCGGAACCGTAGCTGCGGCGGTCCGGCTCGGGTCAGGCGAGTGGTTCGAGCGCAGCTGTCGGGCTCATCGCCCGCGGCGGCCGTCGAGTGGCCGGGGCGTGCCGGGGAGGCTGCCGGCCGCCGGGCAGCTCGGCCGGTCACCGTCGGGGATCCCGCAGCTGGAGGCGCTGCGCGATCTCGTCCGCGCCCGCGGAGGACTCGCCCGCCGCCGCCCCGAGGCCGCGGTATCGGCGGGTGATGCGTAGGGGGGCCGGGATCGACGTAGGCTCCCGCCGTCAGGTCCGCCGCCATGCGGGCGACACGACCATCACCCGTGCTTCACGTCCATCGCTCCAGCCGTGCCGACGGTCTCCTCTCCCCCCTGGCGGCGACGCTTGCGGTTCCGCTTCCTGACGCATTCACCCAGGAAGTCGTCTGCGTCCCCACTCGCGGCATCGAGCGATGGATCAGCCAGCAGCTGTCGCTCGTGCTCGGCTCCGCGGACGGCCTGAACGATGGGGTGTGTGCGAACGTCCGCTGGCCGTCGCCGGGTCGCCTGGTCGAGGACACGCTCGCGGCTGCGTCGTCCGTGGATCCCGAGGAGGATCCCTGGCGCCCGGAGTTCGCTCTGTGGCCGCTGCTCGAGGTCGCCGAGGCGCACCTGGACGAGCTGCCGGTCCTCGCGCGTCACCTGCGCCAGCCCGATCGCCGCCTTGCGGCCGTCCGCCATCTCGCGGGACTGTTCGACATCTACGGTGTCCAACGTCCCGAGCTCGTGCGCGGCTGGGCGAGCGGCGCGGGGGATGGCTGGCAGGCCCGCCTGTGGTGCTTGCTGAGAGAGCGCCTCGCCACGCCGAGCCCGTCCGAGCGTCTTCCCACTGCCTGCGCCCGGCTGCACGAGGAGCCCGGACTGGTCGACTTGCCCGAGCGTCTCGCGGTCTTCGGGCTGACCCGCCTGCCGGCGTCGCGCCTGGCGGTGTTCGAGGCGCTGGCCGCTCACCGCGACGTTCACCTGCACCTTCTGCATCCGTCGCCGGTGCTGTGGGCGCGCGTGGCCGAGGCCACCGAGGGCGCTGACTTTCAGCGCCGCCGCGCGGCCGACTCCACGGTCGCGCTGCCGCGCAACCGGCTGCTCGCCTCCTGGGGCCAGGACGCGCGCGAGCTGCAGCTCGTGCTGACGCCCGCGGCGAGCGAGGATCACCACCATCCGGTCGTCGCGCCGCCGGGGACGCTGCTGGGTCTGCTGCAGGCCGACGTCCACGCCGACCAGTTGGGCGAATACCGCGGACCCCTGGCCGCCGGCGACAGGAGCCTGGCGGTGCACGCGTGTCACGGGCGCGCGCGGCAGGTCGAGGTGCTGCGCGACGCGCTCTTGCACCTGCTCCGGGAGGACCGAACGCTCGAGCTGCGCGACATGATCGTCCTGTGCCCGGACATCGAGGCGTTCGCCCCACTCATCCAGGCGACCTTCACGGCGGCAGCGGACGACGACGAGGACGACCTCGACGGCCGGTCCCGGGACGACGACGGGCTGCCGGCGCTGCGCGTCCGGCTCGCCGATCGCGCCCTGCGCCAGACCAATCCGGTGCTCGGCGTGATCGCGCGGGTGCTCGAGCTCGCCACCGCGCGAGTCACCGCCTCCGACCTGCTCGACCTCGCCGACCGCGTCCCGGTACGCCGGCGCTTCGCGTTCGACGACGACGCGCTGGCCCGCATCGAGGGCTGGGCCGCCGACTCCGGCGTGCGCTGGGGTCTCGATGCCGCCGGGCGTGCCCCGTTCGGTTTGGGCGAACTTGACCACGGGACCTGGCAGAAGGGCTTGCAGCGCGTCCTGCTCGGGGCGGCGATGGCGGAGGACGGCGCCAGGCTCGTCGGCGGCGTGCTGCCGCTCGACGACGTCCCCGCCGGTGACGTCGATCTGGCGGGCCGCTTGGCCGAGCTGGTCGACCGCGCGACCCACGTGCTGCAGGCGTGCGCGACCTCCCGGCCGGTGGCGGCCTGGGCTGATGTGCTGGCAGAGGCGGCCGACCTGCTCTGTGCCACGCCTCGCGCCGACGCCTGGCAGCGCAGCGAGCTCGACGGCCTGCTCGAGGCTCTGCGTCGCGAGGCCGGCGACAGCGACGTCCCGATCTCGGTCGCCGAGCTCACAGACCTTGTCGCCGACCGCCTCCGCGGCCGCCCGACGCGCGCGAACTTCCGCTCGGGCGCTCTGACCTTCTGCACGTTGCATCCGATGCGGGCGGTGCCCCACCGGGTGGTCTGCCTGCTCGGCCTCGACGACGACGTCTTCCCGCGTGGCGCGCCGCGTGACGGCGACGACCTCACGCTCGCCGACCCGCAGCTCGGCGACCGCGACGGCCGCCTCGAGGACCGCCAGCTCCTGCTCGACGCACTGATGAGCGCGACCGACGGTGTCGTCATCACCTTCAGCGGCCGCGACGAGCGCACGAACGCCGAGCGCCCGCCCGCCGTGCCCGTCGGTGAGCTGCTCGAGGCGGTGGAGCGCACCGCCGGCCGCGAGGCGCTCGAGCGCGTGCTCGTCCATCACCCGCTGCAGCCGTTCGACCCCCGCGCGTTCGCGGCCGGCGCGCCCTGGGGCTTTGATCGCCGCGCGCTGGCCGGAGCGGCCGCGCTCGTGGGCCCGCGCGTGCCGACCCCCGGCTTCCTGGACGCGCCGTTGCCCCCCGCCGCGGATCTGGTGATCGATCTCGATGACCTCGTGCGGTTCACCGCCTCGCCGGTCAAGGCGTTCCTGCGCCGGCGCCTCGGAATCGCCGCCGGAGCGGCCGACGACGACCCGCTCGACGCGCTCACGCTCGAGCTCGACGGACTCGGGCGCTATGCGATCGGGCAGCGCCTGCTCGACGCCCGCCTCTCCGGCGTGGAACAGCGGCCCGCGATCCTCGCCGAGATCGCCCGCGGCACGCTGCCTCCGGGGCAGCTTGCTGCGCAGCCCGTGATCGCGATCGCCGCGGAGGTCGACGCGCTGCTGGCCTCCGCGGCGGCGCTCGCGGGCGGCCTGGGAGCCGCGGACTCCCGCGACGTGCGCCTCGTGCTCGCCGACGGTCGCCGGCTCGGCGGGACGGTCTCAGGCGTTGCGGGCGAGGTGGTGCGCTCCATCAGCTTCGCGCGGCTGGCACCGAAGCACCGCCTCGCCGCTTGGGTGCGCTTGCTGGCGCTCACGGCGGCGCGGCCCGAGGCGCGCTGGCGGAGCGTGACGGTGGGTCGGGGCGGGAACGGGACATCGGCGCTCGTGTCGCGCATCGCCCCGCTCGCGCCCGCAAAGGCGCAGCGCCGCCTGGAGGAGCTCGTCGACCTCTTCGAGCGCGGGCAGCGCGAGCCGCTCCCGCTCGCCTGCCGGAGCTCCGCCGCCTACGCCGGCGCTCAGGGCGATCCGCTCGCCGCTGCGCGGAAGGCATGGACGTCGACGTTCAGCTGGGACCGCGAGGACCGCGACCCCGAACACGAGCGCGTCTGGGGCGCCGACACCCCGTTCGAGCGTCTGCTCGACGCGGCGCCCGCCGCCGGCGAGGACGGGGAAGGGTGGTCGCCGGATCCCACGCGGTTCGGCCGCCTCGCGCACCGGCTCTGGGACGGTCTGCTCGAGCACGAGCAGCTCGAGGAACGATGAGCGCGCCGCAGCCCTTCGACCTGCTCGGCCCGCTGCCCTGCGGCGTGACCGTGCTGGAGGCGAGCGCGGGGACCGGCAAGACGTTTGCCCTGGCGGCGCTCGCCGCCCGCTACGTCGCCGACGGCCTGCCGCTGGAGCGGCTGCTGCTCGTGAGCTTCACGCGCATGGCCACCGGGGAGCTGCGCAGCCGCGTCCGCGCCCGGCTCGTACAAGCCGAGCGGGCGATGGCCTCAGGCGATCCCGGAGGCGACGAGGTCCACGAGCTCCTGCTCGCCGGTGATGCGGCGACCGTCGCACTGCGGCGCGCCCGGCTGACCGCGGCCTTGGCGCGCTTCGACGCGGCGACGATCACCACCACGCACGGCTTCTGCGCCGAGGCGCTCGGCGGCCTCGGGATGGCCGGCGACGACGACCGCGGCGCGACGCTCCTGCCCGAGGCGGGGGAGCTTGCCGAGCAGGCCTGCGATGACCTGCTCGTCGCCCGCTGGCATCACGATCAATCCGAGTCGATGCTCTTCAGCCGGGCAGACGCACTCCAGATCGTCCGCGAGACCGTCCGGAACCCGACCGCACCGATCGTCCCCGAGCACGGCACGCAGACCGTCGCGGCGCGCCGTGCCGCCTTCGCGGAGCGGGTCCGCCGTGACCTCGAGCGCCGCAAGCGCCGAGCCCGCGTCCTCACCTACGACGACCTGCTGACCCGTCTGCGCGACGTGCTGAAGGGCCCCGACGGCGAGGCCGCCGCCGTGAAGCTCCGCGAGCGCTTCGACGTCGTGCTCGTCGACGAGTTCCAGGACACCGACCCCGCGCAGTGGGACATCGTCCGCATCGCCTTCGCGCAGGCCCGCGCGCTCGTCCTCATCGGCGACCCGAAGCAGGCGATCTACGCCTTCCGCGGCGCCGACGTCCACGCCTACCTGCAAGCCGTCGAGCTCGCCGGGCACCAGCTGCACACGCTGGGCACGAACTTCCGCAGCGACGGGCCGCTGCTGCGCGCCTTCGACGGTCTGTTCGGCGAGATCGCGCTCGGCGACGACCGGATCCTGTACCGCCATGTCGAGCCCGCGCCGGAGCACGCCGACGCGCGGCTGCTCAGAGCCGGGGCCCCGTTGCGCATCCGCGTCGCGCACCGCGACGACGGCATCGACGTGACCGGCGGCGGCCTGGCCCAGGTCGACTCGGCACGGGCGTTCGTGGCCCGCGACGTCGCTGCAGAAGCTGTCGCGCTGCTGGCGTCGCAGGCACGCATCGGGGGGGAGCGCCTCGCCCCCGGCGACCTGGCCGTCCTCGTGCGCACGAACTTCCAGGCCCAAGCGGTCCACGAGGCGCTGCGCGCCGCCGACGTGCCCGCCGTCAGCGGCGGAGCTGGCAGCGTCTTCGCGACGCCCGCAGCCGAGGAGTGGCTCGTCCTGCTGGAGGCGCTCGAGCGCCCGGGGCAGGCAACCAGGGCCAATGCGGTCGCGCTGTCCTGCTTCGTCGGGTGGTCGGCGCGCGAGCTCGCGGAGGCCGGCGAGGTGGCCCGCGAAGAGCTGCACCGTCGGCTGCACGGCTGGGCGCGCGTGCTGCGCGCAGCCGGCGTCGCCTCGCTCGTGGAGCGCCTGGTCCGTGACGGGCGGCTCGCCGAGCGCCTGCTGGCCCGCCGCGGGGGGGAGCGCGACCTCACCGACGTCCGTCACGTCGGAGAGCTGCTGCACCGCGCGGCCACCGCCGAGCGGCTCGGCCCCACCGCGCTGGCGGCGTGGCTGCGCGGGCGGGCCGACGAGGTCGGCACCGAGGACGACGACCAGGAGCGCACGCGGCGGCTCGAGTCAGACGCCGACGCGGTGCAGGTGCTCACCATCCACCGCAGCAAGGGCCTCGAGTTCCCCGTCGTCCTGTGCCCGTACCTCTGGGACGGTCGCCACAAGGACGAGGCGAACGGCCCGATCGTCTTCCACGACCCCGACCACAACGGCCGGCGAACGGTCGACGTCGCGATGGAGGGCGCGGCGTACGCCGCGCACCACCGGCTCTATGTCACCGAGTCGCGCGGGGAGGATCTCCGCCTGGCCTACGTCGCGGTCACCCGCGCCAAGCACGCCGTCGTGCTGTGGTGGGCAGGGTCCTCGGGCAGCAGGAGCTCGCCGCTCAGCCGCCTCGTGCTCGGGCGCGGCGCCGACGGCACCGTGGCCGCCGACGCCGGGCGGGTACCGACCGATCCCGTGGCGACGGACGCCTTCGCCGCGATGGCCGACGGTGCGCCCGGGTGCATCGCCGTCGAGCGCGCCAAGCCGCGCCCGGACGCGCGCTGGCGGCCACCGTCGACCGCAGGCACCGCCCTGGCGGCGGCGCGCTTCGACCGCTCGCTGGACGCCCGTTGGCGGCGAGCCTCCTACAGCGCGATCGTCGCCGGCGCCGGCGATCACGCGCCCGGCGGGCTCAGCGAGCCGGAGGCCGACGTACTCGACGACGAGCCGGCCGCCGAAGAGACGACCCCCGCGGACGCCGGGTCGCCATGGGACCTCGTCCCTGGCGGCCGGCGCCTCGGCACCCTCGTGCACGAGGCGCTCGAGGACGTCGACTACGCCGCGAGCGACCTCGACGCGGAGCTCTCCGCGGCGCTGGCGACCGCACCGCTCGATCCCCCGAGCCGCGCGGCGCTGCAGGCGGCGCTGGTGACGGCCATCGACACGCCGCTCGGGCTGCAGGCCGACAACCTGCGCCTGCGCGACCTGAAGCCCGCCGACCGCCTCGACGAGCTCGCCTTCGAGCTGCCGCTGGCCGGCGGAGACGACCCGACCGGCGACCTGACGCCCGGCGCCATCGCCGACGTGCTGGCCGCGCATCTGCCCGCCGACGGCCCCTTGGCCGGCTACGCCGAGCGCCTGCGCACCGAGGTCGCCCCTCAGCACCTGCGCGGCTACCTCACTGGTGTCATCGACCTGGTCGCCCGGCTCCCGAGCGGCCGGTTCGTCGTGCTCGACTACAAGACCAACCGGCTCGACGACCTCAGCCCCAGCGGTCTCGCCGAAGCGATGCAGCGCTCCCACTACCTGCTGCAAGCCCTGCTCTACCTCGTCGCGCTGCACCGCTACCTGCGCTGGCGCCGCCCCGGCTACGACCCAGCCGCCCATCTGGGCGGCGCGCTCTACCTCTTCCTGCGCGGGATGAACGGCGCGCCCGGCGCGGGCGTCTTCGCCTGGGACCCGCCGGCCGCACTCATCGTCGCGCTCAGCGATCTGCTCGAGCACGGTGACCCCCGGTGACCACGCTGGACCCCTTCGACGTGCGCCGCGCGCGCAGCGCGCACGGACTGCTGGCGGCCTTCGCCGACGCAGGCGTGCTCGCCGCCGCCGACGTCCACGTCGCCCGCTGCCTGGCCGGGCTGTGCGACGAGAGCGACGAGCGCGTCGTGCTGGCCGTCGCGCTCGCGGTCCGCGCGCCGCGCCTCGGGCACGTCCACGTCGACCTCGCGGCGATCCAGAAGACCGCGACCGTCGACAGCGACAAGCCCGTCGACCTGGAGGCACTCCCGTGGCCGCCGGCCGGCCCGTGGGTGACCGTGGTCGAATCGAGCGCGCTCACGGGCGTCGGGGAGGACGACCCGCGCGGCGCCGCGCCCACCCCGCTGCGCCTGCTCGACAGCCGCCTGCACCTCGACCGCCTGTGGCGCGACGAGCGCAGCGTCGCCGCCGACCTCGTGGCGCTCGCCGACGCCGCGCCCGCCGTCGACGACGCCGTCCTGCGCGACGGCGTGCGGCGGCTCTTCACCGACGAGCCCGCCGGCCGCCAAGCGCTGGCCGGCGCCTCGGCGGTCCTCAGCCGCTTCGCCGTGATCGCCGGCGGCCCCGGCACGGGTAAGACGACCACTGTTGCCCGCGTCCTGGCGCTGCTGGCCGAGCAGGCCCGCGCCGCCGGCGAGCCCGAGCTGCTCGTCGCGCTCGCCGCGCCGACCGGGAAGGCCGCGGCTCGCCTGCAGGAGGCCGTCCACGCCGAAGCCGCGACGCTCGCCACCGATGAGACGGTCCGCGCGTGGCTCGCCGGGCTGGAGGCCGCGACGCTGCACCGCACGCTCGGCTGGCGACCGGGGACCGAGAGCCGCTTCCGCCACGATCGCTCCAACCGCCTGCCCCACGACGTCGTCGTCGTCGACGAGAGCTCGATGGTCTCGCTGTCGCTGATGGCCCGCCTCGCCGAGGCCGTGCGCCCCGACGCCCGCCTGATCCTCGTCGGAGACCCCCAGCAACTCGTGGCCATCGAGGCCGGAGCCGTACTCGGCGACGTCGTCGGACCCTCCAGCACCGGTCTGCGGCTGAGCGCGCCGCGGCGCGCGCGCCTCGCCGAGCTCACCGGCCACCCCGTCGAAGCCACCGACCCGCCGCCCGAGGGGCACGTCGCCGACGGCGTCATCGTGCTCGAACGCGTCCACCGCTTCGGCGCGGGCATCGCCACCCTCGCCGACGCGATCCGCCGCGGCGACGCCGACGCCACCCTCGCCGTGTTACGCGCGGCCCCGGCGGGGGTCATCTGGCTCGAGCAGGACGCCGCCGACGCCGGTCCGGCCGCAGATCTCGTCCGCCGGCGCGCGGTCACCGCCGGCAGCGCTGTGATCGACGCCGCCCGCGCCGGGAGCGCCGCCGGGGCGCTCGACGCGCTCGGCGCTTTCCGCGTCCTCTGCGCCCACCGCCGCGGACCGTACGGCGTAGCGACGTGGGCCGCCCGCATCGAGGACTGGCTCGCCGTAGCCCGCCCCGGCCTGCGCCCCGCCGGCTCCCCGCGCCCCTTCGCCGGCCAGGCGCTGCTGGTCACGCAGAACGACCGCGAGCTGCGACTCTTCAACGGCGACACCGGCGTCGTCGTCGCCGACGGCGACCACCTCCGCGCCGCCTTCGAGCGCAGCGGCGGGACCGTCCTGGTCAGCCCGTCGCGGCTGGCCGCCGTCGAACCGCTGCACGCGATGACCGTTCACAAGGCGCAGGGCTCCCAGGTCGGCGCCGCCGCCGTCCTGCTTCCGGACGCGAGCTCGCGGCTGCTCACGCGCGAGCTGCTCTACACGGCGGTGACCCGGGCTCGGGACGAGATCATCCTCGTCGGCCGAGAGGTCGCCGTCCGTGAGGCGGTGGCACGACCGGCGGGCCGGGCCTCAGGATTGGGCCTCCGTCTCTGAGCAAAGCCAGAGTGGAGGTCCGATGTCCGCGAACGATGCGCGCCGGCGGCCGTGCGCTCACCGTGCTCTACGGGGGAGCGGGGGTCCTTCGCGCGCGGCCGATCCGATCGTCATGAGCGCCGCGCTTCCCGGGGGCATCGCGAGGGTGAAGGCACCGCCCTGCGACAGGACTCGCTCCACCACGCGGTCGCCGCGCAGGACGCCGTCCTTGGTCGTCGTGCCGTAGCTCTGGCCGCCGAGCGTGACGCCGCCGGTGGAGCGCAGCGACCGGGCTTGCAGCCGCTCGACGCGGGCCACACGGCCGGCGCCGGCCACGCGGAGGATCACCTTGCGCGCGCCCTTCGGGTCCTTGTTGATGACGACGACGCGGCGGGTCCCGGCCCCGTCGACGGTCGCCCAGGTCTTCAGCCGGGCGCCGGGGGGATTCGGGCCGACCGGCAGCAGCCGCGAGCCGTCGGGAGTGGCCCGGTTGAAGAGCAGCATGGCGTAGAACAGAGGTCGCACGCGGGCGGGTCTTGAGCCGAACTCGACGGGGGCGTAGCGCGCGCCCGTCCACGTGTGGAAGTGCGCGCGCCGCACCCCGGCCTGCGCCAGTCCGAAGAGGACGTCGGTGCCCCAGATCGCCGACGCGAAGGTGTCGCTCACCCCGAGCAGGCCGCCGCAGATCGCGGTGTTGAGCTCATCCACGCGGACGTCGGCGCCCTGCGCGGTGGCCACCGCCACAAGCTCCTCCATGCGCGCCATCAGCGCCGTGTAGGGCCGGCCGGCGAGCAGCGCCGGGATGTACCCCGCCCGGTCGAGGCGTCGCGCGTTCGAGTTGCAGGTCTGCAGCGCGTAGGCGTGCGCCGCATAGACGGAGAACGCACCCTGGGCGATGCCGAGAACATCCTGCGCGTGGTCGTTCCACGCCGCGGCGGCGAAGGGCGAGGACTGCAGCGGGATGCCGGGCGCCGCCGCGGAGATCGCCGGGATGTGGGCCTCGAGCTCGCGGCGGAGCTGCGCGTAGTCGTAGTCGAGCGGTCGCTTCGCGATCCGCGCGAGCCTGTGAGGACCCACCTTGTAGCGCCGGGCCGTCGGGTACAGGTCGGGCTCGTTGCCGATCTGGAAGCCGGAGAGGGCGTCCCGCGGCACACCTCCCGCGACGGCGCGCGCGAGCTCCGCCGCACGGGCCGGGTCGTTCAGGCCCAGGTTCAGGCCGAAGGTCAGCGGCGACTTCACGGCGGACAGCCACGTGCGCACATCGGTCAGCCACGCCGGGTCGAGGTCGGTCGTGATGCCGGCCGGGCGCGGCGCGTAGGCCGGGTTCCACCACGTCTGATCGGTCGAGTCGCCGCCGAAGCGCAGGGGCGGCGGTCCGCTGCCCTCCCGTTCGAGGGTGCGTGACAGCGCGGCAAAGACCGGGTTGGGCAGTCCGCCCGTCCCCAGGAAGTCCCGGACCGAGCGGTACTCGACCGACAGACCGGCGAAGGAGCGCGGGACGGGGGCCCGCGGGGTGACGGCGACGGTGCGGCGTTCGACGGGCGTGACTTCGGTGGGCGCCTCGTCCGGGGGAGCCTCGTTGGGATCCGAGTTCGACGGCGCGGCCACGACGGCGGCGCTGGTCCTCCCGTCCTCGCTGATGGCGCGGTAGGTCGCAAACGGCGTGATGGGCGTGCGCATGACCCAGGTTCCGTCGCCCGCGGTCGCCAAGCGCCCCAGTGAGCTCCAACCCTGGTTGCGGCCGGGTGGCCGCACCTGCACCTCCACCGTGTGCGCCCCGCCCGGGCGTACCTGGCCCCACAGCGTGCTGCGCCGGACGTCGACCCAGAACGGGTTCGCGAAGTGCGCGAGCGCCGGCTTGGGCCGGCCGTCGGAGAAGAACAGCCCGGACTGCCAGCCCGTGTAGGACCGGCCGCCGTCGACGGGCTCGTCGCGCCAGGCGTACTGCCCGATCATCTGCACCCGGGGGTCGCGCCACGCGATGTAGGCCGCCTGCTGGAGGTAGCGATCCTGCCGGCCGGGGCTCACGCCGCGCTCACGGTCGGGCGGGTTGGTCTGGTAGGCGTACTCGTCGAGCCAGATCCCGAGCGGCCCCGACGTGCCGATGATCCGTCCGTCCTCCTGCAGGCTGTCCAGGAGCTGCTCCACCCGGGGCAGGCTGGCGATGTCGGCGTCGTCGGGATGCTCGTAGGGCTGGTCGGGCGCGAGCTTCGTGCTGTGCGCGTGGTAGGCGAAGCCGTCGGCGATCGCGGGTTGGAAGCCCTTGCAGCCCCGCGACCGGATCGGCCGCAGCGCAGTATCGACGCACCCGAACGCGCGCAGGAACTCCAGCGGGCGCATGTTCGCGTTGCGGCTCACCAGGCGGCCGCCACGCGGGGCCAGCGCGCCGATCAGGACCCGGGCGTCGGGGTCGGCGGCGTGGATGGCCGGGTAGGCGCTGCGGACCATGAAGCGATAGGTGTCCGCCGAGACGGGGTGGCACTTGCGAGCGACGCAGTCGGCCTGAGGCTGCAGCCACAGCGGCAGGTTCGGCTCGTTCCAGAGGATGTAGGTGGCGACGTCGGCCTGGTAGCGGCCGGCGACCGCCGAGGCGAAGGCGGCGAACTGCCACGACTGCGGTTTGAAGCGCTGGTTGCCGGCCGCGGGTCGGCTCGAGGACCAGAGCGGCGGCGGGCCGTCGATCATGAGGATCGGCTGGATGCCCGCATCGACGACCCGCCTGACCGCAGCGTCGATGACGCCCCAGTGGTAGCCCGGATCGCCGGCGTTGTACGGGTTGAACCCGATCGGCATGAGCGGGTAGTCGGGCGCCGGGGCCACGCGCGCCCACGAGACCTGGATGCGGGCGGTGTCGATGCCGAGCCTCTGCCACGACGCGACCGCCTCGTCGGCCTCGGCCGGGTCGCCGAGGAGGACGCCGTCATCGGCGATCCCGATCTGCAGGGGTCCGCGGGCGGGCGCGGGTGTCGCCGTGGCCAGCAGCGTGAGAAGGAGCGTCAGGGCCGCGAGCCCACACCGGGCCACGAGCACCCGTGAACACCACTTCTGGCCGGGGCGCAACAGGGGGCGGGCATCGCCGTCGAGCCCGGTGCGGGTGGTCGGGCGCGGCGTGGCCTTGGTGGAGGTCGCGGCGAGCATGCCGGGTCTCAGACCGCTTGCCTGGCCATGACTAGGAGCCCCCGAGCACGCCGGTGGGCACCCAGCCCGTGGCTCCGGTGTCCGTGCGGATGCGCTGCCAGCCCGCGTCGGTGGCGCGCCCGAGCGCCCGGACGGGCTGGCCGAACCGAACGGAGCCCACCGCGGCGCCGTCGGGGCGCTGGAGCAGTTCTGTGCGCTCGACGCGGACGTGGAGGGTCACGCCGCCCGCCGCACTGGCGGCGCGTGCGGGCGACCCGGCAACGATCGAGCCGCGGGCGTCGGGCGCCTTGCACAACAGGCTGACGCGCGCGGAGTTCGCGCCCCGGCGTGGCTCCACGAGGACGCGCGCCGATCGGCTCGCGCCCACGATGGTGCCGCGCACGTACGTCGCGCTCGCGCCGCGCGAGGAGAGCAGGTCGGCCACGCGCAGGCCGCGCGGGCAGGGCAGCGTCACGGTGGCGGCGCCGGGCGCGCCGGCGGCGACGCGGACGGAGCGGCGGACCACCGCGGTGCCGGCCGGAAGCGGCGCGCCCTTCATCACGCCTCCCTTCGGCAGCGCCAGGCTCTTCGCCGACTGCGGGGCGGGGTCGCCGGGGCGGAAGACCTCGAGCCCGCCGATGACCATGCCGGTGGTCAAGGCGGTCCCCGCGGCCGCGGTGGCTCCGGTCTTGATCATCGCGCCCTTGGCGCTGGCCGCCCCCACCTTGCCGGCGAGGACGCCCATGGCGACGAGGAGCAGTGGCGCCGGTACGAGCAGCGCCACGGCGCGGCTCGTGTTCTTCAGGCCCGCGCGGAAGGTGCGGCACCCGCCGCAGGTGGCGAGGTGGCGGTAGGCGGCGGCCGACGCGCGGCGGCCCTCGTCGTGGGCTTCCAGCAGCGCGAGGCGGACGTCGTGGCAGTCTGTCGAGCGCGCCTCCTCGCGCTTCACGAGGTTCGTGCGGGCCCGGTGGACGAGGTTCTTGGTGGCCTGCTCGCTGACGCCGAGCTCGCCGGCGAGCGCGGAGTGCGAGATGCCGTCGACCTCGCGGCGCAGCAGGGCATGGCGCTGCGGAGGGGGGAGGGTCGAGATGTCGCCGAGCAGGTCACGAACCTTGCCGCGCTGCTCGGAGGCCACTTCGGGCTGCGTCGCATCGGCCGCGCGCAGCATGCCCCAGTCGTCGGCGTCGTCGAGCGCCACGCTGTCCGTGCGCACCCGCGCGAGTTCGTCCAGCGCACAGTTGCGCACGAGGCGAAAGAGCCACGGGCGCAGTTCGATGTGGCGCTCGTCGCGACGGAGTGCTCGGCTCGCGCGGAGCATCGCCTCCTGCACGACGTCCTCGGCGTGCTCGGACGAGCGGCCGAGCACACGCCGGGCGTAGCGCAGCAGCTCGCCGTGGTGGCGCTCGAAGATCTGCGCGAAGGCCCCGTCGTCGCCGGCGCGGAACGCGGCGATCAGCGGCTGGTCGTCGCCCTTGCGCGTCCGCTGGTCAAGCACGACAGAGGCTCCTGGCCGGAAGCCAGCCGGCCGCGCCGGCGCGGGTCACGACGAGCGCCCAGCGGCGGTTGGCGCTGCGCCGCTGCACCCGCAGACGCTGTGGGCGGTACAGGCGCCCGATCACGAACCCTTCGGGCGAGTCGCGCAGCGCCGCCGTGCGCGCACAGAGGCTGCGGGTGCTCGCGGCCTGGGCGGCGGTGGCGAGGGTGGCGGTCAGCAGGAGCGCGAGCACGAGCGTTATCACCGGCGCGGGGCGCATCAGCGGGTCAGGCGCGCGGTTCGCTCCAAGCGCCGGCGGTTGCCCTTCAGGTCGTTCACCCCGATGAGGACGCGCACGCGGCGGCCGACGGCCCGCCGCAGGGCGGCTCTCTCGCCAGCACGCAGAAAGAAGCTCTTGCGCAGGTCGAACACGCCGGGGATGTCACGGGTCAAGAATCCGAAGCCCGTGGGCCGGCCGCCGAGGCGTATCGACGCGGTGACCTGGGCGGCCTCGTCGGACTCGACCGACAGCGGGAGCCCGCGGGCGAGCAGGGCGCGGACCGAGATCGTGCGGGGGAGGCGGACTGTCGCCCGCGCCGGTTTGCGGTCTTCGGCGACGCGCCCGAGGGAGGCGAAGGCGTCGATACGGCGGCCGAAGAAGAACACCCTGGGGCGCGCGCCCCCGATGATCGCGCCGGTCGTCGGGTCGATCAGCACCAGGATCGATTGACGGCGGCGCAGATTCCCGCCGGCGACGCCGAGGACATAGCCCCGCCCGTCCGAGCCGATCTGAAAGCCGATGGGCTCGTCGAGCTTGGGTTCGCGCGGGAGGGCGAGCGAGCTCGCTTCCATCGCCGAGTTGCCCGGCGTGGTCTCGCGCAGAAAGGTCGCGGGGCTGAGCTGCAGGCCGACGAGACGACCGTCCGGGGCCACGTCGGCCGCCGGGCGCACGGTGGCGCCGTCGCCGGCGCGGCGCAGGCCGGGCCCCGGCTGGGCCGCGCCGGTCTGGAGGTCGACGACGAGGTCCTGGCCGACGTCTGAGAGCAGCCGCGCGGACGTGGCGCCCGGGGCTGCGGCCAGCGAGAAGCGTGACCCGCGCAGGCCCTGCTCGAACGGCGCGCCGATCGCCTTCGCCTGGCCGGAGTCGGGGTCGACGGCGTACAGGCGGGCGCTCGAGCCGATCGCGACCGGCCCCCGCGGGCCGTCGCTGATCGCGACCAGCCGCTCCCCGGGCGCGAGCCCCACCGGATCACGCGGAGTGCTCAGCGCGTACGGCGACTGACTCGAGAAGCGGACCATGCGGCCGTCCTCCAGCACGCCGAGGAAGGCCTCGGCGCCGTACGCAGGGGCGGGAAGCAGCAGCAGGGCGGTGAAGGCGAGCGCGAAGCGGGACATGGAGCTCCGAACTGCCGATCCTGCCTGACGTTTCGGACTATCGCCAGGAATTTTTTTCGGGCAGATGATGCGGGACGGGCCGCGGCCTTCCCGGTTGTCGGGGGCATGAACATCACCACTCCCATCCTGACCACCCTCACCCTGGCCCTCGTGGCCGCCGGTCCCGCCGCGGCGGGGCTCGACGACAACCTTCCGAAGCCAGGCGACGCCCGGTACGCCGTCCCGGCCGGGAAGGTGGAGCACTCCGTCACCGTGACGGAGATCACCGGCTCCAAGGCAGTTCCGCGCCACACCCGGCACGAGCTCTGGCTGTCGCGCAACCGGGCCCGCTCCGTCGTCACCGACATGAAGTCGGGCAAGGTCACCGCCGAGACGGTGATCACCCGCAAGGAGACCCGAACGTTCTCCGCCGAGACCGGGCGGGTGACGGTCCGGAAGTCCAGCCGGGCGAGCACCCCGTTCAACTCCTCGCTCTTCGAGGCCGCCGTGCAGCGGGCCTACGTCGAGCAGGGCATCACGAAGGTCACGGGCGAGACGACGGTTCGCGGCCGCCGCGCGCTCGTCGTCGAGAACGTCCCCGGCAAGTGGGTCAGTGACCGGTCGGACGGCAAGACGGTTGCGGTCATCGACGCCGAGACCGACGCGCTGTACGCGCGCACGTCGACCCTGCCCGACGGCGCGTTCACCCAGAAGGAGACATATCAGACGCAGGTGCTTCAGGGCGCTTCCGCGCACGTGCGCTTCGCCATGGGCAAGCACAAGGGCGCGAAGGTCCAGCGCATCTCGGGCTGAACCTGCAGCCGTCACCTGAATCCGAGACGCCGGAGCACCCGCCAGGTGCTCCGGCGTCCTGCCTCCGGAACGTCTACGTGAAGTTCGCGGCGGGAGCACTCACCTGAGAACTCGATCCCAGGAGCTCGACACATCTTCCCACCACGCCGCCCGCTGATCCGGTGCGGGTCACCCGCGCCGATCTCCTCGTGAAGACGGCTCCACAGCACCCCTAGCCTGCAGGTCATGGAGCCCCACTACGTCCTACGGAGCCGCGTGCGAATCGACCACGTGTCCGCCGACGGGATTCGCGAGGTGCGCGCACCGAGCAACTCCTGGCGGACCGACGCGTGGGCGTGGGGCTATTCGGGCAGCGGGGCGCTCTCCACCGCCGTCGCGCTGCTCTCCGACGTCGCGCACGACCTCTCAGACGAGGAGAACGAGCGCCACGACCTCGGGACCGCGTTCGTGAGCGACGTCCTCAACGCAGCGCCACGCAGCAAGCCGTTCGTGATCGCCGTCCGCGAGGTCCGCGGGTGGCTCGACGACCGCCGGGTCGCGGTCGTCGACCGAGCACGCGCCGAGCGCGCGGAAGAGTCGCGGACCGTCACCGCCGAGGAATGGGCGCAGCAGTTGCTGGAACAGCTCGCAGAGCCGCAGATCGGGACGTGGCTCATGACCTACCGCACCGTCCACGGGGAGCCTGACGTCACGTAGAGATCTCGGCGCGACCACCGGCTCCGGCCGCTCACCTCGGAGGGGTCGAAGCAGCGCCGTCCACCGCGGGCTTAGACTCCTCGAGCCCATGCGCCATTTCCATCGATCCGAACGCCACGTCTCCTGCGTCGCGCCGCCCTGCGCCGCCTGGGTTCGTCCCACGGAAGTTCCGGCCGGCTCATGAGGCCGCGCCGGCGGACCAGCCGGGTCCAGGTTCGCGGGTGCGGCTGCTGCCTGCCGATCCCGCTCGGCGTTCTGACCCTCACGGCGGTCGCGCTGCGCGGCGCCTACGCCCACCGGAGGACGCGCTGATGCTCTTCTTCTCCAACCGCATGGGCTGCCTCGGCTCGCTGGTGGTCTCCGTCGTCGGGACGCTTCTGCTGCTGCTTATCCTGGGCGTCATCGACTTCTAGGCAACCGTGGCGGGAACTCCCGGCCCTACGGCCTTCGTCCTCGGCGGCGGCGGCGGGCCGCTCGGCGCCCACGAGGTGGGCATGCTGCACGCGCTGATCGAGCGCGGCATCGTCCCTGATCTCGTGCTCGGCACCTCCGTCGGTGCGATCAACGGCGTCGCCGTCGCCGCCGACCCGACCGTGAGCGGCGTCGAGCGGCTGACCGGCGTCTGGTCGGCGATCGACCGCAGCGACGTCTTCGGTGGGTCCGTCCTTCGGCGCTTGACCACCCTGGCGCGCACGCGCACGCATCTCCACGGCAACGAAGGGCTGCGCGCGCTGCTGTCCGACGCGCTGCCGACGGGCCGCATCGAGGATCTGGCGATCCCCTTCCAGTGCGTGGCCGCGAGCATCGAGCGTGCGTCGGAGCACTGGTTCGCCGCCGGGCCGGTGGTCGACGCCGTGCTGGCGTCGGCTTCGGTGCCGGGCATCCTGCCGCCCGTCGAGATCGACGGCGAGCACTTCATCGACGGCGGCATCGTCAACTCCATCCCCGTGAGTCGCGCGATCGAGCTGGGAGCGCAGCGGATCTACGTCCTGCACGTCGGGCGTCTCGACCGGCCGCTCGAGCCCCCGCGTTGGCCCTGGGAGGTCGGCTTGGTGGCCTTCGAGATCGCTCGCCGGCACCGGTTCGTCGGCGATCTCGCCGCGCTCCCGGAGAGCGTCGACGTCCACGTGCTGCCGACCGGGCAGCAGGAGCCGCCACGCTACAGCGACCTCTCGCAGCTGCGCTACCGCGACACGTCGAACGTCCGCGAACGCATCGCCCTGGCCCACGTGGCGTCCGCGCGGTATCTCGAGCAGCACGGCTCCGGGGTGTCGTGATGCGCGTTCCGCCCTGGCCGGTCCGGCGTCTGGTGGTGGCGCCGCTCGTCCTGCTCGCCGGGATCGCGGTCGTCCTTCTCTCTCCGCTGCTCGGGCTGGTCGCGGCGCTGGCATCGCCGCTGGCCGGCGGATGGCGGCCGCTGCGGGTCCTCGCGATCGTCGTCGATTTCGCCGCCCGGCACGTCGCGTGCACGCTGGCGTGCCTGGGGTTGTGGGTCGCCTGCGGCTTCGGCCGGCACGCGGGGTCGGCGCGCATGCAGCGCGCGCACTATGCGGTGCTGCGCTGGTTCGTGGGCGGCGTCTACCGCTCGATGGCCCGCCTGGCGAACGTCGATGTCCAGGTCGCCGAGTCGCAGGCGGCCGAGGAGGCGCTGTCGTCCGGCCGGCAGCCGGTCGTCGTGCTGAGCCGCCACGCCGGCGAGGGCGACTCGCTTCTGATCCTCCACCAGTTGCTCTGCCGGCACGGCCGCCGGCCTCGCCTGGTCCTCCACGAAGCGCTGCGGATGGATCCGCTGATCGACGTCCTCGGCCGGCGCCTGCCCAACCGCTTCGTCGATCCGCGCGGGGGTGACACCGAAGTCGAGATCGCCGCGATGACCCGAGACATCGGTGACGACGGCGCGGTGCTGATCTTCCCCGAGGGCGCGAACTTCACCCCGGCCCGGCGGCAACGCGGTATCGAGCGCTTGGAGCGTGGCGGGCACGCCGAGCAGGCCGCACGGGCGCGCGAGATGACCCACGTCTCCGCGCCGCGGCCCGGCGGGGCCCTCGCGGCCCTGGAGGCGGCCCGGCACGCCGACGTGGTCTTCGTCGCGCACGTCGGGGTTCCGACGGGAGTACGCGAGACGTGGCGACTGCTGCCCGCGCCTCAGACGGTGGAGCTGCGAATGTGGTTCGTCAGCGCCGGCGACGTCCCGCTCGACCGCGACGAGCAGATCGCCTGGCTCTTCGAACGGTGGCGAGCGATCGATCGCTGGGTGGGCGAGCGCCTAGGAGCCGGTTGACAGGGCCCCGGCGCTCGCGCCCAGCGACTACGCCTGGGGCTGAAGGTCGCTCCGTGGGTCCTCGGCGCCGGAGACCTCGCCGGTCCGGGGGTCACCGGTGCCGCAGCTGCACGAGCTGCCGCAGCCGCAGCCCGGGCCGGGTTCTGGGTTCGCGGGCCGGGCCTCGGGTTCGGTGACCGATCCTTCGGGTGAACAGCAGTTACAAGCCATGGTCGTCGTTCCTTGGTCGGGTTGGGAGAGGGGCACGTCGTTCAAGCAGCCGCAGAAGGCGCCGGCAGCGCCGCACCGGCAGCCGCCGGCCCTGCCGCCGGCGTAGTCGACGAGATGCTGGCGAAACGCCTGCAACTCGCGGATTCGCTGATCTATCTCGTTGATCTTGTCGAGCAGCAGGCGGTCGAGCTCGGGCACGACCTGGCCGCAACCGCTCTCGGCCGCGACGATCAGCTCGCGGATCTCCTGGAGGCTGAGCCCGAGCGCCTTCGCGTGGCGGACGAAGCTCAGCTTGCCTTCGTCGTGGGCGTCGTAGAGCCGGTACCCGGCCTGCGAGCGCGCGGACGGGGAGACCAGCCCGATGCGGTCGTAGTAGCGGACGGTGCGGCTGGGAAAGCCGACCGCCGCCGCCACTTGCTTGACGGTTCGTTGCACTTCACCAGGGTACGGCTGACACCCGGGTGTCAGGTCAAGGGCGTTGCGGCGCCATGACGACCGCCGCCCCCGGACGGGATCGCCGCGGCCGTCCCGACGGGGCCACCCGCGCCGACGCGCGCGCGGTATGTTTGCGCCTTCTGGCGTCGGAGTAGGGAGGCAGCAGACATGGCACGCCCCATCGTTCTCGGCGTCGTCGGTGATTCCGCGAGCGGGAAGACGACGATCACCAAGGGTCTCGTCGCGATCCTCGGCGAAGAAGCCGTGACCCACATCGGGACCGACGACTACCACAAGTTCGACCGGAGCGAGCGGGCCGAGAACGGCATCACGCCGCTGCACCCGGACTGCAACTACGTCGACATCATCACCCAGGACGTGCACCACCTGCGCAACGGCGAGCCGATCCTCAAGCCGGTCTACCAGCACAAGGACGGGACCTTCGGCCGCCCGGAGTACGTCGCGCCCAAGCGCTTCGTGGTCATCGAGGGGCTGCTCGGCTACCACACGAACGTGCTGAGCTCCGCGTACGACGTGCGCGTCTACCTCGCGCCGCCCGAGGAGTTGCGCCGCGAGTGGAAGCTCAAGCGCGACTCCTCCAAGCGCGGCTACACCGAGGATCAGGTGCTCGCGGAGCTCGAGAAGCGCGAGCCGGACTCCGCGGCGTTCATCCGCCCGCAGGAGCAGAAGGCCGATCTCGTCGTCTCCTTCCGCGCCAGCGAGGACGGCGACGCCGACCACCTCGACGCCGTCCTCACGCTGCGCGAGGGGCTCCCGCACCCTGACATGTCGGTCATCGAGGAGGAGGAGAACGACGGCATCACGCTGGAGCAGCGCAACGACGTGCGCTGCCTCTACATCCCCGGCGACGTCGACCGTGACCGCGGTGCGGCGATCGAGGAGGCGATCTGGGGCAAGATGCAGTTCGCCAGCCAGCTGCGCACGGAGCAGCTCGGGGAGTACACGGTCGGCGACGAGACGCGCCGCTCCGAGTCCCTGGCGATCGTGCAAGTCCTGATCCTCTACCACCTCGTGACCGCCAAGGCGGCCGTCGCGGTCGCCGGCGACGAGGTGACCTCCCGCTCGGACGGCTAGCTCTCCGCCGCCGAACGGCAAGCCGGCGGCTCCTCTTGGCCGCTCGCGCCCGAAACCCATGACGGTGATGACGACGATGCTGCGCCGGCACGGCGCGACGCTGGTCGAGCGCAACGGACGGCCCGTCGCCGCGCACTTCGGCTCGCCCGCCTCCGAGGCGGCGGTCTGTCGCAGCCGCGTCGGCCTCGCCGAGCGGTCCGACCGTACGACGCTCGAGGTCGCCGGTGACCCCGAGGGCGTCGACGAGGCCCTCGGCGAGCTCTCGAACCTCGAGGACGGCGCTTGGTGGGTGCGCCGTTCTCCCGACCGCGCGATCGTGCGGTGCGCGGGAGACGCCGCCGGCGCGTGCACCTCGCTGCTGCTGCGGGCCGAGGACGTCGCCGTCGCAGACGTCACCGACGACCACGCCGCGGTGGACCTCATCGGGCCCGGCGCCGAGGACGTGCTCCGAGCGCACCTCGAGCAGGACTCGGTTCCCGTTGCGCTGGTCGTCCACCGCGACGCGACGTGCGTGGAGCTCCTCGTCCCGCGCGTCCACGGTCCCGCCCTGTGGAACGGCCTGCTGGCGGCCGGCGCGCCGCACGGCATCGCGTGCGTCGGGCTCGACGCGCTCGAGCACCTCGACGTCGCCCAGCGGGCGGCGCGCCGGCGCCGCTGAGCGGGCGGGATCCGTGCGCCGCCCGGTGAGATGCCGCGCCGCCTCAGGCGGTCGCGAAGCGGCTGAGCGTGCGCTCTGGGCGCACGCCCACGAGGTGCTCGCGGAAGATGCGGTAGTACGCGAGCTCCTCGCGCGTGCGCAAGGGAGGAGCGACGAGGTCGCGCTCGGCGTCGAGCTCCTCGCGGGCGACTCCCGACTCGATCGCGGCGGTGAGCACCCCGGCGGCCCCGCTCCCGTCGCCGAACTCCGCCTTGTCGCGCCACAGCAGCGCGTCGGGCAGCCAGCCCTCGAACGCCTCGCGCAGCAGGCGCTTCTCGGGCTGGCCGGGGCCGGCGAGCTTGAAGCCGGGCGGCAGACGCAGCGCCCAGGCGACGACCTCGCGGTCCAGGAAGGGAACCCTGGCCTCCAGGCCGTGGGCCATCGTCACCCGGTCGCAGCGCTGGAGGTTGAGGTTGTGCAGACTCTCGACCGTGCGGACGAGCTCGTCGTGCAGGCGGTCGGGCTCGGTGAAGTCGCGCAGGTACTCATAGCCCGCGAAGAGCTCGTCGGCGCCTTCCCCGGTGAGCACGACCTTCACGTGCTCGGCGGTGAAGCGCGCCAGGAGGAAGTTCGGCACCGCACTGCGCACGAGCGCCGGGTCGAACGACTCGATCGCCCGCACGACGGTCGGCATGACCGCCAGCGCGTCGGCCGCGTCGTAGGTCATCTCGCGGTGCTCGGTGCCGAGATGCTCGGCGACGATCCGCGCCGCGGCGAGGTCGGGCGAGTCGGCGGTTCCCACCGCGAAGGTCTGCAGGCGCTCACCGCGAGCGCCGACCACGCGGGCGGCGATGGCCGCGACGAGGCTCGAGTCCAACCCGCCGGACAGGAACACCCCGACCGGAACGTCGCCCATGAGCTGACGCTCGACGGCGTCGACGAGCACGTCGCGCGTACGCCGGAGCACGTCGGGCGGCGCAGACGCTCCGGGCTCGGTCGGCCCTGCCAGCGGCTGCAGGTCGTCGGGAACCGCGCCGGCGAAGCGCACGAGCCCGTCGGCCGGCGTCCAGGCGCAGCCCGGGGGAAACGGCTCGACGAACGGCTGCCACACCGCGTCGAAGGCGGCCATCTCCGACGCGAAGCGCGTGCGCTCACGCCGTTGCGCCCAGTACAGGGGCTTGATCCCGACCGGGTCGCGCGCCGCGACGAACTGCCCGTCTGCGGTCGCCATGACGAACGCGAACATCCCGTTGAGCTCGGCCAGCCCGGCGGGGCCGCGTTCGATGAGCAGGTGCAGCGCGACCTCGTTGTCGGAGCCCGTGACGAAGTCGTGGCCGGGCAACCCGGCGCGGATGGCGTCGTGGTTGTAGACCTCCCCGTTGCCGACGAGCCAGGTGTCTCCGCCGACGTTGACCAGCGGCTGCCGGCCCCCGGCGACGTCGACGATCGACAGCCGGCGATGGCCGAGCCAGCTGCGCCCGATCCCGATCCGGCCGCAGTCGTCCGGGCCGCGGTGCTCGAGCCGCGCGAGCATCCGCTCCAGCCCCGTTGCGTCCGTGGTGCCGTGCTCGGCGACGATTCCGCACATGTCGTCTGATCCTAGAGGTGCTCGAGGGCGTTGGCGGCGGCCATGCGTGCCGGGCCGCCGTAGGCGCCCGGGCGCCGGTCGGCGAGGTGATCGATTCCCAGCCGCGACTCGCGCACCGCCACGGCGGCGTCCACCTGGGCGACGGCCAGGCCGGGCCGGCTGCCGGTGCTTGCGAGCACGACGCCGTTGGGATCGACGACCTTCGCGTGGCCCAGGAAGCGCAGGGGCCCGAGCGTGCCGGTTTGGTTGGCGGAGACCCACACGACCTGATTCTCGATCGCGCGGGCCGCGTCGGTGAGGTTGAAGTGCCGCGTCTGGCGGTCGCGCGCGACCTGACGCGCGGGCCGCTGGCGGCACACGGGCCAGGCGGCGAGTGAGGCGATCGTCTGCGCCCCGTCGAGCGTGAGCGCCCGCGCCGCCTCGGGGAAGAGCTTGTCGTAGCAGATGAGCATGCCCATCCGGCCGACCGGCGTGTCGAACGCCTCGAAGCGCTCCCCGGCCGCGTAGGCGAAGCGCTCGCCCGGCGGCAGGTGCACCTTGCGGTGGTGACCCAGCACGCCGTCGCCGCTCACGCACACGGCGGAGCTGAACGGCCGCTCGGCTGCCGCCTCGGTGTAGCCGGCGCAGATGACGGTGTCGCCGGCGATGCGGATGAGCCGGGCGATCTCCGGGCCTTCGCGGTCCAGCGCGGGCGGCCGCTCCGGGCCGTGCTCCCCGGGCATCGGCTCGCGCAGGTAGCCGCCGAGCGCACACTCCGGGAAGACCACGAGCCGCGCCCCATGCGCCCTGGCCTCGACGACCGTGCGCTCGATCGTGTCCAACCCGGCGTCGACGTCCCGGCCGAAGTGGGCTGCCACGGCGGCGATTGCGGGTTCGGCGCGTTGCATGGGCACAGCATCGCGGCGCGGCGGCGCGGCGCCTACGGGCCGCTGTCCAAAGCGGTGGGCCAACATCTGGACACACGGTCGGGTGGGCCCGCGCGGGCTCCTCGAGTGCGACTCCCGGGTGCCCGCCTCGACTGGCCCGCACCCTTCGGTTAGGTTCGTCGGGACAGGGGTGCGCATCCGCGCGCCCGGATCACCAGTGCAAACCCAGGAGACGCTAGATGCCGATTCCCACCGAACTCGTCGGGTCGCTCCCGCGGCCGCTGAAGCTCCAGGAGGGCTATGAGGACCTCGACCAGGGCAAGATCACGTTCGAGGACCTGGAGAAGCTGCAGGACGAAGCCGCCGAGGACTCGATCAAGCGGCTCGAGCAGACCGGGGAGACCTACGTCACCGACGGCGAGCAGCGCGAGTCGAGCTTTGCGACCTACTCGATCACCGACACGCTGGCGGGGACCGGCCTGGCCGACAACCTCGCAGGCGACGGCCAGTTCTTCGCGATCTTCGACGACGGCCACCACCGTCAGCTGCCCCGCCTGACCGGCGGGCCGTTCCGCTACAAGACGTTCGCCTCGGAGTTCGTCGAGAAGAACAAGGCGATCGCCTCCCGGCCGGTCAAGCAGGCGGTGATCTCCGCCTCGATGATGATGCTGCTGTACCCGCTGGACGAGGAGCTCGAGGGCTACACGCGCGCGCAGTTCCTCGACGACGTCTGCGACGAGGTCGAGAAGGACATCCGTCAGTGCTTCGCGGCGGGCGCCGAGCGGGTGTCGATCGACTTCACCGAGGGCCGCCTGGCCAACAAGAACGACTCGCGCAACCCGTGGACCGGCAAGGACATGCTCCAGGAGTTCATCGATCTCAACAACCGGGTCATCGACCGCTTCTCCCCCGAAGAGCGCGCGAACATCGGCATCCACACCTGCCCGGGCGGCGACAACGACTCGGTGCACTCCAAGGAGGTGCCCTACGAGAAGTTGCTGAGCAAGATGTTCCAGCTCAACGCGGGCTACTTCCTCATCCAGTGCGCCAGCCAGGACGACGAGGAGGAGGTCTACCGGCTCTGCGGCCAGTACAGCCGCGAGGACGCCGACGGCGTCCCGCAGGTGTGCTTCATGGGGGTCGTCAACCCGTTGAGCCCCGAGGTCGAGACGGCCGAGCAGGTCCGTGATCGCCTCGTGCTGGCGGCCAAGCACATCCCGGTCGAGCGCCTCGGCGCGACGGACGACTGCGGCTTCTCGCCGTTCAGCCGGGACCTGAAGCCCGCGCACGGCTCGCCGGACTTCGCGCGGGACATCGCCATGCAGAAGATCACCGCCCGCGTCGAGGGTGCGCGGATGGCGTCCGAGGAGCTCGGCGTCTGAAGACGCGTCGAATCGCCGGCGCGCTCGAGCTCGAGCGCGCCGGGGTGACGACCTCAGCTCAGCGCACGATCTCAGCCTCGGAGATCGCGCGCAGCCAGCGCCACGAGCGCTTGCCCGTGGCGTGGTCGCAGACTTGGACGCGGGCTTCCTCGACCCGGGCGATCGTCACCCACTCCTGACGCTGCCCGTCGGCCCCTGAGTACTTCAGGCGAACGACAGAACCGCCGTCGCAGGCGTCGAACAGCAGCTCGTCCACACCGTCGTCGTCAAGCTCGTCGTCGTAGTCATCGAGCCTTTCGTCGTAGTCATCGCCGAGGACGAGCTCGATGTCGTCCGGCTTCATGCCGGCCTCCGCCAGTCGTCGCGTGAGCTCGGCGGCGATCCTCGAGCGCTGGTCGCCTCCTCCGACGCCAGGGTCGCTGCTGGAGGCGTCTGCGCTCGGGTCCGAGCCCAGCTGCGAGTCAAGGCGGCCCGCCGGCGCGGCCGCTCGGGGTCGATGCTCGGGCAGCGTCGGACGCCACCACGACGTGTGGGCGTGGCGGTCCGGCCGCTCGCTCCAGGTTCCGGAGACCCGGTCCAGTCCGTCCTCCAGCTCGACGCCCGCCTGACGGACGGCCTTGGCGACGGCGGGCAGCGCGTCGGCGTCGACGGCGAGCAGCGTCGGGGAGAGCCGTTCGACGAGCAAGTGTCCGAGTGCGAAGGCCAGGCGCTCGGCCGTCTCCTCGTCGGGCGCGGCGAGCATCATCGCCGTGCGCAACCGCGCGCGCCGCGGGGCCTGTTGCGTCCAGCCCTGGACCGTGTGCTCGACGTTCTGCGGCAACGCGCCCGCCAGCGCCCTCAGCCGCCCGAGGACGTCGAGGGTGCTCTGGGCCCGCAGGGCGGCGTGCACCCGCTCCTTGGTGACGCGCGCGACGTGCTCCCGGCCGGCGACGGGCTCGGCGACCGAGAGCAGCGTCGCCCGCTCTCCCGGAGTGAGCGGGCGCATCGCCACGATCTCGAAGTCCGCCTGAGCCAGGCACGGCGGCCCGGACGGCTCGTCGACTGCCGCGGGGCCGAAGACCGCCGCGACCGGCACGCCCTTCGGGTCGACGGTCAGGCCGACGTCGCCTCGCAGCCAGCGCTCGGTGACCGCGGCGAGGCCCACGAGCGCATCCGGGACGCCGGCGGGCCCATGGAGGTGCTTGGCCGCCTCGCCACAGAGACGAGCAAGCGTCGCGCCCACGTCTTCGAGCGTGACCGTCCGCCGGGCGAACGCGTCGAGCAAGGCCTCGGCCAGCTCCCTGCCCAAAATGTGACAGCGTCCGATCGCGTCCATCAGCCCGGCGCGGCCCGCGGCTTCCACGTCGAGCATGGCCGGCACGTCGCGTGCCAGCGCCAGCTCGCGCTTGGCGGCCGCGCCCGGTAGCTCCTGCGCGCGCACCTGCAACGCGCCGTTCTCCTCCAGCAGTCGCAGCGCGAGATCCAGTCGCGTCGTCTCCAAGCCCGGTATTGCCGCCGGCAGCGGCGCGAGTGCCGCGGTGAGCTTGGGCACGGCACGGGCGAAGAGGTTCCCGTCGGCCTTCAGCTGGATCCCGCCGGCGGCGATCACCGCCGCCAGCCCCGCGGCGTCGTGGAGCAACTGCTCGGGCAGGTGAACGAGCCGATGGCCGCTCGCGATCTCGGCGTCCGGGGCGCGCGTCGCGTGGGCACGCGCGCGGATGCACCGCAGCGGCACCTCCAGATCCAGCGGGGTGCAGACGGTCGCGCCCCATCTCGTCGCGAAGTTGAGCAGCAGTCCGTGGCGCTCGAGCACCCGGGCGACCTCCGGCTCGATCGCGCGCCCGCCGCTGGACCACGCGCACGCCGGGGCGAATGCCGTCTGGGTGACGAGCCGCCGGGCGTCATCATCGAGATCGGCGACGATCGACGCGAGCGCCTCCTCGTCACGCAGGACGGCGGCGATCGCCTCCGGCGTGTCCCGCGCGGCGCCGATCGCCTGCGCGACGATCCGACGGTGATCGGCGCCCAGCGCCTGGAGTGCGGGCACCAGCGCATGGCTCGAGAGGTTGGCCATCAGCTCACCGCGGCGGTGGGTACGAGGTCCTCGGAGCTGAGCACCGTGTAGTGGTAGCCCTGTTCGGCCAGGAATCGCTGGCGCCTGTGCGCGGCGTCCTGCTCCTCGGTGTCGCGGGTGACGAGCGTGTAGAACCACGCGCGGTTGTCGCCATCCTTGGGCCGCAGCAGCCGGCCGAGGCGCTGTGCCTCCTCCTGGCGCGACCCGTAGGTACCGGACACCTGCACTGCGACCGACGCGGAGGGCAGGTCGAGCGCGAAGTTGGCGACCTTGCTCACGACGAGGACGGGGAGCTCGCCGTTCCGGAAGCGGTCGTACAGGCGGGCGCGCTCGGCCACCGGGGTCTGGCCGGTGATCAGCGGGGCCTCCAGGCGCTCGGCCAGCTCGCGCAGCTGCTGGACGTAGGTGCCGATGACCAGTGCCTGGCGGCCTTCGTGGCGCGACAGCAGCTGCTCGGTGAGCGCGAGCTTCGCCGGGTTCGTGGCGGCGAGGCGGAAGCGCTCCTTCGGCTCGGCGAGTGCGTAGCCCATCTGGCGGCCTTCGTCGAACGCGACCCGGACCTCGGCACATTCGGCGCCCGCGATCCAGCCGGCGTCCTCCAGCTCGCGCCACGCGGTGTCGTAGCACTTGGGGCCCACGAGCGTGAACACGAGCGGCTCGGCCCCGTCCTCGCGGATCAACGTCGCGGTCAGCCCCAGGCGGCGCCGCGCCTGGATGCGCGCCGTCGCGCGGAAGACGGGCGCCGGCAGCAGGTGGACCTCGTCGTAGATCACCAGACCCCACTCGCGCCGCTCGAAGAGATCCAGGTGCGGGAAGCCGCCGTCCTTCCTGGGGCGGTGCGTGAGCAGCTGGTAGGTGGTGACGGTCACCGGGCGCAGCTCCTTGCGGCGCCCCGTGTACTCCCCGACGTGCCCGGGAGCGACCGTCGTCTTGGTGAGCAGCTCGCGCTGCCACTGGTCCACCGACGCTTGGTTGCTCGTCACGATCAGCGTCTCGCACTGCAGGCGGGCGATCGCGGCGAGGCCGACGATCGTCTTGCCGGCGCCGCAGGGCAGGACGACGACCCCGGCGCCGGCCTGCTCGCCGGCCCGGTCGGCGTCCTGCTGGTAGGCGCGCAGCTCCACGGCGTCCGCGAGCACCAGCGCGAGCGGGGCGCCGTCGACGTACGGCGCGTCGTCTCGCACCGGCCAGCCGACCGTCACCAGCGCCTGCTTGAGCGCGCCCCGCGCCGCCGGCGACACGATCGCGGTGGTCGCGTCATCACTGCCCGCGAGCAACCCGGCGACCTCCGGCCAGCGGGCGACCTCGACCAGCAGCGCGGCGGTGTCGGCGACGAGGCGCAGGCCGCCGTCGTCCGCCGCGACCAGTCGCAGCCGCCCGTAGCGGGCGCACAGGTCGTGAACATCGGCGAGTACCGGCTGCGGCACCGGATAGCGCGACAGCTCCTCCAGGGCGGTGGTGATCGCGGGCGCGGGCATGCCGGCCGCCGCGGCGTTCCACAGGGACACCGCGGTGATGCGGTACGTGTGCACGTGCTCCGGGCTCTTCTCGAGCTCGGCGAAGCGCGTGAGCTGGGCACGCGCCGCGTCGAAGCCCGGATGCGCCACCTCCAGCAGGACGCTGCGGTCACTCTGGACGATTGCGGGACCGATCATCGGAGGCACCGTACGGGAGCCGCCCGACGGAACCGCCGCGGGCGCAGCGCGCTCGACGCAGCGTCGCGGCGGCCACTGCCGTATCGTCGTCGCGGTCTGCGAGGATGGCGCGCGCCCGTGGCGCTCCTACGTGTTCTGCGATGAGGGATGAGCCTTGGCTGCGATGAAGTGGTGGGGATGGGGCCGCGAGGACGTGGCCTTCTCGCACGAGGACAAGCCCGGGCTCGCGCCGTTCATCGGGGAGCACCTCGCGGTCGACGTGTCGCAGACGCCCGTCCCCCCGCCGGCGCTCGAGGAGCTCAGCCTCCATGAGCCGCAGCTGAGCAGCGGGCTGCGCACGGCGCTCGAGGCGGCCGTCGGCGCCGAGCACGTCAGCACAGACGACGAGGACCGGGTCGTGCACGCGCGCGGCAAGAGCCTGCGCGACCTCGTGCGCCAGCGCCGCGGCGACCTGCCGAGGCTGCCCGACGTCGTCGTACGCCCCGGCGACGAGGAGGCTGTACGGGACGTGCTGGCGGCCGCGCTCTCCGCCGACGCGGTGGTCATCCCCTTCGGCGGGGGATCGAGCATCTCCGGGAGCCTGGAGGCGGCGGCCGGCGAGGCACGGACGGTCATCTCGGTCGACATGGGGCGCCTGGACCGGGTCCTGGCCGTGGACGCCGCCTCCCGCCTGGCGCGGGTGCAGGCCGGCGTGTTCGGGCCGCACCTCGAGGACCAGCTCAACGCCCAGGGCTTCACCCTCGGCCACTTCCCCGACAGCTTCACGCACTCGACGCTCGGGGGCTGGATCGCCACCCGCTCCTCGGGGATGCAGTCCGACCGCTACGGCGACATCGCCGACATGACCCGCGGGCTGCGCGTCGTCACCCCGGCGGGAATGCTCGTCACGCGACCCGTGCCCAGCACGTCGACCGGGCCCAGCGTCCGGGAGATGGTCCTGGGCAGCGAGGGCCGCCTCGGGCTCATCACCGAGGCGACGGTGCAGGTCCGGCGACGTCCGGCGAGCCGGGTGATCCTCGGGTACCTCTTTCCGACGTTCACCGCCGGGCTGGCGGCGATGGCGGAGATCGCCGCGAGTGAGGCCTCGACGTCGGTCACCCGCGTCTCCGACGCCCCCGAGACGCAGTTCTCCTTTGCCACCCGCAAGGCGCCCACGCCCCTGGACCGCGTGAAGTCCAAGGCGCTGACCGCGTTCTTGACCGGCCGCCGCGGCTTCGATCCGGGGTCGATGTGCCTGTCGTTCATCGGCTATGAGGGCAGTGCCGTGCACGTCGCCGCCGAGCGCAAGTCCGTGGGCAGGCTCGTCGCCCGCCACGGCGGCGTCTGCATCGGCGCGAGCCCGGGCGCGCTGTACGACCAGAAGAAGTTCGACACGCCCTACATCCGCGACTTCCTCCTCGAACGCGGGGCGGTCGCCGACGTCTCGGAGACCGCGGCGCCCTGGAGCGAGCTGACCGCGCTCTACGACACCGCCCGCTCGCGCGTCCACGCCGCCTTCGGCGAGCTCGCCGTCCGGGGCTACCTCATGTGCCACCTGTCGCACTCCTACCACGCGGGCGCGTGCCTGTACTTCACGTTCGCGTTCAAGGCGCGGAGCGGCAGTGACGAGCTCGAGCAGTACGACGTCGTCAAGTCGGCCCTGCAGCAGTCCTTCGTCGACACCGCCGGGACGCTCTCGCACCACCACGCCGTCGGCACGGAGCACGCGCGGTGGCTCGAGCAGGACATCTCCGCGCCGGGCGCCGCGATGCTCAAGGCGCTCTTCGACGGAACCGACCCCGCGGCGAACCTCAATCCGGGCAAGATCGTCTGATGGAGGAACTGCCCGCTCTGGAGCGTCTCGACGCTCCGTGGACGCGCAGCCCCGCGGCGTGCGTCGCCCGCAGCGCCGTCGTCTGCGGGGTGATGGGGCCGCTGATGGACCTCTACACCCACCGCCGCGTCCTGGGGCGCGAGCACCTGGACTCACTCGACGCGCCGGTCGTCTTCGTCGCCAACCACTCGAGCCACATGGACACACCGGCGATCCTGCGGGCGCTGCCGCCCCGCTGGCGCCACCGCACCGCGGTCGCCGCGGCGGCCGACTACTTCTACGCAGACCGCCGGCTCTCGCTCGTCGTGGCGCTCACGTTCGGGACCGTGCCGCTCGAGCGCAAGGGCGGCGGCGCGCTGAACGGCTCGATCGGGCTCATCAACCAGTTGATCGCCGACCGCTGGAGCCTGCTGATCTACGCCGAGGGGACCCGTTCGCGCGACGGCGTCGTCGGTCGTCTGCGCCCGGGGGCGGCGGTCCTGGCCGGCGCGCATGACCTGCCGATCGTGCCGATCCACGTCGCGGGCACCCACGCGACGATGCCGACGGGCCGCAGCTGGATGACCCGCGCGCCGCGCCGCGGCCTCGACGCCCGGCGGCCGATCGAGATCCGCTTCGGCGTGCCGATCCGGCCGGGACCCGGCGAGCACCGCAAGGACGTCATGGAGCGGGTGCGCCTGTTCCTCGAGCAGTCGGGAGCCCGGACGACCCCGTCCCGCCGGGTCGTCGGTGTCGAGGGCGCCGTCGCGCCGGGGGCCTAGTGCTCCGATTCGCAAGTTCCGTCGCAGGATCCAGGATCGATCGGCGCGCCGTCGGCGGGGGTCACGGCCCGGCGAGGCGCCCGGATGCTGCCATGGAACTTCGGAATCGGAGCACGTAGCAGTGGCGCGGATCTTCCTGACCGGCGGCAGCGGATTCATCGGCGCGAGCCTGGCCACGCGCCTGGTCGAGCGCGGCGACGAGGTCCTCGGCCTCGCTCGCTCGGGCGCCGCCGCCGCGAAGCTCGAGCACTGTGGCGTGACGCCCGTCCGCGGCGACGTCCTCGACGTCGGCTCGCTGGAGGCCGGCATGGCCGGGTGCCGCCTCGCGTTCCACGTGGCGGGCGTGAACTCGCACTGTCCCGAGGACCCAGGTCAGCTCCTGCGCGTGAACGTCGAGGGCCCGCAGAACGTCATCCGCGCGGCCGCCGCAGCGGGCATCGACCGCATCGTGTTCACGTCGTCGGCGGCCTCCCTGGGCGAGGCCGCCGGCACCGTGGGGACCGAGGACTGCCCGCACCGTGGCTCCTACCTGTCGGTCTACGACCGCTCCAAGCACGAGGGTGAGCGCGCCGCCTTCGCGACCGCTGGCAGCGCCGGAGTGGAGATCGTGGCCGTCAACCCCTCCTCGGTCCAGGGACCCGGCCGCAAGGGCGGCAACGGGGCGCTGATCATCGCCCTGCTCAACGGCAGGCTCCGCGCCTTCGTCCGCACCCACGTGAGCCTCGTCGACATCGACGACTGCGTGGAGGGCCACCTGCTGGCCGCGGAGCGCGGCCGCGACGGCGCGCGTTACGTGCTCAACGGTGCGACGATCCCCTCCGAGCAGGCGCTGGAGATCGTCGCCGGCCTGTCGGGGATCCGCCAGCGCGTCGCGATGGTCCCCGCTCCCGTCGCCGGCGGTGCGGCAGCACTGGTCGAGGCTGCCTTCCGCGTCGGCGGCAGGACGTCGCCGGTCTGCCGCGCCCGCATCCGGACGCTCCTGCACGGCCATCGCTATGACGCGGGGCGCTCCGAGCGCGAGCTCGGGCTGGTCTACGCGCCGGTGGAGGACACGTTCCGGCGCACGATCGCCTGGGCGGTGGCCGAGGGGTTGGTGACCCGGCCGCTGCCGGCGATGGCCCCTCGGACCGGCGGCCCGTGAGGCGCGCTCACCGATCCGCGCTCGAGCCGGCGTCCGCCACGCTGTCTTCAGCGTGAGACGCGCTCGCAGTCCTGCGAGATCTGGTCCTCGGCGTCGGCGAAGACCTGGTCGCGACCGGGCCCGCAGCGCACCACGTCGGCCCCGCCGCCGACGACGTTGATGCGGTCCTCGCCCGGGCCGCCGGCGATCCGGTCGTCCCCGATGTTGCCGAAGATCGTGTCGTCCCCCGCGCCGCCGCCGATGATGTCGCGGCCGCGGTCGCCGGTGATGCGGTCGTCGCCGTCGTTGCCGAAGATCCGGTCGTCGCCGTTGCGCCCGGCCATGATGTCGTCGCCCGGTCCGCCGGACAGGCGGTCGTCCTGGTTGCCCCCGTCGACGTAGTCGTCGCCGGCCAGGCCGGACAAGAGGTCGTTGCCCCCGTTGCCAAGCATCGAGTCCGGGCCGTCGGTGCCGTTGATGGTCTCGGGTGCGACCGTGCCGAAGAAGAGTGACGGCGGGGTCGTGTCGTTGGCCTGCTCGGGGGCGATGCGCTCGACGCGCTCGCAGGCGGTCAGCCCGTCGCGGTCCGGGAAGTCGGCCTCCACGAAGACGGTGTCTGCGCCGGGCCCGCAGTCGACGGTGTCGGGGCTGTCGTCGGCGACGCGGATCTCGTCGTCCCCGGGGCCGGCGCTCAACACATCCGGACCTGGGCCCCCGACGACGACATCGCCGCCATCGCCGCCCGCCAGCTTGTCGGCTCCCGATCCGCCGTCGAGCCGGTCGTCGCCGTCGCCGCCGTCGAGGTCGTCGTCGGCCGCGTCGCCCCGGAGCTCGTCCTTCCCCTCGCCGCCCAGGAGGTTGTCGGCAGCGCGACCACCGTCGACGAGGTCGTCCCCGGGCCCGCCGCTCATCGACTCCTTGCCCGGGCCGCCGAAGAGCCGGTCGTCGCCGTCGTCGCCCTCGATGATGCGGTCAGAGCCGCGACCGCCCTCGATGAGGTCGTTGCCGGGGCCGCCCGCCAGGCGCTTGTCGTTGCCGAACCCCTTCTCGACGATGCGGTCGTCGCCGGCTCCGCCGAGGATCGTGTCGTCGCCGTCGCCGCCGTCGAGGACGTCGCCGTCGTCGCCGCCGTCGATCTCGTCGTTGCCCGTGCCCGCCTCGACCCCGTCCCCGCCCGCCCCCGTGGTGATGCGGTCGTCGCCGTTGGAGCCCAGGACGAAGTCGTTGCCCTCGTCGCCGCTGATGACGTCGCTGTTCGAGCCGCCCGACAGCCGGTCGTCGCCGGCCCCGCCGCGGATGTCGTCCTGCCCGCGGCCCCCGCGCAGGCCGTCGTCGCCGTCGCCGCCCTCCATGCGGTCCGGGCCGCCCGTGCCCGTCAGCGAGTCGGGTCCGGGGGTTCCGGCCAGCAGGGCGAGCCCGAGCTGCTCGGAGACGCCCACCGGCGTGGTCCCCGGCAGGCTGAAGACGTCCAGGCGCCGGCGGTTGGCCGATCCGACGACGGAGACCGAGCCCCCGGCGGCGTCGGCCATGAAGATGCGCGTCGCGTTGATGTTGAACGTCGGGACGCCCGGGCCCGAGCCGGTCACCAGACGCCGCACGCTTTCGGTCTCGAGGTTGACGATCGCGCCGGATGCGTGGCCGGGAAGCGCGCCGACGGCCACACGGGTGCCGCCCGGCGAGAGGACGAGCGCGCCACCGACGCCCGCCGGGAGGCGCAGACCACCCCGACGCGCCTTCCGGCTGGAGGGGCCGACGATCCGCAGGCGCCCGCGGGCGGTGACCCACGCGCGGCCCGTGCCGTCCACGGCAGCCCCCCGGGCACCCGGGACGCGGGCCCGGCGCAGCAGCCGGCGCTCGGTCAGCGAGAGCATCGCGACGCGCCCGCCGTCGAGCACCACGGCCGCGCGTCCGCCGCCGCGGCTGACGGCCAGCGTCCGGCCGACGCCGCCCACCGCGAGCGAGCCGGTGGGGGTCAGGGTGGGCAGGTCGACGGTGGTGACGCGGTCGCCCTGCAGCGCGCTCAGCCGGCCGTCGGCGCCGACCCCGAGAGCGGTGACCGGCGCACCGGGCAGCTCGACGCGGCGCAGCTCGGAGCGGCCGTTCAGGTCGATCTCCAGCACGGTGGTTCCCGCCGCGACGTAGCCGCGGTCGCCGGCCGGGGACGCGACGACGGCCCCTGCGGGGGCGGGCAGGGGCAGGCGCGCCACCACCGAGCCGTTGACCACCTCGACGAGCGGGAGCTCCGGTGTGCTCCCGGCGACCATGAGCACGCGCGCGGAGGCCGGGGCGCCACCGGCCGCCAGGAACGTGAAGGCGGTGAGGGCCGCGAGTGTCCGTGCTGGCGCTGGAGAACCCATCAGGCGGAGACGAAACAGCAAACGGGTCCCGCGCGCGCCGCCACCCGCCGCGCCTCGCGCTCGCGGGCTAGGACTCGCACGCGGTTCCGTCCCCGTCGGGGTCCAGGGCGTACGGGTCGTCGCCCACGGATCGGAAGTCGCGCTCCGGGATTTCACGGCAGCTGACGATCTCCGGGGAGTCGGCCGGAATACAGGCGTCGGCGTAGTCCGACGAGCAGTTCCTGCCGGTATCCGTCGTGCCGGTGGCCGCGTCGTCCTCGCCGAGGGCGTCGGTGTCGGCCAGGCCGTCGGCGGGCCGGGTGACGGTCTTCGTCCGGGTGCGGGTGACCGTCTTGGTCTTGCTCACGGTCTGGGTGCGGACGACGGTCTCGACGGCCACCTTCGCGTCAGGCTCCCCGAGGCTGCCGATGACCGTTCCCATGAGGATGCCCGCGATGACGAGTGCGACGATGAGGCTGGTGGTGCGAGCCGTCGGGTCCATGGCGCGAAGCGACTCTAACCCGCCATGGCAGGCGAGGACGCGGTCGGCGTGGCGCGTCGAGGAGCATCACCCGCCGGTCCGCCCTGCCGCCATCTGAAGTTTCAGCGGGTGAGCAGCTGCAACCCCGTTGCAATTGCATCGTGCCAGCTGGTTGGTTTACCCCCTGACGTGCCCGCCGCTTCGCTGACTCCCACCGTTGCCGCCCCTGACGTCGAGAACGCGCTCGGGGCGCTTCGGGCGCGCGGGCTGCGTGCGACGTCCGCCCGCCGTCTGCTGGTCGAGGCGCTGTTCGCAGCCGCCGAGCCGGTCACGGCACCGGAGCTCGCAGCCGGGCTGGACGGGGGGGTGCCGGGCGCCGACCTGGCGGCCGTCTATCGCAACCTCCAGATGCTCGAGCGCATCGGGCTCGTGCGCCACACCCATGCGGGCCACGGTCCGGCGCTCTACGCGCTGGCCGACCGGGTGGCGTCGGAGTTCCTGCGCTGCGAGGCCTGTGGCGACCTCTGGGCGTTGCCGCCGTCGGCGCTGGCGCTCGTCCGCGACGCAGTCCGCCGGACGACGGGCTGGGAGGCGCGCTTCACGCACTTTCCCCTGGTCGGGCTCTGCCCGGCCTGTGCCGCCTCCCACGCCGCAGGCGACACGCGCCGATGATCGCCAGTTCGCGAGCGCCTCTGGCGCTGCTGGCCCTGAGCGCGCTCGGCACGGCAGGATGCGGCGTGAACGATGACGACCCGGCGGGCAGAGCACGCACCGATTCGCCCGAGCCGAAGCTCGAGATCGCGACGACGGTGGCTCCGATCACGAGCATCGTGGCCAACGTGGGGGGCGATCGGGTCAAGATCACCGGAATCGTCCCGGAGGGAACCGACGCGCACACCTTCGAGCCGCAGCCGAGCGTGGCAGAGCTGCTCGGCGAGGCCGACGTGCTCTACCTCAACGGGCTCGAGCTCGAGGAGCCCACCAGGGAGCTCGGCGGGAAGAACTCCCCGGACGGCGCGGAGATCGTCGAGCTCGGGACCAAGTCGATTCCGGAGAGCGAGTACGTCTACGACTCCTCGTTCCCGCGCGAGGACGGCAAGCCCAACCCGCACGGATGGACCGATCCCGGGTACGTGCGCAAGTACGCCGAGGTCGTGCGCGACGACCTGTCCGCGCGCGACCCGCAGAACGCGAGCTACTACGCCGGCAACTACGACAAGTTCGCGGCGATGATCGACGAGCTCGACCAGGCCATGCGGACGTCCTTCAACACGATTCCCCGCGAGCAGCGCAAGCTGCTGACCTATCACGACGCCTACCCCTACTTCGCCAGGGACTACGGTTGGGACGTCATCGGAGCGGTCCAGGACTCCGACTCCGAGGACCCGACGGCCAAGGATGTCGGTCAGCTGATCGACCAGGTCGAGAAGGAGGACGTCCCGGCGATCTTCGGCTCGGAGGTCTTTCCCAGCCCGGTGCTCGAGCAGATCGGCAGGGAGACCGGGGTGCGGTACGTCGACGTCCTGCGCGACGACGACCTGCCCGGAGGACCGGGGGATCCGACCCACTCCTGGGCCGGGCTGATGCACTTCGACTTCATCACGATGACCGAGGCGATGGGCGGCGACGCAAGCGCGCTGCAGGCCTTCACGCCGCGCGACGTCGCGCCGGACGGGGCGGAGTACCCGCAGTGAGCGAGCTTGTCCGGCTCTCGGGCGCGACCTGCCGGTACGGGATGCGGTCGGTCCTCGTCGACGTGGACCTGACGATCCGCGCGCGGGACTTCGTCGGCGTCGTCGGCCCGTCGGGGTCGGGCAAGACGACGCTGTTGCAGGCACTGATGGGCACCGTCCGCCTGGCCACCGGGGCCGTGCAGCGCCGGTCGGGACTGCGGGTGGCCTACGTCCCCCAGGTGGAGACCGTCGACTGGAGCTTTCCGATCACCGTGGACGAGTGCGTGCTGATGGCGCGCACCGGACGGTACCTGCCGTGGACGAGCCGCACCGAGCGCGGCGAGGCTGCGCGTGTCCTCGAGCGTCTCGGTCTCGCCGGGCTCGGTGGCCGTCACATCCGTGAGCTCTCCGGCGGCCAGCAGCAGCGGGTGTTCATCGCGCGCGCACTGCTGCGCGAGCCCGAGTTGCTGCTGCTCGACGAACCGACCTCCGGCGTCGACGTGCGACTGCGCCACGAGATCCTGCATCTGCTCGACGATCTCAACGCCGCCGGCCTGGCGATCCTGCTCACCACGCACGACCTCAACGGGATCGCCGCCCACCTGCCTCGCGTGGTCTGCCTCAACCGCATGGTCATCGGCGCCGGACGTCCCCGTGACGTCCTCACCCCGGATGTCCTTGAGCGGACCTACGGCGCCACCATGGAGGTGCTCGACCACGCCGGCATGCCCGTCGTCGTCGACGGCTTTCACCACCACCCGCGCCCCGGCGCAGGTCTCCCGGTCGCCCGGCGCGTGGCGTCGTGATCGACGAGCTTCTGCGGCCTCTCGAGTACGGCTTCTTCCGCAACGGACTGGCGGTCGCCACTCTGGCGGGCGCGCTGTGCGGAACGGTCGGCGTGTACGTGGTGCTCAAGGGGATGAGCTACATCGGCCACGGGCTCTCGCACGCGATCTTCGGCGGCTTCGCGGCCAGCGCCCTGCTCGGGGTCAACTTCCTCCTCGGAGCGGGCGCATGGGGCGTGGCTTCGGCGCTGATGATCAACGGTGTGACCCGCCGGCGCGTGATCGGGGCAGATGCGGCGATCGGGGTCGTCACCACCGCCTCCTTCGCGCTCGGCCTCGCGCTCGTCGGGCTGTTCGGCACCACCGGGCGGAGTTTCGACGCCGCGCTGTTCGGCAGCATCCTCGGGGTCTCCGGCGGCGACGTCGCGGTCGTCGCCGCCGTCGCCGTGACCACAGGCGGCCTGATCTTCGTGCGCTTCCGCGCGCTGCTGTTCACGACGTTCGACCCGGACGTCGCGGACGTCTCCGGCGTCAACACCGCCCGGGTCGACGCTGTGCTCATGGTCGCCCTCGCCGGATCGATCCTGGCGACCATGCAGGTCCTCGGGGTGACGCTGGTCGCTGCCACGCTCGTGATCCCGCCGACCGTCGCCCGGATGCTGACGGACTCCTTCTCGCGGACGCTCCTCCTGTCGACCGGGATCGGTGCGACCTGTGGCTTCGTCGGGATGAACCTGAGCTACCACCTCGACGTCCAGTCCGGACCCGCGATCGTCCTCGTGGGGGCCACCGTCTTCGCGCTGACCTTCGTGATCACCGGGGCCCCGGGCCGCCGCCGGGCCGGCGTCGTCGGTGCCCCGATCAGCGCGGTGCGGCCCGGCGGCTGAGCGGCGCGCGGTCAGTGGTCGTGGGCGTGCTCGTCCTCGAGTCCCTCCTGATGGACGTGGGAGTGGCTGTGGGTCTCGCCCCCGTGACTGTGCGTGTGCTCGTGCTCGACGTGGTCGTGGTCGTGGTCGGTGTGGCTGTGGCTGTGGGTCTCTCCGCCGTGCTCGTGCTCGTGGTCGTGCGGATGGGGGTGGTCGTGCTGCTCGCTCATGCTGGCCTCGCTTTCTGCTTGAGGGTCGTTGCGGCGGCGATCGCCGCCTGGCCGAAGCTGATGCCGCCGTCGTTGGGGGGGATGCGGTGCGGCCTGAGGACCTCGAGGCCGCGTCGCTCGAGGTCGGCGGCGGTCGCCTCGAGCAGCCGCCGGTTCTGAAAGACGCCGCCCGAGAGCACCACGGCCCCGAGGCCGGCCTCACCCGCGGCGCGCTCGCAGGCTGCTGCCGTGGTGGCCGCCACGGCAGCGTGGAAGCGCGCCGCGACGACGCCGACGGCGACGCCGGCGGCGATGTCGGCCGCGGCGGCCAGCACGGTCGGGCGCGCGTCGAGCGTCCACCGTGGGGTGCCCGCGCCGCCGGGTGCGCCCGCCTCCATCGCGTCGGTGAGCGGCAGCTCGTAGCTTCCGCGCTCGGCCGGGTCCGCGGCGGCTTCCAGCGCGATCGCGGCCTGCCCCTCGTGGGTGCTGACGGGATGCAGCCCGCAGACGGCGGCTACCGCGTCGAACAGGCGGCCCATGCTCGTCGTGGGCGGCGCCCGGAACCCCGAGACGCAGAGGCGCCGGACAGCGTGCCAGGTGGCCGGCTCGACGCGCCCGGCCAGGGCCGGCGGGATGTCCCCGGGAGCGCCCGCCGCGACGAGCCACGCGCAGGCCATGCGCCACGGCTCGCGCGCCGCACGGTCGCCACCGGGCAGGGCGACGGGCACCAGCGCGCCGACGCGCTCGAAGCCGCGCAGGTCGCCCACGAGCAGCTCCCCGCCCCACGCCGTACCGTCGGAGCCGAGCCCGACGCCGTCGTAGATCGCGCCGACCGCGGGGTCGGCCGACCCGTGCTCGGCCAGGCACGCGGCGAGGTGCGCGTGATGGTGCTGGACCTCGACGAGCTGGACCCCGCCGCGCGCCCGCGCCTGGCTCGTGGAGAGCAGGTCAGGGTGCAGGTCGTGCGCGACGATCTCGGGAGCGACGTCGAAGAGCCGCTCGAAGTCGGCGATCCCCGACTTGAACGAGGCGAGCGTCTCGACGTTGGAGAGGTCACCGATGTGGTGGCTCACCCACGCGCGGTTGCCTTTGGCCACGCAGAACGTGCTCTTGAGCTCCGCGCCGACCGCGAGGACCGGCCGCTCCGCCGGCACGGGCAGCTCCAGGCTGTCGGGTACCCATCCGCGTGAGCGGCGGAGCACCATCGGCCCGCCCTTGACGACCCTGGCCACTGAGTCGTCGGTGCGGGTGTGGATCGGCCGGTCGTGCACGAGGAACGCGTCGGCGATCGGGGCCAGGCGCTCATAGGCGTCCTCGTCGCGAAAGGCGATCGGCTCGTCGGAGACGTTGCCGCTCGTCAGGACCAGGGGGGCTCCGACGTCGCGCGCGAGGAGGTGGTGCAACGGGGTGTAGGGCAGCACCACTCCGAGCTCGCGCAGTCCCGGCGCCACGGCGGCGGCGACTCCGGCGCCCGGGCGGGGCCGTTGCTCGCTCGAACCGGTCGTGTCGACGCGTTCGATCGACCAACCCGCCAGCCGGCGGGCGAGGACGATCGGCCGCGCCGACGAGGTCAGCAGCGCCTCTTCCTCGGTGTCGAGCTCGACGAGCTCCCGCGCGGCGGCCACGTCGGCGACCAGGACGGCGAAGGGCTTGTCCTCGCGGTGCTTGCGTGCGCGCAGCGTCGCGACGGCCAGCTCGTCGGCCGCCAGGCACGCCAGGTGGTAGCCCCCGATGCCCTTGACGGCGAGGATCGCACCGTCGCGCAGGAGCGCCGCCGCGCCCGCCACGGCGTCAGCGGCCCCGTCCGCGCTCAGCAGGAGCGCCTGGGGCCCACAGTCCGGGCACGCGTTGGGCTGCGCGTGGAAGCGCCGGTCGTGCGGATCGTCGTACTCGGCCTGGCAGCGTGAGCACATCACGAACGTGGCCATCGTGGTGCGAGGCCGGTCGTAGGGAACACCGAGCACGATCGTGAAGCGCGGCCCGCAGTTCGTGCAGTTGGTGAACGGGTAGCGATGGCGGCGGTCGCCCGGGTCGAGCAGCTCACGCAGGCAGTCCGAGCACGTGGCGGTGTCCGGCGCGACGAGCGCGTCGGGGGCGCCGCCGAGCGGGCTGGCGCGGATCGTGAACTCGCCCTCGCCCACCAGCGTGACCTCGGTGACCTCGACGCCCTCGATCCGCGCCAGGGGCGGCGCGCGGTCCGGCAGCTGATCGACGAAGCGCGACACCGCCTCCGGCGCGCCCTCGATCTCGACCAGCACCCCGCGCGCGTCGTTGAGCACGAACCCGCCGACGCCGAGCTCCTCGGCCAGCCGGAAGACCGCGGGGCGGAACCCCACGCCCTGCACGACACCGTGGACCCGCACGGCGATCCGCCGTCGCGGCGGGGCGGCGGCGCTCACGCGTCCTCCAACAGCCCCCGCAGGACGTGCCAGGCCGAGGCGTGCGCCTCTTGGATGCGCGGGATGTGCTCCGAGCGCGCGACGACGACGTGGTCGGCCAGGCCCTCCCCGAGGATCGCCCCGCCGTCGTAGCCGACGAAGGCGACGGTCACCAGGCCGCGGCGCCGCGCCTCGGCCAGCGCGGCGATGACGCTGCGCGACGTGCCCGACGTCGAGAAGGCCAGAAGCGCGTCGCGGCCGGTGCCGTAGGCGATCACCTGGCGCGAGAACATGGCCTCGGGCCCGATGTCGTTGGCCACCGCGGTGAGAATCGACGCGTCGGCCGCGAGGTCGAGCCCGCGGCGCGCGGGCCAGCCGAACGGCGGATCGAGCAGGTCGGCCACCGCGTCCATCGAATCGGTCGCCGAACCGCCGTTGCCGAGGGTCAGCAGCGCGCCGCCACCCTCCATCCGCGTCCGGATCGCCGTCGCCGCGGCCCGCAGCGCGGGCTCGCTGCCGGCGAGCGTCGCGGCGCGCAGCTCGCCGGCCTCCTGCCCCTTGGCGAGCACCGACGCCTCCACGTCGGCCAGGACCGCGTCCAGATTCGTCTCCTGCTCGCCGAGGAAGGGGTAGAGGAAGCTCGCGTTGCCGCCGTCGTGCTTCGGCCCCGACGCGCGGCCGCTGAGCAGGCCCCGGTGGTCGAAGAAGACATGCACCAGCTCCCACATCACGTGGTACAGCGTCTCGGTCAGCTCCTGGGCGACGAACGGGTCCTCCGAGGGCGCCGGGAACTCCCACTCCGCACCGCAGGAGCCGAAGCCGACCGTCAGCGCGCCGCCGGCACGGACCCGCGTGGCGTCCGTTCCGAAGGCCATGACGACGTCGTCGGGCAGGGCGAAGAGCGCCGCGTGGGCCGGCGACAGCGCCACCGCCGGCAACGCACGCTTGCCGACGATCACCGGGTGGACGAACTCCACCGCCACGTGCGCGGCGTCGGAGCGGTCGGCGGCCGTCGTCCCGAAGGCGAGCAGCCGGCCGCCGCGGGCGAAGCGCTCGGCCATCAGGTGGCACAGTGCGGCCACCCGCGGCGCCTGCTCGCCGAAGTACCGCTCGCCGGCGTCGACCCGGGGCCCCGCCCCGAGGGTGGTCCGCGCTGTCGCTTGCTTCACACAAGCGACTCTAGCGCGCGGTGGGAGCCCGTCGGCCAGGCGCTCGGCGGCGCTACCGGGGGGACGTCTGGGGCGCGCCGAATCAGTTCTTCAAACCGCTGGAGCAGGCCGGCCGGCGGTCCTGATCCGCAGGCGCTCCTGCTGCTCGGCGCCGTTCCGCTGCGCCTCTGGCGTGTAACACGTCACCGAGTGCCCTGCGGCCGCTCGCGGGTAAGCAACGACAGAAGCCGCCCCTCAGGTGGCGGCCGCACGGGAGGGAGCAGCGATGGGAGAGCAGTCCTACGGCGAAGAGGACCCGATGCCCGGTCCCGAGACCGACCAGGGCACCAACCAGGCGGACGCGACCCCGCCGATCGGCGACGAGAGCGTGGAAGGCCAGACGCAGACGCCGGCGGCCGACGACGACGTCGGCGTGCCGCCCGACGAGGAGATGAACCAGGAGACCTAGTCTTCGTCTCGTCCGAGCCAGGCGCCCCGCGCCGCGCCTCGCCGCCGCGGCGCCCTCAAGCCGGTGCGGGTTCCCGTGCCGGGAGCGCGGCCAGCCAGTCCCGGAAGGCGTCCACGCCCTCGCCGGTGCGTGCGCTGACCCGCATGACCGTGACGTCCGGATTGACCCTGCGCACGTTCTGCTCGAGGCGCTCGACGTCGAAGTCGAGGTGCTCGAGCAGGTCGACCTTGTTGATCAGCACGAGCTCGCAGGCCCGGAACATGAGCGGGTACTTCAGCGGCTTGTCCTCGCCCTCGGTCACCGAGCAGACCATGATCCGGGCGTCCTCGCCGATCCGGAACTCGGCCGGGCAGACGAGGTTCCCGACGTTCTCGACCACGAGCAGGTCGATGTCGGCCAGGGGAAGCGACGGGACCGCCGACCGCACCATGTTCGCGTCGAGGTGGCACTCGCCGCCGAAGCCGCCGTCCGTGTTCAGTTGCACGACCGGGATGTGCAGCGCGGCCAGGCGGTCGGCGTCGTAGGAGCCCTGGACGTCACCCTCGAGCACACCGACGCGCACCCCGGCGTCGCCGAGCCCCTCGAGCGCGCGCTCGAGCAGCCGGGTCTTGCCCGCGCCGGGCGCGCTCATCAGGTTGACCACCGTCACGCCGTGGTGGTCGAAGTCGTGCCGGTTGGCCTGGGCGATCGTGTTGTTGGCGTCGAGGACGTCCTCGACGACCCGGACCTTCGTACGGTGCATGCGGTCAGTCTCCGTTTCACATCTTCTTGATCTTGAGGTACCGCTGCAGCTCGGGCCCCTGACTCTTCGCCACCAACCCGATGAGCACCGCCAGCACCAGCGATGGAACTCCGAACTTGATCATCGCGCGTCCCTTTCTGTTGATTGTCCTTCGACTTCGAGCAGATCCGCCAGCACCGACTCGACCAGCCCCACCGCTTCCAGGGTGGCCGCTCTCACGGCCGGGCTGAGCTCCACGAGAAGCTCCTCGTCGTCCTGGGCCAGGTGGACGGCCGGCTCGCAGCCGACGACGAGCACGCGCGGCGGGATCGAGCCGAGGACCTGCGCGAGCCCGAGGACCCGCACCGGGTCCATCCCGTGCGCGTCGAGCATCCCCTCCGCCTGTGCGGGGTCGGGCTCGATGACGTAGAGCGTGCCGGGCTCCCCGCCGCGCGGCACCGCGTCCACGAGGATCGCCGCGTCGTAGTCCTCCTGGAGCTCGTAGGCGAGGTCCATGCCGCGGATGCCGAAGTCGGCGACCTTCACGCCGGCGGGCAGCTCGCGCTGGGCGAGCAGCCGCGCCACCTCGACCCCGAAGCCGTCGTCGGCGAGGAACACGTTGCCGATGCCCGCGATCAGGACGCTCGGCGCCGCGGGCTCCGCGGGCGGGCCGAGCAGCTCGACCTCCCCGGCCGAGAAGAAGAACCGGTGCCCGGGCTGGCGGGCGACGCCCAGGTCGCGTCCTGGGTCGTCCTCGAGGACGACCGCGAGCTGCACGACGCCTTCGAGATCCTGCTGGACCGACTCGACGATCGCGGACTTCCCCTCCAGCGCGACGTCGAAGACGTCGCCGCTGCCGCTGGGGTGCAGGCGCACGAGGCTCCCGCGGCCCGCGAGGCCGCCGACCACCGCCACCGTCCGCGGCGCGCGGCCCTCCAGCCCCTGCCAGAGGACGTCCCGGCCCTCGGTCATCGCGACCACCGATCCCCGACCGGCGCGAGGGTCACAGCCGCACCTGCAGGCCTCGCGTCGTGCGCCCGTTGAGGCGCATGAGCTCCTCGGGGCCGAGCGCCTCCGAGCGGTCGAGGATCTCCCGCACGCGCGGGTCGGACGCGCGCGCCTCAGCCTTCTCCTCGTCGGTGAGCTGGAGGATGTTGAGGATCAGCATCTGGTCGATCTCCCCGCCGTCGAACAGGTCGCCGGGGCTCTCGGGCGCGATCCTCGGATGGTCCTCGAGGATGATCGGCGACGAGAGCAGCGTGTCCCGCGCCGGAGCCTCGCCGACCAGCACGGGCCAGGTCCCGGAGTTCTCGCACGCCTCGGCCACTGCGTGCAACTCGGGTGGCGGGTCGGTCTGCGAGACGAACGCCCCGCCGTCGAGGACCCGCAGGATCGTGTGCGCGGAGCAGAGGGTCCGCCGGAGCGCCGCCTCCCGCGGGCCGCCCGGCCACGGTGTCGTGTTCTCGATGCGCGCGGTGACCCGGTGCAGCGCCGGGTGAGCGGGGCGCAGATCCCGGGCGGAGACGGAGAGCGAGCCCTCGAGGGCCTCCCAGGAGCGCACGATCGCGCCCGCGTCCCCGAGCGCCTCCTGCTCACGGCCGGCGGGGACACAGATCGGGACGTGGTGCCCGGTGGTCAGCGCGTCGAGCCTGAGCGCGTCGAGCGTCACCTCCCGCTCGACCGCCTCCTCCCACGTGAGGTGGCGCTCGTCGTGGACCGTGAGCTCGTCCAGCGCGCGCCCGTCCGCATCGACCACCTGCCTCCAGACGACGTGGAGGAACCGCAGCCCCACGCTGAGCCGCGCGGTTCCGTCGCCCTCGACGAGGCACTGCGTCTGCATCGTCCACGGATCGTCGCCGGCCGCGCGGGCCTCGGCGTGGGCGCGCGGGTACACGCCCCCGAACGTCCAGCGGTGGGTGTTCTTCAGCGCCGAACGCCGATAGGGCCACAGCACGTAGCCCTCGTAGAGGACGGCATCGGCGATCGCCCGGATCGGGTCGGGCGCCGTCACGCCTCCTCCTCCAGCAGCGCCTCGACGACGGCCTCCCAGCTCGTCAGCGCGCGCCGCGCCCGGAACGCGACGAGGCGCTCGAACGCCGCGCGCTCGAGCCGGAGCCAAGCGCTGTCGGGGAAGTAGTGATCCATCGTGGCGCGCCAGACGCTCACGGGCAGGCGGTGGGCCGCCTCCGCGTTCCACGAGATCCGGTTGATCTGCAGCGCCCCGGATGCGTCCTTGTAGAAGACGGTGCCGCTGAAGAGCAGCTCGAGCGGGATCTCGCCCTCGCGCAGGCCGGCGAGGTACTTCGCCGCCGCCACGTCGAAGTCGTAGGTGCACGGCACGATCAGGTCCGCCACCGTGCTCGCGTCGAAGGGCGGCACCACCAGCGTTGACTGCGTCCACAGCAGGCTGCGCAGCGTCTCGCTCCAGCGGTGGGCCGCGCCGAACAGGTCCCCGAGCTGCTCCTGCTCGGCCGCGTCGTAGCCGCGCTGGGTCGCCGCGATCCGGATCTGCACCTCGAGCATGACCGAGCGCACCGCGACGCCCCGGGCGTCGATGCCCAGGGAGAAGCGCAGCGACGGCGTGGCGGCGTGGTGCACCGGCTCGCACCCGAGCACCGTGAAGCCGAGCTCGGGCACGGCGCCCGACCCGAGCGCCGCGCCGAGCGGTCCGCGGACGGCCATGAGCTAGGCGTCTCCGCCGATCACGGCGGCGACAGGCTCGGCATGCGCGGGTCGATCGGACCGTGCTTGCCCGGGTTGATCCCCGTCGAAGCCGCGTCGGTCCGCTTGCCGTCGGGCAGGTGCCCGACCTGCTTCTCGTAGTTGCCGATCGCGTTGCCCTGGTGGTTTCCCGGCGTGTGCGCCGCGGAGTCCTGGGTCGTGTCGGGCTTGCCCGTCTTGATCACCATCGTGTTTCCTCTCGGGTGGGTAGGTCGTCGAAGAAGCCGCCGATCGCAGCCCAGACCTCTTCGCCGCCGCCGAAGCCCCGCCAGCGGCTGCGGATCAGGCCGACGAGCTCGTAGCAGTCGTCGATCGGGACGAGCCAGTGCTCCTCCATGTCGCGGGCGCGGCTGACGAGCAGCGCCTCGACGTCGGCCTCCAGGGCCTCCAGTACGGGGTTGGCGGCCTCGAGCTCCGTCCACGCCTCGAGCTCGAGCAGCGACTCCGTCGGCCCGGCCGGGCTCGGATAGAGCGCCACGACCCGCTCGGCGCGGGAGGAGCGGAAGAAGAACGCCATGTCGACGGGGATGCGCAGCCGATCCCACTGCGCCGCGTCGAGTACGAAGTCGTCGAGGCGTCGGCGGCGCGTCGGCAGGAGGCGCAGGTGGCCGCCCCCGGCCGCGTCGGAGTCGAAGAGCAGCGCGCACGCGCGGCACGCGCACATGAGCCGGCGGTCGTCGACGTCGACGATGTGCCGGTGGCCCGGCGGGACCACCGCGGCGCAGAGATCGCAGTGCTCGACGAGCGACGGCGCGGGCGCCGGCTCGCGCACCGGCGGACCCTGGGCGAGGCGGGCCAGGCGTGAGCCCACGCCTCAGACCCCCACGCCCTGCACGGCCACCCGCACGAGCCCCGCGGTGTCGACGAGCAGCGGGACGGGCGCGAGCTGCAGGTCGGGCGCGTCCACGCAGCGGCCGGCGCGCACGACGTCGTAGCGGTGCCCGCAGCCCGGACAGGCGAGCTCCGCGCCCACGAGGCCCGCGCGCTCGAGCACCCCGGCCTCGAGCGACCCGTCGCAGCCGGGGCACTCCGGTCGGTAGGCGTAGGGGGTCCCGTCCTCGAGTCGCAGGAAGAGCACGGGCTCCCCGGCGATCCGCTTGAGCAGGACCCCGCCGCCGGAGAGCTGGGGCAGCGCTCCCGCCGGCGCCCACGCATCGGCGGGGGCAGCCGGCGTGACGAACTCGATCTGCAACAGCGGCGCGTCCGCCGGCGCGGCCTGGCCATCCCCGGCCGCCTCCACGCGCTCGACGTCGGGCGCGGCCTTGAGGATCGCGTCCTCGATCGCGAGCTTGAGCGTCATGGCCGACGCGGGGCAGCCCTCGCAGCTGCCCTGCATGCGCACGGTCGCCACGCCGCCGGCCACGCCGATGAGCTCGACGTCCCCGCCGTGGGAGCCGAGGTACGGACGCACGCCCTCGAGGGCGTCACGCACGCGGTCCTCGACGGTCAACGGGTGCAGCCCGTGAAGCAGCAGCAGGTGCTGCACGAGCTCGTCGCCGGCCAGCGCCGTCGCCTGCGGCTTGCCGACGCGCTCCACGATGCGCTCGAGGCCCGCCCCGTAGAGATCGAGCACCGCCTGCACCGTCTCCAGCGCCGTGTCCCGCGCCCGCGGGTCGGCGAGGGACTCGAGCTCGCCCAGGAGCCCCTCGACCCGTCCGATGAGCTGTCCGTCCTCCACGCTCAGCCGCCGCCGTTGGCCCCGCCGAACATCGGCGAGTGCAGCTGCTTGAGTGTCTTGCCGCCGCCGAGGTACATGTGCACCCCGCACGGCAGGCAGGGGTCGAAGGACCGCACCGAGCGCATGATGTCGATTCCGCGGAAGTTGTCCGGGCCGTTCTCCTCGAAGATCGGCATCCCGGCCACGGCGTCCTCGTAGGGCCCCGGCGTCCCGTAGGAGTCCGTCGGACTCCCGTTCCACGGTGTCGGCGGGTAGGGGTGGTAGTTGGCGATCTTCTTGTCCTTGATCACCAGGTGGTGCGACAGCACCCCGCGCACCGCCTCGTGGAACCCGCAGCCGATGGCCTCGTCCGGCACATCGAAGTTCTCGAAGACCTTCGTGTTGCCCGAGCGGACCTCCTGCAGGCCCTGGTCGACGAAGTGCATCGCCATCGCCGCGGCGTAGGCGATGAAGTACACGCGCGCCCGGTTGCGCTCGATCGCGTTGGACCACTGCGGGATCTTCCACTCGAACTCGGTGTCCGGCGTGTTCGGTGTCCTGGGCAACTGGATCTTGACGCTGTGGCCCGTGGACTGCACGAACGGTGTCTGCACCTTGCCGGCCAGCGCGGTGGCCCACAGGCGGGCGATCGCGCCGCCGCCCGTGTCGAGCGCGAGGTAGTCCCCCGTGCGCTTGTCGTACCACCGCGGGCTCATCACCCACGAGTAGTTGCCGCCCTCGAGGTCGCGCTTCTGCGGCTTGGGCAGGGTGGTCTGGTTCCACGGGTGGCGCTTGTCGACCGGGTTGCCCAGCGGGTCCTTGTCGACGAACGTCTTCTCGCCGGCCCAGTCGTCGTAGTAGGAGGAGCCGAGCAGGATGCGGATGCCGAGGTTGATGTCGACCAGGTTCGTCGTCACGAGCTCGCCGTCGACGATCACGCCGGGGGTGACGAACATCTCGTTGCCCCAGTCGTTCATGTTCCGGTAGTCGTAGTCGACGTGCTCGGGGTTGTTGAACGCGCCCCAGCAGGCGAGCAGGATCCGACGCTGGCCGACCGCCTCGTAGCCCGGCATCGCCGCGTAGATGAAGTCGAACACGTCGTCGTTCATCGGCACGGCCTTCTTGAAGAAGTCCATGCAGCGCAGCAGCCGCGACAGGTAGTCCGTGAACAGCTGCGGCGTCGCCTGGGTGCCGACGCCTCCGGGATAGATCGTGGAGGGATGCACGTGGCGCCCCTCCATGAGGCAGATCATCTCGCGGGTGATCCGGCTCATGTGCAGCGACTCGCGGTAGACCTCGCCCGTGAACGGGTTGTAGGCCCGCATGATGTCGCCGATGGTCCTGTAGCCGTGGATCGCCGCGTGCGGCGCCTCGGTGTTGTTGGCCTGCTCCATGACGCTCGGGTTCGTGTCCTGGATCATCTGCTCGCAGAAGTCCACGAAGACCAGGTTGTCCTGGAAGATCGTGTGGTCGAACATGTACTCGGCGGCCTCGCCGAGGTTGACGATCCACTCGCCCAGCGGGGGCGTCTTGACCCCGTAGGCCATGTTCTGCGCGTACTGCGAGCAGACGGCATGGTTGTCACCGCAGATGCCGCAGATGCGGCTCGTGATGAAGTGCGAGTCCCGCGGGTCCTTGCCCTTCATGAACACGCTGTAGCCGCGGAAGATCGACGACGTGCTCTTGCAGGAGATGACCTCGCGCTGCTTGAAGTCGATCTTCGTGTAGATGCCGAGGTTGCCGACGATCCGGGTGATCGGATCCCACGACATATCGACGATGTTGCTCGCCTCGGGTTTGATGCGCTCGCGTGTAGCCATGGTCGATCAGCTCCTCTCGTTGCCCCAGCGCGGGTTGTATCCCGTGGTGAGCTTGTCCTTGTTGTGCCGCCACTTCGTCTCTTTGTTCATCGTCTTGTTCGAGATGCCGCGCAGCTTGCGGATGAGGGGCCCGTAGGCGCCCGTGACCGCGGTGGAGACGCCGCCACCCGGGGGTGCGTCCATGAACGGCATGAACTTGTCCGGGAAGCCGGGCATCGTGCAGCCGATGCAGATGCCGCCCACGTTCGGGCAGCCGCCGATGCCGGCCATCCAGCCGCGCTTGGGCACGTTGCAGTTGACCACCGGGCCCCAGCAGCCGATCTTCACCTGGCACTTGGGCGAGTTGTAGTCCTCGGCGAAGTCGCCCTGCTCGTAGTAGCCCGCGCGGTCGCAGCCCTCGTGCACCGTCTTGCCGAACAGCCACTGTGGCCGTAGCGCCTCGTCCAGCGGGATCATGGGAGCCAGCCCTGCCGCCTGGTAGAGCAGCCAGGTCAGCGTCTCCATGAAGTTGTCCGGTTGGACCGGGCAGCCCGGGATGTTGACGATCGGCAGGCCCGCCGCCGAGCGGAACTCCCAACCCAGGAAGTCGGCCAGGCCCATGCAGCCCGTCGGGTTGCCGGCCATCGCGTGGATGCCGCCGTAGGTCGCGCAGGTCCCCACGGCGATCACCGCGAAGGCGCCCGGCGCCAGGTCCTCGATCCACGTGTTGAGGGTGATCGGCTCGCCCGTCGCGAGGTCGTTGCCGAACGACGTCCAGTAGCCGTCGCCGTTGATCTTCTCGTTCGGGATCGAGCCCTCGATGACGAGGACGTACGGGGCGTCGAGCGTGCCGGCCTTCGCCTCGCGGAACGGCTTCATGTACTCCTCGCCCCCGAGCGTCGGTGAGAGCACCTTGTTGTGCAGGTGCACCTTCGGCAGGCCCGGGATCGCCCCGAGCAGCACGTCCTCGATCGCCGGCTGGGAGGCGGCCGTGATGGAGATCGTGTCCCCGTCGCAGCTCATGCCCTCCGAGATCCACAGGATGTGGACCTCTTCGACACCGCCGCTTGCCTCCGGTGCGTGTGGTGCGTCAATGCTCATCGCTCACCCTCCACTCGTAGTCAGCTCTTCATCGAGCTCCAATGACTCCACCTGCAGCTCCTCACCCCGGAGCACCTCGACGTCCAGGCTCCCGCAGCGCGGGCAGGCCAGCGGGAAGCCCGCCAGCTCGTTCTCCGTCCGGCACGCGCGGCACGCCGCGCCGATGGCGACGTGCTCGATCTCCAGCGCGGCGCCGTCCACCGGCGTGCCGTGGGCGCAGAGCTCGAACGAGAAGGCCAGCGCGGACGGCACGACCTGACGGAGCCGGCCGATGCGCACGTGAACCCGTTCGACGCGAGCGTCGCCGGCGTGCCGGGTCGCGACCTCGACGATGGCCTGGGCGATCGAGAGCTCGTGCATCAGCAGATCCTCGGCAGCGGGTCGCCGACGAGCTGGTCCATGACTCGCCGGCCCCCGAAGCCCGATTCCACCAGCACCATGCCGGTGGGCTCGGTCCTGCACTCGCCGATCAGGACGGCACGCTCGCCAGCCTTGGCGGCACGCAGCGCCGCCAAGGCTCGTTCTGCACCCTCGGGGGCCACGGCCGCCACGAGAACTCCCTCGTTGGCGATCTGCATGGGATCGAGCCCGAGGATCTCCGCGGCGCCGCCGACCGCCGGGTCCACCGGAACCCGGGCCTCCTCCACGAGCATCGCGACGCCCGAGGCGCGCGCCAGCTCGTTGAGGACCGACGCGACGCCCCCGCGCGTGGCGTCGCGGATGCAGCGCAGGTGCGCTCCCGCGGCGTCCAGCAGCGCGTCGACGGCCGGCCACAGGCAGCGGGTGTCGCTCTCGATCTCGGCCATGAGCTCGAACTCGCCACGGGCGAGCATGATCGCCATGCCGTGCGCTCCGATCGCACCCGAGAGCAGCAGCTGGTCACCCGGGCGCAGGGCGCTCGGCGAGAGCCTCGCCCGAGGGTCGCGGACGCCGATGCCGGCCGTGTTGAGGTACATGCCGTCGGCGCTGCCGCGCTCGACGACCTTCGTGTCCCCGGTGACGATCGAGACGCCGGCCGCGGTGGCGGTCGCGGCCATCACGGCGACCTGCTCGCGTACGACCGCCGAATCCAGACCCTCCTCCAGGATCAGCCCGAGCGTCAGCGCCAGCGGCCGGGCCCCGGCGCAGGCGAGGTCGTTGGCGGTGCCGTTGACCGCGAGCTCGCCGATCGAGCCGCCGGGGAAGATCAGCGGCTTGACCACGTAGGTGTCGGTGCTCAGCGCCACGTCGGTGCCGGCGACGGAGACGATGCCGGCGTCGCCGAGCTCGTCGAGCGCCGCGTTGGCGAACGCCGGGACCAGCAGCCCTTCGATCAGGGTGCCCGTCGCCTTGCCGCCGGCGCCGTGGGCCATGGTGATGCAGGGGTCGCGGAACTTCGGGCGCTTGCCGCGCGCCGTCTCGATGATGCCGAGGATCTTCTCCTCGCGCCCCGAGGGGGCGACGACGTCGGTCATACGACTTCACGATCCCGAGCGAAGCGCCCGTAGTTGTAGTACGCCGCGCAGGCGCCCTCGCTGGAGACCATGCAGGTGCCGATCGGCCGCTCGGGGGTGCACGCGGTTCCGAAGACCTTGCATTCCCAGGGCCGGATGACGCCCTTGAGAACTTCGCCGCACTGGCAGGCCTTCGGGTCGGCGACGCGCACCCCGGGCACCTCGAAGCGCAGCTCGGCGTCCAGGTCGGCGAACGCGTCGGAGATCCGCAGGCCGCTCTGGGAGATGAAGCCCAGGCCGCGCCACTCGAAGTGCGGGCGCAGCGCGAAGACCTCGGTCATGGCCTTCAGCGCGGCGCCGTTGCCGTCGTAGGGGACCACGCGCTTGTACTGGTTCTCCACGGCGCAGCGGCCGTCGGAGAGCTGACGCAGGACCATCAGCACCGACTGCAGGATGTCCACGGGCTCGAAGCCCGAGACGACCACGGGCTTGCCGTAGTCGTCGGGGATGAACTCGAACGGGCGGGCGCCGACCACGGTCGCGACGTGGCCCGGGCCGACGAAACCGTCCAGCCGCAGGTCGGGCGACTCGAGCAGCGCGCGCAGCGGCGGCACGATCGTCACGTGGTTGCAGAAGCAGCTGAAGTTCTTCACGCCCTCCTGGCGGGCGCGCAGGAGCGTCAGCGCCGTCGAGGGCGCGGTCGTCTCGAAGCCGATCGCGAAGAAGACCACCTCGCGCTCGGGGTCGGCCTTGGCGATGCGCAACGCATCCAGCGGTGAGTAGACGATCCGGATGTCGGCGCCGGCGGCCTTGGCCTCCAGCAGCGACCCGTTGGAGCCCGGCACGCGGATCATGTCGCCGAAGCACGTGAAGATGACGCCGGGGTGGTGGGCGAGCGCGATCGCGTCGTCCACGCGGCCCATCGGGATGACGCACACCGGGCAGCCCGGGCCGTGGACGAGCTCGACGTTCTCCGGAAGCAGGTCGTCGACGCCGTACTTGTAGATCGAGTGGGTGTGGCCGCCGCAGACTTCCATGACCTTGACGTGGCGCCCCGGCTCGACGGCTTCGGCGATCTCACCGGCCAGCACCCGCCCCAACCCCCGGTCGCGGAACTCGTCGACGAACTTCACGCGGGCTCCAGGACGGACAGTGCCGTGCCCGCGTGGACGAGCAGCACCGCCCCTTCGACGGCGCCGGCGACCAGCGCGATCTCGACCGATGACCGGGTGCCGTCGGCGTCCTCGCAGAGCGCCAGGCCGTGCTGCTCGTCGACGGCCACGACCGTGAGCGGACGGCCCTCGTCCGAACAGGTGATGCAGTGATAGCGGCCGTCTCGCTCCTGCTCGTCCTGAGCGCCCACCCCTCGGGCGCTCACTCGATCACGCTCGCCTTGAGCTCCTCGAGCTCCTGCTCGAAGTCCTCGCCCATCCCGCGCAGCAGGCCGAGCGTCGCCGCGGCCTCCTCCTCGTCGATGCGCGAGATCGCAAAACCGACGTGGATCAACACCCAGTCGCCGACGCACGCCGGCCTCTCCTCGCTGTCGAGCAGCCCGACGTTGACCCTGCGGCGCACGCCCGCGACGTCTACGAGCGCGAGCCGAAGCTCCTCGTCGACGACCTCGATGATGCGACCCGGGATGGCCAGGCACACGGGCAGGACCTCTGGTTGACCATGGACACGGACCCTGCGCCGCGCCTCCAGGAGGATCCCTATCCGAGTCGAAAGTTCACCATCAAGGGCTTGACAGGATGTGATTCACTGACATGCCAGATGCCTGTGCCAGAAAATCGGGCCACGATCGCCCGTCACCTCCTGCGCGATGACGCCTACGACGCCCTGCGAGCCGCCATTGTTTCCGGAGAACTCGAGCCCGGCGAGCAGTTGCACGACGTCGAGCTGTGCCAGTGGCTCGGCTTGAGCCGCACGCCGGTCCGCGAGGCGCTGGCCCGCCTGGGGGAGGAGCGCCTGGTCGAGGTCGCGCCGCAGCGCCACACGCGCGTCGCCCCGCTCGTCGCGCAGGACGCCCGGGACGCCTTCCCCGTGCTGGCCTCGGTGCATGCGCTGGCCGCGGAGCTCGCCGTCCCGCGCATCGGACGCGAGCACGTCGAGCACATGCGAAAGCTCAACCGGGAGTTCGCCCGGGCGCTCTCCGAGGGACGGGCCGAGGCCGCATACAGCGCTGACGACGACTTTCACGCCATCTTCGTGACCTTCTGCCAGAACGCCGAGATCACGCGCATCGTCGAGCGCATCGCGCCGCGGCTGCGTCGCTTGGAGCTGCTGCGCCGAGGCGTTCTTCCCGGCCGTCGCTCCGTCGCGCAGCACGAGGCGATCATCATGCGCGCGTCCCAGGGTGACGCGGTCAAGACGGCTTCGGCGGTCCGCGAGAACTGGCTGGAGTTCGGCGGGCTCGTCGAGCGCTCGCTGCGGTAGCGCCACCGGCACGGCGCCCTCAGTTGGCCGTATGGCGCTTGCGCCATCGTTCGTGACGTTGGATCGCACGCATCGCCCTCCAGCCGGTCTTGTAGATAGCGGGTCCGGTGTGCACTCCTGTGTCCTTCGCTACCGTCCACGTCGCATGGGCATGCGCGCGACGACGGTGCGCTTCAGCGACGACCTCTGGAAGCTCGTCGACCACGAGGCGAGCCTCCAGAAGATCTCCTCGGCCCAGTTCGTCCGGGACGCCGCGCTCCTGCGCGCCGCCGCCCTGATGGGCGCGCGCGGGGACGAGGACGCCATCCGGAGCGTCGAGGCGGTGGCGCTCGGGAGCCTGGGTGACGCCGATGGGCGCGACGCCGCCGAGCCCGTGCTCTCCGAGCCCGATCGCCTGGCGGCTCTCGACCGTACGGGGCTCATGGGCGGGGCACCGGACCCCGTGCCGACGGCATGGCCGCAGCGGCCCGCCGTGGTCTGCGCGCGCCCGTGGCGCTCGTCTCGCTCGTCGATCACGAGCGCCAGGTCTTCGCGTGCGCGCTCGGCCTGCCCGAGCCCTCGGCCAGCCGCGGCGAGACGCCGTTGTCGCACTCCTTCTGCCGTCACGCCGTGGTCCGCCGGGCGCCGCTCGTCGTCGAGGACGCCGGGCGTCATCCCGACCTCCGCCACAACCTCGCCATCCGCGACCTGGGGGTGATCGCGTACCTCGGGGTTCCGCTCACCACCTCCGGCGGCATGGTCCTCGGGAGCTTCTACGTCATCGATCATGTGCCGCGCGCGGTGCCGCGCGCGTGGTCGCGCGACCAGGTCGACGTCCTGTCCGACCTGGCCGCCGCCGCCGTGGCGCACCTCGAGTACCGGATGCTGGCCGCTGCCTGAGCACCAGGCAGCGGCTGGCGAAGTCGCGACCGCCCCCACCTTCCCCGAATCCCATCACCCCACAGGAGAACCCCATGCCCAGGCTGCAAGTAGGTACCGAGAACGGCGATCCCGTCGAGCTCCACTACGAGGACCACGGCGCCGGCTCGCCCGTCGTGCTGATCCACGGCTGGCCGCTGAGCGGGCGCTCGTGGGAGCGTCAGCTGCCGGCGCTGATCGAGGCCGGGCATCGCGTCGTCACCTACGACCGCCGGGGATTCGGCGACTCCTCGCAACCCTACGGCGGTTATGACTACGACACGTTCGCGGCAGACCTCGACGCGCTCCTGCAGCACCTCGACCTGCGTGACGTGACGCTGGTCGGCTTCTCGATGGGCGGCGGCGAGGTCGTGCGCTACATCGGCACGTACGGCACCGACCGCATCGCCAAGGCCGTCCTGGCCGCGGCCGTCCCTCCGTACCTCTACAAGTCCGACGACAACCCGGACGGCGGCTTCGGCGACGAGGACCTCGCGGGGTTCGAGGGCGGCGTCAAGGCTGATCGCATCGCGTTCCTCGACGAGTTCACGAAGAACTTCTTCGCCGCGGGTGACCGGCAGGACTTGATCTCGGAGCCCGAGCGCCTCTACGCGCGCGACATCGCGGCGTTCGCCTCGCCCAAGGGGACGCTCGACTGCATCTCCGCGTTCGGCCGGACGGACTTTCGTGGCGACGTGACCAAGATCGACGTCCCCACGCTCGTCCTGCACGGCGGCGCGGACGCCATCGTCCCGTTCGAGGTCAGCGGCAAGCGCTCCCACGAGGCGATCGCGAGCAGCGAGCTCGTCCTCGTCGAGGGCGCTCCTCACGGGTTCAACGCCACGCACGCCGAGGAGTTCAACGCCGCGCTCCTCGCGTTCCTGGCGACCTAGATCGGCAACGCCCGCGGGCTCTGCAGTCTGCCTCCGCGTCCTGGACCCGGAGGCTTCGGTGGACTTCTACGAGGTTCTCGGCCGCGAGCGCCGCGGGCAGCTGAGCTTCGGCGCCCGCCCACAACATCGACGGCCGACCCCTCGGCCTGACGGACACGGCAAGAACGCCGGTCAGCGACCAGCGGCGCCGTGGTGGCGCTGCGCCCGCCCACCCAGGCGGCTACCGTGGCTGACGGTGCCCCGGACGCTGCGCACTCCGCTCCTGCTGGCCGTCCTGCTCGCCGCGCTCGCCGTGGCGGCCGTCGCCCTCGCGCGCACGGGCGGGGACGCCCCGGGAGCGAGCGAGGCGACCGGGCCGACCGTCGCCGCGCCGGAGTCCCTTCCCGCCCCCGGTGCCGCGCTCCCGCGCAGCGCCGCGGGCCTGGCCGCCGCGCTCACGCAGACCACCCGGCGCCTGCGTGTCGCGATCGAGACCTGGACCGCTCTGGAGGGGGCGACCGCCGCCGCGCCCCCGCGGACCGTGACGCTCCTGGCGCTTCATCAGCAGCGGCTCTATCGCCGCCTCGCCGACGACCCCGCGCGCGCTGATCGGATCGTCGCACGCCTCGGGCCCACGCTGCGCGGGGAGGCCCGCGACATCATCCTGGCTCGCCGTGCGCTCGGGCGGATACGGCGCTCCGGTCGCGTCCCCGCCGTCCGCACCGCCGCGGCCGCACCGGCGGAGGAGCTGCGGGGCATCTACGCGAGCGCCCAGCGGCGCTTCCGGGTGCCGCGAGACGTGCTGGCCGCGGTGAACTTCGTCGAGTCCGCCTTCGGCCGGGTCCGCTCCGCCAGCGAAGCCGGCGCCCGCGGGCCGATGCAGTTCCTGCCCGCGACCTGGCGCCAGTACGGCCTCGGCGGCGACATCGACAAGCCGCGCGACGCGATCTTCGGCGCCGCGAACTACCTGCGCGCCTCGGGTGCCCCGGGCGACCTGCGCCGCGCGCTCTTCGCGTACAACCGCTCGACGGACTACGTCTCGGCCATCCTGCGCTTCGCGCGCCGGATGCGCGCCGACGAGCGCACGTTCTACGCCTTCTACGCGTGGCAGGTCTATGTCCGCACGCCCGCAGGCGGCGTCCGTCGCCTCACCGGACCGCGGTAGACGGTGGCCGGCTCCGTGGTCTGCGCCCATGCGGGTTCCTAGTGTGCGCGCATGGTGCGAGCCGCCACCGATGAGGATCGCGCGTTCATCCTCGAGATGGCGCGTCTGGCCTGCGGCCTTGAAGGCCGTCATCCCGTGCCGGCGGCCGATGACCCATCGGTCCTCGCCATGCTGCCGAACGCGGAGGACGTCGCGGCCGTGGCGGTGAACGACGCCCGGCAGACCATCGGCGCCGCATGGTGCCACACGCACGATCCGCCGCTGTTGCTCGACGATCACGGAATGGCGCTTCCGGAAGTAGCACTGGCGGTGCTGCCGGCGGCGCGTGGCCGCGGCGTGGGCGCCTCCCTACTTGACGCCGTCGCCGATGCGACGCGTGCTCGCGCGCCGGCCCTGTCGTTGAACGTGCATCTCCTGCACCCTGCGGTGCGCCTGTACATCCGCAGCGGCTTCCGCGTCGCCGGGCATGGCCGCGGGTGGTATGGCGTGGCGATGCGCCGACCGCTTGGCGATCAGGCACATCCCTCAAGTGGACAGCAGGCCAGGTGAGCTGTCGCACAGTTCGGCCGCTTCCCCGCCGGTCGCGACGGGTACTGCACCCGGCGTGACCAATCCTGAGCGACCTGAAGAACCAGCGGGCGGCCTCCTGGGCAAGTTCGCCGGCAAAGCCAAGGAGACCGTCGGCTCGGTGACCGGCGACGACGACCTCGCACGCGAGGGCCGCCTCCAGTCGGCGTCCGTCGACGCCGAGGCCGACGCGGCGCGCGAGGCCGCAGACGCCAAGCGCGCCGAGGAGGCCGCCGAGCTGGAGGAGGACCGCACCCAGAACGAGGTGGAGCGCGAACGGCTCCGAGCCGAGGTGGAGGCGGCTGAGCGCGAGGAGCGCGCGGAAGCCGAGCGCCGGGCCCGGGAGCAGCGCGCGGAGCAGAAGGCCGCTTCGGAGCAGGTCGGCGCGGACGCCCAGCGGCGCGCCACCGACGCGGACGCCGACGACGCGGCGGCGGCCGCCGAGCGCGAGCGCATCGCCCGCGAGCAGGACGCCGCACGCCTCGAAGAGGAAGCCCGCCGCATCGAGGCCCGCGCCAATGCCATCGACCCCGAGGAATCCGCATGAGCTTCATCACCGCCGTCCCCCGTCTGGTCGTGGGCACCACCCTGAAGATCGCGCGGCTGCCGATCGACACCGCGCTCAAGCTCGCGGGCCGAGACCGCAGCCTTGCCGCGGACGCCGCCGAGGCCGCCGTCAAGGACGCCGCAGCGAATATCACGGGCGACACGGAGCTCAAGGCCGAAGCGTCGGCCCAGAGGGTGGCCACCGACGAGCGTCGCAAGGCGGAGGCGCTGCGGGCGGCATCCGCACAGGCCACCGAGAAGGCGGAGGCTGACCACGCCGAGCAGCAGACGCAGGTCGAGCGCGAGCGTCAGGCCGCCGACCAGCGCGCCGCCGAGCGCAAGCGCAAGGCCGACGAGAAGCGCAAGCGGGACAAGGCGGCCGCGGCAAAGTCCGAGCGTGAGCGCAAGTCCGCCGCAGGCAAGGCGAAGGCGGCCGAGAAGGACCGGGTCACCGAGATCGAGCGGCGTGAACGCCTCGAGCAGCTCGACCGCGAGGACGCCGCACTCAAGGAGAAGGACAAGGCGCTGACCGCCTCCGACGAGGCCCAGCGCCTCAAGGACGCGGCCGCGACCGCCAAGGCGAAGCGCAAGGCCGACTAGGAGCTCCGCGAGGCGGTGGGCGAATCCGTGCGACGACGCACCTGACGAGGTCGGCGCGGTGGCGGCCCGCGTGAAGCTCAGACGAGCTGGGCCTCAAGGCGGCGCATCCCGGCCAGCCGGCGATCCGGGTCGTCGGCTCGCTGCCGGGCGAAGACGGCCACTTCAGGGTGCGGCAGGATCAGGAACCGCTCTTGGGCCTGAGCCGCGACGACGGCGTCGGCGACCGCCCCGGGCGTCAGCACTTCGCCGCCGCGGTCACCGCCCGCGCCGCGACCCCGGCCTCGTCGCGGGATCTGGGTGAGCAGCCCGGCCGCCGACGCCGTGGAGAGAAACCATCCGTGCCGCGCTCGAGCCAGTCGGGCACGAGCAGCCGCGCGGCGTGGACGTGGGCGCGCAGGTTGACGTCGAGCGCGACGTCCCAGACGTCGTCGGAGGTCTGCTCGTCGGTTCCCACGCCGACGCCGGCGTTCGCGCAGAAGAGGTCGACGGGCCGAAGGCGGCGCTGGCGCGGTCGACGAGAAGCGCGTCCGCTCCGCCCGTCCGACGTCGCAGGCGACCCCGACCCGCCCGGCCCCGGTGACGTGCCCCGATCTCGGCCGCCACGCGCAGCGCGCCGATCTCGTCGAGATCGGCGACCACCACTCCCGCGGCGCCCTCGACAGGTGCCGACACCACAGCGGTGAACCCAGCCGGGTCGCTCAGGGCAGGACACGTCGGGGCTCGGGGAGATTCGTCCGGGCGCGCGCAGACAACCGATCGACGCGTCGCCGCGTAGGACCCGGTGAACCCAGATCAAGGAGACCTTCAGCACATGACCTTCCGCACCCCCGTGGCCCTGCTGGCCACTGCCGCCCTCGCCTTCGGTGCCGCCGCCTGCGGCAGCGAGGAGAGCGGCTCCGCCGGTGGCGACGGCGGTGGCGACGCCCCCGCCAAGCCCGTCGCCGAGGTCAAGAACCTCTCGGGCAAGATGACCGAGGTGACGCTCGACGAGGGTTTCGTGGAGGCGCTTGAGTCGCTGAAGGTCACCCCGGGCCCGGTCGGCGACGCGACGATCTCCAAGGCCGGCGTGGCGAGCTTCCCGATCACGGCCGGCAACGTGAAGTACTTCACCCCCGGCACGGTCTCCCCGTTCGTCCAGGGGATCATCAACCACGACGGCGCGGGCCTGAGCCTCGAGGCCGGCGGCAAGGAGGTCGAGCTCGAGAACTTCGACGTCGACCCGGGCAAGTCGGTCCTCACGGGCGACGTCTCCGTCGACGGAACCGAGGCCGCCCCCGACGCGCCGCTGTTCTTCCTCGACGGCCGCACCCTCAACCCGCTGCAAGCCAACGACGACGGCACCGCCGTGCTCGAGGGCACGACCGTCAAGCTCAAGCAGGAGGCCGCCGACCTGCTCAACATGACCTTCGGCATCGACGCGCTCAAGGCCGGCATGGTCATCGGCACCGCCAAGATCACCCTCAACACGAAGTAGTCGCACGAGAGCAGCGCAGGACGAGAGAGCGGCGCGTCGCCAGGCGCGCCCGCTCTGCGTCGCGTGGCCGACCCCGCCGCCGCGCCGCGTCGACGCCCGGGGACGGGTAGCGTCGACGGGGTGGATCCCGAACTCCTCCTGACCGACACCGCCCTCGACGCCGCGGTGGGAGCGCTCGCGCGGCGCAACCATCACCACTTCGACGCCATGAGCGACGCCGAGCGCTCCCAAGCCGTCGACACGTGGCGGGAGCTGGCCTTGGACGTGCTCGTGGCGGTGCGCTCGACGCTGGCCTCCGAGACGCCCGATGCGCCACCGGCGACCGCCACGGGCGGCCGTGCGGTGCTCGTCTTCGAGGATGCGGGGGAGGAGGACGTCTCGATCCACGCCGCGTTCCACCCCGAGCTCGAGGAGATCGGGCCCGAGGAGGTCGCGGGTACCCCGGCGCAGCTCGTGGCCCTCTCGCTGATCGAGCAGCTCCACGGCGAGCCGCCGGCGGAGTAGCCGACGGCGCCCGCCGCCCACGCGGCACGCCGCAGGCGTTCCCGGGCGACCCGTGCGAGCATCAACCCAAAGTGCTCCGCTTCTGAGCGCCGTGCCTTCGCCCCTGTTCGCCTTCTGCGACGTCACCGTGCCGGGCCACCCCCGGGCGCGCCTGGACGCCCTCACCGCCGAGATCCCCGCGGCGGGCGTCACCGCGATCGACGGACCGTCGGGTGCCGGGAAATCGACGCTGCTGCGCCTGTGCAACGCGCTCGAGGTGCCCGCACGCGGGACCGTCTCCTTCCGCGGCCTGCCCCTGGCCGACCGCGACGTCCTCGCCCACCGGCGGGAGGTCGCGATGGTCTTCCAGGCGCCCCTCGCATTTCCCGGCAGCGTCGCGGACAACGTCCGTGTCGCCGCGCCCCGCGCTTCCGACGACGACGTCGCCGCCCTGCTGGAGCGTGCCGCCCTGCCCGGGGCCTTCGCGGAGCGCCGTGCCGACGAGCTCTCGGGCGGTGAGCAGCAACGCATGTGCCTGGCGCGCGCGCTGGCCACCGCGCCGCGCGTCGTGCTGGCCGACGAGCCGACCTCGGCGTTGGACGCGGACGCGGCGGCGCTGCTGGAGCGGCTGGTCTGCGAGCTCGCGGCCGGTGGCGTCCCCGTCGTGCTCGTCACCCACGATGCGGCGCAGCGCGGGCGGGTCGCCGACCACGTGCTGCGACTGGTCGACGGGACGCTTGCCTAGATGGAACGACGTATCTGATGGGAGAGGTCGGGCTCACCGGGGCGCTGGCGTCGCTCGTGCTCATCGCGGTGGCCCTCGGACTCTCCCGGCGCGAGGGGCTGCGCCTCGAGCGCAACATCGTCGAGGCGGTACTGAGAAGCGCCGCGCAGCTCGCGCTGGTCGGTAGCGCGCTCGGGCTGGTCATCGCCGAGGGCGCGTGGCTCGGCTGGTCGTTCGTGTGGGTCGCCGCCATCGTCGCGATCGCGGCCGCGACGATCGCCCGGCGCGTTCCCGAGCTGCCAGGAGGCTTTCCGATCGCGCTGGCGGCCACGGCGACGGCCGCGGCCGTCGGCCTCACCGTGACCTTCGCTTTCGGCATCTTCCCGGTCACGGGCCGGACGGTGGTGCCCGTCGCGGGGATGCTGACGGGCAACACGATGAAGGCAGGGGTGGTCGTCGCCCGGCGGCTCGTCGAGGCCGTCGCGGAGCGGCGCGCCGAGATCGAGGCGCGGCTCGCGCTCGGGTTGTCAGGGGCCGAGGCGGCGCGGCCCGTCGTGCGCGGTGCCCTGCGGCTCGCCGTCTCTCCGCAGGTCGAGGACACCAAGGCGCTCGGACTGGTGCTCCTCCCGGGCACGATGACCGGCCTGATCCTCGCCGGAGTCGACCCGCTGGACGCGGTGCTCACCCAGGCGGCGCTCATGTACCTCATCCTCGGCGGGGTGGTGACGAGCGCCTCGGTGATCGCGCTGCTCGGTGCCCGGCGCCTCTTCACGCCCGACCACCGCCTGCGGCCGACGGTTCGCAGCGCCGGGGACGAGTAGCGGCGGGGCCGTCCTCCGGGTTCAGGCGCCCAGGAGGATGCTCCAGGCGAGCGCGCCGAGCAGCGACGACGCCGCCACGAGCCCCGCGTCGGAGAAGCGCTTCTCCAGCGCCCAGGCGGCCGCGAGAACCAGCCCTGCGAGCGGCAGGGCCGCAGCGACGACGTAGGGGAAGATGGTCGCGGCGCGATCCTTCACCACATCCACCTTGCCAGGTCCGTCCTCGTAGGCTCCGGCGCCATGGACCGGTTGCCGCCCGAGACCTTCCGCCTCCCGGTCGACAAGCTGCGGGCGGGCTACTACTCCGATGCGTACTTCACCTCGACGAAGGGTCTGCTGGAGGCCGAGGGGCGTCACCCGCGCGTCGTGCTGCAGGCCTTCCAGAAGCAGGATGCGCTGCTCGGCGGCATCGACGAGGCGCTCGCGATCCTGCGGGACTGCGCCGGCCGGGTCGGCCCCCACGGCTGGGACCGGGGCTGGGACGCGCTCGAGGTCCGCGCGCTCTTCGAGGGCGACGAGATCGTCCCGCGCGAGCCCGTGCTGCAGATCGCGGGTGATTACGGGCTCTTCTGCCACTTGGAGACCGTGATCCTCGGGACCATGGCCCGCCGGACCCTCGTCATGCGCAACGTGCGCGAAGTCGTCGAGGCGGCGCGCGGCAAGCCGATCCTGTACTTCCCCGCGCGCCACGACCACTGGCTCGTCCAGACCGGCGACGGCTGGGCGGCGCACGTGGCGGGGGCGATCGGCGTGTCGACCGACGCGCAGGCGTCGTGGTGGGGCGGTCGCGGCATCGGCACGGTGCCGCACGGGCTGATCGCGGCCTACGGCGGGGACACGGTGGCAGCCGCGCGCGCCTTCGCCGGGCGCTTCGCCCGCGACACGAACGTCACCGTGCTCGTCGACTGGGACAACGATTCCGTCGGCACGGCCCTCGCCGTTGCCGAGGCGCTCGGGGACGACCTCTGGGGCGTGCGCCTCGACACCTCCGAGGCCCTCGTCGACCGCGCGCTGGAAGGCGTCGAGGCGGTGGATCGCGATGGATCACGGGGCGTCAACGCGCGGCTCGTCCGCACGGTGCGCGACGCGCTGGACGCAGCGGGCCACGGGCGGGTGCGCATCGTCGCATCGGGCGGCTTCGACGCGGAGCGGATCCGCGCCTTCGAGGCCGCCACGGTTCCCGTGGACGCCTACGGGGTCGGCTCGTCGCTGATCCGGGGCCAGAACGACTTCACCGCGGACGTCGTGCGCGTCGACGGGCGGCCGTGCGCGAAGGCCGGCCGCGGTGAGCAGTCGGCCGAGCGCTTGACGCGCGTGCGCTGAACGTCCGTCCACTCAGAGTCGCAGAGCTAAGCGCAGGCGCGACCCGGCCGTTACCCGGAGAGTGTTCCCCACCTCCGTCCTGCGCCGAGCCCTACCCGTCGCGGCGGTGGCCTTCGCCTCCCTCGCGCCCGCCGCCACGGCACTCGTGCCGGCCGATCCGCTGTGGGGGCAGCAGTGGGCGCTGCAGAGCGGCGCCGCGCTCGGCGGCCCCACCGCGTGGGCGCTCGCGGGCACCGGAGCCGGAACGACGGTGGCGGTGCTCGACACGGGCATCGACGCGAGCCACCCCGATCTGCGCGGCGCCCTGTGGACGAATCCGAACGAGGTCGCCGGCAACGGCGTCGACGATGATCGCGACGGCTGGGTCGACGACGTCCACGGCTTCGACGTGGTCCGGGGCGACGGCACTCCGGATGACGAGGAGGGCCACGGCACCCACGTCGCCGGGCAGATCGCCGCCGCGCAGGACGACACCGGGATCGCGGGGTTCGCGCCGGGCGCCCGCATCATGGCGGTCAAGGTGCTCGACGCCCAGCGCAACGGGTCCACGAGCGGGGTCGCCGACGGGATCCGCTACGCGCTGGCCCACGGCGCCGACGTCATCAACGTGTCGATCAACGGGGACACCGCCGGCCGGTCGCTCACCGAGGCGGTGGCGGCCGCGGACGCGGCCGGCGTCCCGATCGTCGCGTCCGCCGGCAACAACAGCCGTGACCTCGACGCCCAGCCGTCCTACCCGGCCGCTTTCGACCTGCCGACGGTGCTGGCGGTGGCGGGCGGGAACAGGGAAGGGCTGCTCGCGGCGTTCTCGAACTTCGGCGTCCGGACCGTCGACCTCGCCGCACCGGCCGAGGACATCCTGTCGACCGCCCGTGGCGGGGGCTATGAGTTCCGCTCGGGGACCTCGATGGCGGCGCCGTGGGCCACGGCGACCCTTGCGCTGCTGCACGGCGCTCGAGCCGATCTGTCGGGAGCGCAGCTCGTGGCGACGCTCCGCGCGACCGCGCGGCGGAGCGCGGGCCTCGGCAGCCTTCTCCAGACGGGTCAGCTCGACCCCGTGGCGGCACTGCGCTCCGTGGTTTCCGCCGAGCGCCTGGCTGCCGTGGACGCCGCGACCGCCGCGACCGGCGCGGCGACCGCAGCACCGACGCTCACCGGACGCGTCGCCCGCCGCGGCCGGCGACCGGCGCGGCGCACACGGGGCGGCCGGGTGACGTCGCGAGCGCCGCGGGCGCTCGTGACCTGGCGGATGTCCCGGCCGATCGCGGGCGTGACGACCTTCAAGGTGACGGCCGGCGGCCGGACGCTCGCGGCGCGGGGCGCCAGGGGGCGCGGCGCCTGGGTGGCGACCCGCGCGCGCCGCGTGCGTGTCGTCGCGCTCGGCGCCGACCGGAAGGCGCTCGCGAGCGTCGTGGTCCGCCTGCGCTGACTCTCGCGTGATCCGGACGGCCGCCCCGAAGGCGACCGGCGCCCGCGAATCCGATGCCGATCGCGCACACGGCGGGCCTGCCGCGCCGGGTGGCGGCTGTCCCGGACGGCGCTCAGGCGCTACCATCGTGCACTCGACTCGCTCCGGGGCGAGTCTTTCTTTGCCCCGAGACGCACGTCGGTGTCCTTTCCCTCGCCGACCGGGAGCCCACATGGCCCGCGGAGACGTGCGCATCGCAGTGACCCTCGCGTGCGAGGACTGCAAGCGCCGCAACTACCAGACGAACAAGTCCAAGCGCAACAACCCGGATCGCATCGCCCTGCGGAAGTTCTGCAAGTGGTGCCGGGCGCACACCAGCCACCGGGAGACCCGCTAGGCGCCGAGATGGCCCGCAAGAAGCGCGACAAGCGCAAAGACGACGATCAGGACCCGATCCACCGCGAGAACGTCCCCGGTGAGCTCGACCACGTCTCGGGCTTCTCGGAGGAGTTCGAGGCGCGTGTCGTCAGCGGTGCGGACGGCGAGGAGGCCGACCCGGCCGCCGACGCCGAGCTCGCGCGTCAGGCGGACGCCGCGGCGCCCGCCGCGCCGGTCTCGAGCCAAAGCGCGGCGCCCGAGGGCGGTCGCGCGTCGGGCATCAGCCGCCTCCCGGGGTTCGTCCGCGCTTCGTGGTCTGAGCTGCAGCGCGTGCAGTGGCCCGATCGCCGCCAGGTCGGCCAGGCCACGGCCGTGGTGCTCGGCTTCGTGGTCATCGCGGGGGCCTACCTCGGCCTGGCCGACGCCATCGCCCAGCGCTTCGTCGACCTCATCCTCTAAGGCAGTCAGGACACCGCTTCCACATGTTCCGCTGGTACGTCGTCAACACCTATTCCGGGCACGAGAACAAGGTCAAGCAGAACATCGAGCACCGCGTCACGTCGCTCGGGCAGAAGCGCCACCTGCGCCAGGTCGTCGTCCCCACCGAGACGGTCACCGAGATCAAGGACGGCCAGAAGGAGTCCAAGGAGAAGCGCACCATGCCGGGCTACGTGCTCGTGAACATGGAGCTCAACGAGGAGTCCTGGTCGTTGGTCAAGAACACCCCGGGCGTCACGGGGTTCGTCGGGGCGTCCAGCGAGCCGGTTCCACTCACCCAGCCAGAAGTCGACCGTCTGCTGCACCGGGAGGTCGCCACGAAGGTCGCGACCAAGGCGCAGTTCAACATCGGCGAGTCGGTCAAGGTCGTCTCCGGGCCGCTGTCGGACTTCTCGGGTGAGATCTCCGAGATCAACCAGGACGCGGCGAAGCTCAAGGTGCTTGTGTCAATCTTCGGCCGCGAGACCCCGGTCGAAGTCGGCTTCGATCAGGTCAAGAAGATCTAAGGAACCCAATGGCGAAGAAGGTCCTCACCACCATCAAGCTGCAGTCGCTCGGCGGGCAGGCCACCCCGGCCCCGCCCGTCGGCCCTGCGCTCGGCCAGCACGGCATCAACATCATGGAGTTCTGCAAGGCGTTCAACGCGCAGACCCAGGCGGACGCCGGCACGGTCATCCCCGTCGTCATCACGGTCTACGAGGATCGCTCGTTCACCTTCGTCACCAAGACGCCGCCCGCGGCGGTGCTGATCAAGCAGGCCATCGGGCTGGAGAAGGGCTCGGCCGAGCCGCACATGAGGAAGGTGGGCACGATCACGCACGACCAGATCCGCGCGATCGCCGAGAAGAAGCTCGACGACCTCAACGCCAACGACGTCGACCAGGCGGCGAAGATCATCGCCGGCACCGCCCGCTCCATGGGCGTCACGGTCGAGGGTTAGGAGCAACCGAGATGGCCAAGCACGGAAAGACCTTCCTCAGCGCGCGCGAGCGCGTCGACCGCGAGCGCGAGTACGAGCCCGCCGAGGCGCTCGCCCTCGTCAAGCAGCTCAAGCGCGCCTCGTTCAACGAGTCGGTCGAGATCCACGTGCGCACCGGCCTGAACGTCCGCCACGCCGACGAGCAGCTCCGCGGCACGATCGCCCTGCCCAACGGCCTGGGCAAGGAGGTCACGGTCGCCGTCTTCGCGCAGGGCCCCAAGGCCGCCGAGGCCGAGGCCGCCGGAGCCGACATCGTCGGGGCGGAGGATCTCGCCAAGCGCGTCGAGGAGGGGTTCACCGACTTCGACATCGCGATCGCGACGCCCGACCTGATGCCGCTCGTCGGTCGCCTGGGCCGCGTGCTCGGCCCGCAGGGCAAGATGCCGAACCCGAAGGTGGGCACCGTGACCATGGACGTCACGAAGGCCGTGACCGAGTCCAAGGCCGGCAAGGTCGAGTACCGCACAGACCGCACCGCGATCGTCCACCTGACGATCGGCAAGACCGACTTCGACGACCGCGCGCTGCTGGAGAACTACGCCGCGGTGATCGACGAGCTGATGAAGGCCAAGCCTTCCGCCGCCAAGGGGAAGTACATCCGCACCATCACGCTCGCCTCGACGATGGGCCCCGGCGTCAAGGTCGACCCCAGCCGTACCAAGGACCTCCTCGAGGAGGCCGCCACGCCGGCTGCGGCGTAGTCGCCCCTACGAGGCCACCCGAGACCCTGGGGTGGGGGCTCTTCAGAGCGCCCCCGGAACTCCCAGACAGGAGGCCAGCTTGAACCGCAACGAGAAAGCCGCGGTGATCGACGAGATCGCCGACCAGATCCGTGAGTCCGAAGCCGTGTTCGCGGTGGACTACCGCGGGATCTCCGTACCTCAGGCCGCCGGCCTGCGCGAGACGCTGCGTGGTTCGGAGTCGACCTTCCGGGTCACGAAGAACACCCTCACCGTCCTCGCCGCCGACAAGGCCGAGCAGGAGGCCCTCAAGGACTTCCTGTCGGGCCCGACGGCACTGACGTTCGTCAAGGGCGACGCCGCCTCGGCGGCGAAGGCCATCGCGGACTTCCAGAGGGCCCAGCCGGACCTGCTGCCCTTCAAGGGAGGCACGCTGAACGGCGCGGCGATCGACGCCGCGCAGCTCGGCGCGCTGGCCAAGCTGCCGACGCGCGAGGTGCTCTACCAGCAGCTCGTCGGCATCGTCGCGTCGCCGATCTCCGGTCTGGCCCGGACCCTGAACGCGCTGATCGGCGGGCTGGCCATCCAGCTCGGGCAGATCAACGAGAAGAAGCAGTCGGGCGAGATCGCGGCAGACGCCGATCCGCCCGCCGCGGCGGCTCCGGCCGCCGAGGCCCCGGCGGACGACCCGGACCCGGCTCCCGCCGCGGACGAGCAGCCCGACGAGAGCACCAAGGACGACCAGGACGCCGAGGCGCCCGCGGCCCCGACGACCAGCGACGCACCGGCCGAAGGCGCCGACGACGCATCCACCACCCCCACCGAATCTGAGGAGAACTAGGCATGGCTACCAGCACCGATGCATGGATCGACGAGCTCAAGAGCATCTCGGTCCTCGAACTCTCTGAGCGCATCAAGGCCCTGGAGGAGACGTTCGGCGTCTCCGCCGCGGCGCAGGTCCAGGCCGCTCCGGGCGGCGGCGGGGGTGGCGGCGACGCGGCCCCCGCCGAGGAGGAGTCGACCACGGCCGACGTCATCCTGACGTCCTCCGGCGACAAGAAGATCCAGGTCATCAAGGTCGTCCGGGCGGCGACCGGCCTCGGCCTCAAGGAGGCCAAGGCCCTCGTCGACGCCGCTCCCGGACCGATCAAGGAGGGCATCGAGCGCGACGAGGCCGACAAGCTCAAGGCCGAGCTCGAGGAGGCCGGCGGGTCGGTCGAGCTGAAGTAGCTCGACCGCGGCGCGGTGGTGCTTCGGGGGCGTCCGGGATGGGTCGCGGCGGCGTGTGCTCCAGTCCACCGCATGGGTGGATCGGAGCACACGCCGCCGGCGTGACCACGCCCAGCGGCCTTCGAACCCCGCGAGACGCGGCCGAATGGGCGCCGAGCGCCGCCGGGAGCATCCAAGCGGACCCTCAGAGCACCCTGTACACGAGACGAACGCTCGTCAGCCCGTGCTTCTCACGTGATCCTCGACTGCGAGCACCCGATCGGCCGGAATGCCCCACGCCGGCTCGGCGCCGACGACCGCATCGAGGTCCCACAGCACGCATGCCTCATCGGGCCGTGCGACCCTGGCCCAGGCGATCACGGTGCGCGCGAGCTTCTGGGCCATGGGGTCGTGGTGTGCACCCGCGGGTCCCCCGCCCTCCGGATGGTGGTGCAGGAAACGTCCGTAGGCGGCGTCACAGAACGCGGCGTACCGCGCCGTGCAGAGGATCAGGCCGTGCCAGGCCTCGTCGACGGCATGGGAGGGCATCCCGATGACCTGGCCGTCGCGCAGGGCTGCGCCGGCGCAGCGCAGCCACTGGCGCAGACCCTCGGCGACGAGCTCGCGCGGCTGCCAGGGGCAGGTCTTGAACACCGCCTCGGGCAGCTCCAGGGCGTCGACGACGGCGGTGGAGTCGTGGCGGCGACGCACGTGCCGAGGTTAGGGCACGTTGGTGTGCTCGCTGGTGAGGGTACGGGCGCTGCATGGAAGCGGCCATTGCCTTGCTGATCGCCGGGACGATCGCGATCTTCCTCGTCGCCAGCTTCATCAGGCGCAGGGCGGGCCTCGCCAGGGGGAACTCGTCCCGGCGTCGCGGCGGCACGAGCGCTGCGGGCTGGTCGACACCCTTCTTCGGCGGCGGTGGTTCGTCGGGCGACGGCAATCACGGCAGTGACGGAGGGGGGTCGAGCGGCGGTGGCGGCTCGAGCTGCGGCGGTGGGTCAGGCTGCGGCGGCGGCTCGGGCTAGTTGCACCAGACGAGGAGGCAGGGAGATGCGGGTCGATCGTGCACTGCTTCGCGCAAGTGCGGCGTTCGCGGCAGGCTCGCTGATCGCCGCGTGCGGCGGTGGCGACAGCCGGCCGGCCGCCCCGAATGGCGGCGACAGTCGGCCGGCCGCTCCGAAACCACCCCGCCGCGAGCTACCGGCCGCCCCGAAGCCGCCTCGCGACGGCAACCCCGCGCTCAAGGGAGCCTTGCTCAGAGCCTGCAAAGAGCAGGCAGCGCGGTCGGCACCGGAGATCCGCGAGAGGCTCGAGGGCAGGTGCCGCAGGATCAAGTAGGCACGCGGTCGAGCTCGTGACGCCCGAGCTCGGACCTCCGGCCGCCTGTTCGGGTGGCGGCGGTCTCCGTTTGCCGGCGGATGGGTCGCACTTCGCGACCCGGAACACGGGGTGTCCCTACGCTCACGCGCTGAGGTGGCGTGTGCCCGAATCCACCGCATGGGTGGATCGGGGAACTCACCGCCGTGTTTTCCTGCGTCGCCACTCGACGAGATGGAATCCGCTGAGCGCCTTAAGACCGGCCGAAGAGCGCGCCGAGCGCCAAGGGCGGCGCGTCGAGCAGTGGCTGTAGGACACCTGTGAGGAACGTGTGCTCGACCTTCACCTCGAGGCCGGCCTCGCGGGCGAAGTACCGGACGAGCCACCGCGTGGCGTCCTCGTGGCCCACTCCGATCGGGTTCATCGCATAGAGCACACCCTCGATGAGCTCGACGCGCTCGTGCTCGTCGAGGATCTCGGCGCGGAACATCGCCAGCACGTCCTCGAAGCTGAGGCGGCGGATCGGGACGGCGGGCGACGCGACGGCGGGCGAGGCCACCCCGCAGACGTTAGAACACCCCGTACTGCCTGACCAGCCGCCGCAGCGGCTCGCGCTCGAACAGCAGCGCGGTGAGTCCCTGCTGGATCTCGCGGCCCAGCCGCCGGCACTCCTGGAAGGTCGGGTCCTCGCGCGCGCGTGCGCGCACGAGCCGTTCGAGTGCCGCCCGGCGCTCGGGGTCGTCAAGCAGCGCGAGGAAGCGGTCGTAGGCTCCCAGCGTGCGCACGCCCGCGTCGACGGCCTCGTAACGCAGGAAGGACGCCGCGATGCGGTCCGTCGGCGGTTGCAGGAGCTCGCCGAGCAGGACCGCGGGCGCGTCGTCGGCGGTGACGTGGTGGCACTCCAGCAGCGGCAAGAGCCCGCCCGCGAAGAGCATCGTCCGTGACGTGCGCAGCTTCGCGTGGCGCAGCGCCCACTTGCCGTCGTCGCCCGCGCGCGCCTTGGCCTCGAAGTCGACGGCGATCGTGCGCCAGTAGCGGATCACGTCGTTGAGCAGGAAGCGCGGCGGCCGCCTGTCCCGGCGCTCCCCGCCCAGGTACGCGTCGAGCAGGCGCGCCAGCACCTGGCGATGCACGTCGGCGCCGAGCAGCGGCGCGCTCTCCAGCAGCACGAGCATCCGTCGCGTCAGGACGCGGTTGGAGTCCTCCTGCAGGCCGATGGTCGCGAGCTCCTCGACGGTCACCACGTCGTCGAACGTGCCCTGCGCGCCGGTCGCGCCGCCCGGGAAGGCCGGCTCCAGCTCGCTCATCGCCGGCTGCAGCCCCGGCCGCCGCGCGCCCGTTGTCACGATGAGCACGTCGTCGTCGGAGCCGCTCGTCAGCTCTCCGCGGCCCCAGGATCCGAGCAGGACGACCGCGACGTCGAGGTCGCGCGGCATCCGGGCGAGCGCGGCGCGTGCGACGTCGCAGCGCTGGGCGGTCCGGGCGCGCGCCGCCTGCAGCGCGGGGAAGCCGACGCCGCCGGCGGCTCCCAGCGCGCTCAGCGGCGTGGGGGCGGCGCTTCCAGGATCCACGGGACGTCCGGGCAGCGGGCGAGCACGCGCGCGTACCGCGCTTCGTCCTTGCGGTAGAGCGGGACGTGCGAGCCGCGCCCGGCGCGCAGGGAGGACACGTGAAGCTGGCGCAACCGGGCGCCGAACGCGTCGAGCAGCCGGTGGGCGACGTCCATGTCCTCCTCCACGGCGCCCGCGTGCGCGACGTCGAGGCAGAAGCCCGCGTCGGGCAGGGCGGCGAACAGCGGAGCGAGGTGCTCGGGGAGCTGGCCCAGCGTCTTGCGCGGGTCCATGTTCTCGATCACCAGGCGGCGGCCGAGCGCCCGCCAGTCCGGCGGCGCGGTGACCTGGTCGGGATGCACGACGATCGAGTCGACGATGGCCGGGAGCTGGTTCAGCAGCGCGACGAGCTGCGGCTCGGGAAGCCGGCGCCGCTTCGTCGGCGCGTGGACGGAGAGGTAGTGGAACGGTAGCCGCGGCGTGCCCTCCAGGAACGCGACGAGGCCCAGCAGCTCGTCCTCGCCGAGCGCGCCGAGCTCGGCGGCGAACGTCGAGACCTCCACCGCGCGCTCGACCATCCCGGCCCAGTCACCCCGGGAGAAGTCCATGTAGCCCGTCGAGGCCCCGAGCGGGTGGTGCATCGCCAGCAGGGCCGAGCGCAGCGGGCGCGTCGGCGTCTGCAATCGCCCGCCGAGCGCCAGCAGAGGGAACGCGGGCTGGAGGGCGGAGGGGGGACGGCGCGGCACTCGGCGGCGGACCCTACCGGCGCGGCGTCCGCATCAGACGAGCCGGACGCGGTCCGCCTCCTCGTCGTGGCCGCTGCCACCGCGGCCGAGGCTCGTGGCTCGCCGCGGATCGAGGAGCAGCGAGGCGTCGGCAACGATCAACGGGCCTCGGCCTTCAGCTCACGGTGGACCGCTCCGGACATGTTGCGGATCTGCACGGTCGCCATGCGCGCCACCGTCGCAAGCATGCACTTTGCGTACACCATGTCTTTCTTACGCCCGCTTGAGGGTCCGGGGCTTACCTGGACCCATGCCCGCAACGTCCCGATTCTTCTCGGCGGCCGCCGGCGGCGTGACCGGCGCCGGCCTGTGCGTCGGCGCCCTGGCGATCGGGGGCGTCTTCGACGACTCCCCAACTCAGATCGTCACCGCCGCGCCGCCCGCCGCCTCCTCCCCGGCCGTGCGCGCGACCCCGGCCGCCGCCGGGTCGCTCGCCGCCCTCTACGAGCAGACGAGCCCCTCCGTGGTCGAGATCCGGGCTCGGGACGGGGGGAAGGGCCGGGCGACGGCGCCGACCCCGCGCTCGCCCGATCCCCGGTCGCCGTCGCCCCAACCACCCTCGCCGTTCCCCGACCCGCGCGGTCGTGACGGCGTGGCGACGGGGTCGGGCTTCGTCGTCGACGCGGACGGCACGATCATCACCAACGCACACGTCGTCGGCGACTCCAAGGACGTGACCGTCCGCTTCGACGAGGACGACGACCCGGTCAGGGCCGAGGTACGTGGAACCGATCCCTCGACCGACATCGCCGTGCTGAAGATCGATCCCGAGGCGGCGGGCGGGCGCGTCGAGCCGCTTCCGCTGGCCAAGGCCGGTGACGCCAACGTGGGAGACACCGCCCTGGCGATCGGCAACCCGTTCGGCTTGGAGCGCACGGCCACCGCGGGCATCATCTCGGCCACGGGCCGCCAGATCGAGGCGCCCAACGGCTTCTCGATCGCGGGCGCGATCCAGACCGACGCGCCGATCAACCCGGGCAACTCCGGCGGCCCCCTGCTCGACGGCAAGGGCCGCGTGCTCGGCGTCAACTCCCAGATCCTCACGGGCGGCTCGCAGGGCAACGTGGGGATCGGCTTCGCGGTTCCCTCCACCACGGTCGCCGAAGTCCTGCCCGATCTGAAGGCCGGCCGGAAGATCTCGCGGCCGTACCTCGGCGTCTCCACCACCGAGCGTCCCTCGGGCGACGGCGCCCTCGTCGCCGCGGTCGTGCGCGGCGGCCCGGGTGACGACGCCGGACTCCGGGCACGTGACGTGGTGGTGCAGATCGGCGACACGAGGATCGAGCGGCCCGACGACGTCGCGGCGGCCATCGAGGGCCGCAAGGCCGGCGACCGGATCGAGCTGACCGTCACCCGCGACGGGGCCCGCCGAACCCTCGAGGTCAAGCTCGGCAGCCGGCCGGCGTCCGTACGATGAGCCTCGTGGACGTCGACGCGACCCAGGGACCGCCCGCGGGCGCGCGGAAGCAGCTCGAGTCGGCCCTCTTCGAGGTCAAGCGCGTCATCGTCGGACAGGACGCCATGCTCGAGCGGCTGATCGTCGCGCTGCTCACGGGCGGCCACGTGCTCCTGGAGGGCGTGCCCGGACTGGCCAAGACGCTGACGGTCAAGACCGTCGCCCAGGTGCTCGGCGGCTCCTTCCGCCGGGTGCAGTTCACGCCCGACCTCGTGCCGTCCGACCTCGTCGGCACGCGGGTCTACCGCCCGGACACCGGCCGCTTCGACATCGAGCTCGGACCCGTCTTCGGCAACGTGCTGCTCGCCGACGAGATCAATCGCGCGCCGGCGAAGGTCCAGGCCGCGCTGCTCGAGGTCATGCAGGAGCACCAGGTCACCATCGGCGGCCAGACCTTCCGCGTGCCCGAGCCCTACCTGGTGCTCGCGACCCAGAACCCGATCGAGTCCGAGGGCACCTATCCGCTGCCCGAGGCCCAGACCGATCGCTTCCTCTTCAAGCTCGTGGTGGGCTACCCGAGCCGGGAGGACGAGGCGTCGGTGGTCGCGCGCTCCCTCGAGCCCGGCGGCGTGGTCCGCGAGCTGCTGCAGCCCGCCGACCTCCTACGCCACCGCGCGGCCACAGAGCAGGTCTTCGTCGACGGGGCGATCGTCCGCTACGCCGTCGCGCTGGCCGACGCGACGCGTTTCCCGCAGAACCACGGCCTGCCCGAGCTCGCCTCCTACGTCGAGTTCGGCGCCTCGCCGCGCGGGCCGATCGGGCTCGTGCAGGGCGCGCGGGCACTCGCGCTGCTCCGCGGTCGCGGCCACGTCGTCCCGCAGGACGTCTACGACCTCGCGCTGGACGTCCTGCGCCACCGGATCGTGCTGCGCTACGAGGCGCTCGCGGAGGACATCACCGCCGATGACGTCATCAACCGCGTGCTGGAGGCCGTCCAGATGCCGAGCCAGCCCATGCGGGCGACCGCCGCGCGGTGATCTCCGCCCGTCAGGACGGGCGAGCGCCCGTGCACTTCGACACCGACGAAGCCGGCCGGCGCTCGACCCTGCTGCCGCCCGGGCCGCGGGCCTCGCTGCGACCGCCCGCCGGCCGTCAGGGCCCGGGCCCGGTGTCGCAGGCCCGGTTGGCCGCGCTCGACCTGCGCCTGAGCCGTCGGACCGCGGCGCCGCTTCCGGGCGAGCACCTCGCCGTGGGTGCGGGCGCCGGGGTGGAGCTCGCGCAGCTGCGCCCCTACGTCCCGGGCGACGACGTGCGCGCGATGGACCCCGCCGCGACCGCGCGGACGGGCGTGCCCCACGTGCGCGTCCACGTCCCCGAGCGCGCGCTGACGACCTGGGTCGTCCTCGACGTCTCGGCGTCCATGGCCTTCGGCACCGCCGATCGGCTCAAGGCCGACGTCGCCGAAGGCGTGGCGACCGTCGCGGGCCGCCTGGCGACCCGCCGCGGCAACCGCCTCGCGCTCGTCACCTGCGGGGCCGCGGTCGAGCGCGTGCTGCCGCCGCGCGGTGGCCGGGGCGCACTCACGCACCTGCGGCAGGTGCTGGCCGAGGGCGTCGCCACCGACGAGAGCGGACGGGACGCCGGCCACGGGATCGGCGACGGCCTGCGCCGCGCGGACAAGCTCGCCCGCGGCCACGGGCTCGTGGTCGTCGTCTCCGACTTCCTGGAAGAACCCGGGGCCTGGGAGACCCCGCTCCGCGCGCTGCGCCACCGCCACGACGTCGTGGCCGTCGAGATCCGCGACCGCCGCGACGAGACCCTTCCGGCGGTGGGGACGCTCTGGTTCCGCGATCCCGAGACCGGGCGTCAGCTCCAGGTGGACACCAACCGCAGCGGGCTCCGCGAGCGGTTCGCCGGCGCCGCTTCTGCGCGCCAGGCGGCGGCCGCGGAGGCGCTGAAGCGCCTCGGCGTCCGTCACGCGGTCTGCCGCACCGACGGTGACTGGCTCGGCGCCCTCGGGGCGGTGCTGCGATGAGCGTGCTGGCGGTGAGCTTCCAGAGCCCGCTCTGGCTCCTCTCACTGCTCCTCGTGCCCGCCGCCGTCGCGGGCTACGTGGCGCTGCAGAACCGGCGCCGCGCCTACGCCGTGCGCTTCGCGAGCCTCGCCACCCTCGCCTCCGTCGCGCCCGCCTCCCCCGGCTGGCGGCGTCACCTGCCGCCCGCGCTGCTGCTGCTCTCGCTGCTGGCGCTGGCCCTGGCGCTCGCCCGGCCGGAGGCGACGTTCTCCGTTCCGCGCGAGCGCGCCTCGGTGATGCTCGTGACCGACACGTCGGGCTCCATGGCCGCGGAGGACGTCGAGCCCGACCGGCTCACCGCGGCGCGGGAGGCGGCCAACGCGTTCCTCGCTGAGGTGCCCGCGAAGATCCGCGTCGGCCTCGTCGCGTTCTCCTCGACCGCCGCGGTGCTGCAGACGCCGACGACCGACCGCGCCGCGGTCAAGGACGGTCTGGAGACCATCCAGGCCGGCGGGGGAACCGCCACGGGCGACGGGATCGAGGCCGGGCTGCGAGCCCTGAACGCGCAGAACCAGAACCGCTCGGAGGCCGAGCGCATCCCGGGCGCGATCGTCCTGCTCTCCGACGGCAAGGCCACCTCGGGCGCCGATCCGTCCGGCGTGGCCCAGACGGCCCGGCAGTCGAAGGTTCCCATCTACACCGTGGCGCTCGGCACCCAGGACGGCACGATCATCACCCCGGACGGGCAGCAGCTCAGCGTCCCCCCCGACCTCGACGCCCTGCGCCAGATCGCCGCGATCTCCGGCGGGAAGTTCTTCGACGCGCCGTCGGCCGAGGCCCTCGAAAGCGCCTACGCCGACCTCGGCTCGCGGCTGGGCACCGAGGACGAGAAGCGCGAGGTGACCAGCGCCTTCGCCGGCGGCGCGCTGATCCTGCTGGTCGCCGGCGGCGCGCTCGGACTGCTGTGGTTCGGGCGGCTGCCCTGACCGTGTCCGCCCAGTAGGCCGACTGGTCGGTGGGGCGCGAGCCTCGAGGCCGCGGGTTTCCGCGTGACCGACTACCGACGTGGACGTCCCGAGCTTCGGCGACTGGGGATTCCACCTGGCGACCGTGGGCCCGTTCCCGTCCGACCGCCGTGGGCCCCGGGGATAGCTGACCTCGACGCTCGACCGGCCGCGCATCCTCGCGTTTCGCGCGCGAGGGCTACCGGGACTACTGACCCTGGACTGCAGCCGAGCGCCTCGTCGGACGCTTCTTCCCGGCGCATGTCGCGGCGCAGCGAGGCGGGAATCACCATTCGCCCCTGCCGCCCGAGGACCGCTGCCGCCACCGGCTCCTCTCCTCTCCTCTCCTCTCCTCTCGACCAGCGTGCCACACGGGAGCGATGCCACCTTCGCTCACCTGCATGCGGCGAAGCGCTCGGCCAGCTCGGTCTTGCCCGCGACGATCAGCAGGTCCTCCTCCCCGATCACCGTGTCCGCGGTGGCGTAGGAGAAGTCCTGTCCTCGAGACTTGATGCAGACGACGGTGACGCCGTGGGTCTTGCGGATCTGCGCGTCGCCGAGCGTCTTGCCGACGTACCGGGCGGGCGGCTTGGTCTCGACGAGCGCGAAGCCGTCCTCGAACTCTATGTAGTTCAGGGCCCGCCCGGCGACGAGGTGGGCGACCCGCTCGCCCATCTCATGCTCGGGCCGCACCACGCGCGTCGCCCCGACGCGTTCGAGGATGCGCGCATGCGGGGCGCTGATCGCCTTGGCCCAGATGGTCTGCACGCCGAGGTCGAGAAGGACCGTCGTGGTGAGGATGCTGGCCTCTATGTGGGTGCCGATGGCCACGACGGCGCAGTTGAAGTCAGCGGCCCCGACCTGGCGCAGCGCCTCTTCGTCGGTCGTGTCCGCCTCCACGACGTGCGTGAGCCGGCCGGCGTAGGACTGCACGATCTTGGGGTCGGCGTCGACGGCGAGAACCTCGTGGCCGAGCTCGTCGAGCGTCGTCGCGATGGCTCCGCCGAAGCGGCCCAACCCGAGGACGAGCATTCCGGTCTGGTTGTGGTCAGCCAATGATCGGCCGCTCCTCAGGTCGTCGGTACAAGCGGGGTCGTGCGCGAAGCGCAAGTGCAGAGGCGAGCGTGATGGTGCCTACCCGTCCGAGGAACATCAGCACGATCAGGATCGCCTGCCCGGAGGACGGGAGGTCGGCGGTGATCCCGGTCGACAACCCGACCGTGCTGAACGCCGAGACGGTCTCGAACAGCACGCGAGCGAGGTTCTCGCCGCTGACCGCGAGCAGGGTCAGCGTCCCGGTGGTGACCGCGAACATGCCGAGCACCGCGATGCTGAGCGCCTGACGCTGCGATCCGGGCGGGATCCGGCGGTGGTGCACGTGAACGTCGGGGTCGCCGCGGACCTCCGCGATCACCATGAAGGCCAACACGGCGAAGGTCGTGACCTTGATGCCGCCGGCAGTGCCGGCCGGGGCGCCGCCGATGAACATCAGCATGTCGGTCACCAGCCAGGTCGTCTCGTTCATCTCGCTGTAGTCGAGCGAGTTGAAGCCGGCGGTGCGCGGCTGCACTCCCTGGAAGAACCCGGCCAGCAGCTTGCCCGGAATCGACAGCGGACCGAGGGTCTTCGGGTTGCTCCACTCGAACGCGGTCACCGCTGCCGTGCCGGCGACCAGCAGGAGTCCGGTCGCCCAGACGACGATGCGGGTGTGCAGCGTCCACGTGGAGGGCGTGAGCAGCTCGCGCCGCAGCTCGAAGAGCACCGGGAACCCGAGCCCGCCGACGATGACCGCCAGCGCGATCGTGATCGAGATGACCGGATCGGTGGCAAACCCGACGAGGTTGTCGCTGTACAGCGAGAAGCCCGCGTTGTTGAACGCCGACACCGCGTGGAAGACGCCGTGGTAGACGGCTTGTCCGAAGGGCTCGTCGTACTCGGTCGCCAGGCGCCCCGTGAGGATGATCGCGGTGATCGACTCGAAGGCCAGGCTGAACGCCGCGACGCCGAGCAGCACGCGGCGCACGTCGCCGAGACCGAGCGTCTTGGTCTCCGCCTGCGCCGTCAGGCGCGTGCGCAGCCCCAGGCGGCGGGCCACGAGGAGTCCCAGAAGCGAGGCGAGCGTCATGATCCCGAAGCCGCCGACCTGGATCAGGCCGAGGATGACCGCCTGGCCGGCGCCCGACCAGTAGGTCCGCGTGTCGACCACCGTGAGGCCGGTCACGCACACAGCGCTCGTCGCCGTGAAGACCGCTTGGATGAACGAGGCGCTGCCCGGCCCCTCGCGCGAGACCGGCAGAGCGAGCAGTCCGGCGCCGACTGCCACACCGACCGTGAAGGCCAGGGCGACGTACTGCGCCGGGTTACGAAGCCGGAAGACCCGCAGGGAGAAGCGCATCACCGCGACCTGCGGCACGGTCGCAGGCGCCGCGGCGTCGCCGTGGGGTTGCGCCTGGGAGCCACCGGACGGCCACAATACGCGTCAGGCCCGCGACGCGGCGTCCGCCGCTACACTCCTCCCGTCGGCCAATAGTCGCAGCCGCCCACCGATGAGTCCCCCGCCACATACGGGGTGTGCTCCGGGCGGGGTCCGTGAGCGCTGACGCGCCCCGAGAGGGGTCGTATCTCGCTGTGCTATCTTGGGGCGTTCGCGCGTTTCCTTCTAGGACGCGCAGCCTCGAACCTCCGCCCGCCCTCCCGACCCTTACAGAGGAGTCGCCCGCTGTGCCTCGTGCTGACGCCCCCCGCACGCGCCGATCGTTCGCGCGCCTGCCGAAGAGCCTCGACGTCCCGAACCTGATCGACATCCAGCGCAAGTCGTTCGCCTGGCTGGTCGACACGGAGAAGGGCGGCCTCCGGGAGACGATCGACGACATCTCCCCGATCGAGGACTACACGGGGCATCTGGCCGTCAACTTCGGCGAGTTCCACTTCGACGAGCCGGCCGCGTCGATCGAGGAGTGCCGGGAGAAGGACCTGACCTACTCGCGTCCGCTCACGGTGACGGTGGCGTTCATCAATCACGAGACGGGTGAGATCCGCGAGCAGTCGGTCTTCATGGGGGACTTCCCGTGGATGACCGAACGCGGCACGTTCATCATCAACGGCACCGAGCGCGTCGTGGTGACCCAGCTCGTCCGCTCGCCGGGCGCCTACCTGATGGAGCCCAAGGACCGCGAGAAGCAGGTCTTCACCGCGAACCTCATGCCCGCCCGCGGCTCCTGGCTCGAGCTCGAGATCGACAAGAAGGGCAAGGTCTTCGTCCGCATCGACCGCAAGCGCAAGCTGCCGGTCACCGTCCTGCTGCGGGCCATGACCTACAACCCGGAGACCGACGGCAGCGTCGAGGAGTCCGAGGACGACATCGCGCGCCTCGACGCCGAGATCGCCGAGCTGTTCTCGGGCTCGCTCTACATCCGCAACACGATCGAGAGCGACCCCGAGGCGACCAAGACGAAGAAGGGCGCGCTCATCGAGCTCTTCAAGAAGCAGCGCCCGGGTGAGCCGCCGTCGGTGGACGCGGCCTACGGCCTGATGAACCAGCTCTTCTTCGATCCGAAGCGCTACGACCTCACGCGCGTCGGGCGCTACAAGCTCAACGCGCGTCTCGGCCTCGACATCGACCTCGAGACCCGGGTGCTCACCCACGACGACATCCACGCGCTCGTGCGCGAGCTGGTCTCCCTGCCGAAGTACCTCGGAATCCCGGAGGACGGCGAGGTCGAGATCAAGGACTACGCCGCGGAGGCCGCCTCGATGGCGCGCGAGCCCGTCGCGGACCACCTCGACGAGTACGAGCACTTCGGCAACCGGCGCCTGCGCACGGTCGGCGAGCTCATCCAGGAGGCCTTCCGCATCGGCCTCTACCGCATGGAGCGCGTCGTCCGCGAGCGCCTCACCACCGAGGACGAGGACACGATCACGCCGCAGACGATCGTGAACATCCGCCCGGTCGTGGCCGCGCAGAAGGAGTTCTTCGGCTCCTCGCAGCTCTCCCAGTTCATGGACCAGACGAACTCGCTCTCGGGGCTCACCCACCGCCGCCGCCTGTCGGCGCTCGGCGCGGGCGGCCTGACGCGTGAGCGCGCGCCCATCGAGGTGCGCGACGTCCACCCGACCCACTACGGCCGCATGTGCCCGATCGAGACGCCTGAGGGCCCGAACATCGGCCTCATCGGCTCGCTGTCGAGCCACGCGCAGGTCTCCGAGCACGGCTTCATCACGACGCCCTACCGCGTCGTGGAGGACGGCAGGGTCACCGGCGAGATCGTGCACTACGACGCCACGCAGGAGGAGACGCTGCTCATCGCACAGGCCGACGTGCCGATCGACGACGACGGCAGGCTCCTGCTGGACGGCACGACGGTCTGCCGCACCCAGGCCGGCTCGTACGTCAACGCGACGGCGGCCGAGATCAACCTCATGGACATCTCGCCCGAGCAGATCTGGTCGGTGGCCACGGCGATGATCCCGTTCCTCGAGCACGACGACGCCAACCGCGCGCTCATGGGCTCGAACATGCAGCGCCAGGCGGTGCCGCTGCTGATCCCGGACGCGCCGGTGGTCGGCACGGGCATGGAGCGCCGCGCCGCCCTCGACACGGGCGACGTGCTCCTGGCCAAGGCCGCGGGCACCGTCACCTTCGTCGACGCGACCCAGATCACGATCGAAGGGGCCGACGGCAAGCTCGACTACGAGCTGTCGAAGTTCGACCGCTCCAACCAGGGCACGCTCATCCACCACAAGCCCCGGGTGCGCACGGGCGACGAGGTGGAGGCCGGCCACGTGCTCGCCGACGGCTCCTCCACCGACCACGGCGAGATGGCGCTGGGCAAGAACATGATGGTCGCCTTCATGTCCTGGGAGGGCTACAACTTCGAGGACGCGATCATCCTCAACAAGCGCCTGGTCAAGGACGACGAGCTCACCTCGATCCACATCGAGGAGTACGAGATCGACGCCCGCACCACCAAGCTCGGCGACGAGGAGATCACCCGCGACATCCCGAACCGCTCGGAGGAGTCGCTGCGTAACCTCGACGACCGCGGCATCGTCCGCGTGGGCGCGGAGGTCAAGTCGGGCGATCTGCTCGTCGGCAAGGTCACGCCCAAGGGCGAGACCGAGCTGACCGCCGAGGAGAAGCTCATCCGCGCGATCTTCAAGGAGAAGGCGCGCGAGGTCCGCGACACGTCGCTGAAGGTGCCGCACGGCGAGGAGGGCGTCGTCATCGATGTCATGACCTTCTCCCGGGAGGAGGGCGACGATCTTCCCCCGGGGGTGAACGACCTCGTCCGCGTGTTCGTCGCCAAGAAGCGCAAGATCTCCGAGGGGGACAAGCTCGCCGGCCGCCACGGCAACAAGGGCGTCATCTCGAAGATCGTCGACGAGCAGGACATGCCGTTCCTCGAGGACGGCACGCCGGTCGACGTCATCCTCAACCCGCTCGGCGTGCCCTCGCGCATGAACGTCGGGCAGATCCTCGAGACGCACCTGGGCTGGGCCGCGGCGCAGGGCTGGTTCCCCGACGGCACGGAGGCGTGGGAGGCCAACAAGGACATCCCGCACCGCCTCACCGGCCGCCCGAAGGTCTACACCGCGACCCCCGTCTTCGACGGCGCATCCGTGTCCGACGTGGACGACGCGCTGGTCAAGTGGCAGGAGCACTACTCCGAGAGCCACTCCGACCGGCTGCACATCAAGATGGACATCGACATGGGCCGCCGCGAGGGCACGAAGGCCTCCGGCAAGTTCACGCTGTTCAACGGCCGCACGGGCGAGCCGTTCGAGGAGCAGGTGACCGTGGGCTACATGTACATCCTCAAGCTGCACCACCTCGTCGACGACAAGATCCACGCGCGCTCGACCGGGCCGTACTCCCTGGTCACCCAGCAGCCCCTGGGCGGCAAGGCCCAGTTCGGCGGCCAGCGCTTCGGCGAGATGGAGGTGTGGGCGCTGGAGGCCTACGGCGCGGCCTACACCCTCCAGGAGATGCTCACGATCAAGTCCGACGACACCGTCGGGCGCGTGAAGGCCTACGAAGCCATCGTCAAGGGCGAGAACATCGCCGAGCCGAGCATCCCGGAGTCGTTCAAGGTGCTCCTCAAGGAGATGCAGTCGCTCGGGCTCGACGTCAACGTCGTGTCCGAGGAGGGCGCTCCCGCCGAGATGCGCGACGAGGACGACGATCTTCTCAGAGCCGCCGAGGAGCTCGGCATCGACCTGTCCGGCGTGCGTGCCGGGGCGGCCGAGGCGGCCGACGAGGCCGTCGAGGGGACCGACGACACCGATGCCGCGGACGCCGCGGTGGCCGAGGTCGACGACGACGAACCCGCCGACATCGACGCAGAGATCGACCTGGATGCCATCCCCACCCCTGAAAGCAGCGAGGTCTGACCCATGATCGACACAAGGGGCTTCGCCCCTTACGCCGCTCGGCTGCGCCTCGCGCCTATCCCCAAGATTGAGGACCACGCATGATCGACATCAACAATTTCGACGCTATCGAGATCGGCCTCGCGTCCTCCAAGCAGATCCGTGGCTGGTCCTCGGGTGAGGTCACCAAGCCCGAGACGATCAACTACCGCACGCTCAAGCCGGAGAAGGACGGGCTCTTCTGCGAGCGCATCTTCGGTCCGACCAAGGACTGGGAGTGCTACTGCGGCAAGTACAAGCGCGTCCGCTACAAGGGCATCGTCTGCGAGCGCTGCGGCGTCGAGGTCACGCGCTCCAAGGTGCGCCGCGAGCGCATGGGCCACATCGACCTGGCCGCCCCCGTCAGCCACATCTGGTTCTTCAAGGGCGTCCCGAGCCGCATCGGCTACCTGCTGGACATGGCCCCCAAGGAGCTCGAGAAGATCCTCTACTTCGCCGCGTCCATCGTGACGTCGGTCGATCAGGAGGCGCGCTGGCGCGACATCCCGAAGCTCCGCGAAGAGATGCAGGCCGAGATCGATCGTGCCCGGTCTGAGGAGAACGAGCGCGTCGGTGAGCTGCGCACCTCCCGTGAGGCACGCCTGGTCTACCTGGCCGGCGGCGGCGAGAAGGACTTCATCGACGAGGACCACCTGTGGGCCGAGTCGCTGGACATCAACGTCAAGAAGCTCTCCGACGACGAGCGCAAGAAGCTCGAGAACGAGATCAAGAAGACGTTCGCCACCGACATCGACGACACGCAGGCCTACTACGAGGACGCCCGCGAGCGCCTCAAGGACGTCTGGAAGCTGTTCTCCAACGCCGACGAGCCGGCCGGCGAGCCGCCCGCCGAGGGCGAGGACTGGCCCCTCGAGACGTACGTCGAGAAGGCCGTGGAGAAGGACCAGTTCAAGCCCAAGCTGATCATCCCCGACGAGACGTTCTTCCGTGAGCTCAAGCACCGCTTCGGCTCCCCGTTCGGCTTCGGGGAGTACTTCCAGGGCGGCATGGGCGCCGAGCACGTCCGCGAGCTGCTGCGCGACCAGCCCGAGTACGACCGCGACTCAGCCCCGCGCGCCGTGGACCCCGATCGGGTCCCGGGCGAGAACGTGCGCCCGCAGGACCTGCCGGGCATCGTCATGGAGCACGAGCGCGTCGACCTCGAGGACATCGTCAAGAACGGCAAGGGCCAGAAGCAGGCCCGCTCCGTCAAGCGCCTCAAGGTGCTCTCGGCGTTCCTCAACTCGAACAACCGCCCGGAGATGATGGTCCTCGAGGCCGTACCGGTCATCCCGCCGGAGCTGCGTCCGATGGTGCAGCTCGACGGTGGCCGCTTCGCGACCTCAGATCTCAACGACCTGTACCGCCGCGTCATCAACCGCAACAACCGCCTCAAGCGGCTGCTCGACCTCGGTGCGCCCGAGATCATCGTCAACAACGAGAAGCGGATGTTGCAGGAGGCCGTCGACGCTTTGTTCGACAACGGCCGCCGCGGCCGGCCCGTCACGGGTCCGGGCAACCGTCCGCTGAAGTCCCTGAGCGACATGCTCAAGGGCAAGCAGGGCCGCTTCCGCCAGAACCTCCTGGGCAAGCGCGTGGACTACTCCGGGCGCTCGGTCATCGTGTCCGGGCCGAGCCTGCGCCTGCACCAGTGCGGCCTGCCGAAGCTCATGGCCCTCGAGCTGTTCAAGCCGTTCATCATGGCCCAGCTCGTCGAGCGCAAGGACGCGCAGAACATCAAGGCGGCCAAGAAGATGGTCGACTCGATGATCCCGCAGGTCTGGGACGTCCTCGAGCAGGT
>CADCVR010000078.1 GCA_902806205.1 uncultured Solirubrobacteraceae bacterium | reverse complement strand
CCGCTCCGGAGCGCTCGGCCGCGACCGCCGTGGCGGGCACGGCGAGGACGGCCGTGGTGAGCGCCGCGACCCCCGTGGGCCTCACGGGCCAGGCGGCCCGCCAGGCTTCGGCGGCGCCCCTCCGCCCTCGCCGTCCGGTGGCGGCGCGGTCGGTGGCGCCCATCCGCCGGCCAGCGCCTCGCCCCCCTCCGGCTCCACAGGCCGCCCGAACGCGTCGGACGCCTCCCGCGGGGAGGCAGCGCGGGCGGACTGCGTCGCGTCGTCCCCGCCCATCCGCTCGGCCAGTACCGCGAGGTCGAAGCCCTCCGTGCGCACCCGGAGATCGAAGTAGACGAGGATGACGACCGCCGCGAGGAACGGCGTGGTGACGAGCCCGATCAGGATGCCGACGAGGCTCTGGAGCGCCAGTCCCGCGATGGAGGCCTGATCCACGGCGATCAGCAGCAGGGCGACGAGCGCGCCCCCGGCCGCGGCGGCCACGACCGTGATCAGCAGCCCCGCGACGAGGAGCCTCACGAAGGTGGACCACCAGAAGCCCCGAACGAGCTGGAAGGAGCGCTTCAGCGCCGCGGCGCCACCCGTGCGCTCCACGAGCAGCACCGGGAACGCGACGCTCCAGGCCACCGCCAGCCAGATCCCAGGCAGGATCAGCGCGAGGAACGCGAGGATCAGCCCGGCGAACAGCAGGAAGGTCAGCCAGAGGGCCGCCCCGCCCCGCGACAGGGCGTAGCGCATGGAGTCTCCCGCGCCGACCGCGCGTCCGAGATATCCCTCGGCGAGGATCCTGAAGCAGGCGATCTGCACGATGACGAACTCGAGGACCCCCAGGAGGACGTTGACGAGGCGTCCGCCGATGTAGGGAGCGTCGTTCTCATAGACGTAGATCGTGTCGCCCGTGAATTCGCTCACGCAGCCCGGGCCCTCGCAGAAGTCCGTGGTCGCCACGGTGATCAGCCCGCTGATCACCGCGATGGGGACCGTCACGATCAGCGTCACCAGCGCCAGGGCGCGGAAGTGGCGCCGCACCAGCTTGATCGACGCGTCGAGGATCTCCCCCACGCCGAGGGGGCGCATCTGCGGCCTGCTGCCCTCGGACTGCTCGGACATCTTCGGCTCCCGCCCTCGGATTGGCGGCAGAGGCTACCGCCCGGAGCCCAGGAGTCTGTTGATATATCGCCGTGTGGTCGCCGGGCGCGCGAATACTTCAACAGGCTCCCAGAGCGCGAAGCCGTGCTCAGATCCTGTACAGCGCGCGGTACTTCGCGTTGAGCTGCTCCAACAGCGGCGCCGGGTCGAGCTTCTCGCCCGTCGCGCGCTCGAGCAGCTGCGCCGGTTGCACCGTGCGTCCGTGGCGGTGCACGTGCTCGCGGAGCCAGTCGCGGATCGCGCCATACCCGCCGGCGGCGATCTGGTCTTCCAGGCCGGGGATGTCGCGCCGGATGGCCGTCCACAGCTGCGCCGCGACGATGTTGCCGATGGCGTACGTGGGGAAGTACCCGAGCTCGCCGAAGGACCAGTGGATGTCCTGCAGGACGCCGTGGGTGTCGTCAGGGACCGCGACGCCGAGCAGCTCCTGCATGCCCGCGTTCCAGGCGTCGGGCAGGTCGCCGATCGCCAGCGTGCCCTCGATCATCGCCACTTCGAGCTCGAAGCGCAGGATGACGTGGAGTGAGTAGGTGACCTCGTCGGCGTCGACGCGGATGAGTCCCGGCTTCACGACGTTGATCGCGCGCAGCAGGTCGTCGTCGGAGAGGTCCTCGGTCCCTGCGGGGAACGCGGCGCGAAGCTTGGGCCCCCAGTGGCGCCAGAACGGTTCCGAGCGCCCGACGAGGTTCTCCCACAGCCGCGACTGCGACTCGTGGATGCCGAGCGAGACGCCCGTGCCGAGCGTCGTGCGCCCGAGCACCGGATCGACCTGGTGCTCATAGAGTCCGTGACCGACCTCGTGCATGACCGCGAAGAGGCCCTGGAGGTCGTCCTCCCGGTAGCGGGCGGTGACGCGGATGTCCTGCGGCGAGAGCGACTGCGCGAACGGGTGGACCGCGAGATCCATCCGCCACGAGCCGTCGTCGAAGCCGAAGGCCCGCGCCAGCTCCAGCGCGAGCTCCTGCTGGGCGGCGACCGGGAAGGGGCCGGGCAGCACGGGCGCGGGCTCGGCGGCGGCGATCGCGGCCGCGAGCGGCACCAGCCCCTGGCGAAGCCGTCCGAAGACCTCGCGGACCCGGGCGGTCGTCAGCCCGGGCTCGAAGTTGTCCAGCAGCGTGTCGTAGGGGTGCTCGGCCCCTTCGAAGCAGTCGACGTAGCGGCGCCGAAGCTCGAGGTTGCGTTCGAGGTACGGCCGGAAGAGGGCGAAGTCGTTCGTGGCGCGTGCGTGCGCCCAGGGCTCCTGCGCCCGCGCCGCGGCGAGCTCCATCGCCGCGGCGAGCTCGGTCGGGACCCGTCGCGCCTTGTCGTGGTCGCGCCGGGCGACGCGGACGATCGCCTGCTCCCGCTCGCCGTCGGGCTGCGCGGCGTCGAGCAGCGCGCCGAGCTCGGGGGCGGTCTGGCGCTCGTGGGCGAGCGTCGCGAGCGTCGCCATGACGTTCCCGCGCGCCTCCCCGCCGCCGGGCGGCATCATCGTCTGCTGATCCCAGCCGAGCAGTCCGCCCGCGGCCGACAGGTCGGTCAGCTCGCCGAGACGGCGCTCCAGCTCAGGCGACAGCATGCTCGATGGCTCCCAGCGTCTCGATCTCGACGCGGACGACGTCGCCCTCGGACAGGAAGCGCCGCGGGTCCATGGCCATCCCGACGCCGCTCGGGGTGCCCGTGAGGATCAGATCACCGGGCTCCAGGGTGATCGCCTCGGAGATGAACGCGACGAGCGCGGGAATCGAGAAGATGAGATCCGAGGTGCGCGCGTCCTGGCGCGGCTCGCCGTTGACCCAGGTCTGCAGCCGCAGGTTCTCCGGAGAGGGAACCTCGTCGGCGGTCGTGATCCACGGGCCGTAGGGGCAGGCGGTGTCGAACCCCTTCGCGCGGGTCCACTGCGGCTCGCTTCTTTGCAGGTCGCGCGCGGAGACGTCGTTGCAGACCGCGTAGCCCGCGACCTGACCGCCCGGGCCCATCACCACACCGAGCTCACCCTCGTAGTCGAGGCGCTTGACGACCGCGGGACAGACGATCGGGCCGCTCGGCCCCACCGCGCTCGAGGGCAGCTTCGTGAAGACGATCGGCCGCTCCGGCGGCTCCTTGCCCTGCTCCTGGGCGTGAGCGAGGTAGTTCAGGCCGATGCCGAAGATCGCGCGCGGACGCGGGACGGGTGCCTGCAGCGCAACCTCGGCGATCGGATGCGAAGCGCCGGTGGCCGGGGAGCGGTCGCCCGAGGCCAGGCGGTCGAGCACGGTGGAACCGTCGGCGAACGCCCGGACCTGATCGCCGCGGACCTCCCCCGCCTGGGGTTCTGAGGCGCCGGGGGCCAGGAACGTCGTGAGCTTCACCCGGGAGAGGCTAGCTCTCGGCCTCCGGGCCGGAGGTGCTCATAGCCGCCGGACGGCCATGGCTCAAGCCGGGTCAGAGATCTGACGATCCGGGGAAGGATGACATGGCGGAGAGCCGACCGGACGACTACGACCTTCGCCGCCGCCGCACTGTGCAGCGCGGTGCTGCTCGCGGCCGCACCGGCTCCCGCGCAGGCGCGGATCTGCGGCCTCGAGGGCACGGGCCGCGGTGACCGGATCCTCGGCACGTTCAAGGCCGACGCCCTCTGCGGACTCGGCGGCGGGGACACGCTCACGGGCGGGGCGCACAACGACCGTCTCTGGGGCGACGGCGGTCACGACCGCCTCTCGGGCGGCTCGGGCAACGATCGTCTTGACGGCGGCCCGGGCAACGACTCGATCGGCAACGCAACCGACTTCGCCGCCGAGCGCGGCAACGACCGGATGATCGGCGGTGACGGTGACGACCAGATCTCCGCGGGGCAGGGCGACGACGTCGCCGACGGCGCGGACGGCGCGGACGTCATCCGCATGGGCTTCGGCGACGACCCCGTCGCGCTCGGCGGTGCCGGCAACGACCGCATCTACGGCGAGAACGGCAACGACGGGATGGCGGCAGCGACCGACGGGCTCTTCGGCGGGCCGGGCGCCGACATCCTGTTCGGCGGCGGCGGGGACGACCGCCTGCTCGGCGACGGCACCCCGGGTCAGCCCGGCAGCGACGTGGCGTTCGGTGGGGGCGGCAACGACGTCGTCACGCTCGGGCCCGGCGACGACTTCGGGGTCGGGGGCAAGGGCGGCGACTCGATCGACGGAGACGACGGCAACGACGTCATCGTCGGCAACTCGGGCGCCGACACGCTGCGCGGCGGAGACGGGGACGACCTCCTCTGGGCGGTCGACTTCCAGCCCAACTCCACGCAGCTCATCGAGGAAGGCGTCTTCTCCGCGCCGGGCGACAACGTCATCGACTGCGGCCCCGGCAACGACATGGCCCTCGTCGACCTGCAGGACCGCGACCGCGACCAGGTCGTCGGCTGCGAGCACGTCGTCGTCCTGCGCTCGGAGAAGTCCTATTGCTCACCCGTCGCGCGGTGGCTGATCGCCGGCCCGGTCAAGGCCTCGCTGCTCGACCTGGGCGTGTACCCGCCGAACGCGAACGCCGTCCTCCAGACCCCCTCGCCGTTCCCCGAGAAGCCCGCGCTGCCGATCGACGAGACGACCCTGAAGTCCTGCCTGGACTACTCGATCGCCTACCTCGCCGATCCGACCGACGACCCCCGCCCGAACGTCCGCGGCACCGAGGGCCCCGACGTGCTCCACCCGATCGCCGCGGGCGCCCTGGGGGACCCGACGACCCTCCGGCCGGCCGGCAGCAAGGACGGAGCGACGATCTTCAACGGTGGCGGGAGCGACGATCAGATGTTCGGCTCCGACGCCGCCGACACGTTCCTCTCGGGTGACGGCGACGACGTGGTCTACGCCGGTGGCGGCGACGACGCTTCGGTCGAGGGCGAGGGCGGCAACGACCGACTGTTCGGCGGTGACGGCGAGGACCTGCTCTTCGGCCGGACGGGCGACGACGGGCTGTTCGGCGGCCCGGGCGACGATTACCTCGAGGGCGGGCGTGGCGGCGACGCGCTCTCCGGCGGCCCGGGCAACGACTCGCTGTTCGCCGGGCTGAGCGGCGATCGCCTGCGCGGCGGCGCCGGCGACGACCACCTCTACGCCTACGACGGGGTGCGCGATCTCGTCGACTGCGGCGCCGGCCGGGACACGGCCGAGGTCGACCGACACGACAAGCTCGTCGGCTGCGAGCACGTCGTGCGACCCGGCGCGAGGCGATCGCGCGCGACGGGCTGAGCCTCGACCGTGGGTGGCGATCGTCGAGGGGCCCACGCGCCGGCAGCGGGCAGCGCGCGAGCGGGCGGCCGCCGTCTGCTACACCACGGTGCATGACCCTCACGCTCGGAACCGGCCCCTTCGCGGGATCGAGAACCACCGCGAAGCTCAACTTCTCCGTCGCCGAAGCGCCCGCGCACCGGATCGTCTTCCAGCCCGATCCGCGGCGCCTGAGGGCGGTCGTCGGCGGCACCGTCGTCCTCGACACGCTGCGGGCGCACCTGCTCCACGAGACCGCGATCCTGCCGCGGATCTACGCGCCGCTCGAGGACTACCGCGCCGACGTGCTGACGCCGACGGACACCTCGACGCACTGCCCCTTCAAGGGCGACGCGGCCTACTCGACGATCCAAGCCGAAGGAAAGACGATCGTGGACGGCCTCTGGAGCTACCCGGAGCCGACGGACGCGGCGGCGTTCCTCAAGGGGTTCGCCTCGCTCTACGAGGACAAGGTCGACGCGTGGTTCGTCGAGGAGGACCGCGTCGTCGGCCACCTCCGCGATCCCTACCACCGCGTCGACGCGCACCCGAGCACGCGACCCGTCGTCGTGCGCGTCGGCGGCGAGGAGGTCGCGCGCTCCGCGCGTCCCGTGCTCGTCTTCGAGACGGGCCTGCCCGTGCGTGCCTACGTGCCGCCCGCCGACGTGCAGCCGGAAGCGGTCGCCGCCGGCAGCGGGCAGCGCACGGTCTGCCCGTACAAGGGCGAGGCGACGTACTGGACGGTGGGTGGCGTCGTGGACGCCGCCTGGAGCTACGAGTCGCCGCTGCCCGACGCGCTGCGCGCCCAGGGCCACCTCGCGTTCGACGACTCCAAGGACGGCGTCGAGGTGACGCTCGGGTAGGGCGCGAGCGCGATCAGGCGATGCACCGGCCGCCCTCGGCCACGGCGCGCAGTCGCCGCAGAACCGGTGAATCCAGGCTAGGGCGCGCGGGCCAGTAGCCTTGATGGTCTTGACGGTCGCGTCCCCCGCCCTTGCCGCGCTCGGCTGGGCCCCGCACGCTACCTCCGCGCTGGAGGCGCTCGGTGACGGGCGCCTCGTTCCCGCGCGCGTCGTGGCAGCCGACCGCGGGCGCTTCGAGCTGCTCGGCGCCGACGGAGGGCTGACCGCCGAGCTCGCCGGGCGCCTGCGACACGCCGCCGCTCCCGGCGACCTGCCGGTCGTCGGCGACTGGGTCGCCGTCGAGCCCGAGCCGGCCACCATCCATCGTGTGCTCGAGCGCCGCACCGTCCTGCGCCGCGCGATGCCCACGGGCGCGCTGCAGGTGCTCGCGGCGAACGTCGACGTCGTCCTCGTGGTGAGCTCGCTCAACCGCGACCTCGACGCGCGGCGCCTCGAGCAGTTCGTCGCCGTCGCCGCCGACGGCGGCGCACAGCCCGTCGTCGTCCTGACGAAGGCGGACCTGCACAGCGACCCGTCCGCGGCGCTCGCGCTGGTCCGCCCGGTCACCCGCGGCGTGCCGCTCGTGGTGGTCTCGGCCCGACGCGGTGAGGGGCTCGAGGAGCTCGACCCGTGGCTCGTGCCGAATACGACGGCCGCGCTGCTCGGGGCCTCCGGCGTCGGGAAGTCGACGCTGGTCAACGCCCTGCTCGGCGAGGAGCGCCAGGCCACCGCACCCATCCGCACGTCCGACGATCAGGGCCGTCACACGACCGTGCGCCGCGAGCTTCTGATGCTCCCGTCCGGCGCCCTGCTGCTCGACGCTCCCGGGCTGCGCCTGCCGCAGCTGTGGCAGCCCGAGCAGGGACTGGCGGCGGCCTTCGCCGACCTCGACGCCATCGCCGAGGGCTGCCGCTTCGCCGACTGCGCCCACCGCACCGAGCCGGGGTGCGCGGTCCGCGCGGCGATCGACGCGGGCGACCTGGATCCGGGCCGCCTGGCGGGCCTGCGCGAGCTCGAGGGCCAGGCCGCGGGCCGCACCCGGCGCGGATGATCCTGCGCGGGAGGTAGGTGGTCAGCATCAGGACGAGATGCCTCCGGGGCGTCCGGCGCGCGCTGTCACAATGGCGCGGCCATGATGTCGTCGCGCGGCAAGCTGCTCATCGCCTCCCCGGCCCTGATCGATCCGAACTTCGCCCGCAGCGTGGTGCTGATGGCCGAGCACACCGGGGACGGCGCGATGGGCCTCGTGCTCAACCGCCCGTCGGACGCCGAGGTGGCAGTCGCGGTCGGCGAGCTCGGCGGGATCGTGGCGCCGGGCGATCTCGTCTACGACGGCGGCCCCGTGCAGACCAGCGCCGTCATGGTGCTCGCCGAGTTCAACGATCCCAGCTCGTCGGCGGCGGTCGTGCTCGGAGACGTCGGCTTCCTTCCCTCCCACGGGGACCCGGAAGTGCTCGCCGACGGCCTGCGGCGCACCCGCGTCTTCGCGGGACACTCGGGCTGGGGACCCGGACAGCTCGACGCCGAGCTCGAGGAGGGTTCCTGGATCGTCGTCGAGGCACGGATCGACGACGTCTTCGCCCCCGACCCCGACGAGCTGTGGGGCGAGGCGCTCCAGCGCAAGGGTGGTGCCTTCGCGTTGCTCGCGCGGATGCCCGTGGACCCGTCGGTCAACTAGCTGCGCCCCGACCCGCACCTAGTCGGCGAGCGTCTGGCCGACGTGGAGCGGGGGATGCAGCAGCAGGCGGGGCCGGGGACGGACGAGGGGTTTGAGACGAGATGACCGCATTCGTGGTCACTTTGTCTCAAGCCCCAGCACCGTTGGTTCGCGCTCTGGGACGTCGCTGCCGGCAGCCGGTCGGACCACCGTCGCTGCCGTCGCTCGGCGCCGAGAGAGGGCACCGTGCAGCCGGGTGAAGCGGTCGAGTTCGCCACCTGGAGGCCAGTCTCAGGCGTCATCGCGGCCTGGGCGCCCATCGCGCGGCTCGCTACGGTGCCGCCCATGGGCGATTGGGACGAACGATACACAGCAAGCGCAGACGGGTTGTGGAGCGGACGAGTCAACGGCACGCTCGCAGTCGAGCTCGACGGCAACGTGCCGGGCAGCGCTCTCGACGTTGGCTGCGGCGAGGGAGCCGACGCAATCTGGCTCGCGGGCAACGGCTGGGAGGTGACCGGCCTGGACGTCTCACAGGTCGCGCTCGACCGTGCGGCTGCCGGGGCCCGTGAGGTCGGCGTGAACGTCGTGTGGATCTGCGCGGACCTCGCCGGTGCGCCCCTCGCGCCCGGCGGATACGACTTGGTGTCCGTGCAGTACCCCGCCCTCAAGCATTCGCCCGGAGACAAGGCGGTCCACGTTCTCTTGGACGCCGTCGCGCCCGGCGGCCGCCTGCTGCTCGTCAGCCACGCCCCGCAGAACCCCGAGTACGCACGCGCCCACGGCTTCGAAGTCACGGACTACGTGCAGCCAGAGGACGTCCGCGATCGTCTCGACGAGCGCTGGGACATCGAGGTCGATGAGACGCGCCCGCGCGCAGATCCCGTCCCTGACGGGTCGCCGTTCACCCACGACGCAGTGCTCCGCGCGAGGCGCCGCAACTGAGCGACAGGCAGACTTGACGTGATCGGGCGAGAGTCCAACCGGGCCAGCCGGACTCACGACGCAGCTCCTCGCGGAGAGATGAGAAGCCGGGCAAGAACGCCGCGCAGCCCAGGCGCTACCGCAGCGCCCGCGGGTCCACGTCATCCAGGAGCCCGAGCGGCGTCAGCTCGCCGTCCTCGAGGAGCATCGCACCGCCCGGCCAGTAGGGGTGCGGCGGCGTCGCGCCCGCGAGCAGCAGCGGCTCGTAGACCCAGCAGCCCGTGTTCCAGAACCGCGCGTCGCGGTAGCGCCACTCGTAGGCGTCGTCGTCTGCGTGCGGGCCGGCGCGGTGGACGTGGCCGAAGAGCACGTGCTCGGCCTCGACGCCGAGGCGCGCGGTGACCGCGGCCATCGCGGGCAGCCCGACCCTGCGGAACTGAAAGCCGAGCACCCCCGCGCTGAGCGGGGCGAGCAGCGGGGCGCCGGGCAGCGACGCGGCGAGCGGGAGCACGGCGATGCCGGCAAGCCGGATGAGGCCGGCGATGCGGTCCGCGGGCTCCCCCAGGATCGGCGGCAGCGAGGCGGCCATGAGCGCGCCGACGGCGGCGATCGAGGTTCCCAGTGCGCGCTCGTAGTCCTCGGGAGTCGCGCCGCTCGTCGGCAGCGTGGGCTGGCGCGCGAGGTGGCGGTCGAGGTAGTGACCGTGGTGGGCGTAGACGCCGGGACCGAGCCACGCGCCGGGGTAGCGGACCTGCACGCGAGCGGGCTTGAGCCAGCGCGCGATCGCCGTCAGGTCGGGGCTGGACTTCAGCGGGACACGGCCGGCCAGGCCGAGCGGCTCACCCCTCGCGCGCCGCTCTCGCAACCAGGGGCGGACGAGCGCGTGGTCGTGGTTGCCCGGCAGCAGCACCACGTCGCCGCCCTTGCCGAGCGCCTCGCCGATCGCCCGCAGTACGGGCTGCGCCTCGACCAGTGCCGCCCTCGGGCGCCCTTCGAGCAGCTCGACGGTGTCGCCGAGCAGCACGAGCCGATCGACGCCTTCAAGCTCGTGGCACAGGCGATCGAGGGCCGCGCGGTGGCGCAGCACGTCGCGTCGCAGCCGCGAACCGAGGTGCAGGTCGGAGATGACGAGGGTGCGCACGGGCGGGGGAGCCTAGGCGGTCGGGTACCACCGCTTTCTCACAGGTCGGCCACGCCGAGCGCCCCGAGCCGTGCCAGAGCGAACTGCACGCCCGGGCCGATGAGCAGCGCGAACGCCAGTGTCCCGAGGCCCAGCGTGCCGCCGAGCGCGGCGCCGGCGGCGCAGGCGCTCAGCTCGATGAGCCCGCGGGTCAAGCGGATGGAGCCGCCCGTGCGCGCTGCGAGGCCCGTCATCAGGCCGTCCCGTGGCCCTGGGCCGAGGCGGGCGGTGAGGTAGAAGCCCGAGCCGACGCTGACCAGGGCGATCGCGCCGGCCACTTCCAGCGCGCGCGCGCCGAGTGCCCCGCTCCCGTCGCCCAGCGCCCGCAGCGTCACGTCGATGGCGACCCCGACGACCACGGCGTTGGCGATCGTCCCCAGGCCCGGGCGCTGGTGCAGCGGCACCCAAGCGAGCAGGATGACCAGCGAGATGGCGATCGTCGCCGTCCCGATCGCCAGGCCGGCGTGCTCCGCCGCCCCCTCGGCCAAGACCGTCCACGGGGAGTTGCCCAGGGCGGAGTGGACGAGGAGCCCCTCGCCCGCTCCGAACAGCGCCAGCCCGACGAGCAGGCGGGTCAGGCGCGCGGGCGACGCGCGCCAGCGTGAGGGGACCCCGGACACCCCTCCACCCTGCCAAGCCGCGGTCGGGCGACGGCGTGTGCTCCGATCCACCCCTGAGGTGGATCAGAGCACACGGCGCACGGTTCGAACCGCTCAAGCGAGGGTCGCGACCGCCCGGACGACGGGCGTGTCGCCCTCCATGACCTCGAACGTGTGGCCGATCGTCTGTGGCTCCTCGAGCACCGCGTGAAGCACGGCGGCCACGTCGTCTCGCGCGATCTCGCCGGAGCGGCCGAAGTGCGCGGCGCACGCGACCAAGCCGCCGCCCGGGTCGTCCGTCAGCCGGCCCGGCCGCACGATCGTGAAGTCGAGGCCGGAGGCCGCGAGCGCCTCGTCGGCCTGGAGCTTGGCCTCGAGGTACGGGCCCATCGCACCCGCGACCCCCGCGCGCTCGGTTCCGGTGGTCGACACCATGACGTAGCGCCGCACTCCCGCGTCGCGCGCCGCGCCGATCAACCGGACGGCGCCGCCGAGGTCGACGTCGCGCTTGCGCTGCGGTCCGGAGCCCGGCCCCGCGCCCGCGGCGAAGACGACCGCGTCGGCGCCGCGCACCGCCGTGTCGAGATCGCTCATCGGGTCCTCGAGGTCGACCGGGACCGCCTCAGCGCCCGCAGCAGCGACGTCGTCTGCGTGCGCCGGATCGCGGATCGTGCTGCGCACGCGATGGCCGGCGTCGCTCAGGCGCTTGGCCAGCAGGAGCGCGATCTGGCCGTGGCCGCCGACGATGGTGACGTCCATGCGCTCCATCATCACACCGTGCGCTGCCGCGGGCCCCCCGCGTAGGCTCGCGTGATGTCCACCACCGAGGAACCCGAGCTGACGTCTGCCCACGGCGGCCGCCTCGTCGCACAGCGCCTGAAGGCCCACGGCGTCACCAAGCTCTTCACGCTCTCGGGCGGCCACCTCTTCTCGATCTACGACGGCTGCCGGCAGGAGGGCATCGACATCGTCGACGTCCGCCACGAGCAGACCGCGACGTTCGCCGCCGAGGGCTGGGCCAAGGCGACGCGGGAGCCGGGCGTCGCCGCGCTCACGGCCGGCCCGGGCGTCACGAACGGCCTGAGCGCGATGGCTTCCGCGCTGATGAACCACTCGCCCCTCGTGGTCCTCGCCGGGCGCGCGCCCGCGATGCGCTGGGGGCAGGGCTCACTCCAGGAGATCGACCACCTCCCGTTCGTCGCACCGCTGACGAGGTTCGCCGCGACGCCCGACAGCACCGCGGAGATCCCCGGCCTGGTCGACGATGCGTTCCGGGCCGCCCAGGCGCCCCACTCCGGCCCCGCCTTCGTCGACTTCCCGCTCGACCTGGTCTTCTCCGAAGCGGACACTCCGACCGAGAGCCCCACCACCCCGTCGGCCCCCCGGGACCCTGAGCCCGACGGCGGCGCCCTGGCGCGCGCGGTCACCCTGCTCGAGGAGGCGGACCGCCCGGTGATCATGGCCGGGACGAACCTCTACTGGGGCCACGGCGAGGTCGCGCTCCTGCAGCTCGCCGAAGCGCGCGGCATCCCCGTCTTGCTCAACGGGATGGGCCGTGGCTGCGTCCCGGCCGACCACGCGCTCGCGTTCTCCCGTGCGCGCGGCGACGGCCTCCAGGGCGCCGACCTCGCGCTGGTCGTCGGCGTCCCCATGGACTTCCGCCTCGGCTTCGGCGGCTCCTTCGGACCGGAGACCGAGCTTGTCGTCATCGACCGCGCCGAGCCGGTGCGCGACCACCCGCGCCGGGTCGCCGCCGAGCTCTACGGCAACCTGCCGGCGATCCTGGACATGCTGCGCGAGGGCGCGAAGGACGCCGTGGACACCGTTGCGTGGGTGAGCCATCTGCGCGAGCAGGAGACCGCCAAGCGGGCGAAGGAGACCGAGGAGCGCGAGGACCCCCGCTCGCCGCTGCACCCCATGCGCCTGTACGCGGAGCTCGGCGAGCTGCTCGACCGCAACGCGATCGTCATCGGCGACGGCGGCGACTTCGTCTCCTACGCCGGCCGGGTCATCGACACCTACGAGCCCGGGAGCTGGATGGATCCGGGCCCGTTCGGCTGCCTGGGCTCGGGCCCGGGCTACGCGCTGGCCGCCAAGCTCGCCCACCCCGACCGGCAGGTGGTCCTGCTGCAGGGCGACGGCGCGTTCGGCTTCGCGGGGATGGAGTTCGACACGCTCGCGCGCCACGGGGTCAACGTCGTCTCGGTGATGGGCAACAACGGCATCTGGGCGCTCGAGAAGCACCCGATGGAGTTCCTCTACGGCTACTCCGTCGCGGCCGAGCTGCGCCCGGGCACCCGCTACGACAAGCTGGTCGAGGCGCTCGGCTGCCACGGCGAGTTCGTCGAGCACCCCGAGGACGTCAAGCCCGCGCTCGTCCGCGCGTTCGAGAGCGGCCTGCCCGCCCTGGTCAACGTCCTCACCGACCCCGGGGTGGTCTACCCGCGAACGTCGAACCTGGCGTAGGGAGAGCACCACGTGAGCGAGCGTGAGCACTGGAACGAGAAGCACAGCCGGGTGCAGGTCGGCGGCTGGATGCCGCGACCCTGGCTCGTCGACCACCGTGCGCTGCTCGAGGACGTCTCGCCCGGCCGCGCACTGGACGTCGCCTGCGGCCGCGGGCGTGAGGCGCTGTACCTGGCCGAAGCGGGCTTCGAGGTCGACGCGGTCGACATCTCCGACGTGGCGGTCGATGCCGTACAGCAGGCTGCCGACGAGCGGGGCCTGCCCGTACGCGCCACGCGGGTGGATCTGCTCACCGCCCCCGAGCCGTTCCCCGGCGCGCCCTACGACGTCGTGATCGGCTTCTACTTCCTGCAGCGCTCGCTGCTGGGGCCGATCGTCGAGGCGCTCGCCCCCGGCGGGCTCGTCTTCTACGAGACGTTCACCCGCGACCACGTCGAGGTGCTCGGCCGCGAGATGGGCAGAGACTTCCTGCTCGACCACAACGAGCTCCTGGACGCTTTCTCCGACCTGCGCGTCCTGCGGTATCGCGAGGCGGTGATCGGCGACGATCGAAGCAGAGCCGTCGCGAGCATCGCGGCGCGGAAGCGGTGAGCGGGCGATCGTGGTGGCGCCCGCGGCCCCGTGTTCAGCGCCGGCGTGCGTTCGCCGCGCTGCGCAGCAGCCGCTCGGCCCGCTCTGCCTGACGCCGCACGTCGTGGTCCAGCGCGGCCGCCCGCCCGGCCGGATTGGGCGTGGGAAGCGCGGCGGCCTCGCGCAGGCCGCGCTCGATGTCGGCGACGTCGAGTGGCTCGACGAGCACGCCCACCCCGCGCGGCACGAACTCGGGCGGGCCTCCGACCCGGGTGGCCACGACGCTGCGCTCGCACGCCATCGCCTCGATGAGCACCTGACCGAACGGCTCGACCGTGCTCGGCAGGCACAGCACGTCGGTGGCGCGGATCCAGTTCACGACCTGGTCGTGGGCAACGCGCCCCACCAGCCGGATTCCCGGACGGCCGGCGAGCTCGGCCCGGAAGGGGCCGTCTCCCACGAACGTGAGCGATCCCGTGCCGAGCCGCTCGAACGCGCTCGCCAGCCGCAGCACGTTCTTGCGCTCGTCGAGCGTGCCCACGAAGAGGAACGCCGGCCCATCGGGGGGCGCGGCCCGGCTCCACCCCACCTGCTCGCGTGCCTCCTCGCGCGACCCCGGCGTGAACGTCTCGGCGACGTCGGCGCCTGCGTCGAAGACCTTCACACGGCCGGCGAGCCCGGGCACGCGATGCTCCAGGTCATCGGCCAGAAACCGGGACACGGCGACGACATGGTCGGCGCGGCGAGCCAGGAACCGCGTCGCCGGGGCCACACCGGCGCGCTCGCCGATGTTGCGCACGTCGCGTCCGTGGGCCACCACCACGAGGCCGCTGCGGCCCGAGAGCAGCGTGCCGAGCGCCGCCAGCGCTCCGGCCGGCGCCAGGAAGTGCGCGTAGACGACCTGCGGCCGCCGCCGCACGATCGCCCCCACCGCGCGCAGCGCGAACGCCAGGTGCTTGGCCACGCCGCCGCCGCGCCGGTTCACCGCCACCACGTGCACCCGGTGGCCGCGCGCGCGGAGCGCCTGCTCCTGGCCACGGACGAACACCCCGAGGTCGGGGTCTGCGGGGCCCGGATACATCTGGGAGACCATCAGGATGTCGAGCCTGTCGTCCGCCACGGCGCGCGAACCTACCACCGCCCCTCGGCGGCGGCGCGACAACCCCCGCCGCGCCGCTACGCGGGATGGTCCTGACGCGCGCGCAGCAGCGCGTCGACTTGGATGCCCGCGAGGAACACGATCGCCGAGGCGTAGAGGTAGGCCATGAGCACGACGATCGTCGCCAGCGCGCCGTAGATCGAGCCGTAGGAGGCAGCGCCGGAGAGGTAGAGCCCGAACGCGACGCTCATGACCACCCACGAGACGACGATCGCCACCGCGCCGGCCGACACCCAGCCCAGGGGTTGGCCGCGGTCGGGCCCCTGGTGGACGAGCAGGCCGACGGCGACGCCCAGCAGCACCGCGGCCACGCTCCAGCGGCCGACGAAGAGCAGCGCCGCGGCGAACGGACCGATGTCCCCCACCAGCAGCGGGACGAACACGACGACGCCGACCGCGGTGAGCGTGAGCGCCGCGAGGACGACCGCGAGCGCGATCGAGACGGCGAAGCGCCGGCCGACGCTGCGCTCCTCCTCGGCGCCGTAGACGCGGTTGAGCGCCCCGATGGCCGCGCGCACGGCACCCGAGAGCTGCCACGTCGCGATCGCCGCGCCCGCCGTCACCCAGAACAGCTTGGCCGAGCCGAGCACCTGCTCGACCGTGTCGTCGATGATGACGATGGCGGCCGCGCTGACGCGGGGGGCGACCTCGGGCCGCACGTCCTGCGTCCACACCTCCGTCAGCCCGAGAAACCCGAGCCCCCCGAGCACGAAGAGCGCAAGCGGCACGAGCGCGGTGAGCACCTGAAAGGAGATCGCGCTCGCGAACAGGAGCAGGTCGTTGCGATTGAACGCGTCGACGAGCGCGCCGACCGCCGGCTTCGCCGCACGCGGAGTAGCTGCCACCGGGCTCTCCTGCCCGCTCGGCGCCGGGTTCAGGCCTCGGAGGCGCTCGGGGTCGCCCGAGCGCGGCGGCGTGCGCTCCGTTTCCACCGATGAAGGGGAATAGAGCACACGCCGCTGCGGTTCGGACGTGGGAAGCGCCTCGGCACGACTAGTCTGGGCCGTGGTCATGGGCACGCGCGGAGAAGGTGAAGGGCGCCGCCGATCGATCCTTCGCCCTCTCACCGCGCTCGGGCTGGCCCTCGACCTGGCGATCGTCCTCGCGGAGGTGGTCATCCCGGACTTCGACGTGCCCGTCGCTCCCCTGGCGATCGCGCCGCTGCTGCCGGCCACCGCCGGACTGCTCGCGGCGACGGGCTCGCTGGCGGTGATCGGGGTCACACTGGCGGTCGTCCTGACCGCGGCCCACGGCGACCTCCGCGAGTCCGACGAGCTGATCCGTCTGTTCACGCTGGCGGTCGTCTGTGGTCTGGCGATCATCGGGGCACGGCTGCGCCGGAAGCTCGACGAGCTTGCCCAGGCGCTCGACGCGCTCCCTGCCGCCGTGACGATCCAGGCCGGCGACGGCACCGTCCTGTACGGCAATCGCGCCGCCGCCCGCCTGACCGGCGAGCCCGACGGCGTCTCGCCCGGCTCCGCGAGCGCCTACCTCCAGCGCATGGTCGTCACCGACGAATCGGGCGCTCCGCTCGAGCCCGACCGCATGCCCGCCCAGCGCCTCATCGCCGGGCAGCCCGCGGAGCCCATCCTGGTCCGAAGTCTCGACCCGGCCACGGGCACGGTCACGTGGAGTCAGGTGCAGGCCAGCCCCCTGCGCGACGCGGAGGGGCGCATCCGCTCGGCCGTCAACGTGATCGAGGACGTCACGGCGGTCAAGCGCGCAGAACAGCGCTCGGCGTTCCTGGCCGACGCGACCGCTCTGCTGGCGTCGTCACTCGACACGACGCTGACCCTGCAGCACACCGCGCGGCTCGTGGTCCCCGAGCTCGCGGACTGGTGCAGCATCGACCTCGTGGCCTCCGGAGGGCGCACGGAGCACGTCGCGCTCGCCCACGCCGACCCTCAGAAGGTCGCGCTGGGGCACGAGCTGCGGCGCCGCTACCCGCCGGACCTCACGCGCGGCGACGGCCTCGGCCAGGTGCTGCGCACGGGCGCCCCCGAGCTTCACCCCGAGATTCCCCCGGAGATGCTCGCGGGCGCCGCCGTCGACGCCGAGCACCTCGCGCTCCTGGAGGCGATCGGCTTCTCCTCGGTGCTCGTCGTGCCGCTCACGGTCGGAAGTCGCGTCATCGGTGCGCTGACCTGGGTGGCCGCGGAGTCGCGCCGCCGCTATGGGCCCGCGGACGTCGAGCTTGCGACGGAGCTCGCGGCCCGTGCCGCGGTCGCGGTGGAGAACGCGCGCGTCCACACCGCACGGGCGGAGATCGCGACCGTGCTGCAGGAGGCGCTCCTGCCGACCGTGCTGCCCGAGGCGCCGGGCTGGGAGCTCGCGTCGTCCTTCCGCGCGGCGGGGGAGGCCAACCAGGTGGGCGGCGACTTCTACGACGTCGTCGCGCTGAATGACGGCGCGCTGCTCGCGCTCGTCGGCGACGTCGCCGGGAAGGGCGCCCACGCTGCGGCGCTCACCGCACGCACCCGGCACACGCTCGTCACGGCGGCCGCGCTCGACGGTGGCGACCCACGGGCCGGGCTCACGCTGCTCAACGAGAGCCTGCAGCGCGCGGACGACTTCGATCTGTGTTCCGTGGCGGTCGTCCTGGCCCGGGGCCCCGACCTGACCGTCATCTCCGCCGGCCATCCGCTGCCGCTGCTGCTCCGCGCGGGCGAGCTGCTCGAGGAGGGAACGACGTCCCCGATGCTCGGAGTCGCGCCGTTGGGGCACGGGTGGACGGCGACCACCGTGAAGCTCGCCCCGGGCGACCTCGTCGTCCTCTACACCGATGGCGTGACCGACGCGGTGGGCGCCACGGAGCGCTTCGGCGAGGCGCGGCTGCGTGCCGCGTTGCTCGCGGGCCCCGCCGGAGCGCGGAACGCGATCGACCGGATCGTCGCCCGGCTCGACGCCTTCGAGGAAGGTCCCCAGGCCGACGACCGGGCGCTCCTCGCACTCCGCTGGGAGGGCTGACGGAGGCGGCGGGCTCCGTCGAGCGCCTTCCAGCCGTGCAACCGAACGAGCCGTTGCGTGTGCAACGATCTGGCCATGGCCGTCCCGCTCACCGTCACGCACTTCACCGACCCCGGCTGTCCCTGGGCCTACAGCGCCTCGCCCGACTTGGCCGTGCTCCGCTGGCGCTACGGCGCGCAGCTCGAGTGGCGCCACGTGATGATCGGCCTGGCCGAGGATCCGCAGCTCTACGTCGACCGGGGCTACACCCCGACGCGGATGGCCACCGGCTTTCGCCGCTACCGCCGCTACGGCATGCCGTTCGCCACCGGCCCGAAGCCGCGCGTCGGCGCCACGTCGCCCGCCTGCCGGGCGCTCGTGGCCACCCGCCTGACCGCGCCCGAGCGCGAGGAGGAGGCGTTCCGCGCGCTGCAGTTCGCCCAGTTCACGACCACCATGCTGCTCGACGAGCCCGGCGCCCTGCGTGCCGCCCTGGCCCGGGTGGAGGGCCTCGACGCCGACGCCGTCGTCGGCGCGATCGAGACCGCCGAGGTACGGGAGGCCTACGAGGCCGACCGCGCCGCGAGCCGCACCGCCGAGGGCGGTCCGACGCACTTCCAGGGCAAGTCGGCCAACTCCGACGGCAGGGAGCGCTTCACGGCACCCTCGCTCGTCTTCACCACCTCCGGCGGTGACTCGCTGGAGGCCGGCGGCTTCCAGCCCGTCGAGGTGTACGACGTCTGCGTGGCGAACCTCGACCGCTCGCTGAAACGGCGGCCGCCGGCCGACGACCCCGTCGAGGTCCTGCGCGCGTTCGCGTACGCGCTGACGACGCGGGAGGTCTCCGCGGTGATGGCGCCCCCGATGACCGCGCCCGACGACGCAACCACGGAGGACGCGCTCATCGCCGCGGCGGGAGCGGGCGTCGTGGCACGCGAGAGCCTGGGTGACGGCGCCCTGTGGCGCCTGATCTGAGGAGCCGTGCCGGAGGTCGATCATCCGCGCCGCCCCGAGCCCAACCCTTGCGGCGGGGAGCCGGGACACCGCAGGATCAGCCCTGTTTGCGCGCCTTCGCGGTCGCGCGGTCGTTGCTCTTGCGCAGCGCTTCGGCCAGCTCGCTCTTGTCCATCTTCGAGCGGCCGGCGATGTCCGCAGCGCGTGCCTTCTGCATGAGCTCCTGCTTCGTGGAGCCCTCGACGTCCACGCCGCCGTAGCTCTTCGCCGTCCCCTTGCGCGCGGCGGCGCCGGACTTCGCGGCCTGCGGATCCGACGGACCCTTCTCGTCCTTCTCCTCCCAGTGGTCGCCGACCTTCTCGAACGAGTGCTTCAGCGCCGAGTACGCGGTGCGGTGCGCACGCTCCTCGTCGCCGTCGTAGGTGTCTTCGGCGCTCTCGAGCGTCTTGAGGAACGTGCGCTGGGCCTTCTTGGAGGAGCGCTCGAGCGTGCTCGGCAGGTCCGGCTTCTTCTCGGCGGGCATGGCCGTGGTGTTCCCGTGCGGTGAGCGCAACGAACCGCCGCGCCGTAGGACCGTGGGCATGCGCCGCCCTGCCCTCGTAGACCTCGCGCGCGGCGGGCTGCTGGCGTTCGTGGGGCTTGTCGCGCTCGAGCACCCGCTGCGCCCCGACCTGCCCGCGAGAGAGCACTTCATCTCCGAGTACGCGTCGGGCGCGACCCATCCCGTCGCGATCGTCGCGTTCTGCGCCTGGGGCGTCGCGCTGGCGGCCGCGGCGGCCTTGTCGTGGGAGCGCGAGCTGCGCGCGGTCACCGTCCTGCTCGTGGTCGCCGCGGTCGGCGCCTGCGTGGCAGCGGCGTTCGCGACGCAGACCGTCGCGGGCGTGCTGCCTCCCGGGGTCGTGCGCACCCGGTCCGGGCGCCTGCACGACCAGGGAACGCTGCTGATCTTCGCGGGCCTGCTGCTCGCCGCGCTCTGGGGCTTGCGCGGCGTGCCCACCCGGCGCTACCGCCTCGGCGTGCTGGCCTGCGCGAGCGCGCTCTTTCTCTTTCCGGCGGTGCTGGTCGCGGCGGAACTCGACTGGCCCGGGATCGGCCAGCGGACGTTCGTGCTCGTCGGGGTCGCCTGGCTGTGGCTGCTGGTCAGTGAGCTGGCCAGGAGTGACCCACGAAGACCGGCTCGGGCCCGAGCCTGACGCCGAAGGCCTCCTCGACCCCCGCGGCGACCTCGCGTGCGAGCGCCACGAGCTGCACGGTGGTGCCCGCGCCGCGGTTGGTCAGCGCGAGCGTGTGCTTGGAGGAGATCGCGACCGTGGCCGGGTCGCCGTGCCCCTTCGTGAAGCCCGCGTGCTCGATGAGCCACGCCGCGGAGGTCTTGACGCGCCCGTCCACCTCGGGGAAGCGTGGCAGCCTCGCGTCGGGGCCGAGGCGCTCGCGGACGCGGCGCTCGAGCACCCCGAACTCCTGCTGCGTGAGGATCGGGTTGGTGAAGAAGGAGCCGGCGGAGACCGAGTCGGGGTCGTCGGGGTCGAGCACCATGCCCTTCGCCCGGCGCAGAGCGAGCACCGCGTCGCGGACGTCGGCCAGCGGCGCCCGATCGCCGACGCCGACCCCGAGCCGCCGGGTGAGTTCGACGTAGCGCAGCGGCTTGGAGTCGGCACCGCGCTCGAGCGTGAAGGCGACCGCGAGCACGACCCAGCGGCCCGGCTCGCGCTTGAAGGCCGACGAGCGGTACGAGAACGCGCACGCCGCGCGATCGAACTCGACGACTTCGCGTGCGCGCCGGTCGTAGACGCGCACGCCGACGATCGTCTCCGCGACGTCCTGGCCGTAGGCGCCGACGTTCTGGATCGGGGTGGCTCCCACCGACCCGGGGATGCCGCTGAGGCACTCGACTCCGGCGAGCCGGTCGGCGACCGTCCGCGCGACGAACGCGTCCCAGTCCTCGCCGGCCTGCACCGTGAGCGCGACGCGCTCGCCCTCCTCGGTGCGCTCGACGCCGGCGGTGGCGATCGCGACCACGACGCCCGGGAAGCCCGCGTCGGCCACGACGACGTTCGAGCCGCCCGCCAGGACGAGCAGCTCCTCCCCGGCGGCGTCGGCGTTCGCGACGGCCGCGACGACCTCGGCCTCCGTGCGCGCCTCGAGGAAGCGCGCGGCCGGGCCGCCGAGGCGCAGGGTGGTTCGCGGTGCGAGATCCATGCCCGCCGGAGGCTAGCCGTGGCCCCGCTGCGTCTCGTGACGGCGAGCTTCCCCGCCGGTAGGGTCCTTCGCGTGCAGCGCATCAGATCGGCAGGACGCACAGTTGTTCTGCTGCGAATCAAGCCATCGGGGACACCATGCGTTTCGTGATCCGTGCCATGTCGGTCCTGTTCCTCGCCGCCCCGGTGGCGCTGGCCGTCGGTTCGACCGCCCAGGCGCAACGTCCGCCGGGCAGCGCGAGCCACCGGCCGTGGAGCACCGACGGCGGCGAGGTGATGCGCGCTCCCTGGCCGGGATCAGACGCGACCCGCTCCAGGCTCAGCCATCCCGGGGACGCCCGGCAGGACGGCGGTCAGGCGAACCACCTGCCGCCGGCGCGCGAGAACATGGAGCTCGTCGGCAAGCTGGAGCTCAGCCAGCCGTTCGGCAACGTGCTGCCGGGACAGATCGCGGATGTCACGGTCCACAAGAACGCCGCGTACGCGATGTCCTGGTCACCCAAGGACAACCCGGGCGACACCGCCTGCAAGCGCGGCGGCTTCTTCAGCGTGGACATCAGCAACCCCGCCGCACCGGTGCAGAAGGCGTTCGTCCCGGCGCTGCGGGCGACCTACCACGGTGAGGGCGCGCACGCGACGACGATCAACACGCCGGAGTTCACCGGCGATCTCCTCGCCGTCAACAACGAGCCGTGCGGGCCGCAGGGCGTCGGCGGCTTCGACCTGTACGACGTCAGCGACCCCGCCAGGCCGGTGGCCCTCGTCCTGGGGACGGGAGACAGGTCCCCGGACGGCTCCGTCGTCCAGGACCCCGACGCGGTCCCCAACTCCAACCACAGCATCTTCGTCTGGCAGGACGGGCCACGCGCCTACGCCGTGACGGTGGACAACCTCGAGCTGCACGACGTCGACATCTTCGACATCACCAACCCGCGCAGTCCGAAGTTCATCGCCGAGCATGACCTGGTGGAGCTGTTCCCGCAGATCGTGCAGAACTCGGCGTACGGCGACGGGCTCTTCCAGCACGACATGGTGGTCAAGCGGATCGACGGTCGCATGACGATGCTCAGCAGCTACTGGGACGCGGGGTACGTCCAGCTCGACGTCACCGATCCGAGGAGGCCGAAGTACATCACCGACACCGACTTCCCGGACGTCGACCCGCTCGTCAAGCTGACCCCCCCGGGCGCCCCCGAGGGCAACGCCCACCAGGCCGAGTACTCGAGCGACAACCAGTTCGTCCTGGCCGCCGACGAGGACTTCGAGACCTCCCGGGTGCTCTTCGAGATCAGCGATGGGCCCAAGGCACGCACGTCGGTCGCCGGCGAGTTCCCTTTCAGCCTGCCGATCCGGGCCCTGCCCGACGGGAAGCTGAACGGCCCGACGGTGTACGGCGGCTACGGCTGCTCGGCCGACAACCAGATCCCGCCCGCGGCCACGGCCTTCGCCGGGACGACGTTCGCGCCGGGGGAGGAGAAGATCGTCGTCATCCAGCGTGGACCGTTCGGCGACCCCAGCCATACCGAGCCGGCCTGCCGGTTCGACGAGAAGATGCAGAACGCCGCCGACAAGGGCTACGACGGCGTCCTCATCGGTGACCCGCACGTGGGCGACGAGGCGTCGGACGGGGCGTTCTGCGGCCCCGGGAACCCGCGCGCGATCCCGGGCCTGTGCATCACCCACCGGGCGATGCACGACATCTTCGACGACCCGCCGGGCTTCGCCCTCCCGTACCCGCCGGGGCACGGCCCGGAGCTCGGCCGGCTCGGCGCCCGGGTGTCGGCGACCACGCCGTTCGACGGCTGGGGCTACGCGCACCTGTACGACGCGAGGACGAGCGCCCTGATCGACGATTACGCGATCGCCGAGGCGACGGACGCACGCCTGGCGTCGGGCTTCGGCGACCTGTCGATCCACGAGTTCGCCACCGACCCGGAGACGAACCTCGCCTACAGCGCCTACTACGCGGGAGGCCTGCGGGTCCTGCGCTTCAGCCGCGCGGGTGGCCTGCAGGAGACCGGGAAGTTCATCGACGAGGGAGGCAGCAACTTCTGGGGCGTCGAGCATCACACCGACAAGGACGGGAACCGGCTGATCGTCGGCTCCGATCGGGACTACGGCCTGTACATCGTCAAGTACACCGGGCCGGGGGCCGTGCTCGCCAAGCCGCCGGCACCGGCCGCGCCGCGCCCGACGCCACCCCTCCCCACGCCGGTGGCCACCCCTCCGGTCGCGGTGCCCACGAAGGCCGTGCCCGCGAAGGCGGTCCCCTCGTCGTCCTTCGGGTTCGGCTCCCTGCGCCGGGTGACGGTCCGCAGCCGGCGGGCGGGGGTCACGATCACCGTGCCGGGAGCCGGCGAGGCCAGGGGGACCCTCAAGGTCCGTAAGGGCCGCAGGACGATCGCTCTGGGGACGGCGACCGGGACCGCGACGCGTGCCGGGAAGCTGCGCCTGACGTTCCGGCTGTCCAAGGCCGCGGAGGCGTCGCTGCGCCGGGCGGTGGCGGCCCGCCGGGCGCGTCGCACCGGCGGCGTCCTGCGGGTGTCGTTCACGCGTACGGGCGGCGCCGAGCACACGCGCAACCGGACGGTGTCGATCGCGATGACGCGAGGACGGTGAATCGCCGGCCGGACGCCTCAGCGCGGTCCGGCCGGCCGCCGGCCGCCCTCACCGCCCCAGTGTCCGCAGGAACAGCCGGGCGCGCCCGGGCAGCTCGCTGACGATCCGGCGCGTCTCGGAGAGCCCGGCGCGCAGCTCCGGATCACCGACCTCCACGGGGCGCAGCGAGTCCTGCAGCTCGGCGAGCCGGCCGTCCGCACGCGCGCAGGCGCTCACCGCGCGGTCGACGAACCCCCGCACGCCGTGGGACGGCGAGCCCGGCGTCGGCGGCGTGGCGGCGCGCGCGAGCAGGCCGTGGCGCTCGGCGAACGCGGCGTGGGTGCGCTTCAGGCGGGCGGCGGCCGCCTGCGCCGGCTTGAACAGCTCCCCCTCGAGGCGCTCGGCGGTCGTGTCGTCGAGCAGCTCGAAGGCCTCCCCGAGATCGGCGAGCGCCACCGCGAGATCGTCGATCGCCGCGGCGACCGTGTCGAGCATCTCCTGCCGAGCCTCCGCGGTGCTGTAGGCCATGGCGGGAGGGTACGGCGCTCGGCGCGGTCAGGCACCATGGGTGCTGATGCCCGAGCGCCGCCTGCTCTCCCTCCCCGAGGTCGCCGACCACCTGCTGGTCACGCCGGAATGGCTCCGGGCAGCGGTCGCGACGGAGGGCTTTCCCTGCGCGTTCGACGCCGGCGACGACGCGCTCTTCGACCTCGAAGCGGTCCGGGCGTGGCTGCGTCGCCCGAACCCCTACGGCGACGAGACCTAGCGATACATCAACAGACCCCTAGGGTTGGCGACGTGACCCGTGACCGGCTTCCCGTCGTCGGCTGGGTCCTCTACGACTTCGCCAACACGATCTTCTCGCTCGTGGTGGTGACCCGCTACTTCAACGACTGGATCATCACGGAGCGCGGGCAGCCCGACGTCTACGTCGGGCTGATGAGCGCCGCCGTCTCGCTGCTGCTCGTCGTGACCCTTCCCGTGGTCGGCGCGCGCGCCGATGCGGCCGGTCGCCACAAGCCGACCCTGATGGTCTTCACGACGCTGTGCGTCGGGCTGACGGCACTGCTCGGAACCGTCGGACCCGTGCTGCTGGCGCTGATCGTCGCCGGGCTGGCGACGTTCTGCTTCAACGTCGCCGATTCGCAGTATCACCCGCTGCTGGCGACGGTCGCGCCGCAGGAGAGGCGCCGCGGGCGCGTTTCGGGCACCGGGGTGGCGGTGGGCTACGTCGGCTCGCTCACCGCGCTGTTCGCGATCGGGGCGATCGTGACCGAAGGCAACGCCCAGGCCGCGTTCCTGCCTGCCGCCGGGCTCTTCGGCGTCTTCGCGCTGCCGTGCTTCCTGCTCGTGCGCGAGCGTCCGCGGGGCGGTCGCGGCGCCGCTTCAGGGGAAGCGCCGGCCGGCCACGCCGGCGCCGACCCACCGCCGGAGATCGCGCCCGCCCGGCGGGCACGACAGCCGACGCGCGGGCCGCTGGCCGAGCTGGTCGCCAGCGTGCGGCGCGCGCGCCAGGCGCCGCACGGGCGGCTGCTCGTCGCGCGGTTCTTCTACGTCGACGCGATCGCGACCGTGATCCAGTTCATGACGGTCTACGCGGGGCGCACGGGCGACTTCGAGGACAGCGAGATCGACCTGCTGCTGGCCGTCGCGACGGTCGCGGCGATCGGCGGCGCCATCGGCGCCGGGCTCGCCGCCGAGCGCGTCGGGCCGCGCAAGGTCGTGCTCGTGACGTTGATGGTGACGGTCGCCACGCTGGTGCTCGGAGCGGGCACGGGCTCCAGCGCGCTCCTCTGGGTGCTCGGCCCGGTCGTGGGGATCGCCCTCGGGTCGCTCTCCGCGGTCGACCGGATCTTCCTGCTGCGCCTGGTCCCCGAGGACCGCCGCGGGGAGGACTTCTCCCTGTACGCGCTGGTCGGCAAGCTGTCGAGCGGCTTCGGCCCGCTCGTGCTGTGGGGCGGCACGGTGCTCGCGATGCGCGAGCTCGTCGGGCTTTCCGCCTTCGACGCCTCACGGGTCGCCGTAGGCGTGCTCGCGGCCGCCGCGCTGGCGGGGCTGCTCATCCTGCGCCCGCTCTCCGACGCGCTGCGCGAGACGGCGTGAATCAGACGGATGTCGAGAGACAGCCGACGCCGGGGCAGGGTGGCTGGCGAGAACGGACCGAAGTCCGCTACAGTGGGGAACAAAGCGGACCACGGTCCGCAAAACCGCCACCTCAAGGAGCTCCGATGTCCCCCACCGCACTCGCCACCGCCGTCCCCACCGGCACGTGGCAGCTCGACCCGACCCACTCGAGCGCCGGCTTCGCCATCAAGCACGCCGTCGTCAACACTTTTCGCAGCGAGTTCAAGGACATCGATGCGACGCTCCTGGCCGACGAGGACGGCACCACAACCCTCACGGGCACGGTCCAGGTCGCCTCGATCGACATCGACGACCCGCAGTTCAAGGGCCACCTCATGGCCGACGACTTCTTCGCCGCGGAGCAGTTCCCGACGATCACCTTCACCTCGGGGTCGTTCACGAGGACGGACGGCGACGTCGTCGTGACCGGCGATCTGTCGATCAAGGGCTCGACCCAGCGTGTCGAGGGCCGCGGTCAGCTCGCCGACGGCGCCGAGGATCTCTACGGCAACACGCGCCTCGGCATCTCCGTGGAGACGAGGATCGACCGCACGGCGTTCGGCCTCAACTGGAACGCCCCGCTGCCCAAGGGCGGCTTCGCGCTCGCCAACGAGGTCAAGCTCACCCTCGATCTCGCGTTCGTCAAGGCGTAGCGATGATGCGCATCCTGGCCGTCTCCGGGAGCCTGCGCGCCGACTCGTGGAACACGACGCTCCTCCGGTCGGCAGCCGAGCTGCTGCCGTCCGGGAGCGAGCTCGTCGTCCACGAGAACCTCAAGGCCATCCCCCCCTTCGACGAGGACGACGAGCACGATCCGCACGGCACGGTCCGCGCGCTGCGTGACGCCATCGCCCACGCGGACGCCCTGCTGATCGCCACGCCCGAGTACAACCACTCCATCCCGGGCCAGCTGAAGAACGCGATCGACTGGCTCTCCCGGCCGTCCACCGGCACAGTGCTCCGCGGGGTGCCCACCGCCGTCGTGGGCGCCAGCACGGGGCTGTTCGGCGCCGTCTGGGCCCAGGCCGAGCTGCGCAAGGTGCTCGGCGCGACCGGGGCGAGCGTGCTCGAGGGCGAGCTGCCCGTCGGGCAGGCGTCGCAGCACTTCGACACCGACGGCCGCCTGACCACCCCGGAGCTCCGCGGGGAGCTCGCCGCGATGCTCGAGGCGCTCGTGGCCGCCGCGACCCCCGCGGTGGCCGCGGCGGCCTGAGCGTGCCCGGGTCCCGGACCGCCGCCGCTCTACGATGGCCGCCGTCGCCGTGTCCGAGCTCCCCTCTCCAATCGAGCTGCCCGTCCTGCAGCCCGCCGGCCGGCCGGAGCGCTCCGACGCCGCCCGCAACCGCGAGCGGATCCTCTGCACCGCCAAGCGCCTCTTCGCCGAACGCGGGGTCACGAACGTCTCGATGGACGAGATCGCCGCGACAGCCCAGGTCGGCAAGGGCACCCTCTACCGCCGCTTCGGCGATCGCAGCGGGCTCGCCCTGGCGCTCCTGGAGGCCGAGTCGATCGCGTTGCAGGAGGGCTTCCTCCGCGGCCCCGCCCCCCTCGGTCCGGGCGCCGCGCCGCGGGACCGGCTGCTCGCCTTCTTCAGCGCCCTCAGTCGCCTCATGGACCGCCACGGGGAGCTCATCCTCGAGGCGGACCGCACCGCGCTCGTCAGCGCCCGCTTCGGCGGCGGCCCCTACGGCGCCTACCACACCCACGTGCGCATCCTGCTGCGCGAGCTCGACGGGGACCTGGACATCGACGTCCTCGCCCACGTCCTGCTCGCGCCCTTTCGCGCCGACCTCTACTCGCACCTCTGCGGCGGAGGACGTTCTGTCGCTCGTGAGCGCCTGCTGGCCGTCGTCGGGCGGCTGCTCGACGGCCTGGCCTGAAGCGCCTTCGCCCCGTGCCGGCGTCGCAGCCCGCCGCCTCGAAGCTGCCTCAGACGAGCGCGAGCGCCGGCACCTCGGGTGCCCGGGCGGGGGTGAAGGCCGCCGGCGCGACCGCCCTCGGCCCGCCCCCGGGGAACGAGAGCCGCAAGATCTTCTTCGCGACGGAGCGGTACTGGCGACCGAGCCGGCCCGAGTGGTACGGCAGGCCGTAGCGCCCGCAGATCTCGCGCACGCGCGGGGCGACGTCTGAGTAGCGGCTGCTGGGAACGTCCGGGAAGAGGTGATGCTCGATCTGGAAGGAGAGGTTGCCCGTCATCAGGTGGAAGAGGGGCGAGCCGTCGAGGTTGCAGGAGCCCGTGACCTGGCGGACGTACCAGTCGCCGCGCGTCTCGTTCTCGTACTGGTCCTCGGTGAACGTCTCGGCCGGCTCCGGGATGTGACCCATGAACACGACCGTGTGGACCCACAGGTTGCGCGCGAGGTTCGCGACGACGTTCGCGGCGAGTGCCCGTGCGAAGCCCTTGCGTCCGGCCAGCGCGGGGAACAAGGCGTAGTCCTTGCCGAGCTGCGTGAGCGCCTTCTCGGCGAAGGCCCGCAACTCCTGGCGCGCCTGCGCCTTGCTCTTCTCCCCGCGCTTCACCGCGTCGAGCTCCATGTCGTAGAGCGCGATCCCCCACTCGAACGTCAGCGCCATCAGCATGCCGTAGACCGGCTGTGCGAGGTAGACCGGGCGCCACGGCTGGTCGGCGTCGACGCGCATCGCCGAATAGCCGAGGTCGCGGTCCTTGCCGACGACGTTCGTGTAGGTGTGGTGCTGGAAGTTGTGCGAGTGCTTCCACGAGCGCGCGGTCGACGCGGCGTCCCACTCCCACGTCGTCGAGTGGACCGCAGGGTCGCGCATCCAGTCCCACTGCCCGTGCATGATGTTGTGCCCGAGCTCCATGTTCTCGATGACCTTCGAGAGCGTGAGCGCGACGGTGCCCCCCGCCAGCGCCGGCTTCCAGCGCGAGCCGAGCAGGAGCGCGCGGCCCGCGGCCTCGAGCTGGCGCTGCGCCTTGATCACCCCGCGGATGTACGCCGCGTCGCGCGCGCCGAGGTCGGCGCGAACCTCCGCGTGGAGCGCGTCGAGCTCGGCTGCGAGCGCCTCCCGCGCGTCCTGGTCGAGGTGGGCCGTGGACGACGAGGTTGACATCTAACCTCTACCGTAGCCCGGTGGACGTCGCGGACCGCCGTTCAGCGCGCCCGGTAAGCGATGTTCCGGCTGCTGCGGCCGTCGACTCAGGGGGCTCGGAGCTTCGCGAGCCATCCCTCCGCGATCTCCTCGTCGCGCTGTTGCTGCTCGTCTGCCTCCCGGCGACAGGTGACCGCCAGCTCTGTGAGCGCGGTCCGAAAACTGTCGGCATCGACCGCGAAGAGGGAGCGGCCCGCGATGATGGCGAGGGTGGCGTGCCCCGTGCCGACGCCCGCCCGGGGAACGTTCGGGACGGCCCCTGACGCGAAGTCGTACAAGAGGTCGTCGTCGAGGAGCGCTTCGAAGCTCTCGAGAAGACCGGCGAGTCGACTCTCGAAGAGCGCCGCGGCTCGCTCCCGGAGCCGGATCGTGAGCACGAGCCGGTACCCGTCCGGCGTCCAGTCGAGATGGGTTCGGCCCCACTGGATTGGATCGTCCATCGCCAGAGGGTCTCACCGACCGCGCCACGGCGTCGAGCCGACGCAGGAGCGCTGACGCCTCCGCGCCGCGGCACGGCGGGCGAGGCCACGAGGGCCCCGCCCGTCGGCGACTTCAGCGCAGGACGCGGCCCGTGCGGTTGCTGCGGACCGTGAGGCGCAGGTTCGCGCGCGAGGACACCCGGCGGGTCCTGAGGTCCGGCCGGTAGGCGTACTCGATCCTGCGGGAGCGCAGGTTCAGCGGCAGGATGAGCGTCAGCTTGCCGCCCGGTCGCGAGCGCAGACCCGTCTTCGTGAGCCGCCTCCCGTCGGGGAGCACGTGGACGACGTCGATCCGCGCCCCGACGATCGACCGGTTGGACCCGCAGGTCACCAGGCGCCCGCGGGTCACCAGGCGCTTCCCGAAGCGGTTGGTCAGCGTCCGCCCCCCGTTGCGCACGAAACGCATGCTGATGCGTCCGCAGGTCACGCGGGGTCCGTTGGCGCTGCCGACTCCTCCGTTGGAGCCGTTCCTGCCGTTTCCGCCGCTGCCGCTGGTGTTGCCGCCGTCTCTGGTCACCACGCAGACGCGGGTGGTCGGGTCGGGCTTCGCACCGGACGGGCACGGACGTTCCACGATGAAGACGCAGTTGTTGGAGCGCGGGTCGTCGATCGACCCTCGCGGACACGGCACCGCCGGAGCCTCGCGCACGATCACGCACGCGCCGCCGGCGTTGGGATCCGGCGTCGAGCCCGCCGGGCACGGTGCCGTCCGCGTCTCGACACAGACCAGCGGGGCGCTCCCGGGCTGCGCGACCGAACCCGCCGGACAGGCCGGCGGCGGAGGCGGCGGGGGCGGCGGCGCGCAGACCGCGCCGTGGGTGTCGACCTTGGACTCGGCCAGCACGATGTTGGCCGCCGGTGGACCGCCCGCGCTCTGCAGCACCTGGATGTGCAGTGCTCGACGCACCAGCGCCTGATCGCCCGTCGTGGGGTTGGTCGTCGTGACCTGCTCGTTGGCGACGATCCGCAGCAGCGGCTGAAGCTGGTCGATGACGACGTTGTCCTGGTTGGTGGGGATGTCGATGACGGTGTCGTTGATGCTCAGGCGGACCACCTGGCTCGTCCCGGTCAGGACCGGCGCGCCGTTGACGCATGTCGCCCTGGCGCTCGAGGTGAGGGCGTCGGCGCGGATGACGAATTGCGCCGGCCCGACGTTGAGCATGAGCGGGTTCAGCGCGGTGGCGGCACTCGACGTGGCGGTCTGGGTGCGCGCGGGGCCGAGCTCGGGTGTGATGTTCGTCTCGGCGACCGGTGCCTGGAGGGTCAGCTGTATGCCCGGGTTGTCACCCGGGGGCAGGACGACGGAGGGCAGCCCGCCGCGGTCGCTGGCACACTGCGCGGTGTCACCTCCGGGATTGGCGGTGCTCGGGGCCACGGCGTTGGCCGAGACGGGCTCGACACGGGGCAGCGGCCCGACCTCGAGGTACCCTGCACTACCACGGCAGGTGAACACCGGGGCGCCCGTGTCGGCGCTCGCCGTCGGCGCCGCCGCCGCCAGCGCGCCAAGCGCGCAGAGGCTCAGTCGCCTGACCCTCGTGACCGTATGATTTCGATGCTTCCCCATGGTTGCTCCTCGTCCGATGTCGGGTGCGCGGCCCCAGGCGTCGGTGGGCCGATCGCGAACGGCGCGACCCGCGCCCGGCGTGGCTGACGTCGCCGTTGCACGAAGAACGTAAAGCAATCCGAAAGGTTGGGCGACAGTTGAGGCCGGTGGGCGGGCCGGCCCGGTGAGCGTCTGATCTCGGGACAGCGAGCGAGCGCCAGCTGCTCGAGGAGATGCGTGCCTTTCGCCAGCCGCACGGCGACGGTCGTCGCTCGTGCGGCCAGGGACTCGACCGCGAGGCCCGACGGCAACGCGGCCAGATGCTGGCCGCATGGATGCGAGCATGTGCGTGTGTCGATCCCGAGTCGTCCCGGGTGCTTTCGTTGCTGAAGCTCCTGCAGCAGCGTCGTGAGTGGTCTGGGCCCGAGTCGGCCGACCGTGTCGACGTCGTTCCGCGCACGATCCGCCGCGATGTCGACAAGCTCCGCGGACTCGGCTACCTGATCGAGGCGGCGCCGTGGGCGCGCCTATGGAGGAAACCGCGTGCGGCGCTTCACTGACGCGGAGCGGCGCGCCCGGCTCGGAGTGCGCCACCGCCTCGCCCACGCCGAGCGCGCGGAGGACCCCGTCGCGGCCGCCGCCGCAGTCGTCGCCCTGCACAGCACGGACCCCGCGTCCGTCTTCCTGTCCGCCTGGTCGCGGATGCGCGCCGGGGGCGTCGAGGAGGTCGAGCGCGCCCTCTACGGCGACCGCACCCTTGTCCGGGTCATGGGCATGCGGCGCACCGTCTTCGCCGCGCCGCCCGACACCGCGGCGACCATCCTCGCTGCCTGCGGCCGCGACGTCGCCGCGCGTGAGCGGCGAAAGCTCCTGCAGATGCTCGCCCATGCCGAGCCCGAGGACGGTGAGCTCCCCGAGGACGTCGGCGCGTGGCTCACGGAGGTCGAGCACGCCGCCGTCGACGCACTTCGAGCGGGCGGACAGCTCAGCGCGACCGACCTCTGCGCGAGGGACGCCCGGCTGCGCACGATCCTGGTGCCGGGCCGCGACACGAAGTACGCCGCGCGGCAGAAGCTCGGCAGCCGCATCCTCACGATCCTCGGCGCCGACGGCCGGGCCGTGCGGGTCCGCCCGAAGGGCACCTGGGCCTCGACGCAGTTCCGCTGGGCGGTGATGGACGCCTGGTCGCCGGCGGCCGTGCCGGCCCTCACCACCGCGGACGCCCGCACGGAACTCGCGAGGGGTTGGCTGCGGGCGTTCGGCCCGGCGCCGGCAGAGGACCTGCGCTGGTGGACGGGCTGGGGCGTCGGCACGACCCGTACCGCTCTCGCCGCCGCCGGCGCGGTCGAGGTCGACTGCGCGGGCGTGCCCGGCGTCGCCCTCCCCGACGACGACCTGGAGCCGACGCCGCCGCCCGCGCCCTGGGCCGCCCTGCTCCCGGCGCTCGACCCGACGACGATGGGCTGGAAGGGCCGCGAGTTCTACCTCGCCGACCACGGCCCGCGGCTCTTCGACCGCACGGGCAACGCCTCGCCCACGGTCTGGTGGAGCGGCCGGGTCGTCGGCGGCTGGGCCCAGCGCCCGACCGGCGAGGTCGTCCACGAGCTTGTCGAGGATGTCGGTGCCGAAGGCGTCGCGGCCATCGAGGCAGAGGCCGACCGGCTGCAACGATTCCTCGGAGACGTCCGGCTCACGCCCCGAGCCCGCGGCCGCTCCCCGGTCGAAGCGGCGCTCGTCGCCTGAGTGAGCGCGCCCATCTCGGTCGGCCCTCTCGCGCGCGGATGCGCCTGCGACGCTGCTCCCCGCTCACAGCCGGGGCAGGAACCCATCCGGCCACCGGCAGCAGAGAGGTAGGCGCGGCAGTCGTCCTCGGTCGCAAAGCGAGCCTGGAAGCCCACGATCGAACGAGGGAACCCGGGCCACGGCACCCCGTCACGATCGTGCCTCGTGTAGTGCAGGTGCTTCGTTTGCGGTTCTTGTTCGGCGGTCAGTCGTAATGGTTGACATGCCGGTGGCCGAGATAGTCGATGTAGCCGGCGTCGCCGCCTCCGTAGTACGTGTCGGGCTGGGCGTGGCGGACGGGCGCGCCGAGCCGGAAGCGCTCGACGAGGTCGGGGTTGGCGAGGTACGCGCGCCCGAAGGCGACGAGGTCGGCACCGCGCCCGAGCCAGTGCTCGCCGGCGGCGCGGTCGGCCTGGTCTCCGGCGACGCCGGGCGAGGGATTGACGATGAATGTCCCGCTCCACGCGTGCCGCAACTGGTCGAACAGCTGGTCGCCGTGGGTGGCGAGCGTGTGCACGTAGGCGAGGCCGAGGCGCTCGAGCTGCGCGAACAGAGCGCTGTAGAGCTCGGGCACGTCGTTCTCGACGACGTCCCAGATGTCGGTGCCGGGCGACAGGCGGATCGCCACGCGCTCGGCCCCGATCGCGTCCGCGCATGCCTCGGCGACCTCGACGGCGAAGCGCACCCGTTTCACGATCGTCCCGCCGAAGGCGTCGTTGCCGCCGCCGGATCGCGTCCCACCCGCGTAGCGAACTCCATCCCGGTCCGGTGGATGCTCTCACCGCCGGCCGGCAGCGGCCGGGCGACGCTGTTTTCAGGGCCCTCGCACGGACGGCCCTCAGACCACTCGGCGTCTTCGGGGAGCACCATGGGGTTGCTGCGCCGCAGGAGGACGGCGCGTCCGAGCAGCACGGGCCGTCCCGCTGCGGTGAGGCTGCGCTTCAGCGACCCGGAAGCGACTGCCGGGCTTGAGAAGGCTCGCAGCGACCTCGAGTGGCCCGAGCGGCACGGGACCACAGGAACTCTAACGTGCAGCGGGCGAATCGCATCCCGGGGGCCAGCGCCTGGACCGCGGGCCAGGAGCGCGACGGGCGCTCCGCCTTGCAGCTCCCGCGGGTCTCACGGCCCGACGGCGTGGGGCGCCGGGTGCAACGCCGTGCCGTCCCGCATGAAGATCGCCACGTCGCTCATGGAGCGGCAGAGCTTCTCGTAAAGCCTACCGCGGCCGTGCGGCGTGGGCGATCACGCCCGCGCCGCCGCCGACCCGTCGAAACGCGCACTACCGCCCCGGGGACGAGGGCTCCGGCTCGCTCGCGAGCCTTCCGCCGCGGAGCGTCGCCGCGAGGACCAGCGTGGCCGCGACCAGGATGATGTCCTTGAGCACGTACTGACCTTCGAGCGTCGGCGCGTTCTCCGGTCCGGCGAACAGGCGGGGGGCGAGCAGCACCAGGGGCGAGAGGATGCCCACCATCTGCACGGCCAGCAGGGAGATCGCGACGCGCATCGCCCGCCCCGTGAGCAGGCACAGGCCGATGCTGCACTCCAGGACGGCCACGCCTGCCAGCGCAACCGGACCGGGAATGAGGCCGAGGGTCAGGAGGCTGGTCGTCTCCTTGACGAGATCCTCGGCGGGGCTGACGCCGGGGAACAGCTTGAGCGCCCCGAACCCGAGGAAGACGAGGCCGAGGCTCACCCGCAGCAGCATGATGCTGTGGGCGACGAGCCAGCGATGAAGGGAGGCGTCGAGCCGGTCGAGGCCCTCCTTGAGCCGGTCGGCGGGAGCGGCACGCCCCGGCAGGCGCGCGGGGAACGTCTGGTTGACGCCTGCGATGAGGCCGGAGGTCAGGTGCAGGTGCTCGTGGCTGATGATCGATCGTGGGGACTGGAGCTGGGGCATGGAGTTCCTTGTGCGTCGTGGTGGTGGGTCGCGCGGCGTGTCGTTCCGCAGCGCTCGAACCACAAGAGCGGCCGGCCGCCGCCCTGATACCGCCCCCGAGGAGAACTTATTTCGCGTGACTCGGGTGCCCGTTGGCCGGCCGCGAGCCGCACGTGCCGATGCGACGCTGGTCGCCATGAGCGAGTCCGAGCCCCTCCCCGAGTTTGCGTATCACCCCGACCCCGTAGGGACCGGGTCTGGCTTCAACGCCTGGCAGCGAGGGCATTGGATGCGCCGGGTGCCGTTGGTCGGCCGCGAGCCGCACGAATGACGTGCGGCGCGCGTGCAACGTGCGGGTGACGCGTCGCTCGCCGACCTCGGCGAGCGAGGGATGGGGCCCGCAAGACGGACTTTTTCCCCGGAATCTCGCTTCGGACGTATCTGAAGCGCGCCCCGCGGCTCCACTTCTCCGACGGTCGCATCCCGCGGCCCCTCTGACCCATAGGAGAAGCAGCTCATGCCCGATGCCATCACCCACTGGAACGACGTGCTCCTCGAGGTCGTCCGCCAGGTCGGCGGCCCTCCCGGCCCCATCGCCCGTGGCGGCGCGATGATGCACGCCTCGATGTACGACGCGGTCAGCTCGATCGCGCCGTCGACGCACCGTCCCTACCTCGCCTCGGTCCCCGCCGCACCCACGGCGTCGATCGAGGCCGCGGTGGCCCATGCGGCTCACGACACCCTCGCGGCAGCGTTCCCGAGCACGACCGTGCCGCTCGCCACCCGCCTGTCGGCCGCGATCGCCGCGCTCGACCCCGGCGCCGATGTCGCGGGTGGCGAGGCCGTCGGCACGGCGACCGCCGCGGCGATGATCGCCAAGCGCCGCGGCGACGGTGCCGACGACAACGCCCCCTACGTCCCGGGCACCAGTGCGGGCGACTGGAGACCGACCGGCACCGGCCCGGCGGCCGGCCCGAACTGGGGGAACCTCAAGCCGTTCTGCTCGCCCTACGGCCAGTCGTTCCGTCCGCCGCAGCCCGGCGGCTACGTCTCCAAGGCCGAGATGCTCACGAGCCCCGAGTACACGGCGCAGTTCGACGAGGTCAAGGAGCTCGGGCGCAGCAACTCGGCGACCCGGACCTCCGAGGAGACCGAGATCGCGCTGTTCTGGGCCAACGACCTCGACGGGACGTACAAGCCGCCCGGACAGCTGTTCGAGATCACCAAGGTCGTGTCCGACCAGAAGGGCCTGGACCTCGTCGAGAACGCCCGCCTGTTCGCGCTCGTCGCGCTGGGCATGGCGGACGCCTCGGTGGTCGCCTGGGACGCCAAGTACGACACCCACCTCGACCTCTGGCGCCCGGAGACGGCGATCAAGCTCGCGGCGACCGACGGCAACCCGGCGACGACCGCCCAGGCGAACTGGAAGCCACTGCTGAAGAACCCGGCGAACAACAAGCACTTCTCGCCGCCGTTCCCGGCCTACGTCTCCGGGCACGCGACGTTCGGGGCCGTGCATGCGGCGATCATGCGCCGGTACTTCGACACGGACAACGTCACGTTCACCGCCACGACCGAGGACCCGAACCTGCCCGCGGGGGTGGAGCGGACGTTCAACAGCTTCACCGAGGCCGCGCGCGAGAACGCCCGCAGCCGGGTGTACCTGGGCGTGCACTTCCAGTGGGACGGCGATCACGGGTTCCACTCGGGCAACGCGCTCGGCGAGTACGTCGCCGACAACGTGCTGCGCCCGATCTAGCCGGGGGGCGGTTAAGCCGGTGGCGTCGGGGGGACGCCACCGGCCGCGCCGGCTCCTGCGGGAGCGCTCAGACGGCCTGGAGGAGCTCGGCGTCCTCGATCTGGTCGCGCAGGCGCGCGAGCGCGCGGCCACGCGTGGGGCCGATGCTCCCGACGGGCATGTCGAGCGCCGCACCGACCTTCTCATAACTCGGCGATGGCTCGGTCACGACCAGGCGCAGGAGGGTGCGGTCACGTTCGTCCAGGCGGTCGAACGCCGCCCACAGCGCGTCGTCGCGCTCCTGCTCGAGCAGTCGCGCATCGTGGGCCGGGGCGTCGTCTGCGAGCTCGGGCAAGTCGTCGCCCGCCGGGACCAGGCGGGCCGAGCGCCGCGTCGTCAGGAGGCTCTCGCGCCGCGCTGTCGTCGCCAGCCACGCGCCCACGTGGTGGGACTCCTGCAAGCGCTCGACGTGCTCGACGAGCCGCAGCCACGTCGTCTGGGAGACGTCCGCGGCGTCCTGGTCGGCCAGCCTGTGCGACCGCGTGATCGACCACACCAGGCCGCCGAACTCGTCGACGAGCTCCTGCCACGCCGTGTCGTCGCGGGCGGCTGCGCGCTCGACGAGCCCGCTCACCTCTCCGGCGCCGCGGCGCATTCGGGACTTGGCGATGGTGGGCATGGACACTCCGATCTGTGCTGCGCACGGTGGGTGGACGGTGCGGAGCAACCTGCCGGTGGGGCCCTGTTGTGCCGTTGGCGTAACCCTGCGAGCTTCTTGGCGTTTTGCGGGGAGCCCTTCATCAAAAGAAGAGCTTTGGTATTTCTTGAGGGCTCTGGTAGAGCTAGCGGCGTGAGCCGACACCAGCGGAGCAAGAAGCGCGACGGCCTTGGCAACAAACTCGAGTTCGCGCTGCTCACCCGGGGAGCCCGGGTCTGGGACGGCGTTCACTCCGTGGGGTGGCTGAGCCGCCTGGTCAACCGCACGCTGATCTCGCGGGCGGCGGCGAAGATGGACCCGCGACCAGATCCGTTCAGCACGCGCAGCGACTACACGTCGTGGGAGTCGCTCACCGATCGCCGCTACGACGGCCGGCACCTCCGGCCGCTCCACCGCGAGGGCGGCCTGCCCCCGGTCGACCGCCTCGTCGAGCTGTTCCGGCGGCCGTCACCGGCGCGCGCCGAGGAAGACCTCTGCCAGAAGTCGACGGTCCTGTTCGCGTACTTCGCGCAGTGGTTCACCGACGGCTTTCTGCGCAGCGACCGCCCGAAGCTGCCGGGTGCACCTCCCGATCCCAGGCGCAACGACTCGACGCACGAGATCGACCTGTGCCAGATCTACGGATTGACGCAGGAGGCGACACGCGAGCTGCGCACGTACGAGGGCGGTCTGCTGGCGTCCGAGGGCGACGGGCCGGAGACCTTCCCCCCGCGCCTCTACGCCGCCGACGGCACGAAGCGCTTTCCCTCGATCACCGTCGCGCGCGAGGAGATGTTCGATCCCCGGGCCCGCGAGCAGCTCTTCGCGATCGGGACCGACACGGGGAACATCCAGATCGGCCACGTGCTGATGAACACGCTGTTCCTCCGCGAGCACAACCGGCTGGCGACCCGGCTCGAGGCGGCCTACGGCTGGGACGACGAGCGCCTCTTCCAGACCGCCCGCATGATCAACATCGTGATCCTGCTCAAGCTCGTCGTCGACGAGTACATCAACCACATCACGCCGTACCACTTCCGCTTCACCCTCGAAGGGGCGAAGGCCTTCCGGCGCGCACCGTGGATGCGCACGAACCGCATGGCCAGCGAGTTCAACCTCCTCTACCGGTGGCACAGCCTCATCCCGTCCGAGCTGCTGGCGGGGGGGCGGATGCGACCGCTGCAGGAGACGGCGCTCGATCCGGGCTTCGTACCCGAACACGGGCTCGGCCCCCTGCTCGAAGAGGCGTCGAGCCAGCGCGCGGGCCGGGTGGGGCTGTTCAACACCGCTCCCGAGCTGCTTCCGGCCGAGAGGGCCAGCGTCGAGAAGGGCCGCGCCGTGCGGCTTGCCTCCTACAACGACTACCGCGAGGCCTGCCGTTACCCGCGGGTGACCGGCTTCGACCAGATCTCGAGCGACCCACGCATCCGCGCCGGCCTGGCCGAGTGCTACGACGGCCCGCAGGCGATCGAGTTCTACGTCGGGCTCTTCGCCGAGGACCCGCGCCCGAACTCGGTCCTGCCGCCGCTGATCGGGCGGATGGTCGGGGTGGACGCGTTCTCCCAGGCGCTGACCAATCCGCTGCTCGCCCCGCGCGTGTACGACGAGGAGACGCTCTCGCCGCTGGGCTGGCAGGAGATCCACACGACGAGCAACCTGTCCGACGTCGTCAACCGCAACGTCACGCGAAGGGACCGTCCCTACGCGATCACGATGACGAGGGCCGGCGGACAGGCACGGTGACGCGGTGACGCAAGGCCTCGCCGTACCGCTGGGGATCGCGCTGTTCGGAGAGCTGCAGGTCCGACGCGACGGGCGCTCGGTCGTCGCCGAGCTCCCCGGGCGCCAGGGCCGCACGTTGCTCGCCTACCTGGTCCTCAACCGTCACCGGGCCGTCGATCGCGACGAGGTCCTCGACGTGCTGTGGTCCGAGCGCCCCCCGGCGGACCCCGACGCCGCGCTGAGTAGCGTTCTGGCGAAGGTCCGCCGGACCGTCGGGCCCGAGCTGATCACGGGCCGAGCAGCCTTGACGCTGCAGCTCCCCGACGGCTCTGACGTCGACGTCGAGCGCGTCGTCGAGCAGACGCAGGAGGCCGAGCGTGCGCTTGCGGCCAAGGACGCTTCGACGGCGCTCGGTGCGGCGCAGGCCGCGCTGCGGGTGCTGGCGCAGCCGCTGCTCCCAGGCCTCCACGGAGCGTGGGTCGAAGATTGGCGCAGGGAGCTCTGCGAGCTGGAGCCCCGGGCCCTCGAAGCCTCGGCTCAAGCCGCTCTGATGCTCGGCGGCGACCACCTGCCTGCCGCCGAGCGGATGGCCCGGGCGGTCATCGAGCGCCAGCCGTTCCGTGAGAGCGCCTACGCGCTGCTCATGCAGGCGCAGAGCCGGCGCGGGGACGCCGCCGAGGCGGTGCGCACCTTCGATCGGCTGCGCACGCTCCTACGCGACGAGCTCGGCACGATTCCGTCACCCGAGCACGTCGCGCTGCATGAGCGGCTGCTGCACGACGACGCCTCAGGGCCGCCGGCACCGTGGCCCGGCGCGGTCACCGGCGAGGACCCGGCCGGTGCCCCGGCGCCGGCGACCCACGCGCTCGGCGACGGCGCCTTCGTCGGCCGCGAGGGGTGCCTGGCCCGCCTGAGAGAGCTGTGGGGCGCGGTCTGCGCGGGGCGGACGGAGCTGGTCCTGCTCGTCGGCGAGCCTGGGGTCGGCAAGACGCGCCTGGCCACCCATTTCGCCGAGGAGGTCCACCGCAGCGGCGGGGCGACGCTCTACGGTCGTGCCGACGAGGACGCCCTGCTTCCCCATCAGCCGTTCGTCGAGGCGCTGCGCCCGTTGCTCGTCCGGGGAGCCCAACCGCTCACGGTGGGGCAGCGGGAGATCCTCAGCCGGCTCATCCCGGATCTGGGCGCGCCGGGCGCGCCCGGTCCCAGCGACCACGAGACGTTGCGCTACCGCCTCTTCGAAGCGGTCGTCGACGTGTTCAAGCGGGCCGGCCGCGAGTGGCCGGTGCTCCTCGTCCTCGACGATCTGCACTGGGCCGACAAACCCTCGCTGCTGCTCCTGCGTCACCTGCTCCGGGAGCCCGAGCTCGGGAACGTCCTGGTTCTCGGCACCTTCCGGGACGTGGAGGCGGGCCCGGGGCACGTCCTGCGCGACGTGCTGGCCGACATCCGTCGCGACCGGCGCTTCGAGCGCCTCAAGCTCGGCGGGCTCGAAGAGGCCGAGACGCAGGCCCTCGTGACCGACCGGCTCGGCAGGGCGGTCACGCCTGGCTTCGTCCACCGGCTGTGCGAGCAGACCGCAGGCAACGCGTTCTTCATCGAGGAGACCCTTCGCGCGCTCGACGACGCGGAGTCGCCCGCCCCCGAGGCGGTGACCGAGAGCTCGCTGGAGCGGGCAGGCGTCCCCGAGGGGGTCGCGGAAGTCATCACGCGACGCCTGCGTCGCCTGTCGCCGCTCGGCGCGGAGGCGCTGGTGGCGGCCTCGGTCATCGGCCGCAGCTTTCCCCTCGACGTGCTCGCACGCGTGTCCGACGCGGATCCCGAGGACCTCATGACCGCGCTGGACGAGGGCATCGACGCCGGCCTGATCGGTGAGCTGACCCACCCGGTCGACGTCTTCACCTTTTCCCATGCCGTCGTGCGCGAGGTGCTGTACCGCCAGCTGACCGGGAGCCGCCGCGTCCGCCTACACCACCGCGTCGCCGAGGCGCTCGAGCGGGTGGCCGGCCCGCAGGCGACCAATCCCGCCGAGCTCGCCCACCACTTCCTCCTCGCCCGGCACGTCGCCGGCGACGGTCCCGCGCGGCGCTACGCGATAGCCGCGGGGGCGCGCGCGACCGAGCTCCTGGCCTACGAGGAGGCGGCAGAGCACTTCCGCCTCGCGCTGGAGCTGTTGGGCGACGCGGACGAGTCCGAGCGCTGCGACATGCTCCTCGCGCTGGGCCGCGTGCAGTGGCATGCCGGTGGCGACGCCGCCCGCCGCACGTTCCTGGCCGCCGCCGAGAGCGCGTCGCGCCGTGGCGACGCCGGGCAACTCGCCCGGGCGGCCCTGGGGCTCGGCGAGCGCTGGTTCGAGGTGGCCTACGTCGAGCCGCGCTACCGAGAGCTGCTCGAAGAGTCGGTTGCCACCCTTCCCGCCGAGGAGACGGCGCTGCGAGCCCTGCTGCTCTCCCGTCTGGCCGAGCACCTCGGCTACCCAAGCGAGAGCGACCAGGCGATCAGGACGAGCGCTGAGGCACTCGAGACGGCGCGGAAGCTCGGCGACGCGAACATCCTGACCGGAGCGCTTCTGGCGCGACACGTCACGCTGACCGACGTGCGGCACCTTCCGGAGCGCCTCGCGCTCATGGACGAGCTCGCGTCGGTGGCCGGCGAGCACCGGGAGCTCACCGCCGAGCACCATCACTGGCGCCTCTACGACCTGTTCGAGCTGGGCGAGCTCGAAACCGCCAAGCACGAGCAGGCCAAGCTGGAAGGCCTCGCCGCCGAGTTGCGCCAGCCTCTCCTGTTGAGCGTCGCCGCCGGCTGGAGGGGCATATGGGCCGAGCTCGCGGGCGACGTCGAGCTGGCGGCTCAGTGCGCGGACGAAGGGCTGCGCCATGGCCGTCGCGCCCACATGCAAGATGCGGTCAGCACGTGGGCGGCCAAGCTGTTCTCGGTTCGCCACCGCGACGACGCGATAAGGCAGCAGCTGCGGCTGGTCGAGCAGCTGGCCCACGGCGGCGGGCGCCAGTCCGGCTGGCCGAGCGCACTGGCGATGCTGCGACTCGAAGCCGGTGACGTGGCGGCGGCCCGTGCGATCTACGACCGGGAGCTGGCGCGAGGGCCCGAGGCCGTCCCGCGCGGCATGTACTGGCTGACGACGCTCGCCCTCCTGAGCGAGCTGTGCGCAAAGCTGGAGGACGTCCCCCGCGCCGAGGCGCTCTACACGGCGTTGGCCCCGCACGCGCACCGCAACGTCGTCGTCGCCTACTCCGCGTTTTGGGGACCCGTCGACTCCTACCTTGCCCGCCTCGCCGAGACCTGGGGGGATCGCCGCCTGGCCGCCCGGCACCTCCGCTCGGCGCTCGCGCGGACCCGGACGTTCGGGGCGCCCTTGCTGACGACCGCGATCGAGGGGCGCCTGGCCGGGCTCACGTCGCCCATGCCCTCGCCGCGAGCTCGGCGATGACCCGCAGAGCTGGCCGCCCTGCCAGGCCAGCGGGCTCTTGCCCTCCTCCTCGACGGCGAGCGACGCGCCGGGGATCAGCTCGGCGTAGGACCGGCCGACAGCGGTGACCGGGGTCGGCCTCGTCGCGATCGGCGACCCCCCTCCGGTGGAAAGGTGTTCCGGACTCTGGTAGAGCTTGGTCCTCAAGACTCCTGATCAATCAAGACACCGGAAGGTAGGCGCGTATGTCGCACGGTCATGCAAGTCTCGGCGAGTCCACTCCCGAGTCGGTGTTCTACGATCAGGGCCGCTTCGGGCGCCTGTTCGGGACGCTGCCGCCGTTCGCAGCCGACACCCCGCTGATCCGCGGCGCGCTCACCGAGCTCGGTGCGCCCGGAGGTCTGATGGACGCGGGCGACCCGGCTTCCGATCCGATCACGCTGATAACCGACCCGGCGAAGCGGGTCAACAATCCCGACAATCCGGCGCTCACGGCCGGGTTCACCTTCCTGGGTCAATTCCTCGACCACGACATGACGTTCGATCCGACCTCGAGTCTGGCCCGCCGGCAGGACCCGGAGTCGATACGCAACTTCCGCATCCCGGCGTTGGACCTCGACAGCGTCTACGGGAGCGGCCCGGGAGCGTCTCCCCACCTCTACGACACCAGCGTCGACGGCGGGCGGACGACGCTGCTGACCGAGGAGATCCCGGGCTCGGCCGCGGTCTCGATCGGCAACGAGCCACGCTACGACCTTCCGCGCAACAGCCAGAAGGTCGCCCTCATCGGTGACCCTCGCAACGACGAGAACCTCATCGTCTCCCAGTTGCATCTGGCACTGCTGCGCTTTCACAACCGGGTGGTCGGTGACCTCAAAGAGGATCTGGGTCCCGGCTACACCGCCGGGGAGCTCTTCACCGAGGCCCAACGGGTCGTGCGCTGGCACTACCAGTGGCTCATCGTGCACGAGTTCCTGCCGAGGACCGTCGGGGCAGACACGGTCAACGACGTCCTGACCCGCGGCCGCAAGCACTTCAAGTGGCGCAACGAGCCGTACATACCCGTGGAGTTCTCGGTCGGGGCCTACCGCTTCGGTCACTCCCAGGTCCGACCGAGCTACCGGGCGAACTTCGGCACCAGCGCCACGGACGCGGCACAGCAGTTCTTCGCCCACATCTTCGACCCGGCAGCCGCTGACGGGGACGACCCCGCCGACCTGCGCGGCCGCAGGAGAGCTGCGCGCCGGTTCATCGACTGGCAGACCTTCTTCGACTTCGCGGACGGCAGACAGCGCCAGAGCAAGACGATCGACACCAGGATCTCGTCGGTCCTCTTCGCACTGATGGGCCAGCCGCAGGGCGAGCCGAACTCGCTGGCGACCCGCAACCTGCTCCGCAGCCTGACCATGAAAGTGCCGTCGGGCCAGCGCGTGGCCAAGGCGATGAAGCTGCCCGCGCTCGAGAAGTCCCACCTGGCAGACCTGAAGGATCTGCATCTCGACGATCGCACGCCGCTGTGGTTCTACGTCCTGCGCGAGGCCCAGGTCATGGCCAACGGTGAGCGCCTCGGCCCGGTGGGCGGCAGGATCGTCGCCGAGGTCATCGTCGGGCTGATCCAGGGCGACGGGCAGTCCTACCTACGGCAGGACCCGGACTGGCGGCCCACCTACGGGCAGGCCGAATCGTTCACCGCTCCCGACCTGCTCAAAGCCGCGAGGGTGGTGGCGACGCTGTCCTGACGGCGCGGCAGAGACCACAGCCCCTGCTCACGGCCCGAACTCCGCGTGGTTTACTCGGTGACGCCGAGGACCTCGCCGATCTCGCGGAGGGTGAGGTTCTCGTAGTAGTAGAGGGCGATGACGAGCTTCTCGCGCTCGGGCAGGCGGGCGATCGCGTCGGCCATGCGGTCCTTGAGGTCGATCAGGTCCATCGCCGCGGCGGATCCGGGCGTCGTGGTCCTGCAGCGTGTCGAGCAGGGACACCTGGTCGCCAGCCCGGCAGGCGCTGAGACCCCGCACACAGTTGCGACTCATTGAGAATGCCCTTCTGAGAGGTGGCGGTGAAGGGTCCGTCGGCCGTAGCCTCGGCGCGGCGAGCACGGGAGGGCGCGCCGGCTCGCCGGGCGCGCTGCACTACGTCGCGAGCAAGGGCGGGATCATCGGCTTCATCCGTCGCCTGGCCCGGGAGATCGGACCGCCGAGCGTGACCATCAACGGCATCGCGTCGGGCCTCATCCGTACCCATGGCACCAGTCAGGGCGTTCACGACGAGATGAACCTCTTCGAGACATCGATCGGCGTCCAGGCGATCAAGCGCACCGCCAGCCCGAGGATCTGACCGGAGCGCTGTCCTACCTCGTGTCCGACGAGGCGGGGTTCGTCACAGGCCAGACCTGGGTCGTCGACGGCGGCTACGTCTATGGCGTCGGCAACGTGTTCTGGCGCGCCGCGCGTATCGTCGGCTGGCGACGACCGATGAATCCCGCCGGCCGAGGAGTCTTTGCTGCCATGACGCAGACCACCTGTCACATGTCCATCTCGCTGGACGGCTTCGTCGCCGGCCCCAACCAGGACCGCGAGCACCCGCTCGGCGTCGGCGGCATGGACGTCCACCGATGGCATCTCGGCGACATCACCGACTCGGCTGACGTCGCGGCGCGCGACTGGCTGATGCGTCCTCGCGGCGCGTACGTCATGGGCCGCAACATGTTCGGCCCGATTCGCGGCGGCTGGGATGAGGACTGGCGCGGCTGGTGGGGCGACGAGCCGCCCTACCACGCGCCGGTCTTCGTCCTCACCCATCACGCGCGCGACCCGATCGAGATGGCGGGCGGCACGACCTTCCACTTCGTCACCGATGGCTTCGACGCCGCCTTCGAGCAGGCCACCGCCCTCGCCGAAGGTCGCGGCGTCGGCATCGCCGGCGGCGCCTCGACGGTGCGCCAGGCGCTGTCTGCCGGAGTCATCGACGAGCTCGTCCTCGACATCGCCCCGGTGCTGCTCGGCAAGGGCGAGCGCCTGTTCGACGACGTCGACGACCCGCGCCTGGTACCCGTCGAGGTTTTGCACTCGCCCCACGCCACGCACATCCGCTACCGCGTCGAGCGTTGAGCTCGATCGGTCAGATGGTCGCGACCGGGAGATCCTCTCCGCTGGACGGGCGAAGTCGTCCGCGGCCGACCGCTAGCTCCGGTTCGCTTCACGCCGGTGACGAGCTTTCTTGCCGAACAGCTTCCACGCGCGCTTCGAGCGCCCGATAGTCGAATGGCGCATCACGAAGACCTCTGCGGCACGTTCAAGCCGCGCAGGCTGCGGTTGCCCATCTACCTCGCTCGATCGCTACGACAGACCCGTTCGGAAACAGCCGACGGCAGTGGACGAATGCGCCAGCCGCTGAAGTCGCGCCAACGCATAAGACGCCCCAGACGAGTGCTGTCCGCCGTTGATCCGCTCATCACCAACGTTGAGAGGGAGACCGAGATGATCGTGATCGGAGTCGACGGGCACAAGGCCACGCACACGGCCGCGGCGTTGGAGGGACCTCCCCCAGAAACGCAGAAAGTCCCCGCTCAGCAGGGACTTTCCGTGAAGCCGTCGAGCGGATTCGAACCGCTGACCCCTTCATTACGAGTGAAGTGCTCTACCAGCTGAGCTACGACGGCGGGGGACGGAAGGGTAGCGCCGGGGCCGTCGCGGCGACGGCTCGGGGGGTGGGTCAGCTCAGGCCGGGCACGGCTTCCCGGGTCCAGCTGAACAGGCCCGGGAGATCGTCGTCGATGCGCAGGCGCAACCACTCGGCGGCCGTCTCGCCCTCCACGACGATGCGGGTGACGTTCGGCAGCGGCTGGTCGGTCCTGTACTTGTGCGTGTCGCCCTGGAGCAGGAGGACCGGGCCGTCGAAGGCGGCCGCTCGACTCGCGATGCGCTCGAGCACCCGCTCGAAGCCCGCCGGCCCGGCGGCGAAGGTGTCGGCCTGCATCGCGAGGACGACGCCGCGGGCGCGGGACTCGCGCGCGCGGTCGAAGGCGGCGTCGATCCACGCGAGGTTCGCCGCGTCGCGCTCAGCCACTTCGGCCAGGCGTGTGTTGCGCTGCTCGGCCGTCTCCGCGGCGCCGAACCAGGGCAACAGCCCGTTCTTGCTCCCGACCACGTGCACGGTGGCGATGACCGTGCCGCCCGTCTCGAAGCGCTGGTTCTCCACGTAGCGCCGGAAGCGGGGGTCCGAGGCCTGCGTCTCGACCTTCATCGGCCGGCCGCCCAGGGTGCGGCCGGGACGCGTGTAGAAGACCTCGCGAACCTTGGCCAGGCGCTCCGTCGGGAGGAACGCGCCGTTGTTGGCCCGGTGGCAGTCCGTCCAGTCGTTGTCTCCCGGCGTCAGCACGAACGGATCGTCGAACGTGTTGAACAGGTCGAGGACGCTCCTGAAGCGCTCGTCGGTGCAGGTGCTCGAACCGCTCTTGACGTCGCCGAGGTGCACCACGCCGCGCACGTCGGGCTGGCGGTCGACATCGGCCACCAGCAGCGGGAACTGCCTGACCTGCTCGTCGCCGTAGGGCGTGTCGCCGATGATCGAGAGCGTCGTGGCCCGCGATCGGTGCCCCCCGCCGCCCTTCTCCTTCCCCTTCTTTCCCCGGTCCTTGTCCTTCTTGTCCTTGTCCTTCTTGCCGTGGCCCTCGTCGCCGTCCTGCTCGTCCTCGTCCTCGTCGTCGTCGCCGGCGTCGCGCAGGCCCGGGACGCGAACCTCGATGAAGTCCGACGGGTCGTCCGCGCCCGGGTTTCGCCCGCGCGAGCCGAAGTTCGTGTCGTTGACGAGCGCCAGGCGGTCGCCCCGCGTCGGCAGGACCGCCTCGATCGTCTGGTAGGGCATCGCGAACGGGTCGCCGATGCCGACGTCGCCCGGGTTCGCCGGCTCGGAGATCCGGGCCGGATCGGCGACGTTGAGCAGGTCGAGCACCTCACGCTTGGGCAGCACGCCGCCCGGACGGTCGATCGTGATGACGAAGGCCTTCTTGTGCCGCGCGGCGGTGCCCTCGAAGTTGTCGCGCTCGAGCGCCACGAAGCGCTCCTTCGACAGCGCGGTGAAGTCACTGACCGGAGGCTCGCGTCGGCGACCTTGTACTCCCACCGCCGGCCGGTGTAGCGGCTGCGCGCGATGTCGAACTCGGCGACGCGGCGGACCGTGGGGTCGTCGCCGGCCACCGGCCCCTCGAGCACCGGATACAGGCGCTCTCCGTCCGGGGAGATCGCCATCCCCTCGAAGCCGTTGGAGCGCTTGAGGTTCGCGGTGCCCGCGCCGAGGAACGGCTTGTCGGGCGACTGGACGCCGGGGAGCGCGATCGGCGCCTCGAGCAGCTTCCCGGTGGAGTCGGTGTGCGGCAAGAACGGCCCGAACTCCTCGCCGAACCACAGTTCGCCGCGACGGTCGACGCGGAAGGACTCGAGGTCGAAGTCGCCTCCGGTCAAGAGGCGTTCGGCGGTTCCCTCGGTCACGAGGGTGAACGGCACCTTGTGATCGGGGTCACGGAGGGTGACGGACTCGAGGATCTCGACGCCCGACTCGTCGCCCGCCCTGCGCTCGAAGTCGACCCGCACGCGGTACACGCGCAGCAGGAAGGAGGCCGAGTTGGCCTTGGAGCCGAAGCCGTTGTCGGGCATGGCCCAGAAGGTGTCCTTCCCCGGAGCGTCGAGCAGGGCGCTGAAGCCGCCGACGGGCTGGCGCGCATCCGCGGCGGGCGCTGGCTTGGTGTCCCGTATGGCCGGGAACGGCGCGGGCGCGCTGGCATCGGCCGGCAGCAGGGCACGGCCTTCGAGGGTGGGCTGGGCGGCGACCGCCGCGGCGGGGGCTGCGGCGACGGCTGCGGCGGTGGCGACCGCGAGGCGGAGGAGCTTGAGACGGATCACGACGCGGAGTCGACCACCGCCGCGGCGCGAGATCGTGACGATCCTGTGAGTAGGTGCGACCTGCAGGCCGCCCCGCCCTACGCGCCCTTCAGCCGCCCTCGGGTTGGACGGTGTCGGCCGCCGGCGGCACCGGGGCTCCCGCGACGGCGGGCTTCGCGTTGCAATCGCCGAGGAAGCAGCGCACGACGCGGAGCGCCGGGCGTGCCTTCCCGTCGGGGCCGATGACCCCGGAGTCCCAGTTCCTCTCGTTCGGCGCGGTGCTCCACGAGTAGAGGTAGACGCGCCGGATGCGCTCGCGGTCCAGCGGGACGATCTGCTTCAGCAGGAAGTTCGTCGCCTCGGCGGCGTGCCGCGCGCCCGTCCCGGAGAAGCGCACCGACGGGCGTGCACGCTTGAGCACGCCGCCGGTCTCCGTCAGCCACACCTCGCCCTTGATCGCGCGGAGGAAGGCGCGCGTGTTCGTCGTCTGGAAGGTGTTCGAGTCGATGTAGTTGTGCAGGCCCCACACGGCCGGAGTCCGCCCGGCCGCAGCGATGAAGCGCTGGGCCCAGGAGACGGCGTTCCGGCGGTCGACGAGGTCCGCGCCCAGGACGGTGCAGCTCGGACAGGCCTTGAGGATCGCGAGGTACCAGCGCGCCACGACCTCGGGACGCTTGTTGATGTTGCCCTCGTTCCAGCTCGAGATCTGGTTGACCTGGCCGAGCCAGCGCGACCGCCACCGGCGGACCTGCCGCGTCAGGACCCGAGGAGTCGGGTTGCGGCTCTGCATCCCGCGCCGGCGCGAGCGGTCGACGGTGACCAGCGGCACGATGCCGCGCCGGCGCGCGCCGACCATCCAGGCGTCGACGTTCGCGAGGGTCGACGGGTCGCGCAGGACGTCCCACGGGACGTTGAGGCGGGCGTGGCGCGTCTCGAGGCCCACGAACCGCGGGTCGGCGAACATCGACGGCTTCTGGTCGGCGAAGCCGAGGGCGGGCTCGGCCCGCGCGGCCTGCTGCCTGGGCGCTGGGCCGTCTGCGGGCTTGCCCTTTGTGGCCGGCGCGAAGAGTCCTGTAGCGGCCAGGAAGAGCAGGACGGGGACCCGGAGGCGCATGGACCGCGGGAATGTAGCGCGGACAGTGGGCGCGACGGTCTGGTTCCGCCGGCGGCCGTACGATGCGGCGCGCCGCATGCGCCCGACGTTCGACCTGCAATCACACTCGCGCTGGTCCGACGGTGAGCTGCCGCCGGCCGGCGTCGTCGGCGCCGCGGCGGCGGCCGGGGTCGAGCTCCTGGCGCTGACGGACCATGACTCCGTGGACGGCGTCGACGAGGCGCTCGCGAGCGGGGAGGCCCACGGTCTCAAGGTGGTCGCGGGAGCAGAGCTCTCCGCGCTCGACGGCACCCGGGAGGACCTCCACGTCTGCGCCTACCTCGTCGACCACCACGCGCCGGCGTTCCTCGCAACCCTGCACGAGTTCCGCGAGGACCGCAACGCGCGCGGCGCGCGGATGCTGGCGGCGCTCGCGGAGTGCGGCTGGGCGCTTGCGCGAACCGCGGTCGACGCCCGCGCGGCCGGCGGTGCCCCCGTCGGCCGCCCGCACCTGGCGCGCGCCGTCTGGGATCACCCCGGCAACCGTGACCGCCTGGAGGCCGAGCGGCTCACCGACGCCGGCGCGGTGCTCGAGGCCTACCTCGTCCCGGGCGCGCCCGCCTACCGCCGCCGCACGACGCCGACGGTGCAGGAGGCCATCGGCGCCATCCACGACGCCGGCGGCCTGGCGGTCTGGGCCCACCCGTTCTGGGACCTCGACGAGGACGCGGCGGTGCTCGACGCGGTCGACCGCTTCGCGTCGATGGGCCTCGACGGCGTCGAGTGCTTCTACGTCACCCACACGGAGGCCCAGACGCGGCTGGTCACCGGTCACTGCGAGCGGCGCGGGCTGCTCACGACGGGCTCGGCCGACTTCCACGGCCCGGGGCATCGCCGGTTCAGCGCGTTCCGCGCGTTCGACACGTACGACTTGACCCCCCGCCTGGGCGCGATCGCCGAGCCGTAGGGATGGAGCCGCTAGGGTCCCCGCCGCCGCCCCCATGGACGTCCTGCAAGCCATCGTCCTCGGGATCGTCCAGGGCCTCACCGAGTTCCTGCCCATCTCGAGCTCGGGCCACCTGCGGGTCGTCCCGGCGTTCTTCGGCTGGGAGGACCCGGGGGCGGCCTTCACCGCCGTCACGCAGATCGGCACGATGCTCGCCGTCCTCGTCTACTTCCGCTCGGATCTGTGGCGGATCGCCACGACGTGGTTCGGGTCGCTCCGCGACCCGGCGCTGCGCTCGGACATCGACGCGCGGGTGGGCTGGTACATCCTGCTCGGGACCCTGCCGATCTCGGTCGTGGGGCTCGCGTTCTCCGCTCAGATCGAGTCGGGGGCGCGGGACCTCTACCTCATCGGGAGCGCGCTGATCCTCTTCTCCTTCGTGATGCTCGCGGCGGAGCGCTTCGCCACCCGCGAGCGCGAGATCGAGACCCTCACCCTCCGTGACGGCATCGTCATCGGCTGCGCCCAGGCCATCGCGCTGATCCCGGGCGTCTCGCGCTCGGGCGCGACGATCTCCGCGGGTCTCTTCCTCGGCCTCGCCCGCCCGGCCGCCGCGCGCTACTCGTTCCTGCTCTCCATCCCGGCGGTGGTGCTCTCCGGGGTCTTCGAGCTGCGCAACATCGGCGAGGGCGGCAGCGCGGGCGCCGGCGCGACGCTCATCGCGACGGTGCTCGCCTTCGCCGCGGGATACGCCTCGATCGCGTTCCTGCTGAAGTTCCTGGTCGACCACACCATCTCGGTGTTCGTGGCCTACCGGATCGTCCTCGGCCTGCTCGTGCTCGTGCTGGCGGGCACGGGCATCATCGCCTGAGCGAGGGCGTCAGGGACGCAGCGTGCGCTCGAGCCGGTAGGCGAGCGCCTCGAGCGCGAGCTCCTCGGTCGCGTTGACCAGGCGCAGGGCCGCGCGCGTCTCGTCGACGTACGCGACGGCCGCGCGCGCCGGGTGCGAATCGCGCAGGGCGGCGGCGTCCTCCTCGAGCGCCTCGAGCCGGTCGGAGGCGTGCGCGAGCTCCCGCGCCCCGTCGGCGACCACGGCCACGTCGCGGAACCACAGGCCGACGAGGAGCAGCGCCTGGTCGAGCGCGTCGGTCCGTGCCCGGCGACCCGAGCGCTTCGCCGCCTCACTCCCCTCGCGCTTGGCGCGGGCCTGGTCCTTCCGCGGCAAGAACGGCAGGTCGGCCGCCACGCGCTCCTCCACGTGCGTGGCCGCCGCGGCTCCCCGCTCACCCGCGCGCTCGAGAAGGGCGACCCACGGCCGCTCGCCGGTGCGTCCGTGCAGCGCCGCACGGGCGAACGCCTCGGCGCCGTGGCGCAGTGCGGGCCCGTCGCCCAGCGCGAGCTCCGACGCGCGTTCCCCGTCGCCGAGCGCGAGGCGGGCGCACGCGTCGGCCGCTTGGTCGCCCACGCCGTGTCGCCCCAGGCGCTGGGCCAGAACCGCGACGGTCGGCGCCTCGAAGCGCACGAGCTGGCAGCGCGAGCGGATCGTCGCCAGCACGTCGCCGAGGCGGTCGGTGAGCAGCACGAGATGCGCGAACGGCGGCGGCTCCTCGAGCGTCTTGAGCATGCGGTTGGCCGTGGCGTCGTTCATCGTCTCGGCGCGCTCGATGACGAACACGCGCCGCGAGGACTCGAACGGGGTGCGCGTCGCGGCCGCGACCACGGGTTGGTCGATGTCGGCCACGAGCATCTCCGCCGCGCCGCTCGGACGAACCCACGTGAGGTCGGGGTGAACAGCGGCGGTCGCACGGCGGGCGGCGTCACGCGGGTCCGCGGAGCCTTCGGCGAGCAGGACGGCGGCGAGGGCCAGGGCCGTCTCGCGCTTGCCCGCGCCGGCCGGCCCGTGGAAGAGGTAGGCGTGCGACGGCGCGCCCTCCGGCGGCAGGGCGGAGCCGAGCACCGCCCGCGCGTGGGGGTGCGCCGCGGTGGCGGGAAGGAGCTCGGCGACCGACACGCCTGGGAAGCTAGACGGTCGATGCCGGCCGCCGGGAAGCTCATCACGCTCGAGGGTCTCGACGGCTCGGGCAAGACGACGCTCGCCGCGGGCCTGCTCACCGTGTTCCCGGCGCTGACGCTGCTGCGCGAGCCCGGAGGCGTGGGGCTGGCCGAGCGGGTGAGGGCGCTGGTGACCGACCCCGCGCTCGACGTGGACCCCCGGGCGGAGGCGCTCCTCTACGCCGCCGCGCGCGCCCAGCTCGTCGCCGAGCGGGTGCGCCCGCTGCTGGCCGGCGGGCACGACGTCCTCCTGGACCGCTTCGCGGACTCCTCCCTCGCCTACCAGGGCGCCGGCCGCGGGCTCGGCGTCGAGGCGATCCGGGCGATCAACGCATTCGCGACGGGCGGGCTGGTTCCCGACAAGACGCTGCTGCTGCGCGTCGATCCGGTGACGGGACGGTCGCGCCAGTCCGCGCGCGGCGCCCCCGACCGCCTGGAGCGCGAGGGCGACGCGTTCTTCGCCTCGGTGGGGGCCGCCTACGACGCCCTGGCCGCCGCCGAGCCGGGGCGCTTCGTCGTGCTCGACGCCGCCGCAGACCCGGAGGCGGTCCTCGCCGAAGCCTCCGAGGCTGTCGCCGCGTCGCTCGCGCCCTGAGGGGACGGCAGTCCTTACGATTGGGGTTTCTCGTGAGGGCCTACCAGCCATGAGCGCGCGTCCGGTGGCCTTCGAGGTCGAACTCTTCGAGCGCGTCGCCGCCACTCCCGGAACGGTGCTGTTGCGGGTCGCCGGGCGCTGGCGCTCCCAAGGGCGGGAGCGGCTCTCCTCGCCCGTCCTGCTCGTCGACGACGGTCGCCGCACCCACCGGCTGCCCGCTCTGCCCGGCCCCGACGACGCGACCCCGCTCGCGGCGCCCGACGCCCCGCTGTGGCGCGCCGCGTTCTCCGCCCCGGCCGAGCTGCTCGCCGGCGCCCGCGTCGCGTTCGCACTCGACGCGGGCCCGCGCGGGTTGGCCGACCTCCCGCGCCCGAGTGCGCGCG
>CADCVR010000077.1 GCA_902806205.1 uncultured Solirubrobacteraceae bacterium | reverse complement strand
CCCCGGGAGGCCGCGGGCTCGGCCAGGAGCGCCCACCAGGCGCCGAGCGCACCGAGCGCCGCGCGCTGATGGGCTCGGCGTGCCTGTCCCGCGACGGCGACCCACGCGCCCGCCACGCCCGCGGCGGCCAGCGCCAGCGCGAGGGCCGGCGCACTCCACCAGCCCGGGGCGGCGCGACGGACCGTGAGCGGGACGGGGGCCAGCGCGACGGCGACGAGCAGGGCGAGGCCGGCCGCGGCCACCGCCTGCCACACCACGAGCACCGCCGCGGTGACCAACCAGCCCAGGCGGGGCAACGCGAGCGTGAGCCCGCCGACGATCCCCGCGACGAGGAACGGCGCCGGCGGTGGCGGCGGGCCGAGCAGCCCCTGCCCGGCGAGGGCCAGCGCCGTCGTCCCGAGCGCCGCGCTGCCTCGGACACCGAGCCGCCGCGCCCGGGTCGCAGGCTCGACGACGGCGACGTCCTGCGCGAAGCGGCCCGCGCGGGTGAAGGGCTCGAGCGCCCCGCCCTCGATCGTGCCGGGCTCGTCGTCGACCTCGCGCTTGGCCGCGCCGAGCGCGCGCTTCAGATCGGCGAGCTTGCCGCGTTGCTCTGGGTGCGGCAGGACCGTCGAGTCGATGGCCTCGCAGAGCGCGAGCGGGAGGTCGCGCCGCAGGCGGCCGAGCGGGGGCAGTCGCTCCCCGACCCGCCGGATCGTCGAGGCCGGCGTGCGTCCGCGCACCGGGTTGACGCCGCTGAGCGCCTCGTAGAGCACGAGCCCGAGCGCGTAGAGGTCGACCGACCACGTGACAGGCCGGCCCTCGGCCTGCTCGGGCGCCATGTAGGCCAGGGTGCCGACGACGTCGCCGGTGCGGGTGAGCGCGGGATCACCCACGAGCTGCGCGATCCCGAAGTCGGTGAGCTTCGCCCCGCCCCCGTCGTCGGGGACCATGACGTTCGCGGGCTTGACGTCCCGGTGGACGACCCCGCGCTGATGGGCATGGGCGAGCGCCCCGCAGAGGACGATCCCGATCTCCACGACGTCGCGATCGGAGAGCAGTCCGTCGGCCATGAGCCGCGCGAGGGTCCGGCCGCGCACCAGTTCGGAGACCAGGTAGACCGCGTCCTCGTCCTGCCCGGATTCGTAGAGCGCGACGATCCCGGGATGCGCCAGCCGGGCCGCGGCGCGTGCCTCGCGTCCGGCGCGCCTGGCGATCTCGGGGTCCTCGACGCGGATGCGCTTGACCGCCACCGCACGCTCGAGCTTCTCGTCGTGGGCCAGCCAGACCGTGCCCATGCCCCCCGAGCCGAGGCGGCGCGCGAGCCGGTAGCGACCGAGGGCCAACTCGTCGACGTCGCTCGAGCGCGGAGTGCGAGGGGCCGTGTACTCCACCGTCCTTCGAGGATTCGGCGCTCGGAGAGGCGCGCCTGCCCGGCGAGCAGGAAGCGCGGCGCTGGCAGCGAACTTGCATCCACGCCGGCACGTGCTGCGGCGCGGCGGGTCATACTGATCCTGACCCGCTTTGCAGGCCAATCGCATGTCCTTCTTCGACGACGACGAGCCCATCCGCGCGAGCCGCACGCGACCCGCACGCCCGCGCGCTCCCGCGCCGGGCCCTTCGCGAGCCGGCGGGGGTGGCGGCGCCGGACGACGTCCGCCCGGCTCCGGCACCCGGCGGCCCGACCCGGTCACCGCCCGCCAGCGTCAGCTCGCGCTCGGCGGCGGCGCCGTCGTCCTGTTCATCCTGCTCGTCGTCCTGGTCTCCTCCTGCCAGAGCTCACGCCAGGAGCGGGCGCTGAAGGACTACAACCGCTCGGTCACCGAGCTCGCGGCGGACTCCGACAAGGTCGGGGAGGACTTCTTCGCGGCGCTCGGCGCCGCCTCGGCCGGCGACGACGTGGAGGTCCGCGTCAACCAGCTGGTGCTGACCGCCGACGAGCTCGTCAAGCGCACCCGGGCGCTCGAGCCGCCCGACGAGATGGCCCGCGCGCAGAGCTCGCTCGAGCTCGTGCTCAATCTCCGCGCGGAGGGCCTGCGCAAGATCGCCAACAAGCTGCCGAGCGCGCTGGTCGCCGGGCGCGACAACGCGCAGTCCGTCGAAGACGCCTTGAGCCAGATCGCGGGCCAGATGCAGCAGTTCCTGGCTTCCGACGTCATCTACTCCCAGCGCACCGCGCCGTACGTCCGCGAGGCGCTCGAGGACGCCGACGTCGAGGGCCAGCGCGTCACCATCTCGCGCTTCCTGCCCAGGCTGGGCTGGCTGGACCCCGACGCCGTCGCCGGGCGCCTCGGTTCGCAGCGCGCGGCAGGCGGCAGGGGCGCCGACCCCAACCCGGCCCCGGGCCTGCACGGCCACAGCCTCACGAGCGTCGCGGTCGGCTCCAAGACCCTGGAGCCCGGCGGGGTCATCAACCGCATCGGGTCGCGTCCTGCTCCGACCTTCACCGTCAAGCTGGCCAACGGGGGCGACTTCGACGAGCGCGAGGTCGTCGTCACCGCCCGGGTCAGCGGTGGCGGCGGGAGGGCCATCTCGCGCAAGAAGACGATCGCCCAGACGAAGAGCAAGGGTGACGCGACGGTCACCATCCCGCTCGGCTCGAGCCCGCCCGCCGGCGCGGCGACCCTCACGGTCACCGTCGGCAAGGTGCCCGGTGAGGAGGAGACCGCGAACAACAAGCAGACCTTCACCATCCTGTTCACCTAGAACCTGTTGAGCTCTGGACAGGCCGCTGACTCCCGTATCCTCAGGCCGAGTGGCCGAGCTGACCTCCACCGCTGGCCTCGTCGCCCTGGGCGCCTGCGTGGTGGCACTCGCGGCCCTTGTCGTCGCCGTGGGGGCGACCGTCGGGCTGCGGCGGGCGCGCGCCGACCAGCGCGCGGTCCTCGGGGAGCACGGGCGGGACGACCTCGTCACGCACGCCGCGAACCTGCAGCGCGACTTCGAGGCGCTGCACGCCTCCGTGCAGGAGGTCGCCTCCAGGCTCGACGCGCGGCTGGGGACCGCCGAACGTCGCCTGGACGGCGCCGTCACCCACCGCGGGCTCGTGCGCTACGACGCCTACAACGAGATGTCCGGCCGCCAGTCGACGACGATCGCGCTGCTCGACGCGCAACGGTCAGGGATCGTGCTGAGCTCGATCGCCCATCGCGACCAGGCGCGGCTGTACGCCAAGCAGATCGTCGCCGGCGTGAGCGACCTGCAGCTCTCGCCCGAGGAGGAGGAGGCCCTGCGGCTGGCCACCGACGGTCCCGTCGCGCCGCGCGTGGGCAGGTCCGGCTCGAGCTGATGCGGGTCGCCTTCCTCGGGCCGGAGGGGACCAACTCCCACGAGGCGCTGCTGGCCACCGAACTCGGGTCGGCCGCAGAGCCCGTCGGGCTGGGCTCGAACCACGACGTGGTGCTCGCGGTGCAGGACGGTCGCGTGGACCGGGCGCTCGCGCCGCTGGAGAACTCCGTCGAGGGCGGCGTCAACGCGACCGTCGACGCGTTGACCTTCGCCGCGCCCGACGTCGTCATCGTCGGCGAAGTCGTCCACGCCGTCCACCACTGCCTCGTCGCGGCGCCCGGAGCGCAGCTCTCCGCGCTGCACACCGTGCTCTCCCACGCCCAGGGCCTGGCGCAGTGCGCGGGAGCGCTGCGCCGCCTCGTGCCCGGCGCGCGGCTCGAGGCCGTCGCCTCCACTGCGCTTGCCGTCGAGCGCGCCGCGCGCGAGCCCGGACTCGCCGCGATCGGGACCCGGACCGCGGCCGCGCGATACCACGCCGAGGTGCTCGCGGCCGACATCGAGGACCAGCCGGACAACGCGACGCGCTTCGTCTGGCTCGCCCCCACCGGGACACCGCCCGACGGGCCGCCGACGAAGAGCTCGCTCGTCTTCCACGGCGCCGGCGACGCCTCCCCGGGCTGGCTCGTGCGCTGCCTGTCGGAGTTCGCGTTCCGCGGAGTCAACCTCACCCGGATCGAGTCGCGACCGCTGCGCTCCGTGCTCGGGCACTACCTCTTCCACCTCGACTTCGACGGCGCGCCGGGAGAGCCTGCCGTCGACGACGCGGTCGGAGCGCTGCGCCTCCACTGCGAGGCGGTGCGGGTTCTCGGCGCCTATCAGGCGGCGGTCTCCGCGGGGGCCGTCGCTACACTCCCCAGCGGCCATGGGGGCTACCGCACCAGCTGACCCACCGGGGTTCACGCCGCTCGACGGGCATCGGCGGCGTGGACGTGACGGTGGCCGGGTGCTCGTCCTCAACGCGACCTACGAACCGATCAACGTCTGCACGGTGCGTCGTGCCGCGATCCTCCTTCTCAAGGCCAAAGCCGAGGTGGTCGAGCAGGCCTCCTGGGAGCTGCGCTCCGAGCACACCGCGATGCCGAGACCGGTCGTGATCCGCCTGGTGAGCTACGTCAACGTGCCGCGCGACACCCACCGCCGCAAGATCACCCGGCGCGCGGTCTTCGCCCGCGACAACTGGACCTGTCAGTACTGCGGTTCGCGCCAGCAGCTCACGGTCGACCACGTCATCCCGCGCTCCAAGGGCGGCTCGAGCGACTGGACGAACATCGTCGCCTCCTGCGCGCCGTGCAACCGCCGCAAGGGCGACTTCCTGCCCGCCCGCGCGGGGATGCACCCCAGGGCCAAGCCGGCGGCTCCGCATCCCAACGTGTTCATCCACGTCGCCAGCCCGACGATCCCGGCGGCCTGGCAGCCCTGGCTCCCGGGCTCCGGCACGCCGGCCGCGACACCGACGACGGTCGCCGGCGCGGCGTAGTCGAGTCAGCCGCGGCGCCGCACGCCGGCGGCGGTGACGAGCAGACCGGCTGCGAGGACGACGAGGACGACCGCGACCGTCGGCGGGACGTCGTCCCCCGCACCCGTCACGGCGGCGACGGGGACCGCCGGCGCGGCGGACGGATCGGCGCCACCGACGGGCGGGGTGCCCGCCGGAAGGCCCGGGATCGTCGGCGCGGCAGCCGGAGCGGGCGGCGCGCC
>CADCVR010000076.1 GCA_902806205.1 uncultured Solirubrobacteraceae bacterium | reverse complement strand
CCGCCGCGTCCGGCGGCCGGCCGGTGGCGTCGAGCCGGCCCCCGGCCGTGCGGATCGCCGGGTCGAGAATCGACGACGGCGCCGGTGGCCGGCGGCGGCGCCCCGCCACCGCTGTGGCGGTGGCAGTCGTCGACGAGAGCCGGGCCGCGCGGCGACTTCCCGCCCGTCCGGGCGCATCCCGGCCGGCGGCCGAGGACGAGGCGGAGGGCCCGGAGGCCGGCGTGACGCCGCCGGGGGCCACCCCCGGAGCCTCGGTCCAGGAGTCGGAGGAGGCGGGAGCGCCCGGCGCCGAGCCGCCCGGGGGCCAGGCGACCGGCGACGTCGGGTCCGGGGCGGCCGGCCCGTCGCCCACGGCGGCCAGGACAGCGTCTTCTCCGTCGGTCGCGCTCGCCCTCGCCGACGCGCGCGCCCAGGTCGACGCCGCGCTCGCCGCGGCACGCCAGACGACCGAGCAGCCGCGCTCCGGCACGAGCGTGATGCAGACTGCGCCCTCGGTGGCTGACGCGCTCGTGCTCCTCGACACCATCCTTCGACGTGGTTGAGCGTTTACGCGCCAACGGACAAGTCGTCGCTGACAAGGGGAGCCCGTTCGCGCTCCTCGTCCACGAAGGAGGTCACGGCCTCCGGATCAAGGCAACCCCGTCGCGAGGCGGGCACGCAAAGCCAGGGGCCTCGCATCCGCGCAGGCCGCCCAGTCACCCAAGGAGAAACCGTATGTCCCGCAGCCTCCGTTCCACCGTGGCCACGCTCGTCGCCGCCACGCTCATCCCCGCCGCCGTGGCCGTCGCCCCGGCCGCCGCGGCCCCCGTCGCCGCGCCGAGCGCGGCCGGCGTCGGTTCCCACGTCCAGGCCGCCACCAAGGCGTCCAAGCGCGTGGCGAAGTACGCCCGCCGCGGCAACGACCGCGCCGCGGCGCGGTTCATCGTCGAGGCCCGCCGGGAGGCGGTCGCCGGTGCCCGTGAGGCGCGCCTGCTCGCCGCCCGGGCCGGCACGTCGGACCGCGCGGCCGATCAGGCGGTCTGGGGCCTGGCCGTCGCAGCCGCCTCCTACGGCAACGCCACCCAGGGCTTCGCCGGCCTCCTCGACACGACCTCCGGCCCGCTGCAGCGCAAGCTTGCCACGGCGATCCCGGGCTCGGTCGCCGGGCGCACGCAGATGCTCGCGATGCTGAGCACGCTCATCGCCCAGCTCGACGGTGCCCAGCGCGACCGGGCGGCACAGGCACTCGCGGCCGTCCAGGCCGGTGCGCCCGGTCAGGTCGCCGGCCTCGCAGAGGCGACGACGCTCGCGGGGCTTCCGCTGGCGTTGCAGGGCATCCTCGACACGGCGCTCGCGGCGGCCACCGCCGCGCTCGACGACGGGCTCGCGCAGATCACGGCGCTGCTGCCGACCCTGCCCGAGGCTGCGCAGATCCAGGTCGCCCAGGCGCTCGGGATCGTCCGCAGCGCGCTGGCGGGCATCGCGCCGCTGCTCGCGCAGACCACGAGCCTCGTCGCGACCACGCTGGACCGCGTCTTCGCGCTGGTCAGCGGGCTGATCCCGCAGGCCACCGCGGTCACCGGCGTCGTGCCGGGCGCGGGCTCCCCCGGGGCGGCCCCCACCGCCGGCGGGCTGCTCGGCGGCCTCTCGGGTCTGATCCCAGGGCTGGGAGGACTGGGAGGTCTGATCCCGGGCCTGGGTGGACTGTTCGGCGGCCGCTGAGCGCAACCGACAGAACGCCGCAACGTCCGTCGCCGGCCTCGTCATCGCGAGGCCGGCGATCGCGGTTCGGAGGTTCGCCTCGCCCGCGACGACCTCGCTCTCGTCGCGCTCTACCCTCGTAGCCGTGGCCGTCGTCATCGCTTCAGACCTCGCCAAGGACATGGCGGGTGAGCCCCTGTGGAAGAACGTCTCCTTCAAGCTCGAGCGGCGCGACCGGCTGACGATCGCCGGGCGCAACGGCGCCGGCAAGACGACGCTGCTGCGGATCCTCGCGGGGGAGACGGGCATCGACGGCGGCGAGGTCGTCTTCGCCAAGGGCACGCGGATCGCGCTGCACGACCAGCGCCCCCCGCGGGAACGCGCCCTCACGCTGCGCTCCTACGTCCTCTCGGGCAACCGTGAGCCGCTCGAGCTGGAGGAGCAGCTGCGCGAGCTGGAGGAGCAGATGGCCTCGGGGGATCAGAAGGTCTACGACCGCTACGCACGGGTCATGGCCCAGTACGAGTCCGTCGGCGGCTACAACTGGCGCGAGGCGGCGAACTCGGTCATCCACGGCCTGGGCTTCACCGACGCCGACCTCGATCGCAGCCTCGAGACCTTCTCCGGCGGGCAGCTCACCCGTGCTTCACTGGCCCGCGCGCTCTCCGCCCGTCCGGACCTCCTGCTGCTCGACGAGCCGACCAACCACCTGGACATCGAGTCGCTCGAGTGGCTCGAGAAGACCCTCCAAGAGCTCGACGCGGCGATCGTCCTGATCGCCCACGACCGCTGGTTCCTCGAGGCCGTCGGCACCGCGGTGCTCGAGATCGAGGCCGGGCGCGGGCGCTTCTTCAAGGGCACCTGGCACACCTGGCGCCGCGAGCAGGCCGCCCGGGAGCTCGCGCTGGGCCGCGCGATCGAGAAGCAGCAGGCCGAGATCGCCCGGATGGAGAAGTTCGTCGAGCGCTTCCGGGCCAAGGCGACCAAGGCCAGGCAGGCGCAGTCGCGCGTCAAGGCGCTCGACAAGATCCAGCGGATCGAGCGCGACCCGCGCGACACGCGGGAGATGGGCTTTCACTTCAAGAAGCCCGAGCGCTCGGGCCGCGTCATCTTCGAGCTCGTCGACGGCCACATCGAGGTGCCGGGCCGCGTGCTCATCGACAAGGGCGAGCTGTGGATCGAGCGGGAGGAGCACGTGTCGCTCGTCGGTCCCAACGGCGTCGGCAAGACGACGCTCATCGACGCGCTGGCCGCGCGGCGCCCGCTCGACGGCGGGCGGCTGCGGCTCGGCCACAACGTGCAGGTCGGCTACCTCTCCCAGCACGGGGAGGAGCTCGAGCACGGCGACGCGCGCACGGTCCTGGAGGCGTGCGCCAGGCAGACCAAGCTGTCCCCGCAGCAGGCGCGGGCGCTGCTCGGCAGGTTCCTGTTCTCCGGCGAGGAGGCTGAGAAGCCGCTCGAGGGATTGAGCGGCGGGGAGCGCAAGCGCCTCGGGCTGGCGATCCTCGTCTCCAGCGGGGCGAACGTCCTGATCCTCGACGAGCCGACCAACCACCTCGACCTCGAGAGCCGCGAGGCGCTCGAGGACGCGCTGCTGTCCTTCCCGGGCGCGCTGCTGCTCGTCTCCCACGACCGCGCGCTGCTCGAGGCGGTCGGGACGCGGACGATCGCGGTGGAGGACTACGGGCTGAGGAGCTACGTGGGCGGCTGGCAGGAGTACTGGACCGCCCGCGAGGCCGCCAAGCTCGCCGGCCACAGGCCGCCCCCTCCGCCGCAGCCGACGGGAATGGCGTCGGCGAAGGCGCCCGAGCGCGGGCCCGACGGCATGGCACTCAAGCGCTCCGATGACCTCATCCGGGAGTCCGAGGCTCCGCCGCAGGGTCTCGTGCGGGCCGCGGCGGCCGCGACGAACGGCGCCGCGAAGAACCGGGAAGCGAAGAACGGTGAGGCCGCCGCCACGGCCGCCGCCACCGCCGCCGCGGGCGCCGCCAAGGCCGCGTCGAAGAACCGCATCCGCCGGCAGGCCAAGCTCGAGCAGGCCGTCGAGGCCGCCGAGGCCGAGTTCGCCGCGGTCGAGGAGGCCCTTGCCGACCCGTCGGCCTGGGCGAGCCCGTACGAGACCGCCAAGTCGACCGCGCGCCACACGCAGGCCAAGCGCGCAGTCGAGGCGGCCTACGCGGCGCTCGAGGCCTTCGAGACGGGTGCGCCGGCCTGACGCCTTCTCGGCGGCGGGAAGCTTCGCCTCGAGGGTCCGCGCACCGGCCGGCGATGACGCGCGGCCGACGCCGCGATCGGTGCGAGACTCCCGCAGCACGGTCCTCGTGCCTGCCTGACCCGCCGACGGGCGCGGCGCCCGATCTACGGACGCCGCGCTTGCGAATCGGTCGCGGCTCCTGCCGGTGACTAGTTGCTCGGCGTGATCTTCACCAGGACGCTGCCGCTTCCGGTGAAGGAGAAGCCGGCTGGGAACTCCGGGTCCGAGCCGTCGCCGACCTCGGTGAAGGTGAAGGTGCAGTTCACCAGGTTCTTCTTGCCCTTCGCCGACTGCCCCTTGGAGCTTCCGGGCTCGGTGAAGGAGTCCACCACGTTGCCCTGCGCGTCGCTGATCGTCCCCGAGAAGGGCCCGAAGGACACCGGCACCAACGTGGCTGTGCTGTTGATGTCGTGCGCCGGCGTGAACTCGCCGTTTCCGTTGACCACGACCTGGTAGGTCTGACCGTTTGCGCAGTTGAGCGGCACGGTGAATGCGTTCTTGGCGTTGGTGGGATCGGCGGCCGCCGTCCCTCCCATGAGCGCCATCGCGACGCCCATCACTCCTGCCCCTGCTGTGAGCTTGTGTCGCACGTTGCCTCCCTTGTCCCCGGACCTCGTCCGGGGATCGTTGACCGGTCGCTGCGTCCCGCGCGCCGGCGGCCCCCCGGCCGCCGGCTTGCACGCCGGTGTCGACGCCGATCCTAAGTCCGTCCGAGTGCGGCGGTCAAGCGAGCCGATCGTGATGCCGGGACGCCGCACCCCCGGGCCCCGGGAGCGCGGGTGGAGGCAGCGATCGAGCTTGCCCGGGGCGCCCGATCACATGGACCTCGGCACCGGCGAGGACGCATCGCCGCTCACTCCTGTACGAAAGCCTCGGGTTTCAGCCCTCCAGGGAAGCGCCGGCGGCCCGCCAGGCGATCCGCGCCCGGAGGGCCGGCCCGCCGTCTCACTCCTCCGTGCCGTACTTGAACGAGATCGCGAGACGGATCCGGAAGTTCACCACTCCGCCCTCCCCGATCGTCAGGTCCTGGCGCAGGACCTCCGCGATGCGGAGGTCGCGTACCGTCTTTCCGGCCGTTCCGACCGCCGCGCGGGCCGCGGCCTCCCACGATTCGCTGCTCACCCCGATCACCTCGGTGACGCGGTAGACGCTCTCTGACATCGGGTCCTCCTGGCTTGAGTGACGAGCAACGGAGTCTCTCACCCGGACAGCCCAGCCGGACCTCGGCCCCGCCGATGCGGTCGCTCGGTGACAGGGACAGGCCTTGTCGCCGCCACCGCCGAGGACCGGGCTCCACCTACGGCGTCGTCAGCAGCTGGTCGGCGGGCGCGTCGTCGTCGGTGAGGACGGCGGCCCCCCGCGCCAGCGCGGCGACCTCGGCGTGCGGCAGCGTTCTCGCCCCCCGCGCGCTCGAGCCGACCGCGGCGGGCAGCGGGCGCTCGGAGGCCAGCAGCACGTAGTTCGATCCGAGGGCGCCCTCCGGCTGACGAACGAGCCGCACGTCGTCGAAGGCGCTGAGCAGCGTCGCGGCCTCCGCGCGGAGCAACGCGAGCGGCGGCAGGTCGATCAGGTTGAGCGCGACGAGGCCGCCGGGCCGCAGGACGCGGCGGACCTCGGAGAGCCACTCGGTCGTCGCGAGATGCCAGGGGACCGACCTGCCGCCGAACGCGTCGCCCACGATCAGGTCGGCGGAGTCCGGCGGCTCGCGGGCGAGCGTCGTCCGTGCGTCGCCGAGGGTGACGCGCAGCGCCGGTCCCGTCCGCAGCCCGAGCCGCTCGCGCACGAGCGACACGAGCTTTGCGTCGACCTCGAGCACCCGTGAGCGGGAGCCCGGTCGGGTCGCGGCGAGCCAGCGCGGCAGCGTGAACCCGCCCCCGCCGACCCACACGGCGTCGAGCGGTTCTCCGGCGGGGGCCCACGCGTCGACCGCGTCGCCGATCCAGCGCGCGTAGTCGAAATCGAGGTGGCGCGGGTCGTCGAGGTCGACGTAGGAGTGCTGCAGGTCGTCGAGCAGCAGCGTGCGGCCCCCCGCGCGGGCGTCATCTTCGACCACGCGCGCGCAGTGATAGGTGGTCTCGGTCTCGCAGGGCGAGCCTGAGGCGAACGGTACTAGGCCGAGCCCGAGGCTTCCGACCGCGACGAGGAGCGCCGTACGGCGGGTCGTCATCTGAGCCCGCACGCCGAGAGCGAGGCCGGTGAGGACGAGCGTGGCGCCCACGAGCAGCACCGCGCCGCTGACGGGAAGCAGCGGGACGAGCACGAAACCCGTGCCGAAGACGCCGGCCAGCGCGCCGCCCGTCGCCCACGCGGAGAGCCGTCCCACCACGGTCCCGCTCACGGCGAGATCGCGCAGCTGCAGCCGCACCACCACGGGCGTCACCGCGCTGAGCACCGTCGCGGCGGGCAGCAGCGTCATGAGCGTGATCGCGAACGCCGCGCTGTCACCGCCGCCGCGGGCGCCCGGACCGACCGCGCGGACGATCGGGACCGTCGCCAGCGCGAGCAGCCCACCGCCGACGAACAGCGCGGCCAGCAGGCGCCGCGGCGCGGTGCGATCGGCCACGTAGCCGCCGATCGCCGCCCCCGCCGCGATGCCCGCCAGCACCGCCCCGATGATCGACGTCGTCGTCTCGAGCGTCAGCCCGACGTAGGGCGCCAGGAGCCGGACGCCGAGGATCTCGAGCACCAGCACGGCGCCCGAGGCGAGGAAGACGAGCGCCGCCGCGGCGGCAGGCGCCAGGGGAGCGGGGTGCTCGGCGTCGCTCACCCCGACGAGGCTAGATGAGTCGTTCCGCGGATTCGCCGCCGGACCGCCTCGTGCCGGTGCCGGCGTGTCGGACTGCCGCACGCGCTCAGGCCGGGGCCGGCATCGCGCCGCGTGGCCGGCGGACGCGTCAGTAGGCCGTCGTGCGACAGCGATGCGCGGGCGGGTCGGCGTACCGCGCCGCCTGGCCGCGCTGCCAGAGCATCCCGTCCAGGTCGCGCTGGGTCACGCCGAGCCGCCGCGCGAGGCGCTCCCCGGCCACCACGGCCGCGGCGCGCAGCTCGAGCTCGCGGCGTCCCGGCTCGAGCTCGAGCCCCGCGTCGAGGTGCCGCTCGAGCCCGCGATCCAGGACCAGCGCGCCGTCCCGGCGCAGCACGTGGGGCACGAGGTTGTCCGCGAAGATCGTCAGCGCGTCGAGATCGCCGAACGTCGCGACGCCGGCGAGCACGAGGTCGCTCGCGGCGAGCTGCGCGCGCTTGGCCAGCGGATCGCGCCACCCCGGCATGCTGCGGACGAGCGTCGCGGCCAGACGCTCGGCCGAGCCGTCCGCCCCCGCGATCACCTCCAAGGCGCAGCGGCCGTCGAGAAAGGCGCCGAGCTCCCGCAGGGCCGCGGTGAAGTGCCCCGTCAGCGCGTGCCCGCGCTCCAGGCCGAAGAGACCGCCGACCTCCTCGGCGCCCAACCCCCGCATGGCCGCTCCTGACCACGGGCCCTCGGCGCGGAAGCGCTCGGCGAGCGCCCTCGACACCTGCTCGTAGCCGAAGCCGCCGGGTCGCTGCCCGAGCTCGGCGAACCAGCCCGAGCCGAAGTTCACCGCGTCGAGGGTGAGGACGTAGGCGGCCACGGCGTCGGGTGGGCCGTCGAGGAAGTGGCTGGCGGGGTCGAGCCGCGGCGGATCGCCGGGGGTGATCCGTTCCAGGGCGCGAGGGTCGATGCGCACCCACTCGGCCCCGGCGACCACGGCGCGGCAGGCGATCCTGATGTTCTCGCAGAAGCCCAGGGAGAGGACGGTACGCAAAGCGCACGTCACCAAGTGCTCCGATTCCGACGTTCGATCGTACGAATCGGAGCACTAGGTTGGCCGAGTGACCCCTCGTGGCATCGTCCGGTTCGTCCTGGCCTGCGCCGTGCCCCTGGCGATCGGCGGCTGCGGCAGCGAGGACACCTCGGCGACGCCCGCGCGGGTCGCCGACCTTTCCGTCGCGCTCGACTTCACGCCCAACGCCGTCCACGCCCCGCTGTTCATGGCCGCCGACCGCGGAGCCGACACCCGGCGCGGCCTGCGGCTGCGCATCCGCCAGCCCGGGGAGGGCCCCGACGCGCTCAAGCTCCTCGCGGCCGGGCGCATCGACGTGGGCATCGTCGACATCCACGACCTCGGCCTCGCCCGGGAGCGCGGCGTCGACGTCGTGGGCATCGGCGCGCTCGTGCAGCGGCCCCTGGCCGCGCTCGTCGGTCAGCCGGGCCTGCGGCGCCCCCGCGACCTGGAGGACAAGACGGTCGGCGTCTCCGGCCTGCCCTCCGACCCGGCCTTCCTGCGGGCGATCGTCGAGGCCGACGGGGGGCGCTACGCGAAGATCCGCCAGGTGACGATCGGCTTCACCGCCGTCAGCGCACTGCTCTCGGGCAAGGTCGACGCGGTGCCCGTCTTCTGGAACGCCGAGGGCGTCGCGCTGCGTGAGCGCGGCCGGGCGGTCAGCGAGTTCCGCGTCGAGCGCTTCGGCGCGCCCGCCTACCCGGAGGTGGTCTTCATGGCCCGGCGTGAGACGGTGCGCGAGCAGCCCGGGCGCCTCCGGGCCTTCCTGGCCGCGGTCGCCGACGGGGTGGGCGCGACCCGCGCCGACCCCGGGCGAGCGGCGCGGCTGATCGCGGACGCCGCCGGAGCGGGGGAGGCGAAGCTCGTCCGCGCGCAGCTCGACGCGACGCTGCCGCTCTTCTCGCCGCCCGTGCGCCTCGACCGCCGCGTTCTCGAGGACTGGGCCGCCTTCGACGCGCGCATCGGCCTGCTCGAGGCCCGACCCGACGTCGGGGCGGCCTTCGCGTTCGACCTCGCGCCGTAGGCGCTGTCTACAGCACAACCTCGCAGTTGCGCGTCACGTCGCGCGTGTCCTTCTCGATGCGATCGCGTCCCGGGCCGCAGTCGACGACGTCGCGACTGCCGCCGACCGTGCGGATCGTGTCGTCGCCCCCGCCGCCGAGGATGCGGTCCGGGCCGAAGCCACCCGTGATGCGGTCGTTCCCCTCGCCGCCGTCGAGGTGGTCGCTGCCGCGCCCGCCCTCGAGCTCGTCGCTGCCGAGGCCGCCGAGCAGCGTGTCGCCTCCCGTGCGGCCGAAGAGCACGTCGCGCCCGCGCCCGCCCGAGAGGTGGTCGGAGCCCTCCGCCCCTTCGAGCAGGTCGTCGCCTCCGCCACCGGAGAGACGGTCGCCGCGGTCGGTGCCGACGATCCGCTGGTCGAGGCGGTTGGGGCGGCACCTGGAGCGGCGCCTGAGGCAGGAGCGGCGGCTCTCGTAGGACAGCGCGCTGCCGACGACGTCGTCGTCCCAGCCCACGCCACGACCGCGGTAGCGCTCCTCGAAGCTCTCGAACAGCGGCGGCTCGGCTCCCGCGGGCTGCAGGACGACGCGCTCGCACTCGAGGAAGCCGATCACCAGCGACAGGGTCTCGCGCGTGCGGCGCTCGGTCGTCTCGGCGCTGAGGTACGCCACGTCGCGGCCGGCACCGCAGTCGGCGACCATCGTGTTGGCGCCGATGTAGAGCACGTCGTTGCCCTGTCCGCCGATCAGGGTCGGGGAGGCACGGTCGAGCGCCGCCCAGAGCGTGTCGTCGCCCTCACCGCCGTCGAGCGTTCCCGAGCCGACGTCGACGAGCGTGTCGTTGCCCGGCCCGCCCAGTGCGGGAAGGCCGTTGGCCTGTCCGGACCCCGGGAAGAGCAGGTCGTCCCCGGGTCCGCCGTCGAGCCCGTCGTTGCCCGTCCCGCCCGAGAGGATGTCGTCGCCCTCGCCACCCTCGAGGCGCCGGTCGCTGCCCGCGTTGCCCATCAGGACGTCGTCGCCGGGGCCGCCGTCGAGCAGGCGGTCGTCACCGAAGCGGGTCTCGACCAGCAGGTCGTTGCCCTCGCCACCGAAGATGACGTCGTCTCCGTCGAAGCCGTCGAGCTCGTCGTTGCCCGGGCCGCCCTGCAGGATGTCGTTGCCCGTGTCGCCGAAGAGGACATCCCCGTCGGGCCCGCCGTCCATGCGGTCGTTGCCCGAGCCGCCGTCGAGGTCGTCGTTGCCCTCCTGGCCCAGGATGAAGTCGCCGGCGCTGCCGCCCGAGAGCAGGTCGTTGCCCGCGCGGCCGAAGAGCTTGTCCTGCGAGCCGCGGCCGCGCAGGATGTCCTTCGCGCCGGTGCCCACCAGCCGGTCGGGTGCGTTGTCGCCGGTCCGGACGGCGGCGTGGGCGACCGTGCCGGTCAGTCCGCCGAGGAGGAGCAGGAGGAGCAGTGCCCGGAGCCGGGGGACCGACATCGACGAGACCGTATCCCAGCCGGGTCCGCGGGGCGGCAGCTCCGGCGTCGAACATCCGTCGACCGTCGGAGAGCTCGAGGGTGCCCGGCGGCTCACACGACGCGAAAGGTGACGTCGCGGTCGCGGCCGTCCCGGGTCCTCACGGACCATCCGCGCCCGCGGCGCCAGGAGATGCGCGTGCCGTCGGCCAGCCGGGTCGACGAGCGGTCGCAGGCCGGCTCGCCCCACAGCGTCGCCTCGAGCGGGCGCTCGCTCTCCGGCGTGTCGCCGAGCCCGCCGGCGACGTGCGCGGCGGGCAGCGTCACGACGATCGCCCCGCGGCGCACCCAGACGGGGATCTGGTGGAGCGGTGCGTCGGTGAGCACCTCGCGCCCGCCGCGTACCGCCTTCCCCGTCGAGGCCTCGAGCCACTCGCCGCGCGGCAGCAGCGTCTCGCGCTCGGTCGCCCCACGCTCGAGCACGGGCGCGACCCACAGCGACGGCCCGTAGCCGAACGCGTCGGCGACCGACCACCCGCGCTCGTCGTCCGGGGCCAGCAGCGGCATGGGGCGGATGATCGGCACGCCCGCTCGCTGCGCGGTCAGGGCCGCCGCCCGGACGTAGGGCACGAACTGCTCGTGGAGGACGACGTACGCGCGGTAGATCGCGAGCGTCTCTGAGTCATAGGTCCACGGCTCCTGCTCGAGGCGGCCGTGCGCCTGCATCAGCGGGGTGAAGCAGCCGAGCTGCGCCCAGCGGATCAGCAGCTCCTTCGATGCGCGTGTGAGGCCGCGCTCGCCGAGGTAGCCGCCGACGTCGTGCGACCAGTTCGAGAAGCCCGTGGAGGCGGCCGCGAGAGTCGACGCGACCAGGATGCGCAGGGACCAGAAGTCCGAGACCTGGTCGCCGGCCCAGAGGAAGCCGTCCTGCTGCTGGCCCGTCCAACCCGAGCGCCCGAAGAGCACCCCGCGCCCCAGGCCGTGCACGTCGTCGAGGGCGGCCTGCATCGAGCGGCGGTAGAGCGCGCCGACCCTCCACGCGGACTGCGCGCCGGTGGTCCCGTCGGCGAAGCGCACGTCGTCGGGGAAGTAATAGCCCTCGCCGTCGTCGGCCTTGATCCCCTCGACGCCGAGCCGCAGGACCGTGCGCGCCTGGTCGCGCCACCACTCCTCCGCGGCGGGCGAGGTGAAGTCGACCGGGGAGCCGGTGCCCATCCACCAGCGCGCGACGTACGGCCCCGAGCCGTCCGCGGCCCCCACGTAATGCCCGGCGTCGGCGCCCTCCTGGTAGTTCGGCGCGGGCTCGCGGTGCAGCCGGCGCGAGCCGGGGTCGGGGGGCACCTGCCCGTCGACGGACTCGAGGTTCGTCCAGGGCACGACCCACACGACCGTCCTCACCCCGGACGACCGCATCAGCCGCACCATCCCCTCGAAGTCGGGGAACTGGTGGGGGTTCGGGATCCAGGTGTTGTACTGCGTCTCCCAGGGGGAGTCGAGGACGACCGCGTCGAGCGGGATGTCGTGCCAGCCGCAGCCCGTGAAGTCCTCGAGCACGTCGTCCTGGTGGTCGTAGACGTCGCGCGACTTCCAGAAGCCGTAGCCCCACTCGGGCTGCAGCCGCGGCATCCCCGTGAGGCGCAGGTAGTGGCGCAGACGGGCGGCCGGCGTCGGCGCGGTGAGCACGTGGGCACGCAAGGGCCCGGCGTCGGCGCGGGTGCTCACCGTGTAGCGCCCCTGGGTGGCGCCGAGGTCGAAGCGCGTGCCGTTGGCGTGCGTCTCGACCCACACGGCGTACCCCCGCGAGCTCTGCAGCCACGGCGCGGGCGCGTAGTCGCCCTGCGGGATCCCGCCGAGCTCGAGCATGTCCGGCGGGCAGTCGGGGCCCGTGTACGCGCGGTCGGCGCCGAGCTGGATCGCGCGCCCGCGGTGGTCGACGCTCGAATGGTGCCGTGCTCCGAGCCCGTTGAAGCGCTCCTCCGGCCGCGCTCCCCACTCGAGCGCGAGGCGCAGCGGCGCGTCCTCCGCGTCCAGCTCGAAGAGCACGCGGTCGGTGTCCGGGACGGTCAGGCGCAGCTTCGCGTGGCGCCCGCCCTGCAGCCGCAGCGCGAGCACGACGCCGTCGGCGAGGTGCTCGGCCATGCTCGCGGTGACCGCGCGCTCGGGGAAGCCGAGCTCCTCCCGGGCCATCACGCCCTCCGTGAGCTGGAGGAAGCGGTCGTGGACCTCTCCGTCGACCGCCCAGACGTGCACGCCACGCAGGAGGCGGCGCCACTTCGCACCCCCGTCACGCGGCGTCAGGCGCCGCACGTCGATCGCCAGCGGAAGCAAGGCGATCTCGAGCCGCACGCCGGCTCTCTCGAGCACCACGCGCTCCCGGCCGGCCGTCAGCGTCGCAGGCATCCGGGGGTCATGTCACACGCGCCGGACGGACCCCCGGGGAGTAACCAGACGGTCACACGAGGTTGGCGGCGCGGTCACATACAACCGCCATTTGCAGGGCAGATTGCCTTCTGGAAGCACATTCGGGAAGCGAGAACGGGAGCATCGATGACATCCCTCCAGACCAGCCGGGTCGACCTGCACTGCCACTCCACCGCCTCCGTGGTCTCCAAGCTCGGGGTGCAGACCTCGCTGGGGCTGCCCGAGTGCGCGACGCCGCCCGAGGACGTGCTCGAGCTGGCCACGCGCCGCGGCATGGACTTCGTGACCCTCACCGACCACGACACGATCGCCGGCGCGCTGGAGATCGCCGACGATCCACGCGTCTTTCTCTCCGAGGAGCTGACGGTCGCCTTCAAGGGTGAGCCCCAGCACGTGCACGTCCTCTGCTGGGGGATCACCCCCGACGACCACGAGTGGCTCCAGTTCCACAACGCAGACGTCGAGGCGTGCGCGGAGTACCTGCACGAGCACGAGATCGCCACGGCGCTCGCGCACCCGTTCTACGCGGTCGAGGCGCCGCTGACCCCGCGCCACCGCCGTCGCCTCGCGCAGCTCTTCCCGGTCTGGGAGACCCGGAACGGCTCTCGCGCGAAGGAGCTCAACGCGCCCGCCGCGATCTACATCGAGACCCACGGGGGCACCGGCGTCGGGGGGTCGGACGACCACGCGGGCGTGGACATCGGCCGCACGTTCACCGAGACGCCGCGGTGCGCCACGCCCCGGGAGTTCCTCGCGCACGTCCGCGCGGGCCGTGCGAGTGCCCGCGGCGAGCAGGGCTCGGCCGCCAAGTGGGCCCACGCGGCGATGGGCCTGGCGTCCCGTGCGCTCGGGGCGGGCACCGCGGGCGCCAAGCCCAACCCGCAGGCCGTCCTGAAGATGATCGAGCGCGTGATGCTCGAGGGCGACGCGCGTTCGGGCACCGCCCACAACGACCTCGGGCCCGACGACGCGCGCACGCTGCTGGCCGCCTGGCTGGAAGCGACGGATCTCCAGGCGGGCCAGGCGGAGTTCCTGGCCTACCTGCAGGACGACGACTTCTCCCACGCCGACCTCTTCCGCCGCGCGCGCCGCGCCCACGAGCGCAAGCTCGTCCGCGCCGTCGAGGAGGTCGTCACCCAGACCCGGTCGGCCTCGCCCGACTACGGCAGGGCCGCGAGTGGCCTGTTCGACGCGTGCGTCGCAGCGATTCCCTACGCGCCGGCCGCGGCGTTCCTCGGCAAGGAGAAGGGCAAGCTCGTACAGCGCGAGGGCGAACGCCTGCGGGTCGCGCTGGTGGCCGACGCCGTCGGCGGCATGCACGGCGTCACCCACACGCTCGACGAGATCCGCGACCGCGGCGTTCCCGGCTTCGACGTCGAGATCGTCGGCACCGACCCCAACGTCGACCGCCGGCTGAGCGCGGTCGCCGAGGTCGACATCCCGTTCTACGCGGGCCTCAAGGTCGGCGTGCCGTCGCTGCCCGCGATCGTCGAGACGCTCGCCGAGGGCCGCTACGACCTCGTGCACCTCTGCTCGCCCGGGCCGTCCGGGGTCGCCGCGGCGGTCATCGCGCGGATGATGGACGTGCCGATCCTCGGCAGCTACCACACCGAGCTCGCCGCCTACGCGGGCCTGCGCTCCTCCGACCCGAAGCTCGGGCTGTACGCCCGCCTGGCGATCGCCGCCTTCTACGGCCAGTGCCGGCACGTGCTCACCCCGAGCCCCCAGAGCGACGCCGTGCTGCGGCAGATGGGCATCGCGGCGGAGAAGATCGGTCGCTGGGACCGCGGCGTGGACCTCGGGCGCTTCGACCCGGCCAAGCGCGAGGAAGGGCTCTTCGGCCCTGGCTTCAACGTCCTGTACACGGGCCGGCTGACCAGGGAGAAGGGGGCCGACCTGCTCGCCGCCTCGTTCCTCACGGCGCGTGAGCGCGACCCGCGGCTGCACCTCGTGCTCGCCGGCGGCGGCCCGGAGGAAGCGCAGCTCCGCAGCGCGCTCGGAGAGCACGCGACGTTCCTCGGCTGGCTGGAGGGCGATGAGCTCGCACGGGCCTACGCGAGCGCCGACGGCTTCCTCTTCGCCTCCCGCACCGACACCTTCGGCCAGGTGCTGCTCGAGGCCCAGGCATCGGGGCTGCCGGTGGTGGCGGTGGCCGAGGGCGGCCCGCTCTCGCTCATCGAGGACGGGGTGACCGGCCTGCTGCGCGAGCCGTGGGCGGGGGCGCTGGCCGAGGCGGTCTGCGATCTCGCGGCCCAGCCCCTGCTACGCGAGCGCCTGGCGCGCTCGGCGCTTTCCGCCGTCCGCGAGCGCACGTGGGACCGGGCGCTCGGGCGCCTGGCCGACGGCTACCGCGCCGCCCTGGGCGCCACGGACGCCGCCGGGGCGCGGCGTGCCGCCTGAGAAGCTCTTCGAGACTCGGAGCGGTCCGGCGAGGGAGCCGGATCGTGGATGGCGGGGCGCGTCCGATGGTCCTGCGCAGCGCTCCGTCAGGCGCCCGGGGGCGCCGGCGCTGCGGCTGGTCGCGCCGCCGCCCCTGCGCGTCTGCGACGTCGCGCTGTTCTACGCGCCGCGCTCGGGTGGGATCCGCACCTACCTCGACGCGAAGGTCGCCTACGCGAAGGCGACCGGGGCCTTCGAGCACCACGTCGTCGTGCCGGGCTGCGAGGAGCGCCACGAGGGCGGTCTCCACAGCCTGCCGTCCGTCACGCTCACGGGCTCCAACGGCTACCGGCTCCCGCTCGGGGTCACCCGCCTGGAGCAGACGCTCGCCCGCATCCGCCCCGATGTCGTCCTGCTCCACGACCCGTTCTGGGGGCCGGTCAACGTCACGCGGGCGGCGCACCGGCTCGGGGCGAAGGTCGTCGCGGTGCACCACGGTTCCGCCGAGCTCGATGCGGCCGGCCTGCCGGGCCCCGACGGGCTCTACGTCGGTCTGCTGCGCGCCTGGCTGCGGCGGGCGTATCGCTCCGCGGACGCGGTGATGTCCGTCGTCGATCCGTACTCCGACTGCGGGCGGGAAGCCGATCTGCCGCTGCGCCTCGGCCTCCACGAGGCGTTCCGGCCCCAGGCGGAGGTGGCGCGCGGCGACCACGTGCTCTACGTCGGGCGGCTCGGGCGCGAGAAGGGCGTGCTCGAGCTGCTCGAAGCGGCCGCGCGCTCACCTGAGCCGTGGAAGCTGCGTCTTGTCGGCTCCGGACCGGTCGAGGACCAGCTTCGCGCCCGTGCCGCGCGCTACGGGATCGCCCACCGTGTCTCCTTCCATCCCTTCGTCGCCGACCGCGACGAGCTCGCGCGGCTCTACGCCGGCGCAGGCTGCGTCGTCATGCCCGGTGTGCACGAGACCTTCGGGCTGGTCGGGCTGGAGGCGGCCGCGAGCGGTGCGCGGGTCGTGGCCTGCTCGACGGCGCCGTCGGGGCACGAGTGCGGCGCGCTCGCGCACCGCTTCGCCCCCGGCGACCTGCCCGGACTCGTCGAGGCGATCGCCGACGCGCTGTGCGCGCCGCAGGATCTCGCGTCGGCCGCCGCGCTCGGGTGGCGCATGCGCTGGGCGCAGCTCTTCGGGGCCGAGCGGCGCAGCCTGGCGGCGCTGTGACCGGCGGCGTCCTCGCGGTCGCACTTCACGACGTGGAGCCCGCGACGTACGAGCGCTGTGCGCTCATCCGCGACTGGCTCGACGACCACGGCATCGGCAGGGTCACGCTGCTGGTCATCCCCGCGAGCGATCTGCATCCCTTCTCAGACCGGCGCCCCGAGATGGTCGACTGGCTGGCGGACCGGGTGCAGCGCGGCGACACGATCGCCCAGCACGGCTTCCAGCACCGCCAGGTGCGGCGCTCCGCGAGCCCGGCGCGGCAGGCCTACGCGCGCCTGCAGGGCGGTGGCGCGGCGGAGTTCGTCGGTCTCGACGACGCGGAGACCAGGCGCGCCGTCGAGGCGGGCCGCCGCGTGCTGCGCCTCGCCGGCATCCAGCCGCGCGGCTTCGTGGCGCCGGCCTACGCGTATACCGCGGTGCTGCGGCGCGCGCTGGCCGCGAGCTTCGACTGGTGGGCGTCGCTGCACAGCTTGAGCTACGACCACGGGCGCTGCACGACGCGCGCACAGGCGCTGAGGTTCGGCTCCTCCACGCAGTTCAAGCGGCAGGCGATGCCGGGGGCGATCCGCGCGGGAGCGTTCCTGGCCGGCCCGCTTCTGCGCCTCGACCTGCATCCCGCCGATCTCGACCACCCGAGCCACGTTCGCGCCGTCGAGTCGGTGCTGCGCCGTGCGCGACGTCGCACGTCGCTGACCTACGACGAGCTGGCGCTGCAGCCCACGTGAGCGCCGTCGCGGCGCCAGGGCGCTTGGTGGCCACGGAGGTCACCGAGCTCCGGGCGCGCGCCTCCGGCGTGCTCCGTGAGAACTGGCGCACCGGGGTGCGCCGCGCCGACGGGCTGGCGTACGCCTACACGTGCCCGTCGACGCCGCGCTACCGCCACCAGTGGCACTGGGACTCGTGCTTCCACGCGATCGCGTGGAGCCACTTCGACCGCGCGCGGGCCGAAGCCGAGCTGCGGACGCTGCTGCGCTCCGGGCGGCCCGACGGCTTCCTGCCGCACACCGTCTTCTGGGGCTGGCCGGCGGGTTGGCGGCGCGCGCCGTTCTACGCGACCGGGCGGGTGCTCGGCGCGACCCACACCGAGACGATCGACCCGCCGCTGCTGGCGGTGGCCTGGGAGCGGGCCGGACCGGCGGGCGACGTGGCGGCGCTCGAGCAGATCGCCGCGCACCTGGACTGGCTGGCGCGGGAGCGCGACCCGGACGGCGACGGGCTGCTCTCGCTCATCCTGCCCGACGAGTCCGGCCTCGACGACTCCCCGAAGTTCGACGTCGTCTTCGGCCGCTACGCGCACTACAAGCCGAGCGCGGCGCTGCTCATCGAGCAGTGCCGGCGCCTGGGCTACAGCGCCCGGCGGATCGCGGCATGCGGGGAACTCCACGTCGAGGAGGTGCTCGTCAACGTCGCCTACGCGCTCTCGCTGCACGCGATGGCGCGGATGACGGGCGAGCCCTCGTGGGCGCTGCGCGCGGCGCAGACCGAGCGGGGGCTGGTCTGGCGGAGCCTCGATCCGGCCACGGGCCTCTTCTTCGACCTCGCGGGCCCGGGGGAGACGCCCGTCCGGGTGAGTACGTGGTCCTGCCTGGCGCCGCTCGCGCTTCCCGGCGTCCCGGACGACGTCAAGCGGCGTCTGGTCGAGGAGCACCTGCTCGACGCGCGCCGGTACCGCGCGCCCGTCGGGATCCCTTCGGTGTCGATGGAGGAGCCCGCCTACACCCCGCACTTCGACCGCTGGCGCAACTGGCGCGGGCCCTCGTGGGTCAACACCGCATGGCTGCTGGTGCCCGCCCTGCGCGCGCTGGGCTACGAGGCCGACGCGGAGCGCATCGTCGCCCCGCTCGCCCGCGCGGCGCTGCGGGAGGGCTTTCGCGAGTACTACGACCCGCGCGACGGGACCGGCCAGGCGGCGAAGGGCTTCGCCTGGTCGACGCTGCTGGTGGATCTGGTCTGAGCTGGCGCGTCGGCGGGGGGCGAGGGCGGGGGCTTGGGCCCTAGTGACCACAGATGGCGTCACTGAAGCCCAAGCCCCCATGGATGACGGTTGTCGAGAAGGCCGAAGCGCAGTGGTCGATCCTGCGACGAAGCGACTTCGACGCGCTCGGCGTGGACCGACGCCAGGTCCGCCGGTGGATGGTGCAGGATCGGCTCCACGAGCTGCATCCCGGCGTCTACACGGTCGGGCACCGCGCGATCTCGCGGAAGCCCGAGTACCTCGCGGCGACGTGGTGGTGCGGCGGTGACGCCGCGCTCGCCGACGAGAGTGCCTGCGCGTTCTACGGTTGGATCCCCGAGGACGACGACCACCCGCCACCCATCCACGTCACCACCACCAAGGACCGCAAGGCGAAGCCGGGGGTCACGGTGCACCGCACGCGCAGGCTCCCCCACGACGACGTGTTGCGCTTCGAGGGGCTGCTGCGCGTCACCGACGGCGCGCGCACGCTGATCGACCGCGCCGATCGTCTCTCCTACCGCGAGCTGCGCCTCGTCGCCGACCAGCTGCGTGAGCTGCCGAAGCGACAGCTCGAAGAGAAGCACGCCCGGCTTCCCGGCCGTGCGGGTTGGAGGCGCACCGCGATGCTCATCCACTCCGAGGACGCCCGCGCGAAGTCCGAGCTCGAGCGGCGCTTCACCGCCTACGCGTGGCGCTGGGGTATCCGCCCGCCCGACGCGCGCAACGAGCGGATCGCCGGCTGTGAGGCGGATTGCGTGTGGAGAAGGGAGCGGCTGGTCGTCGAGCTCGACTCGCGTGCCCACCACCAGCGCCGGCGCGAGGTGCTCGAGGACCGGCGGCGCGACCGCCGCTATCTGCTCGCCGGCTGGACGCCCGTGCGCCTCATGTGGGAGGAGCTCGAGCCCGATGACCCCTTCGTGGCCGGCCAGCTCAACCGGTTCCTCTCGCGCTAGCGCTGCGGCCGGCCGCTTTTCAGCACCGTCTCGAGCGGGAGCCCCGTGACCTCCGTGCGCGCGGCGTAACCGAGCGGGTCGAGGCCGAAGGCGTCCTCGAGGGAGCGCAGCAGATCGAAGTGGTTCGTCGGGTTCTCGAACGTGAGCCCGGCGCCTCGCGCTCGCAGGATCCTGTCATTGGCGTAGGATCCGCGCATCGAGGCGCTGGAAGGCATCGGGCGGCGGGTGCGCGAGCAGCGCTCGGCGGCGGGCCTGACCCAGGGCGAGCTCGCTCAAGGCGCCGCGGTCAGCCGCGCGCTGGTGGGCGCACTGGAGCGCGGGCGCCACATGCCCGCCACCGACGCGGCGATCCGCATCGCGCGCGCGCTCGGCACGACGGTCGAGCGGCTCTTCGGCGCGACGACCCCGGACGGGGTCGGCCCCGCGGTGGCGGTGCTCGGGGAGTCTCTGCCCGACGGCACGCTCGCGCGGGCCTCCTGGATCGGAGGGACGCTGGTGGCGCGCGTCGTCGATCCGGTCAGCGCGCTGGGGGCGGTGGGAGCGCCGGCCGACGGCGTCGTCGCCGACGGGTGCGTGCAGCTCTTCTCCGGTGCCGCGCCGGGTGGCGCGGTCGTCGCGGGCTGCGATCCGGTGCTGGGCATCGCGGAGGGACTGCTGGAGCGGGCGGGTGGCGCACGTCTCGTCGGGGTGCCGGCGACCAGCGGACAGGCGCTCGCGGCCCTCGCGGCCGGCCGCTGCCACGGCGCGCTCGTGCACGGCCCGGCCCGCTCGCTGCGCACGCGGGCGCGACCCGGGCTGCGGCGCTGGCACGTCGCGCGGTGGCGGTCGGGGATCGCGACGCACCCCGGGCTCGCCCGTCCCAGCCTGGAGGCGCTGCTCACGGGAGCGGTACGTCTGGTTCAACGCGATCGCACCGCCGCCTGCCAGCAGGCGCTCGAGCGCGCGGCGCGCCGGCTCGGAGCTCCGCGCGCCACGGCGCACAGGACAGCCGCCGGTCACCTCGACGCGGCGCGTGCGGCCCTCGATCACCGGGGTGCCGCCGTGACGATCGAGCCCGTCGCCGTCGCGGTGGGCCTCGACTTCCTCGCGCTGGAGGTCCACGACGTCGAGCTCTGGGTGCTCGACCGCTGGGCTGCCGCTCCGGGCATCGCCGCCCTGCTCGACCTCCTCGGCACCACCCGCTTCCGCGATCGGGCCGGCGCCCTCCCGGCCTACGACATCGCCGGCACGGGAGCGGCTCTGTGACGCGGCCGGGGCGCCCGGGTATCGCGCTGGCGGCGCTCGTCGTCGCGCTGCTCGCCGGAGCGCCCAGCGCGTGCGGTGGCGACGCGGAGAACGGGGCGGGCCGGCGTCCGAAGTCCGGCGAGGTCGTCGTCGCGGCGGCCGCGTCGCTGAAGCAGGCGCTGACGCGCTACGGCGAGCGGTTCGACGGGGGAGTGGTGCGGCTGTCGTTCGCCGGGTCCGACGAGCTGGCGGCCCAGATCCGCCAGGGGGTCACGCCCGACGTCTTCGCCGCCGCCAACGTCACGCTGCCCGACCAGCTGTTCGAGGAGGGCCTGGTCGAGCGGCCCGTGCGCTTCGCGACCAACGAGCTCGTCCTCGCCGTCCCGGCGGCCGGCGGCAAGGTCGCGTCGCTCGCGGATCTCGGCCGGGACGGGGTGACGCTCGCCCTCGGTGCCGACGGCGTCCCGGTCGGCGAGTACACGCGCGCCGTCCTGGACCGCCTGCCCGCGACGCGGTCCGAGGCGATCCTCGCCAACGTCCGCTCGCGGGAGCCCGACGTCGGCGGAATCGTCGGCAAACTCACCCAGGGCGCCGTCGACGCCGGCTTCGTCTACCGCTCCGACGTCGCGGGCGCCCGCGGGAAGCTGAGGGCGATCGAGCTGCCCGACGCCTTGAAGCCGACCGTCGAATACGGCGTGACCGTGGTCAGGGGCGCCCCGAACCGGGCCGGCGGCCGGGCGTTCGTCGACGGGCTGCTCGCGGGCGCGGGCGCCCAGGCGCTGCGCGACCACGGCTTCGGTCCGCCGGCCGGGACATGACGCAGGCCCGCTGGTTTGCGCCGCTGCTGTGCGCGGCGCTGGCGCTGGCGCTGTGCTTCCTGACGCTGCCGATCGTCGCCATCTTCGTCGACACCGGCCCAGGCGACCTGCTGGCCAGCCTCGGCGACCCGGCCGCCGTCGACGCGCTGACGCTCAGCCTGTGGACGAGCGCGCTGGCCGTCGCGATCATCGTGCTGGTCGGGACGCCGGCGGCCTACCTCCTGGCCACGCGCAGCTTTCGCGGGCGCAGCGTCGTGGTCACGCTCATCGAGCTGCCGCTCGTCCTCCCGCCCGCGGTGGCGGGCGTCGGCCTGCTCGCCGCCCTCGGGCCCAACGGGCTGTTGGGGCAGACGCTCGACGACGCGGGCCTCCGCGTCGTGCTGACCACCGCCAGCGTCGTGCTGGCGCTCACGTTCGTCGCCGCGCCGTTCTACCTGCGCCAGGCCGAGGCCGCCTTCGGTGCCCTGGACCCGTCCTGGCTCGAGGCGTCCCGGACGCTCGGTGCCGGCGAGGCCACGACCTTCGCCCGGGTCGCGATCCCCGCCGCGCTGCCCGGCCTCGTCGCCGGCCTGGCCCTCGCCTGGGGCCGGGCGCTGGGGGAGTTCGGGGCCACGCTGATGTTCGCGGGCTCCTTCCGGGGCGTGACCCAGACGGTCCCGCTGGCCATCTACGAGCGCTTCGCCACCGACTTCACCGCGGCCCTCGGCCTCTCCGCCGTCCTCGTCGCCGTGTCCGGGGCGATCCTGCTCACCGTCAAGCTCGCCACCCGCGCAGCGACCCCCCGTCTTGCTGCGCGTTGAGGCGCAGACCGACCTCGGCGCCCTGCGCCTGGAGGTCGACCTCGAAGTCCCCGCCGGGTGCTGCCTGGCCATCGCGGGGCCGTCCGGCGCCGGCAAGAGCTCAGCGCTGCGCGTCGCCGCCGGCCTGCTGCGGCCCGCGAGCGGCCGCGTGACCTCGGGGGAGGAGGTGTGGCTCGACACCGTCCGCGGCATCGACCGCCGCCCGGAGCAGCGCCGCTGCGGCTACGTCTTTCAGGACTACGCGCTCTTCGGCCACCGGCGTGCCTGGCAGAACGTCGCCTACGCGCTCCGCGATCGCCCGCGCGCCACCCGCGAGCAGGAGGCGCGGGCCTGGCTTGCGCGCTTCGGCCTGGCCGAGCTCGCCGACGCCCGCCCCGCCACACTCTCGGGCGGGGAGCGCCAGCGCGTCGCCCTGGCGCGCGCCCTGGCCCGCCGCCCCGACGTCCTGTTGCTCGACGAGCCGCTCTCGGCCCTGGACACCCGCACCCGGGCCGCCGCGGGGCGCGAGCTCGCCGACGTCCTGCGTGCCAGCGAGATCCCGGTGATCCTGGTCACACACGACTTCACCGAGGCCGCGCTGCTCGGCGACGAGGTCGCGGTGCTCGACCGCGGCCGCGTGGTCCAGCAGGGCACGGCCAGCGCATTGGCCGCGTGCCCGGCCACCGCGTTCGTCGCCGACTTCACCGGCGCCGTCGTCCTGCGCGGCACCGCCACGCCGCAGGCCGACGGCAGCACCGTCGTCGTCCTCGCGGGCGGCCACGCGATCCGGAGCACCGACGTGGCGTCAGGACCCGTCGCCGCCACCGTGTTCCCGTGGGAGGTCACGGTCGAGCCGGCGGGGCAGACCGCACCCCGATCGGCGCAGAACCGCGTGGAGGCCCGCGTCCTGTCGGTCACCACGATCGGCGGGCGCGTCCGCCTCGGGCTCGACGGCGCCGAGCGGCTGACCGCCGAGGTCAGCACCACCGCCGTCGCGCATCTCGACCTCCGGGCGGGTGTCCTGGTGGCCGCGACGTGGAAGGCCGCCGCCACGCGGCTCGTGCCCCTCGGCTGACCGGCGGCGACCGCGCGGGCGACGTCGGCAGCCCGCCGGACACCGGTACGTCGGCGATCACCGCCGCGCGCGCTCACTGCGGGAGCGGTCGCGCGGCGGTGCCGCGACGACGCGGAAGAACGCGAACAGCCGCCGGCCCGCCGGCTGGCCCGCGACCTCCACGGACAAGGCCGCACGGTAGAGCCCGGGCCCGAGCGCGGCCGGCCATCGGCCGGTGAGGCCGAGCGCGGTGGTGCCCGCGGGCACCGTCCGGCGCAGCACCGCCGCCCGGACGTAGCGGCGGCAGAGCCCCACCGCGCGCGGGCGCCCCGGCAGGCATCGCGGGCCCGCCCGCCTCCCCGGCAGCACGCGCTGGATCCCGACGACCACGGCCACGGCTCCCGTGGCCTCGACGAGCAGGGCGCTTCCGCGCGTCGGCCGCCGGCACGTCGAGCGGCGGGCGCGGCTCACGGGCTCACCCGGGTAGAAGCAACGCGACCTGACGCGCAGGCCGCGCAGCTCGCCGGGGGCGGGAGCTGCGACGCCAGGCGGCGGGAGCTGCTCCCGTGCGTCGTCGTCCGGCGGCCTGCCGGGAACGACGCCAGCTGCGCCCCGCGACTCGCAGTCGGCCTCGGCCACGTCGACGGCGTCCGCCTCGACGCGATCGACCCCGCCACCGCAGTCGATCACCTCGCCGATGCCGTCGACGGCGCGCAGGACGTCATCGCCTTCGTCACCGAAGAACTCGTCGAGCCCGCCGTCGCCCTGCAGCTGATCGGCTCCCTCGTCGCCGAAGAGCACGTCGTCGCCGTCGCCGCCCTCGATCACGTCGTCACCGCCGCCGCCGATGATCACGTCGGGCCCGGGGCCGCCGCGCAGGACGTCGGCGCCGTCCGCCCCGGTCAGCGAGATCGGCAGCTCGCCGACCGAGGCGGCGACCGCGACGCGGTTGGCCCCCGCCGCCAGGTTCACGTCCGCGGCGCCGAACGGCGCGCCGTCAGCGGTACGACAGGTCACCGTGCTCTCGGTCACGGCGCAGCCGTCACCGGCGACCGGGACCACGCCGGCGCCCGACTCGGCGATGACGAGCGCCCCGTCGCGCGCGGAGAGCGTGACGTCGTTGGGCTCGGCGGCGGCACCGGCCGCCCCGGAGCCCAGGTCGGCGTAGAGCAGTCGCGTGCCGGAGACCGTCGCGCGCCCTGCTCGCGCGTCCTCCGCGAGCAGGAGGAAGGCGGCGACCGCCAGCAGTCCCCGGCACACGGCGCGGACGAGCGGCGTGCTCAGGTGGATCGGCCGGGGCATCGGCCCTCGCGGAGGATCAGGCGGGCTCCCCCGGGAGCCCGCCTGCCCCGAAGCGGGCTCCCGGGGGACAGGAGCGCCGATCCGCTGCGTCGGTGGCCACGGGCCTACAGCGGGCCCTTGGCCCAGGGGCCCCTGATCGCGACCGTCATCCCCTCGTTGTTATCGGGGTCGTCGACCGCGCCGGAGCTCGAGCCGAAGATGTTGACGAAGAGCACCTTGCCGTCCGGGCTGAACGTCGCGCCGGCCAGCTCGGAGTCGTTGAGGATGTTGACGGCGAACTCGAAGACACCGCCGTTGCGGCTGAAGCCGATCAACCGGTTGACGTTCTCGATCGTCGGGTTGGCCGGGTGGGTGTCGTTGTCGTTGGACGCGTCGTCCTCGCAGAGGATCAGCCCGCCGCGCGGCGTCACGCAGAGGTTGTCCGGGGAGTCGAGCGCCTCGGCGCCCGTCGACTCGTAGACGAGCGTCAGCGTTCCGCCGCCGAAGCCCTCGGCCCGGTACTGCCAGATCTGCCCGTAGCCCTCCTTGAATCCGTCGCGGTTGGGCATCTCCGGGTTCTTGACGTCACCGCCGCTCGTCGAGGCGAAGAAGATCGAGCGCCTGCCGTCCCACCAGCAGCCCTCGAGCCGGTTGAACTTCGCACCGCCCTGCGCGAAGCCCTGCTCGAAGACGCTGTTGGCTGCGGCGTTGTCGGCCGGATCGACGGTGGTGATCGCAACCCAGCGGACCGGCCGCGTGTCGCCGATCCGCTGGCCCTGGCGCAGGTCGATCCGATCGTTGCCGGTCACGGCGAGCATCTCGAGCCTGCCCCCGGCGTCGAGGTTCGTCCTCACGTTCGGGATGTAGCGATAGAAGCCGGAGCCGCGGCCCGAGCCGGCGTCCTCGGTCTGGTAGACGATGCCGGTGCGGTCGTCGGTGGCGGCGGCCTCGTGCGCGAAGCGCCCCATCGGCACGATCGGGTCACTGCGAACGCCCTCTCCGCGATCGCGGTCGACCGGCACGAAGTAGGTGTAGCCGTGCTTCTTTCCGCCGCGGATCTCCGTGGTCTCCTCGCCGGTCAGCCAGCCCGTCTGCCCCAGGGAATAGCCGCCGGCGCAGTTGACGATCGTGCCCTTCAGCGAGATGAAGTCCTGCACGAGCTCCATCTTGCGGACGTCGAAGTCCAGCGTGGAAGTCCCTCCGCCGGCCTGCGCGTCGTACACGTCTTCACCCGGAGCCGGCCGGTTGGAGCCCTTGCCCGCGGGGTTGCGGTCCTCGTGGTTGCGGATCAGCCGCACCACGTGGCGCCGGCGCTCGGACGGGTGGTCGAACGCGGCCATCCCGTCGAGCGCCAGCGGCGTCCGGTTGCCGTCGGACATCGTCGACCCGATGGCGCCGAAGGTCGCGTACTTGAAGCCGTTGGGCAGGGCGAGGATCTCGCGGCCGGTGGTGCGGTCGCGCATCGGCCTGACCGGGCCGTACGGGCTCTTGCCCTCGAGCTTCCTGGCCAGCGCGTCGCGTGCGGTGAGCGTCTGGACTGCTCCTGCGGTGAACAGGCCCGCACCGGCGACGGTGCTCTGTCGCAGGAAGCTGCGGCGGTCGAGGTCGTGCATGGGAAGGCTCCTTGGGCTCGGGGACGCCGACGACCCTAGAAAGAGTGATATCGGTCGATGTGTTCGTCCGGTGAACGCCGGCCGCGGAGCGTGCGTGCGCTTACGTCACGGCGGCCGTGGGTGTGACGACCCGGTCGAGCCGGGGGCTCGGCCCGGGCGCCGGGCCGGCCGGGCCGGCCGGGCCGGCCGGAAGCATCCGCGACAGCAGCCCCGCGGCGAGCACGAACGCGACGCTGGCCCACAGGCACGCTTCGAGGCCCTGCCACTGGTACAGCAGTCCTGAAAGGACCGTTCCGATCAGCCGCCCGCCGGCATTGGCCATGTAGTAGAAGCCGACGTTCATCGCGACCCTGTCCCCGTCGGCGTAGCTCAGGATGAGGTAGGAGTGGACCGCGGAGTTCATCGCGAAGATCACGCCGAAGGCCAGGAGGCCACCGACGACGATGAACGCGGGATCCGCGCCGCCCGCCAGCCCCACGGCGATCGCCGCCGGGAACGCCGCCAGGACGAAGGCCAGCCACGTCGCGCTGCCGCCGTCGGGCTCGCCGTCCCGCTCGGCGCGCCGCCGCACGAAGCGCGGGGCGCAGGCCTGCACGATCCCGTAGCCGATGACCCACACGGCCAGGAACGAGCCGGCCTGCCAGAAGGTCCAGCCGAGCTCGTCGCGGAGGAACACCGGGACGCCGACGACGAACCACACGTCGCGCGAGGCGAACAGGAAGATCCGCGCGCCGGCCAGGACGTTCACCCCCCGGTTGTGGGAGAACATCTGGCTGAACCGCGCCTTCTTGTCCGGCCGTCCGAGGTCACCGCGCATCAGGCCGAGCGTCACGCCGAGCGCGACGACGACCATCCCGGCGAGCAGCAGTACGCCCGCCTGGAACCCGACGACCGTGAGCAGCAGGCCGCCGAGGAAGAACCCGAAGCCCTTCAGCGCGTTCTTCGAGCCCGTGAGGATCGCCACCCAGCGGAAGAGGGCGCCCTCGTCGCCCTCGGGCACGACGAGCTTCACGGCGCTCTTCGAGCTCATCTTCGTGAGGTCCTTCGCGATGCCCGACAGCGCCTGGGAGGCCATGACGTAGGGCACGACGAGCCAGGCGGCGGGAGCCAGGCCGAGGAGTCCCAGCGCGACGATCTGCGTGCTGAGCCCCATCACGAGCGTCGCCTTCAGCCCGAGCCGGGCGGCCAGGAAGCCGCCCACGAGGTTCGTGACGATCCCGAAGAACTCATAGAAGAGGAAGAGCGACGCGACCGCCAGCGGGCTGTAGCCGAGCTCGTAGAAGTAGAAGAGGACCAGCACGCGGCTCGCGCCGTCGGCGATGGTGTCGGCCCAGTAGGCGCCCGTGACCAGCACGTAGTTGCGCAGGTCGCCTGCCCTCTGCACGGTGACGCTCACCCCTGCCTCCCGGCGGCGCCGACGAGGGCCGCGAGCTCGACGAGGCGGTTCGCGTAGCCCCACTCGTTGTCGTACCAGGCCAGGATCTTCACCTGCGTCCCGTCGACGACCATCGTCGTGAGCGCGTCGACGATCCCCGAACGCGGGTCGTCCTTGTAGTCGACGGACACGAGCGGCCGCTCCTCGTAGCCGAGGATCTGAGCGAGGGGACCGTCCGCGGCGGCCTTGAGGAGCCCGTTGACCTCCTCGACCGTGGTCGGCCGCGCCACCTCGAAGACGCAGTCGGTCAGCGACGCGTTGAGCAGCGGGACGCGCACGGCCAAGCCGTTCAGCCGGCCCTCGAGCTCCGGGAAGATGAGCCCGATCGCCGTGGCCGAGCCCGTCGTGGTGGGGATCAGCGAGACGCCCGCCGCCCGCGCCCGCCGCAGGTCCTTGTGCGGCGCGTCGACGAGCGTCTGGGTGTTGGTCAGGTCGTGGAGCGTGGTGATCGCGCCGTGCCGGATCCCGATCGCCTCGTGGATGACCTTGACCACCGGTGCCAGGCAGTTCGTGGTGCACGACGCGGCGGTGATCACGTCGTGGCGGCCGGGGTCGTAGCGGTCGTCGTTCACCCCGACGACCACGTTGAGCGCGCGAGCGTCCTTGACCGGTGCGGCCACCACGACCTTCCCGACGCCCTGCTCGAAGTAGGCCGCGAGCGTTTCCATGGTGCGGAACTCGCCCGAGCACTCGAGGACCAGGTCGACGCCGCACCCGGCCCAGGGCACGTCGCCCGGGGCGGCGTGGGAGCTGTGGCCGAGCGGGGTGCCGTCGACTGCGAGCGTTCCGTCGTCGCCGGTGACGTCGTGGTCCCAGCGGCCATGGACCGAGTCGAACGTCAGCAGGTGGGCGGAGGTGTGCGCGCCGGCGTTGGGCTCGTTGACGTGGACGAACTCGAGGTCGCGCTTCCCCCACGCGGCGCGCAGGGCCAGGCGCCCGATCCGGCCGAAGCCGTTGATGCCGATCCGCAGCGCCATCGCGCCACCGTATCCATCGACGTTCGTAGATGCAATCTACGTTCACCGTTGCGTCACCGCGTACGCTTCGCGCATGTCCGTCGAGCTCGAGCTGTCACCCAAGACCAAGCGCGCGAGTGGCGCGCCGTGCTGCGAGCCCGTCGTCTTCCCGGACGTCGATCGCGAGCAGGCGCTCCGCCTGGCCGAGGTGGCCAAGGCGCTCGGCGACCCGATCCGCCTGCAGCTCGTCGACGTCCTGCGCAAGCACGCCGGGAAGGTCTGCGTGTGCGAGCTCGTCGCGCTCTTCGACATCGCCCAGCCCACGCTCTCCCACCACCTCAAGAAGCTGCGCGATGCGGGGATCGTGGACTCCGAGCGGCGTGGCGTGTGGGCGTACTACTACGTGCTGCCGGCGGCGCTCGACGAGCTCTCGGCCTGGCTGGCCTGACTTGACAGCGGCCGGCGGGCCGGTAGCCTCCACCACGTGAACGGATCGACGAACATCGATGGAAGCGGCGGCGACGTCCGTGAGGCGGTCCGCGAGCGCTACGCCGCGGCGGCCCGCGCGACCGCGAGCGGCGCGGGCGCCGGTGAGAGCTGCTGCGGCCCCGCCCCGGTCGTGCTGGACGATGCCGCGGGGACGCAGGTCTTCGGCGACGTGCTCTACGGCGCGCGCGAAGCGGGCGACGCGCCGGGCGCCGCGGTCGCCGCGTCGCTGGGCTGCGGGGTGCCGACCGCCGTGGCCGAGTTGCGCCCCGGCGACGTCGTGCTCGACCTGGGCTCGGGCGCCGGCGCGGACGTGTTGATCAGCGCCAGGCGCGTCGCGCCGACCGGCCGGGCGATCGGGCTCGACATGACCGACGAGATGCTCGACCTCGCCCGGGCGAACGCGACCGCGGCGGGCGCGACGAACGTCGAGTGGCTCAAGGGTCACATCGAGGACATCCCGCTCCCGGACGCGAGCGTCGACGTCGTCATCTCCAACTGCGTCATCAACCTCTCCGGCGACAAGGATCGCGTGTTGCGCGAGGCCGCGCGCGTGTTGCGGCCGGGGGGCCGGTTCGCCGTCTCGGACGTCATCGCCGACCCGGACATGGACGCGGCGACCCGCGCGGACATGGCGCAGTGGACCGGGTGCATCGCGGGAGCACTGACCCGCGAGCAGTTCGAGCGCTCGCTGGTCGGCGCCGGGCTCGTCGATGTCGAACTCGTCGAGGGGCACCGGGTGCACGAGCACGCCGCGTCGGCCATCGTCCGCGCGACGAAGCCTCCCGCTCGAGCCGTCGGCCTGGCCGAGGCGACCTCGGCTTGCGGCAGCGACGCGGCTCAGGCGTCCTGCTGTGAGGGCGAGACCGAGTCGAGCTGCTGCGGTACCGCCACGGCGGCGGCGGGCTCGTGCGGCTGCTCGGCGGGTGGGCGACAGCAGGGATAGCACCCCTCGCGGAGGCTGCGCGTGACCCGGCCCGACGCGCGCGAAACCGCCCAGGACCGCGGTCGGTTCTCCGCGGTTGCGAGGGCGTGAAGCGGTCGCCGGCGGCGAAGTGCCCTACCGGCCGGCCCGCCGCTTGAGGGTGATGCCCTCGAGCAGGTGGGCAACGGTCTCGCACGCGTCGACGGAGGCCTCGAGGCTCTCGAAGATGTCCTTCCAGCGGATGACGACCATCGGGTCGATGCCGTTGGCGAACAGGGACGCGATCGCCTCGCGGCTGAGCCGGTCGCCCTCGTTCTCCAGCCGGTGGATCTCCACGAGGTGCGGCCCGAGTTCGGTGCCCGTCCGCAGGCAGCGCAGGGCACGCCCGACCTGCTCACCGGCCCCGACGAGCACCTCCGCGAGCGCGGTGCTCTGCTCCATCGCCGCCTCGACGCCGTACAGGCCGAGTGCGTCGGCGGTCTGCTCGGCGAAGTCGACGATGTCGTCCAGCGCGGTCGCGAGCGCGTGCCCGTCCTGCGGGTCGAAGGGCGCCCGAAGCGTGTTCCCGCCGATGCGGTGGATGATGTCGTGGGTGATCCGGTCGCCCTCCTGCTCGCAGAGCATCACCTCCCGGACGAGGTCGGAGCGCTCGGGCCAGGCGGCAAGCAGGTCGCGGAGCAGCAGGGTGGTGCGCTGGACGTTGCGGCCGGACTCCTCCAGGAGCTCGAGGACGGCCTGGTCGTGGCCGGGGCGGCGGAACAACGGCATCGGCGACCCAGCCTAGGGACGCCCATGGAGGCCGTCCGGCGCAGTTCACGGTTCTTTCACAACCGGTTCACGGTCGCGTAACCGAGATCGAGGGATCCGCGCGCGAACCTCCCGGCGGATGGAGACGGCGTCCGACCACCCGGTGCTCAGAGCCGGCGAGCTCGAGATCCGGCCCGCCGACGGGCTGGTCCTGGCCGCGGGCCGCGCGCTGACGCTCTCGGTCCGGGAGTTCCAGCTCCTGGTCGCCCTCGTCCGCTCCCAGGGCGGGATCGTCTCGCGGCGCGAGCTCTACGAGCGCGTCTGGGGGGGACCGCTGCGCGACGGCGACCGCTCCATCGACGTCTACATCCACAAGGTGCGCGTGAAGCTCGAGACGGCGCTTCCCGGCTCCCGGTTCATCCACACCCACGTGGGCTTCGGCTACCGCTTCTCGCCCGAGACTTCACACCCTCTTCACATCTCCTAGACGAGTCGGTAACAGGGTGGGCGGGTGCTCCCGGTCAGCCTGCGGGGACGCAAACCACTTCGAAGGAGATGCTCGAGTGAGGTCAAAGAACTTCTGCGCCGCGCTGACCGTCGGCGCCCTGGCGTTCGGCGCCGCGGCCTGTGGCGACGATGACGAGCCCACGGCCAGCACCCCGGCGGGCGGCGGCGCGTCCACCGAGACCCAGCCGGCTGAGTCGGGCACCGACGTCTCCAGCCTGTCGGGCAGCATCCGGATCGACGGCTCTTCCACCGTCGAGCCGCTCGCCAACGCCGCCGCCGAGCTGATCGGCGAGGAGGGCGCCAAGCTGCAGGTCACGGTGGGTGGTGCAGGCACGGGCGACGGCTTCGAGAAGTTCTGCCGCGGTGAGCTCGACATCGCCGACGCCTCGCGCGCCATCGAGGCCGACGAGTACGAGGCCTGCCAGAAGGAGGGCATCGACCCCGTCGAGGTCCAGGTCGGCATCGACGGCCTCTCCGTCGTGGCCAACCCCGCGCTCAAGTTCCCGAACGACTGCATCAAGGTCGCCGACCTGAAGAAGCTGCTGGCGCCGAAGTCGAAGGTCAAGAACTACTCCGAGCTCGGCTCGGGCTACCCCGACGCGCCCGTGTCGTTCTTCACGCCGGGCACGGAGTCCGGCACCTACGACTACTTCACCGAGGCGGCCCTCGAGACCGACGCCGAGCAGCGCACGCAGAACGTGCAGACGTCCGCCGACGACAACCAGATCGTCACCGGCATCTCGGGAACCGAGAACGCCCTGGGCTACGTCGGCTTCGCGTTCGCCGAGGAGAACAAGGAGAAGCTCAAGACCCTGGCCGTCGACAACGGCGACGGTTGCGTCCAACCGAACGTCGAGACGATCGCCAGCGGCGAGTACGCGCCGCTCTCGCGCCCGCTGTTCATGTATCCGACCGCCGAGACGGTCAAGATGCCGGCCATCAAGGGCTACCTGACCTTCATCAACGAGATGAACCAGCAGATCAACGAGGCTTCGGGCTACATCCCGCTGACCGACGAGCTGAAGACCAAGGCGCTGGAGAACATCAACAGCGCCACGCCCGTCGAGAAGCCGGCGGCGGAGTAGCACGACCAGGCATGGAGGCAAGCTCGGCAGCCGCTGCCTCACGCGGCGCGGTGTCCTCGTCGAAGTTGACGAGGACCCGCACGCGGCGGTCGGTCGGCGAGCAGGTCATCAAGGGGCTGCTCGCCCTCGCCGCGCTCGTGTCGGTCGTCACGACGACGGGCATCGTCATCACGCTTCTGCGGGAGATGGTGAACTTCTTCGAGCAGGTCCCGTTCGCCGACTTCTTCCTCGGGACGAAGTGGACGCCGCTGGCAGGCGGGGACTCGCAGTCCTTCGGAGTGCTGCCGCTGATCTGGTCGACCCTGTACCTGACGGTGATCGGTCTCCTGGTCGCGATCCCCGTCGGCCTCGGGGTCGGCATCTACCTCGCGGAGTACGCCAACCCCCGCATCCGGAAGATCTTCAAGCCGGTCGTCGAGATCCTCGCGGGCATCCCGACGATCGTCTTCGGCTTCTTCGCCCTGACGTTCTTCACCCCGCTGCTGCAGGACATCGGCGTCGACGTCTCGATCTTCAACGGGCTGTCGGCGGCGATCATCCTCGGCATCCTCGTCGTGCCCACGATCGCGTCGGTCTCCGAGGACGCACTGTCCTCGGTCCCCCAGGCGCTCCGGGAGGGTGCCTTCGGCCTCGGCGCCGCGAAATGGCAGGTCGTCGTGCGCGTCGTGTTCCCCGCGGCGCTCTCCGGGGTGGTCGCCGGTCTGGTCCTGGGGGCGTCGCGGGCCATCGGCGAGACGATCCTCATCCTCGTGGCGGCCGGCAACAAACCGAACCTGGGCCTCGATCTGACGACCGCGCATCAGAACATGGCGGCCTTCATCGCGAACACGGCCCGGTCGGACATCTCGGCGGGCGGTGTCGCCTACGGGACGATCTTCGCCGTCGGCGGCACGCTGTTCGTCATCACCTTCGTGTTGAACCTCTTCGCCATCCGCTTCGTCCGCAGGTACCGACAGGTCTACGAGTAGATGGCCATCGCCGCCGAGAAGGCCATCACCCGCCGCGCGGTCGAGCGTGCCGGCAGCGGGGAGCGCACGAAGGACCTGCTCTTCCGCGCGGCGCTGCTGCTGTGCCTGCTGATCGCCGTCGCGTTCCTCGCCGCGCTGTTCGTCACGACACTCAACGACGGCGTGAGCTTTCTGAGCCTGGACTTCCTCACGTCGTTTCCGTCGCGGCTGCGCCCGGAGTCCTCGGGCGTCCAGTCCGCGCTGATCGGGACGCTCTACCTCATGGTCCTCGTCGCGGCCTTCATCGTGCCGGTGGGGGTGGCGAGCGCGGTCTACCTCGAGGAGTACGCCGATGCCACGAAGTGGTGGAACCGGACGATCGAGACGAACATCCAGAACCTCGCCTCGGTGCCATCGGTGGTCTACGGGATCCTCGGGCTCGCGTTCATCGTCCGCGGTCCCGTCGACATCTTCGGACTCGGCGTCGGGCAGCCGACCCTGCTGGCCGGGGCGCTGACGCTCGGGCTGCTCGTCCTGCCCGTCGTGATCATCGTCTCCCGAGAGGCGATCCGCGCGGTGCCATCGTCGATCCGCGAAGGGTCGCTCGCCCTGGGCGCGACGCAGTGGCAGACGATCTGGAAGCAGGTGCTCCCGGGCGCGCTCCCGGGCATCGCCACCGGCGTGATCCTCGCCCTCTCGCGCGCGATCGGCGAGACCGCGCCGCTGATCCTCGTCGGGGCGGTGGCCAACCTCCGCTTCAACCCGGAGATCGACGGGCCCTTCACCGCGCTGCCGGCGCAGATCCTCAACGCCGTCGGCGAGCCCGAGGCCGTGTTCCAGAACATCGCCGCAGCTGCCATCATCGTCCTGCTCGTCATCCTGCTGCTGATGAACTCGGCGGCCATCTACCTCCGCAACCGCTACGAGACCAAGTGGTGACCCCTGCATGACCGCTCCCGATCCTGTCCGCACCACCGACGACGCCGCCGAGCCGCGCACCGGGCAGCCCGCCGGCTCGGTGCAGGTGGGCGGGGCGACCGGGCGGGGCAAGGCGCTCGATGCGTCGCCGACCATGGCCTACGAGCTGACCGACGTCACCGTCCACTACGGAACGGTCAAGGCCGTCCAGGACGTCACGTTCAACCTGGCCGAGCGCGAGATCACCGCGTTCATCGGGCCGTCGGGCTGCGGCAAGTCCACGCTGATCCGCTGCCTCAACCGGATGAACGACCTCGTGCCCTCGGCGAAGGTGTCCGGGAAGGTCGTGTTCAACGGCCAGGACCTCTACGGGCCCGACATCGACGCCGTCCAGGTGCGCAAGGTCATCGGGATGGTCTTCCAGAAGCCCAACCCGTTTCCCAAGTCGATCTACGAGAACATCGCCTTCGGCCCGAAGGTGCTCGGCATGCAGGGCAAGATGGACGAGATCGTCGAGCGGGCGCTGCGGCGCGCGGCGCTCTGGGACGAGGTCAAGGACCGCATGAAGACCAACGCCTTCGCCATGTCCGGCGGCCAGCAGCAGCGGCTGTGCATCGCCCGGGCGCTCGCCGTCGAGCCGGAGGTGATCCTCATGGACGAGCCGTGTTCCGCGCTGGACCCGATCTCCACCGGGGCGATCGAGGACCTCATGTGCGAGCTCAAGGAGCGGTACACGATCGTCATCGTCACCCACAACATGCAGCAGGCTGCCCGCGTCTCGGATCGCACGGCGTTCTTCACCGTCGCGAAGGTCGAGGAGGGCAAGCGGATCGGTCAGCTCGTCGAGTTCAACCCGACGGAGAAGGTCTTCTCCAATCCCGACGACGAGCGCACGGAGCAGTACGTCACCGGCAAGTTCGGCTGACCGGGTGACCGAGTTCCGCCACCGGTTCCGTGAGGAGCTCGCCGCCGTCGAGCAGCAGGCGCTCGGTGGCCTCGACATGGTCGTCAGTCAGGTGGACCGGTGCCTGGAGGCACTGCAGCACCAGGACGTCGAGCTCGCCGAGTTCATCATCGCCGACGACGACCGTCTCGACGGGCGGTACCTCGAGGTGCACCAGGGCATCTTGTCGCTGCTGGCGCTCCAAGCACCCGTCGCCGGCGACCTGCGGATCGTCGCGGCGCTGCTGCACACGATCAAGCACGTCGAGCGCATGGGCGATCAGTGCGTGAACATCGCCAAGCTGATCCCGCTCACGGGGCACGAGCCCCCCGTGCAGGCCGAGATCCTCGAGCGCGTCCTGCGCATGGGGCGCGCCGCGCGCGACGAGGTGACCCTGTGCCGGCGCGCGTTCGCCGAACGCGACGTGGGCCTCGCGGAGGCGCTCGTCGTGCAGGACCGGACCATCAACGCGCTCAACCGCGAGATCTTCGCCCTGGCGGTGTCCATGGGCACCGACGAGGACACGCGGGAGTGGGCGATGACCATGACGATGGTCGCCCGCGCGTTCGAGCGCGTCGGGGACAACGCGGTCGACATCGGCGAGCAGACCGCGTTCGTCGTGACCGGGCTCTTCCGCGAGTTCTCCGACTCGTCTCACCCGACGCCGGGGTAAGGGGGGCTCCGGAGTTCGTCAGGGGTGACTTGTGAAGATCCAGTGATCTTCTCCTGACGGGACTCCCGCCGTCCGGGTCCGCCCCTAGACTGCGGCGCATGACGGACCGCTTCCCAGGCGCGGAGCTTGAGCGCCCTGCTGCGCCCGCCGGGTCAGCACCGCCGCGCATCGCGGTCATCGACACGGATTCCGGCTTCCTCCAGGTGCTCACCAAGCGCCTCGAGCGCCTCGGCTGGGAGCACCGCGTCCTGGCCACCGCCGTTCCCGTCGAGACGATCGTCGCGATGCGCCTCAGCGCCGTGGTCGTCGATCTCGGCGCGCTCGGCCAGCACGGCTGGGAGTACCTCGGGAAGCTGAGCGTCGGTCTGCCGGGCCTCGGCGTGATCGTGTGCACCGGCCAGTCGACGGTCGCCCAGCGGGTCCGCGGCCTGCGTCAGGGCGCGGACGACTGGCTCACCAAGCCCTGCCACCCCGAGGAGCTCATCGCGCGCGTCGAGGCCGTCGTGCGCCGCCGCCGGCGGACCGAGGCGCGGACGGCGGGCGCCTCCGTGGTCGCCGGCGAGCTCGCGATCCGCGCCGACCGCTTCCAGGCGTTCGTGGCCGACATCTCCATCGACCTCACCCGCCGTGAGTTCGAGCTCATCGAGCTGCTCGCCTCCGCCGAGGGCCGGGTGCTCGAGCGCGAGGAGATCTACCAGCGGGTGTGGGGCTACGCGATGGCCCGTGGCGATCGCTCCGTCGACGTGTTCGTGCGCAAGCTGCGTCAGAAGCTCGAGAAGGCGTCGCCGGACTGGCGCTACATCCACACGCACTTCGGCGTGGGCTATCGCTTCGCGCCCGAGCCCGCCGATCCCGAGGCGGCCGCGCTGGCCGACGTGCCGCCGCCGGAGGGATCCCCGTCGGACCCTTCGGTGCGCCATCCGCTTGAAGCGGCCCAGCTGGCCTAGGAGGCTGTTGATTCATCGCCTCCGGCCGGGCGCGCGAGTACTTCAACAGTCTCCCAGCGCTAGATTCGGAGGCGCATGAGCGCCACGGCCCGCAACGTCCTCATCGTCCTGGTGCTCGCCGGCGCGGTCTACGGGATTCCGGGCGGTGGCAGGACCGCTTCGTTCGTCCAGGCGGTCCTGTCGATCCTCATCACCGTGAGCATCGCGTTCATCGGATGGCGCCTGTACCGGGAGCACCGCATCGCGATCTTCTCGCTCGGCGACCGGTACCGCGGGATGCTCTACGGGGCGCTGGGCGCGGCGGTCCTGATGATGGCCATCCGCGAGCGCCTGTGGGACACCACGGCCGGCACGCTGCTGTGGTTCGCGGTCATCGTCGCGGCGTCCTACTCGCTGGTCGTGGTGTACCGGCAGCACCGCAACGACGCGTACTGAGCCTCGCGCGCCTTCCCGCGCACTTCTGCGACACCTGCGTCTAGTTTCGTGACGCGGTCCGCCGCAATGGTGCGGCCATGCCCCACAGTCCTCCCGGCGAGCGCGGTCAGGCAAGCGTCGAGCTCGTCGCGCTCCTGCCGCTCATGGCGGCGCTCGCCACCGTCGGCTGGCAGGTCGCCGTCGCCGGCCAGGCCGCCTGGCTGGCGGGCACGGCCGCACGCGCCGCGGCGCGCGCTCAGGCGCTCGGCGACGACGCCACCCTCGGCGCGCGCGCCGCGCTGCCCGTGCGCCTGCGCGACGACGTGCGCGTCAAGACGACGGCCGACGGCCGGGTGGCGGTGCGCCTCACCGTCCCCGTCGTGGTGCCCGGCGGCGACGGCCGGCTGGGCGCGGTCGCGCGCGAGGCGCACTTCGCGCCGCAGGGGCAGCGATGAGCGGCGCCGTCGAACTCCGGGCGCACGGCGCTCGGGCAGCCGTGGAGTGCGACCCCCGTCTCGTCGGGAGCCGACACGGCGGGGCGGCGCCGGCGCCGCCCCGTCCTGGCCGGGGCCCGGTGCAGCGTGGCCAGGCGAGCGTCGAGCTCGTCGCGATGCTGCCGGTCGCGGTCGCGGTCATGCTCACCGCGCTTCAGTTCCTCGCCGCGGGAGCGACTCGCGAGCTCGCCGGCCATGCCGCCGGGGCCGGTGCCGTGGCGCTGCTGCAGCGCGCCGACGCGCGCGGCGCCGCGCGCGACGCCGTGCCGGGCTGGTCGACCACCCGCATGACCATCACCGTCCGTGGCGGAGACGTCACGGTCCGCATGCGACCGCCCACGCTGGTGCCCGGCCTCGCGCGCCTGCTCGAGAGCACCGTCCACGCCCGCGCGGGGAAGGACGCGTGAGCGCCGTCGAGCGCTTGGTGGCCCTGTTCGTCACGCCGCCCGGCGGGCTGTCGGCCACGGCTGCGCGGCGTGGCGCATGTCGCGCGGGGCCGTCGTCCGGGGCCGGGTCGTCCCCGACGGGCAGTGGAGCGTCGGCGTCCGTTCCCGAGCCGTCGCTTTCGAGCACGGCGGGGCCGGAGCCATCGGCGGCGCCCTGGCCGCCACCGTCGCCCGTCGAAAGCCGCACGGTCTCCTTCCCGGCGCCGCGGTCCCCAGGGCGCCGCAAGCCACGACCGGCACGCGGCGGACGGGTGCAGCGGTCGCCTGGACGGGACACGGGCGGCGGGTCTGTCGCTCCCGCCGCAGCAGCCCAGGGCTCGACGACCCTCGATGCCGCGGCGGCGATCGACGGCACGTCGTTGCCGGGCGCGGCCGCGGCGATCGACGACGCGGCTCGGCCCACCCGTCGCGCGGGCGCGCCGTCCAGCGGTCCGGTGCTTCTGGTCGTGCCCGCCGATCAGCACCGAAGCGCCGCGCTGGGGGTCTCGCGCAGCACCGCGCCGGAGGGGCACCCGGCTCGGGTACGCGAGCTCGGTCTGACGTCACTCCGCGCGGCGACCCCGGACGCGCCCGAGTCGAGCGGGGAGGGTGACCCGTCCGGCGTCCTGCGGGCTGAACGGGAGAGGCCTCGAACAGTTCGGCGAGCTCCGTCGCCGGCGGCGCCGGTCGCTTCGGCCGCGCCGGTCGCTTCGGTCGCTGCCGTCGCGCCGGCCGCTTCGGTCGCTGCGGCCGCGCCGGCCGGAGCTTCCGGCCTGATCTCGGCGTTGGGCGCGTGTGGCCTGCGCGTCTGCGTCCTCGGTGGCGAGCAGGCCGGAGCGAGTCTCGCGTGGGCGCTCGCTGCACGTCTGGCGCGCCTGCCGACCGCGCGCTGCGCGGCGCTCTGCTCCCCGCCGCCCGACCATGGGAGGGCACCGGCGCGTCCGCTTGGACCGCTCCGTCCGGCGGCGCCAAGCGCCCGGCGCGTCGCCCGCCGGCTGGTGACCGACGGCCACCCGGCGTCCGCGCGCGGACGGGTGGTGGGCGCGCTGCTACCGGATGCGCCCGAGAACGCCCGCGCGCTCTTCGCCGCGGTCGACGCGCGGGCTCCGGGCGCGCCGATGGTGACGCTGTGGCCCGGTGTACGCCGCCCCGGAGTCGATGCGCTGGTCGCCGGTCAGGATCTCGTGCTGGTCGTGGTCGCCGCCGGAGCTCCGCCGTCCCTCTCCGCCCTGGCGGTTGCCGAACTCACCGAGGTGGCGCCCGGTGCGCTGGTGCAGGCGGTGCCGTTGGCCGCCCGGCATGGCGCGGCCATGCGGCGCGCGGCGGTCGGTCAGGCGCTGGAGGCGCTGCGATGATCGCACCGCGGACCGGGGCGCCAGACGAGTCCGGCCAGGCGATCGCGCTCGTGATCGGCGGATTGGCGTTCCTCCTCCTCGGCGCTGCGATCCTGGCGGCGATCGCGTCGGGGCTGACGGGGCGCGGAGACCAGCAGCGGGCCGCCGACCTGTCGGCGCTGGCTGCGGCGCGGGCGATGGCCGTCGCCTACCCCCGCCTGTTCCGGCCGGCCGTGGTGGCCGGCCGGGCGGACCAGATGCACCTCGAGCGCGACGGGTACCTCGCCCGCGCCCGCGAGGCGGCCCGAGCGGTCGCGCGCGAGAACGGGGTCGATGCCATCGCGGTGTCGTTTCCCGACGCCGCCTCGACCGCCCCGACCCGCGTTCGCGTCACGGTGCTCGATACGCTCGGCGTCGGCGACGACGTCGTCGCCGGGACGCGCGCGGAGGCCGAGATCGTCGCCGCCTTCGACGACGCGGCGCTTCCGGGTCCGCAGAACGCGGGGGAGTACGCCGGGCCGTACGCCACGCGCCAGGGCAAGCCGATGCGCCCCGACGTCGCGGCTGCCTTCGACCGCCTGACCGCCGCCGCGCGCAAGGACGGTCATGCGCTGATCGTCGTCAGCGGCTACCGCTCCGACGCCGAGCAGGCCGTGCTGTTCGCCCGACATCCCGACCCCAAGTGGGTCGCCCCGCCCGGCAGATCGCTGCACCGTCTCGGCACGGAACTCGATCTGGGTCCGAACGCGGCCTACCCCTGGTTGCTGGCCAACGCGAAGCGCTTCCACTTCGTGCGCCGCTACGCGTGGGAGCCATGGCACTACGGCTACACGCTCAACGCGGGAACCGCATCGCTCGGCTACAAGGCGGACGGACGCACCGCGCTGCCGAGCTTCGTTCCCGAGCGGTACGCGCCCGCGATCGCTCGCGCGGCGCAGCGCTGGAACGTCTCCGGGGCGCTGTTGGCGGCGCAGCTCTACGCCGAGTCGAACTTCAATCCGTTCGCGGTCTCCGGAGCCGGCGCTCAGGGCATCGCCCAGTTCATGCCGGGGACGGCGCGGGGCTACGGGCTGCGCAACCCGTTCGACGCGGCGGCGAGCATCGATGCGCAGGCCCACCTCATGCGCGACCTGCTGCGGCGATTCGGGTCGGTGCCGCTGGCGCTGGCGGCCTACAACGCCGGGCCGGGGGCCGTGGAGGCCTGCGGCTGCGTCCCGCCGTACCGCGAGACGCAGAGATACGTCGCGCAGATCCTCGCGCTGCTGCGCGGAGCCGGCCTGGACGGCGGGGTCGCCGGGGAGATGAAGGTGCGCCTGGTGGCCTGAAGCGCCGGGCACTCCGGGTCGCGCGGGTGGCCGACGCCGTTTGAAAGCTCTCAGGAGTTGGGTAGGTCGCTGCCGGCTGCGGCGGTGGGAGGTCCGCCCGGTGAGCCATCGCACTTCAGAGGGTTGCGCGGCGACCACGCTCGGGCGGGGTCGGTCGCGAGGCGGCTCTGCACGACAACTCTCACTCTGGAGGTACACCATGGCTAACGATCCCGGAACACGACCCTCGACCGCCGTGCGTCGCTCGACGGAGACCAAGCACTCGTCGAAGACGAGCGAGCTGTACGTCTGGGCTGCAGTGACGGTCGGCATCCTGCTCGCTGCCTTGCTCATCAAGGGCGGAGACACAGAGGGCACCGACGAGTTCATCGCGCGCCAGGCATGGCTGTACGTCGCCATCGTCTCGGCCGCCTACATGGTGAGCCGCGGGTTGGCCAAGGCCGGCAGTCGCGACCCGTACACGGACGACGATCACGGGTAGAGCCCCGAGCCCGCGCAGCACCGAGCGAGCCCGAGCCTCCGACGGGTCTGAGGTAGGCTCCGGTCCTCCATGGGACCGGAGCCTCCTCGTGTGCAGACTCCCGCCGAACTGGGGGACGCCGACGGCGGTCGGGCCCCCGACCCACAGGGCTCTATGCGGGCGCGCATCTCCGAGGCGATGGTCGGCCTGAAGAAGGAGCTGTACGGCAAGGGGCCGGAGCGGGCCAAGACGTTCCTCAACGACACCTACGTCTTCGTCGTTCTCGAGGGCGGGCTGACGCGCAACGAGCAGACCATGCTCGCCGCGGGGGAGGTGGACCTGGTGCGCAGCTTCCGCCTGCGCTTCCAGGCGGTCATGAGCGAGACCGCCACGAAGACGATCGAGGAGATCACCGGCAGCCGCGTGCTCACGTATCACAGCCAGATCGTCTTCGACCCCGTTCGCGCGTTCGAGATCTTCGTCCTCGACAGGGTCCCGGCGTCCCGCGACGCCTGACGTCGCCTGGCCGGCGGATCAGGCTGCCGCCCGAGAACTGCACCGTGGTGAAGAGCGTCGAGCCCGGCGCCGCGCGGAATCATCGAGGCGGCGGGCCATGGTCGCTGACGCCCAGGCGCGGCTCGACGCGATCGCGCAGAACCTCTGCGGCGCTGCACAACCCGGGACTGCGCGAGACGCTGTGCATCGACGCGGGGCGCTCGGCGAGGCCTGCGGGCTGGGGCCTAGCTCCTGGCGCGCCACGAGCCGGGTGACGTACGCTCGCCCGATGGACGAACGCGAGCTGTTCACCGAGCACTTCGACCTCGACCCCGAGTCCGTCTGGACCGCGTTCAAGCGTGGCACGGCCACGATGGACCTCCGCGACGTCGACGACGTGAACAGGACCGCGCGGCTGTCGACCGGGGTCACGCTCAATGGCTGGCACGACGAGCTGTTCGCCACCGTGGCCCCGGGGGCGTCAGGGACCGACCTCGTGGTTCGGGGGCGCTCCAAGAACTCACCCCTGGGCTCGGAGTGGGGTAAGGACTTCAAGGCTCACGGGGTGCAGAAGGCGATCCGTGCCGCGGTGAAGCAGGCGATGGTCGCCTGACGCGCCGGCCGCCCGCGGCGCTCCTATCGTCAGAAGTGGATGTCCGACCGCACCGAACGCCTCGTCGCGCAGCGCAGGACCCTCCCCGACGGCCCGGGGGTGTACCTCTTCCGCGACGACAAGGGGAAGGTCATCTACGTCGGCAAGGCGAAGTCGATCAAGAAGCGCGTCGCCGGCCACTTCGCAAATCCGGTCACCCGCGGCTCGGTGGAGATGACGAGCGTCGTCGACCGCATCGAGTTCCTCCTCGTCGCCTCCGAGAGCGAGGCCCTGCTCACCGAGCAGGGCTTCATCAAGCAGTACAAGCCGCGCTTCAACATCAAGCTGCGCGACGACAAGAGCTACCCGTTCATCGCGATCTCCACGGACGAGGAGTTCCCGCGGGTGTACTTCACCCGGGAGCGCCACCGCCGCGACCGCCTGTACTTCGGGCCGTACTCCAACGCCAAGCGGACCCGCGCGACGCTCGAGCTGCTCGGCAAGGTCTTCCAATACCGCTCGTGCGCCGGGGTGGAGCCCGGCCGGCGCTCGGGCTCGCCGTGCCTGGATTACTACATCAAGCGCTGTGGCGCGCCCTGCGTCGACTACGGCGTGGACCGCGCGCAGTACCGCGAGGCGATCGACGGCGTCGTCGCGTTCCTGAGCGGTCGCTACAAGGAGATCGAGCGCGACCTGCAGCGCCGGATGCAGGAGGCCGCGGCCGCCCAGGAGTTCGAGGAGGCGGCGCTGCAGCGCAACAAGCTCTCGGCCGTCCAGCAGATCCTCCAGCGCCAGCGCGTCTCCAACGAGGCTGTCGGGACCATGGACGCGGTCGCGGTCGCCGTGGAGGGCGTCGACGCCAACGCGCAGGTCTTCCAGATTCGCGACGGCGTGCTCTCCGACCGCCAGTCGTTCTACCTCGAGAACCTCCAGGAGGGCGGCGTGGGGGAGGTCGCCACGGAGTTCCTGCTGCAGTTCTACTCGGGCTCGCTGGCGATCCCCGCGCAGATCATCGTCCAGGCCGACGTGGAGGATCGCGACGTCGTCGGCGCGGCCCTCAGCCGGCGGCGGGGGGCCAGGGTCGAGGTCCGTGCCGCCGAGCGCGGCGACAAGCGCCGCATCCTCGATCTCGCCGAGCGCAACGCGGCGCTCGCGCTCGACCAGGAGAAGCTCAAGAACGAGCGCTCCCGACAGCAGCGCGTCGTCGCGCTGGACGCGCTGCAGGACGCGCTCGGCCTCGACACGCTGCCGCTGCGCATCGAGTGCTTCGACATCTCGAACCTCATGGGCACGCACACGGTCGCCTCGATGGTCGTCTTCGAGGGCGGTGCGCCGAAGAAGTCCGACTACCGCCGCTTCACCCTCCGGGGCCTCAAGGAGGGTGTTCCCGACGACTTCGCGGCGATGGAGGAGGTTCTCGCGCGCCGCCTGAAGCAGTGGACGGTGCAGCAGGACCTCTCTCCGCACGACCCGAACCGCAACGAGTCCTTCGCGGCGCTCCCGAACGTCGTGGTCGTCGACGGCGGGCCGGGACAGCTCTCGGCCGGCCTGAAGGTCCTGAAGGACTTCCGCGAGCGCGGCGTGGCGATCATCTCGCTGGCCAAGCGCATCGAGGAGGTCTTCCTCCCGGACCGCAAGGAGCCCGTCGTGCTCGCCCACGACACCCCGGAGCTCCAGCTGCTGCAGCGTGTCCGCGACGAGGCGCACCGCTTTGCGATCAGCCACCACCGCCAGCGTCGCGACAAGGCGATGACCAGCTCGATCATCGACGGCCTGCCGGGCATCGGCCCGTCGCGCAAGCGGGTTCTGCTCAAGCACTTCGGCTCACCGGAAGCGGTGATGGGCGCCACACGCGACCAGCTCGAGGCGGTGCCCGGGCTGCCGGGCAAGACGGCACGCCAGCTCTATGAGTTCATGAACCGCACCGGAACATGACAACCGCTTCCCGCCGGTCCGCCATCATGTAGCCGGCGAATGTCCACCGCGTCCGCCTCGACCCTGCAGGATCTCGTCGTCATCACGGGATTCTCCGGCGCGGGAAAATCGACCGCGCTCGCCGTCTTCGAGGACGCGGGCTACTTCTGCGTCGACAACCTGCCGCCCGAGATGATCCGGGGGCTCGTCGAGCTCTTCCTGCACGAGGGCTCCAAGGTGCAGCGGGCGGCGGTCGTCTCCGACGTGCGCACGGGAGAGTTCTTCGACGCCCTGCTCGCGGTGCTCGACGGCCTCGCCGACCTGGGCGCCCCGCACCGCATCCTCTTCCTCGACGCCGACGAGCAGACGCTGCTCAACCGCTACAAGGAGACGCGCCGCCGGCATCCCCTGGCTCCCGCGGGCGCGGTGACGGCCGGGATCGCCGCCGAGCAGGCGCTGCTCGCCCCGCTGAGAGAGCACGCGCATGCGGTCGTCGACACGACGGGCATCAGCGCCGCGGGTCTGCGCCGGCGCCTGGCCGAGGAGTTCCTTCCGCGGGAGGCGAGCCGCAGGCTCGCCGTGACGTTCCAGTCCTTCGGCCACAAGCACGGCCCGCCGCGTGACGCGGACCTGGCCTTCGACGTGCGCTTCCTGCCGAACCCGCACTACGTCCCGGAACTCGAGCCGCTCACCGGCAAGGACGCGGAGGTCGTCGCCTACGTCGGCCGTGACGGACACCTGCAGGAGCTCTACGACCGGCTCCAGCCGCTGCTGGACTACCTTCTGCCCCGCTACGAGGCCGAGGGCAAGGCGCACCTCATGGTCGCGATCGGCTGCACGGGCGGCCAGCACCGCTCCGTGGCGATCGCCGAGCACCTCGCGCACGTGTACAGCCGGCGCGACGACCTCCTGGTCGAGGCCACCCACCGCGACATCGCCAGGCGCTGAAGCCCGCGTGCTCGATCACGTCTCCTTCGAGGTCACCGACATCACCCGCTCGGCCGGCTTCTACGATGCCCTGTTCGCCCGCATCGGTGTGCGGCGCTTGCACGAGGCGCATGCTGCCGTCGCCTACGGCCGCGCCGACGTGCGCTTCTGGATCGTCGCCCGCGATCGGGGGCCCGGGCCGTCGTTCGGGCATGTCGCCTTCGCGGCGGCGGCGCGCGCCGCGGTCGACGCCGCGCACGCCAGTGGCCTGGCCGCCGGCGGCAGCGACGCGGGCTCCCCGGGCCCGCGGCCGCAGTACGGGCGCTCGTACTACGCGGGCTACCTGCTGGACCCGGACGGCTACCGCGTCGAGTTGGTGTCCGGAGGACACTGACTCGGCGCCGGGGCCGGCGCCTGTGCTACCGCGTCGAGCCGGTGTCCTCGAGGACACTGACTCGACGCCGGGGCCGTTTGCGGGAGCATTGAGTAGGGTTTTGCCCCTCGTCCGCCCCGCAAGACCCTAGGAGCACCGCCATATGCCCGTACGCGTAGGCATCAACGGCTTCGGCCGGATCGGCCGCAACGTCTTCCGTGCCGCCAAGGCCGCCGACACCGATCTCGAGTTCGTCGCGTTCAACGACCTGACCGACAACGCCACGCTGGCGCACCTGGTCAAGTACGACTCGAACCTCGGGCCCTACCCGGGCACGGTGGAGGTCTCCGACGCGGGGCTGGTCATCGACGGCGAGGAGATCCGGGTCTTCGAGGAGAAGGACCCGGCGAAGATCGACTGGTCCGCCCTGGACATCGACGTCGTCATCGAGTCCACGGGCTTCTTCACCGAGGCCGACCAGGCGAAGGTCCATCTCGGCGGCTCGGTCAAGAAGGTCATCATCTCGGCACCCGCCAAGGGCGAGGACGTCACGCTCGTGCTCGGCGTCAACGAGGACCAGTACGACAAGGAGAACCACCACGTCGTCTCACTCGCGTCGTGCACGACGAACTGCCTCGCGCCGTTCGCCAAGGCGGTCAACGACGGCGTCGGCATCGAGCACGGCCTGATGCTGACGATCCACGCCTACACCGGCGACCAGCGCCTGCTCGACGCGCCGCACTCCGACCTGCGCCGCGCGCGGTCGGCCGCCGTCAACCTCGTCCCGACCTCCACGGGCGCCGCCAAGGCGGTCTCGCTGGTGCTCCCGGAGCTCGCGGGCAAGCTCCACGGCTACGCGATCCGCGCCCCGGTTCCGGTCGGCTCGGTGGTCGACCTGACGTTCCGCGCGAAGAGCGAGGTGTCGGTCGAGGAGGTCAACGCCGCGGTCAAGGCCGCCGCCGACGGCCCGATGGAGGGGATCCTGCGGTACACCGACGACCCCATCGTCTCGACGGACATCGCCAGCGACCCGCACTCCTCGATCTTCGACTCGCAGCTGACGGCGCAGATCGACGGGCGCCTGATCAAGGTCGTCTCCTGGTACGACAACGAGTGGGGCTACTCCAACCGGGTCGCGGAGTTCACCCAGCGCGTCCTGTGAGAACGCTCGACGACCTGGAGGTCGGCGGGAAGGTCGTCGTCGTCCGGGTCGATTTCAACGTGCCGCTCGACGACGGCGGCACGATCACCGACGACGCGCGGATCCGGGCGGCGCAGCCGACGCTGGACGCGCTGCTGGAGCGCGGTGCGGCCAAGCTCGTGCTGCTCGCCCATCTCGGCCGCCCGAAGGGCGAGCCGGACCCGAAGTTCTCGCTGAGGCCTGTGGCCGACCGCCTCGCGGAGCTCATGAAGGACGACGTGCAGCTGCTCACCGACCCCGAGGAGGGATGGGGCGACGGCGACCGGCTGCTCATGCTCGAGAACGTCCGGTTCTTCGCGGGCGAGACCGACGACGATCCGGAGCTCGCGCAGCGCTACGCGAAGCTCGGCGACGTCTACGTCGACGACGCGTTCGGCGCGGCGCACCGCGCCCACGCCTCCAACCACGCGATCGCCAAGCTCCTGCCGAGCGCCGCGGGCCTGCTGCTCCAGCGCGAGGTGGAGACGCTCACGGGCATCCTCGCCGACCCGGGACGCCCGCTCGTGGCGGTCGTCGGCGGCTCCAAGGTCACCGACAAGCTCGGGGTGCTCGAACGCTTCCTGGAGCTCGCCGACCAAGTGCTCATCGGCGGTGCCATGTGCTTCCCGTTCTTCGCCGCGCAGGGCGCCGGGGTGGGTGGCTCGCTCTGCGAGCAGGAGGGGATCGAGCCGGCGGAGCGCGTCCTGGCCGACGCGAAGCCCGGTCAGCTCCTGCTGCCGACCGATCTGGTGCTCGGCCGTGACTTCTCCGCCGAGACCGACGTCAAGGAGCTCGACGGGATCGAGGTCCCCGAGGAGTGGATGGGCCTCGACGTGGGTCCGAAGACGGCCAAGCAGTACGCGGAGGTCATCACGGGCGCGGGCTCCGCGTTCTGGAACGGGCCGATGGGGGCGTTTGAGCTCGAGCCGTTCGCGGCCGGCACGCGGACCGTCGCCGAGGCGATGGCGGCCGCCGACGGCACGACCGTCGTCGGTGGCGGCGACTCGGCGGCGGCGCTGGCCCAGTTCGGCCTCGAGGCCGAGGTGACGCACCTCTCGACCGGCGGCGGCGCCTCCCTGGAGCTGATCGAGGGCAAGTCCCTGCCCGGGGTCGAAGTCCTCTCATGACGCGCACGCCGCTGATCGCCGGCAACTGGAAGATGCACAAGACGGTCGACCAGGCCGAGCAGTTCGTGCAGGGGCTGCTGCCGCGGGTGAGCACCGCCGACGGCGTCGACGTCGCCCTCTGCGTCCCGTTCACGGCTCTGGCGGCGATGGTCGACTCCACGCGCGGCTCGCGCGTGGAGGTCTACGCGCAGAACATGCACTGGGCCGAGCAGGGCGCCTACACGGGCGAGGTCTCGGCGGCGATGCTCGTCGAGCTCGACGTCCACGGCGTCGTCCTCGGCCACTCCGAGCGGCGCGAGCACTTCGGGGAGACCGATCGCGCGCTCGCGGTGAAGGTGCCGGCTGCGCTGGCCAGCGGGCTCAAGGTGATCCTGTGCGTCGGGGAGACCGAGGGGGAGCGTGAGCGCGGCGACACCCAGCGCAAGCTCCGCTATCAGATCCAGGAGGGCCTCGAGCGGGTTCCCACGGAGCAGCTCGGTGAGATCGTGATCGCCTACGAGCCGATCTGGGCGATCGGTACCGGACTGGTCGCCACCGTCGAGCAGGCGCAGGACGCCGTCGCGTTCTGCCGCGCGCTCGTCGCCGACCGCTCCTCCGAGCAGGCCGAGCGCACGCGCATCCTCTACGGCGGCTCGATGAAGCCCGACAACGCGGCCGAGCTCCTGGCCGAGCCCGACGTCGACGGCGGCCTGATCGGTGGCGCGTCGCTGGATCCCGAGACGTTCTCGGCGATCGTCTCCGCCGCGGCGTGAACGCCACCGACGCGGCCCGGGCGCCGGCGCCCACCCTGACGCCGCGGGCGCCGTTCCCCGGCGTCGCCCTCGTGGTCCTCGACGGCTGGGGGCTGGCCGAGGCGGGCCCGGGGAACGCGGTCTCGCTGTCGCGCACCCCGGTCTTCGACGACCTCTGGGAGCGCTACCCGCACACGCAGCTCACGGCGTGCGGGCAGGCGGTCGGGCTCCCCGACGGGCAGATGGGCAACTCGGAGGTGGGCCACCTCAACCTCGGCGCCGGCTCGGTCATCCGGCAGGACCTCACGCGCATCGACGCCGCCGTCGCGGCGGGGGAGTTCGCTTCCAACGAGGTCCTGCGCGCAGCGTTCTACGGTCAGCAGCGAGTTCACCTGATCGGTCTGGTCTCCGACGGCGGGGTGCACTCCTCCCTGCGCCACGTCGAGGCCCTCGTGACGCTGGGTGCCGAGCTCGGGGTGGCCGACGTGGTGGTCCACGCGTTCAGCGACGGGCGCGACACGTTGCCGACGAGCGGCGCCGACCACCTCGCCGCGCTCGAGGGCTGGTGCGCCGCCGCCGGCAACGCTCGCGTCGGCTCGGTCATCGGCCGCTTCTACGCGATGGATCGCGATCACCGCGAGGAGCGCACGGCGGTCGCGGTCGCCCTGCTCGTCGACGGCGAGGCCACCTACCACGCCGACAGCGCCCGAGCGGCGGCCCACGCCGCCTACGCCCGCGGGGAGACCGACGAGTTCGTCACCGCCACGACGGTCGGTGCCGAGGCGCGTATCCGGCCCGGCGACTCCGTCATCGCGTTCAACTTCCGCGCGGACCGCATGCGCCAGCTCACGCTCGCGCTCGCCCCCCAGGTCGGCCGGTACACGTGCCTGACCGAGTACGGCGAGAAGTGGGACTACCCCGTCGCCTTCCCGCCCGAGCCACCGAGGACCACCCTCGCGAAGCTCGTCTCGGAGCTGGACCGGCCGCAGCTGCACGTCGCCGAGACCGAGAAGTACCCGCACGTGACGTACTTCTTCAACGGCGGTGAGGAGGAGCCGCACCCGGGTGAGCGGCGCGTGATGGCTCCGAGTCCGCGCGACGTGGCGACGTACGACCTCGCTCCGCAGATGAGCGCCCGGGCGGCAGCGGACAAGTTCATCGCCGCCTGGGCGGAGGACCGGCCCGCCTTCGGCGTCATCAACTTCGCCAACCCGGACATGGTCGGCCACACGGGCGTCATCCCCGCGGCCGTGACCGCGATCGAGACCGTCGACGCGTGCCTTGCCGACGTCGTGGCCGCCGTGCAGAGCGCCGGTGGTGCGCTGATCGTCACCGCCGACCACGGCAACGCCGACCACATGCTCGAGCCGGACGGCTCCCCGAACACCGCACACTCGCTCAACCCCGTGCCGCTGGTCGTGACGAGCGCGGGGCTCGTGCTGCGCGACGGTGGCGTGCTGGCCGACGTCGCGCCCACGGTCCTGCAGCTCCTCGGCGTCGCCCAGCCCACGGAGATGACGGGCCGTTCGCTGATCGCCTGAGCCGCCACCCTGCGGTCGATCGTCGGCCCAGGTCCGTCCGTGATCGACGGCGCGGCCGATCAGGCGGTCAGGTCCGCCAGCCAGCGCCGCATCTCGGGGACGACTCCCGGGTCGATCGCGTGCGACGTCGGCGTCTCGTGGTACTCCACGCGCGCGCCGCCGTCGTCGAGCAGCCTGCGCGCCCGTCGTCCGAACTCCACGGAGATCACCGGGTCGTGCGTGCCGTGGGCGATGAGCACGGGCAGGTTCGGACGGTCCGTCACGTCCGCCGACCAGCCGTCGACGGTCGGGATGAAGCCGCTGAGGGCGAGGATGCCCGCCGCGGCCGGACGACCCGCCCCGAGCCCGAGCGCGTAGGACATCACGGTGCCCTGGGAGAAGCCGCCGACCACGGTGGTGGCCCAGTCGACGCCCAACTCCTCGTCGAGCGTGTGCTGCAGCGCCGCGTAGCTGTCGGCGAAGGTCTGCGGGTCCGGGAAGCCGACGCGCGGAACGACGTACCAGTGGCGCCCGCCCGGCGGCAGGAAGAGCGGCCCGCCGACGGTGATCCCGCGCAGGCGGCGCTCCGGGTCGAGCACGTCGAAGAGCCCGAACAGGTCGTGCTCGTCCGCGCCGCGCCCGTGGAGGAGGACGAGCGTGTGGTCGCCGCGTTCCTCCCGGACGCGCACGGGCAGCGTGGCGTTCACGTTCATCCCACCTGGCGCGGATTGACGATCGGCGTCAGGGCCGGCTCGATCAGTCCTCGCCGGCTCTCATACTGGTCGGGCAGCTTGAGCGACGAGCCGAGCGACTCGCGCGGCTCGTCGAGATCGAAGCCGATGTCGCGCGAGGCCAGCTCGAAGAGGACGCCGCTCGGCTCGCGGAAGTAGACCGAGTGGAAGTACTGGCGGTCGATGATCGGCGTGGGCTGCGCGCCGCCCTGGCGCGCCAGCGCCGCGTACTGCTCGAGCTCGGCATCGTCGGCCAGCGACCAGGCGACGTGATGAACCGTTCCTGCTCCTTGCGTGCCCCGTCCGGGTGAGGGCTCGTAGCGGTAGTGCGCGTGCCGCTGCTCGCCTCGGGCCGTCCACGTGGCCTCGGCCTCCCCGGCGACGAAGCCGAGGCGCTCGAGCAGCTCCGCCGAGCGCGCGGGATCCGACGCGTAGACGCGGATCCCCTCGAACCCCAGCAGCGCGTGCTCGGCCGGGATGTCGTCGGCGCGGGCGGCGAGGGGCGCGTCGGGAGCCTCGACGGCCAGCAGCTCGTTGCCCAGGCCCTCGGGGTCGGCGAAGGCCAGGCAGCGCTCGTCGCCGGGAAACGTCTTCACGCCCCGGGTCGAGAGACGCTCGTGCCAGAACGCGATGGCTTCCGGCGAGCCCACGCGCCACTGGATCGTGTGCACCATCCCCTCGCCGTGGCGGCCGGGGAGCGAGTCCGAAAACTCGAAGAAGGTCAGGATCGAGCCCGGCGCCCCGTCCTCGTCCCCGTAGTACAGGTGGTATGCGTCGGGCTGATCGAAGTTCACGGTCTGCTTGACCAGCCGCAGCCCGAGGATCCGTGCGTAGAAGTTCACGTTGCTCGGAGCGTCCCGGGTGATCGCGGTGATGTGGTGCAGACCCTCCGGCGGCATGGTGGTCAGTCTCCTTGCACGTGCGAGGAGCGGGCAAACCTGATTGCGCGCACAACTTGGCTAGTAGGCTCTAGGGCACGATGGCCTCTGCACCTGCGGCGACTGGTCCTGCCCCCCTCGACGAGCAGGAGCTGCACGCGTGGCGCGGCCTGCTGCGGACCTACGCGAAGCTCACCAAGGCGCTCGACGCCGAGCTCGAGGCGGCGCACGACTTGCCGCTGAGCTCCTATGAGGTGCTCATGTACATCGCCGACTCCGAGGGTCAGCGCATGCGCATGCACGACCTCGCGAGCTCGATCCTGTTGTCGCGCAGCGGTCTCACGCGCCTGGTCGACCGGCTCGAGCGCGACGGCCTGCTCGCCCGCCGGTCCTGCTCGTCCGACGCGCGCGGAGCCTTCGCCTGCCTGACGCCGAAGGGGCGCGCCAAGCTCGACGCCGCGCGCGCCACCCACCTGGCCGGCGTGCGCGCGATGTTCCTCGACCACTTCACACCGCAGGAACAGGAGCTGCTCGGCGGCTTCTGGGAGCGGCTCGGCGCGGGCGAGCCGGGCGCGCCCGGGAGCTGCTGTTCGCGGCGAGAGCAGAACCGGTGACGCGGCCCGGGGACGGCGGCTGACGGCGCGGCCCTCCGACGTTGCCCGTGCTGGACATCCTCGCCCGTGACCCCGCGACCCGCGCCCGGGCGGGCCTGCTGCACACCGCCCACGGCACGGTCCGCACTCCCGCGTTCGTCCCGCTCGCGACGAAGGCGACGGTGAAGGGGCTGCTCGGGCCCGAGGTTGCAGACCTCGGGTACGACATGGTCCTGGGGAACACCTTCCACCTGTTCCTCGACCCCGGCCCCGAGCGCATCGCCGGCTTCGGCGGCCTGCACGACTTCATGGGGTGGGAACGGCCGATCATCACCGACTCCGGCGGCTTTCAGGTCTTCTCCATGGGCCACGGCACGGTCGCCGACGAGATCAAGGGCTCGCGCAAGCACGCCGACCGGCTCGGCAAGGTGGTCTCGATCGGCGACGACGGGGTCCGCTTCCGCTCCTACCTGGACGGATCGGACAAGTTCATGGCCCCGGAGACCTCGATGGAGATCCAGACCCGGCTGGGCTCCGACATCGCGCTGGTCTTCGACGAATGCACCCCGTTCCACGTCGACCGCGACTACACCGAGCGCTCGACGGAGCGCACCCACCGCTGGCTGGAGCGCTGCCTGGCCTGGCACGGCGAGCACGGTGCACCCGGCCAGCTCGTCTACGGGATCTCCCAGGGCGGTGTCTATGAGGACCTGCGCAAGCAGTCGACGGAGGTCATCGCGGCCAGCGGCACGCCGGGAGTCGCGATCGGCGGATCGCTCGGGGCGGAGAAGGCGCAGATGTACGAGGTGGTCGACTGGGCGACCTCCGTGCTCGGCGGCGAGCACGAGGCCAAGCCGCGCCATCTGCTCGGCATCGGGGAGATCGACGATCTCGTCCGCGGGGTGGAGCTCGGCATCGACAGCTTCGACTGCGCGATGCCGACGCGGTTGGGGCGCCACGGCGTCGCGCTGGTCCCCGAACCGGCCAAGCGCTGGCGCGTCGACCTCACCGCCGGCAGGTTCAAGGACGACCACGGGCCGATCATGGACGAGTGTCCCTGCCCGGCCTGCGCGCTCGGCCTCTCCCGCGGTTACGTGCGCTACCTCGTCCACTCCCGGGAGCTCACGGGCATGCGCCTGCTGACGCTGCACAACCTCGCCTTCGTCCAGCGGGTGATGGCCGATCTGCGTGGCGCCATCCTCGCCGGCACCCTGGCCGAGACCGCCCGGGCGCTGCGCGACGGTGCTCCGCCCGGCACCGCCGCGCCGCCGGTCGGCGCCGCCCGGCGCTCAGCGCGTGTTGTCGTCGATGAGCTGTGAGAGTTCGTCGACGATTCCGTCGACTTGGTCGGCGGTGACCTGACGAAGGTTGACTCCGCGCTCGCTGGACGAGGTCGCGACGACCGCGGCCGCACCGCCTCCCAGGGCCAGCGCGAGGATCAGCAGCCCGATCAGCAGGCGCCGCGCGCCGCCGTTGCCGCGTCGCGGTGGCACGGCGACCGGCGCCGGCGCCGGCGGC
>CADCVR010000075.1 GCA_902806205.1 uncultured Solirubrobacteraceae bacterium | reverse complement strand
TGAAGTCGCGGGCGCCGGGGGAAGCGGCGCCGGTGCGGCGGCGAGCGCCTGAGGGGTCGGCGCTGCGGGCGGCGTGGAGGCTTGCGCCCGTGGGGGCGGGGCGCCTGCCCGCCGCGGCTTGGAGGCCTTGGCCTGCTGCTTGGACTGACCCGGCGAGTCCCCGGTTGCCTCGACGGGGACGGGCGCCCCCTGCGCCGCCGCGGTGCGCTCGTCTCCTGCGGTCTTCTTCGCCTGGCCGGGCGCCGCCGGATTCGGCTGGTTCGAGGCGCCCTTCTTCGCCTGCCCGGGCGCCGCTGCGCTCGGCTCGCTCGAGGCGGCCTTCTTCGCCTGCCCGGGCGCGACGTGCTCGTCGGCCTTCGCGGTTCCGCCACCGGGCGCCTTCGCAGTGACTGTCGCGGCGGGCGCGGCGGTCGCCAGCGCGACGGTGATGAGCAGCACGCCGAGCGCGGGCCGGGCGCAAGGCGCGGCACGGCGAGGGGTCTCGCTCCTTCCGTCCTGGGGTCGATGCGGTCTCACGAAGTCCTGACGCTCTGGGAGACTGTTGAAGTATTCGCGTGGTCGCTCAAAACCACCTCGCGCGCACCATCCGCCACACGACGACTCGCAGATCCAACCAGGATCTGCCACGTCATCGCGCGGCGCCTGGCACGGGCGACGCGGCTCTGAGCGACCACACGGCGATACATCAACAGCCTCCTAGGTCCCTTGCCCGCTTTCCGGGAGTCTCGGCCGCCATCGTCGCACTGTCTGCGCCCCGTGGAAAGGGCTCTCGACGGATGTCCCATCCAGGGTGTACGGCTCCCGAGCGCAGGCGGCCCGCCGGGCACCGCCCGGCGCTGCCCCAGGCTTGGTCGAGAGAGCGGAAAGTGGCGCTCGAGCCACAGTTCACCGATGCGTTCGCGCGGCGACGCAAAACGCCCTGAGCGCCTTGAGTCTGAACGGCATGGCGCTGCTCGTCGAAGTCGGCCGCGGGAGCCATCCCGCCCGTGGCACCGCCATGGGCCCCGGGGTGCGGTGTCTACACTCCCCCGCACATGCAGGAGATGGTCATCTACGGCGTGAGCTTCGACATGGTCGGAAAGCAGCCGATCGTGCTGCTCAAGACGGTCGACTCGAACAAGTTCCTGCCGATCTGGATCGGCCACCCCGAGGCCGCGGCGATCCTGATGAAACTGCAGGGGGCGACGACGCCACGCCCGATGACCCACGACCTGATCGTCGACGTGCTCGGCGAGCTGGAGGTCAAGTGCACCCAGGTGTCGGTCACCGAGCTGCGCGACAACACCTTCTTCGCGTCGATCACCCTGCAGGTCGCCGGCCGCGACATCGAGGTGGACTCGCGCCCGAGCGACGCGCTCGCTCTCGCCGTCCGCTCCGGCGCCTCGATCTTCGCCGCCGAGGAGGTCATCGCCGAGTCGGCGATCGAGTTCGAGCACGAGGTGGAGGACACCGAGGAGGTCGTCGACCGTTTCAAGGAGTTCCTCGACCAGGTCACGCCCGAGGACTTCGCCGGGGAGGACGGCCCCGAGGAGCGCTAGGGCCCTGGGCCGGCTCGGGCGGCGAGCGCGAGGATCCGCCCGACGAGCTCGTCGAATCCGATGCCCGCCGCGTCGGCGGCCTGCGGGAGCAGGCTCGTGTCGGTCAGCCCGGGAATCGCGTTGGCTTCGAGGACCCAGAGCTCGCCCGTCTGGTGGTCGCGCATCAGGTCCACGCGCGAGAAGCCACGGCAACCCAGGACGTCGTGGGTCGCCAGCGCGAGCTCCTGCGCCCGGATGGTGGTCTCGTCCGCGAGACCAGCAGGGCACTCGAAGCGGGTGCGGCCGATCGTGTACCGCGCGGCGAAGTCGTAGCGCAGCCCGTCGACAGGCACCGCCTCCACCACCGGCAGCGCCACGCCGTCGAGGATCGACACCGCGAGGTCGTGGCCGTGGACGTAGCGCTCGAGCAGCACCTTGCTCGAGTAGGAGAACGCGGCGACCAGCGCGGCGGGGACGTCGGCGGCGCTCGCGGCGAACTTTATGCCCAGCGCCGACCCCTGGTCGGCGGGCTTGACGACGAGCGGGAAGCCGAGGCGCTCCTCGATCGCGCCGAGCGCGTCGGCGGCCCCGAGCTCCTTGAACGCCGTCTCGTTGAAGCTCAGCCCATCCGGCGTGGGGATGCCGGCGTCGCGCATCTCGTGCTTGGCCAGCACCTTGTCCGACGCGCGGACGCACCCGCTCACGCCAGAGCCGGTGTACGGGATTCCGACGACCTCGAGCAGCTCCTGAACGGTCCCGTCCTCGCCGTCGCGGCCGTGCAGCGCCACGAACGCGACATCGGGACCGACCTCACGCAGCCGGCGGACGAGGTCGTGGCCGACGTCGATGCCCACGACCTCGTGACCCAGGCGCTCGAGCGCGTCCTCGACCCGGGCGCCGCTCTGCAACGACACCTGGCGCTCGAGCGAGCGCCCGCCCTTCAGCACCGCGACGACGCTCACGGCGAGGAGCTCCCGCGCTGGGGACGGCGGGGATCCGGTGCGCGTCGCCGGAGCTCGAGCACGTCGGCGAGCGTCGGGTCCGGCGCGGGAGACAGGGCCTCCGCCGGTGCCGGTGCCGCCGGCCGCCGGCCCGTGAGCCGATCGAGCAGCTCGATCTGCTCGTGCACCACCGCGCCGATCCGTCGCACGCCCTCGCGGATGTCGTCCTCACCGACTCCGGAGAAGTTCAGCCGCAGCGACGCGCCGCCGCGCCCGTCGAGGTAGGCCGCGCGGCCGGGGACGAACGCGACGTTGCGCGAGAGCGCCTTGGCCAGCAGGTCGGTCGTGTCCAGTCCGTCGGGGAGCGTCACCCAGAGGAAGAGCCCGCCCTCCGGCCGGGTCCACGTCGCTCCGGGCGGGAAGTGCTCCTCGAGCGACGCGAGCATCACGTCGCGGCGCGCACGATAGAGGGCGCACTGCTTGGCGACGTACCCCCGCCAGTCGCCGTCGCGGAAGAACGTGGCGACGAACAGCTGCGTCAGCGAGCTCGAGTTGAGATCGCTCGCCGCCTTGCCGATGTTCATCTTCGACAGCACGGGGCGCGGCGCGACCGCCCAGCCGAGCCGCAGCCCGGGGGAGAGGATCTTCGAGAACGTGCCGAGCGAGATGACGAACTCGCCCCCGTCGAGCGAGCGAAGCGTCGGCAGCGGGGCACCTTCGAAGCGCAACAGCCCGTACGGGTTGTCCTCGAGGATCAGCAGCTCGCGTTCGCGGGCGACCTCGACCAGGCGCCTGCGCCGGGGCAGCGAGAGGGTCACCCCGGCGGGGTTCTGGAAGTTCGGGATCGTGTAGATGAACTTCGGCGAGCGGCCCTCCGCGCCGAGCGCGTCGAGGCGCTCCTCCAGCGCATCGACCCGGAGCCCGTCGGCGTCCATCGCTATCTGCACGACGTCGGCCTCGTAGGCGGCGAAGGCGGGCACCGCGCCCGGGTACGTCGGCGCCTCGGCGACCACCACGTCGCCCGGGTTCACGAGCGTCTTGCAGACCAGGTCGATGACCTGCTGACCACCCGTGGTGACCAGCACGTCCTCGGGGTCGGCGTCGTCCCCCTCGGCGCGGAGCACCTCCCGGATGGCGCGCTTGACTTCCGACAGCCCCTCCGTCGGCGCGTACTGCAGCGCGCGCGCGCCGGCCTCGGCGGCCACGACGGAGAGGTGCTTGGCGAGCTCCTCGGCGGGGAAGAGGGTGGTGTCCGGCAGGCCGCCGGCGAGGGAGATCACCTCCGGCCGCTGGGTGAGGGCCATGAGGTCGCGCATCGCCGAGGAGCGCATGTTGCGCGTGCGCTCCGCGAAGAGCCCCGCGTAGCGCTCGAGGTCGGATTGGGACGCGCGCGACCGCGGCCGGTCCCGGGGCCGCGCCGCGGCGGTGTCCCGTCCAGGCCGCCCGCCGGGGTCGTCTACAGTCATGGCGCCCTCCACGGTACCCCACCTCCCAGAGGGCTCCTTCACCGTGAACTTCCTTCTGGATCTCCTCCAAGGCGCCGGCCTGGCCACGGCGAACGGCATCCGCCCGTTCCTCCCGGCGCTGCTCGCCGGCCTGCTCGCTTCGGCCAACGTCGGCCTCGACTTCGACGACACGAGCTTCGCCTTCCTCGAGCACCCGATCTTCCTCGGGGTGCTGCTCGGCGCGGCGATCGGTGCGATCGCCGGCCGCAAGGCGTTCGAGACCGACCGGGGCGCGGTTGCGCTCGGCGTCGTCGGCGTGCTTCTCGGCGTCCTCCTGGCCGCGGGCTCGCTCGACGACCGCTCCTCGACGTGGTGGCCCGCGCTTCCCGTCGGGGTGCTGTGCGCCGCGCTGGGCTTCCTGGTCTCCCGCTCGCTGCTCACGCGCGTACGCGGCCGCCTGGACGCCGAAGCGGTCGGGACGCTGCCGTACTTCGTCGAGGTCGTCGCTGCGGCCATCGCCGGGCTGAGCGTCCTCTTCCCGCCCCTGGCGCTCGTCGCCCTGGGCCTGCTGATCCGCCTGCAGCTCGGGGCCCGGCGGCGCGAGGGCGAGAAGTACGCCGGCCTGCGCATCCTGAGGTAGCCACCATCTCCCGCAAGCTCGTCCTCGCCGTCATCGACGGCATGAAGCCCGCCGCCCTCGAGCGGGCGATCGAGACAGGGCGGGCACCCGTCCTCCAGGCGATCCGTGACCGCGGAACCTACGTGCCGGAGTGCGCGGCGATGTTCCCGTCGGTCACTCCGGTCTGCGCCACCTCGATCGCCACGGGCGTGCGCCAGGATCAGCACCGCATCCCCGCCATGTGCTGGTTCGACCGCGACGAGGGCCGCTACGTCGACTACGGCTCGAGCTTCGCCTCCTCGCGGCGCCTCGGCTTCTCCCGCCAGCTCAAGGACCTCATCTACAACCTGAACGGCGAGCACCTGCCCGCCGACGTGGCGACCGTCTTCGAGCAGCTCGACGACGCGGGCGTGCGCACCGCCGGCACGACGTACCTCGTCTACCGCGGCCGCCACGAGCACCGGCCGGCGAAGGACTCGCCCCTCTCGCGGCTGGCCAGCACCCTCATCCGCCGGCCGGTCATGGGACCGCAGGAGCTCTTCTACGCCGACGTGTTCTCGAGCCGCGAGACAGGCTGCTCCTCGACGTTCGGCCTGCCCGGCGCGCGTGACCAGCACACAGGCTGCGTCGGTGCCCACCTGCTCGAGCGCGACCTCTGCGACTTCCTGCTCTTCTCGCTGCCCGACAACGACACCCACTCCCACAAGCACGGCCCCGACGCGCAGGTCGCCTCGATAGCGGAGGCCGACCGTCAGCTCGAGCGCCTCGCGCTCGCCGCGGGCGGCGTGGAGGCCTTCCTCGACGCGTGGGCGGTGATCGCGGTCGCCGACCACTCCCACGCCCCGGTCGAGCAGACCGTCGACCTCGAGGCCGCGATCGGCGCGCGCTTCACCGTGCTCACACCGAACGGACGCCGCGCCGACGAGGCGGAGGTCGCGCTGTGCCCCTCTCAGCGTTCGGCCCAGCTGTACGCCCTCGGGGAGGAGCGCACCGCGGCGGTCGCCCGGCTCGTGGAGACCGCGCTCGAGGTGGACGGCGTCGACCTAGCCTGCTTCCGCGCCCGCGACGGCGACGGCGTGATCGCGCGGTGCGGCGAGGAGCTGCGCTTCGCGCCCGGCACGAGCGTCGAGGATCCGCGCGGCGAGCGCTGGCGCGTCCACGGCGACCTGGGAGTGCTCGGCGCCCGCCTCGACGGGGAGGCGTTCTCGAGCCCCGACTATCCCGACGCGCTCGCCCGGGTCTGGGCCGCGCTGACCTGCCCGACCTCGGGCGACGTCCTGCTGAGCGCCGCGCCGGGCTGGGAGTTCCCCGACTGGGGCGGCGTGCACCACGTCGGCGGCGGCTCCCACGGCTCCCTGCACGCGATCGACTCGCTCGGCGCGCTGGTCTTCTGCGGCGTGGACGCCCCCGCGGAGCGCGCGGCGCGCGGGAACTGGTCCATCCGGGACATCGCGCCGATGGCCGTCGGGCACTTCGTCGAGTCCCGCGGCGAGTGACTACCCTGACGCCACGATGCCCGAGGACGCCCTCGGCGCCCAGGCGCCCGTCGCCCCCGCGGGACCGATCCACCGCCGTCTCCGCGCTGGGCTGCGGGTGGGCGCGAACTGGCTCCAGCTCGTCCGCTTCGGCCTCGTCGGGGGCTCGGGCTTCGTCGTCAACCTCCTCGTGTTCTGGGCCCTCGTGCACCCCGCGGGGGTGGACTACCGCTTGGCCAACATCGCGGCGTACCTCGTCGCGGTGACCAACAACTTCACCTGGAACCGCCGCTGGACCTTCCGCGACGATGCGGTCGGGGGTCACGCGGGGTTCCAGGCCGCGCGCTTCTTCGTCGTCTCGCTCGTGGCCCAGCTCGTGGCGCTGGCGATCCTCGAGGCGCTCGTGCGCGGCGCCGACGCGCCGAAGCTGACCGCCCAGGCGCTGGCCGTCCTCGCCGCAACCCCGCTGAACTTCGCGGGCAACAAGCTCTGGAGCTTCCCCCGGTGAAGCGCCCGGCGGCGGTGGCGGCCGCCGTGACGCTGCTGCTGCTGTTCACGGCGGCGGGCGCGGTGGCGCAGGACCGCGGCTCGGTCCAGGCCGCGCCCACGACGTCGGCCACGACCTCCACGGCGACTGGCACCGCGAAGGACCCGAACGCCGCGGTTCCGGTCGTCGAGCTCGACCGGCCTCAGCCCGGGCGGCGGCTCACGGGCCGGCGGGTCCTGGAGATCGCCAAGCGCAGCGACGTGGCGAAGCGCACCCTGCGTGACGTCCGCGGCGCCTACCCCGGCGCGTACACGAAGGGCCCGGGACGCTGGCAGGTCTCCTACTTCTCGCGTGACAAGCCGCCCGAGGAGGTCGCGCAGCTCTACGTGGACGACGCGTCGGGACGGGTGACGGAGGCCTACACGGGCTACAAGGTCGCGTGGACCATGGCGCGCGGCTACCCGGGCGCCTTCGGCCGCCAGGTCAACTCGCCGTGGGTGTGGATCGGGCTGACGGTGCTCTTCCTGGCGCCGTTCGTGCGCGTGCGCGGAGTCCGTCTGGACCTTGCCGTGCTCGCCGCGTTCGGGATCTCCGTCGCGTACTTCAACGACGCCGACATCGACACCTCGGTGCCGCTGGTCTATCCGCTCCTGGGCTACCTGATGGGGCGCGCGCTGTGGATCGGGCTGCGGCGGCGCGACACGCCGACCGGGCGCGGCCCGCTGCGGCTGCTCGTCCCCGCGTCGATGCTCGGGCTCGCCGTCGTGTTCCTGCTCGGGTTCCGGGTGGCGTTGAACGTCACGAGCTCCAACGTCATCGACGTGGGCTACGCCGGGGTCATCGGCGCCGAGAAGCTCGCGGCCGGGGAGCCGCTCTACGGCAGCTTCCCGGCGGACAACGAGCACGGCGACACCTACGGGCCGGTGACCTACGCCGCCTACGTGCCGTTCGTCGAGGCCCTGGGCTCGACCGGGAGGTGGGACTCGGACCTGCCCGCGGCGCACGGGGCGGCGATCGCGTTCGACCTGCTCGCCTGCCTCCTGCTGTTCCTCATCGGCCGGCGGCTGCGCGGGCCCACGCTCGGGGTCGTGCTCGCCTACCTGTGGGCGGCGTTCCCGTTCTCGCTCTACGTGCTCATGTCGAACTCGAACGACACGCTCGTGGCCGTGTTCCTCCTGCTGGCGGTCTACGTCGCGGCGGGCGCGAAGGCCAGCGGGGCGGCCATCGCCCTCGGTGGGCTGACGAAGTTCGCGACGCTCGCGCTCGCGCCGCTCTTCGCGATGCACGCCTTGCAGCGCACGCGCACGCGCGGGCTCGTCGCCTTCGCGGTGACCTTCGCCGCGGTGGCCGCCCTCGCCATGGCACCGATCCTGTGGCAGGGAGAGTCGCTCGGCACGGTCTACGACCGCACGCTCGGCTTCCAGGCCTCGCGCGGCTCGCCCTTCAGCGTCTGGGGACTGTACGAGCTGCCCGGCCTGCAGCAGCTCTGGCAGGGCTTCAGCGTCCTGCTCGCGCTCGCGCTCGCGCTGGCCCCGCGCCGCCGGGATGTCGTCGGACTGTCCGCCTGCGCCGCGGCGGTGGTCATCGCACTGCAGGCCGGCGTGACGCACTGGTTCTACCTCTACATCGTGTGGTTCTTCCCCCTGCTGGCGGTCGCGCTCTTCGCGCGCTACGAGGAGGAGGGGAGAGACCTGCCCGCCGCGCTCACGGCCCCCGGGTCGGCCACGCCGTCCCAGGAGACGAGCAGCGGCTCGATCGCCGTCGCCTGATTGCGCCGGGCCGAGCAGGTGATGAGGACGCCCATGAGCCACGGGTCCTCCTCGCTGGTCTCGAACGGGACACGCATGTGGGTGCGCAGGGTGTGGATCGCCTGCTCCTTCTTGACGCCGATGACGCCGCCGCGCGGGCCGGTCATCCCGACGTCGGTGATGTAGGCCGTTCCGCGCGGCAGGACCCGCGCGTCGTTCGTGGGGACGTGGGTGTGGGTGCCCACGACGGCGGTCACCCGGCCGTCGAGGTACCAGCCCAGGCCGACCTTCTCGCTCGTGGCTTCCGCGTGCATGTCGACGAGCACGTGGTCGCACTCGCCGTGGAGCTTGTCGAGCACGGTGTCGGCCTCGCTGAAGGCGGGCCGCCCGGCCTGCAGGAAGACGTTGCCGCTGAGGTTGACGACGCCGAGGCGGACCCCGTCGCGCGCGACCACGGTGTGGCCGTGCCCGGGCTGCACGGCGAGGTAGTTCGACGGGCGGACGATGTCAGCGGTCCGGTCGAGGTAGGGGAGGATCTCACGCCGGTGATAGGTGTGGTTGCCGAGCGTGATGACGTCGACGCCGGCCCCGAAGAGCTCGTCGGCGATCTTCGGGGTGATGCCGAGGCCGCCCGCCGCGTTCTCGCCGTTGACCACGACGAAGGTCGGGTCGTGCTCGGCGCGCAGGCGAGGCAGGAGCGCGAGCAGCGTCCGGCGGCCGAGGCTCCCGACGAGGTCCCCGACGAAGAGGATGGTGGCGGGCGCGTCAGCCATCGGCCCACTGTGGCAGCCTTGGCTGCTTGCGGGCCGACGCCGTCTCCAAGTTCTACGGGCAACGCGAGGCGCTCAAGTCCGTCTCGTTCGCGGCCGAGCCGGGTGAGGTCGTCGCGCTGATCGGGCCCAACGGCGCGGGCAAGACGACGCTGCTCTCGATCCTCGCGGGGCTGCAGGAGGCGAGCTCGGGCTCGATCAGCGTCGAGCGTGGCGACGTGGGCTGGGTGCCGCAGCAGGCTGCGGTCTACCGCAAGCTCTCCGTCGGCGAGAACCTGCGGCTGTTCGCGCGGCTGGAGGGCGTCGCCGACCACGAGGCCGCGGTGGAGCGCATGCTCGCGCTCACGGGCCTGCACGAACGCGCCCGAGACGAGCTCGGCACGCTCTCCGGCGGCAACCAGCAGCGGGTCAACATCGCGATCGGGTTGCTCGCCGACCCGCCCGCGCTGCTGCTCGACGAGCCGAGCTCCTCCCTGGACCCCCGCCAGCGCGCACACGTCTGGGAGCTCATCTCCGGACGGGCGCAGGAGCGCGGCACCACCGTGCTGTTCTCGACGCACGACGTGGGGGAGGCCGAGCGCTACGCCGACCGGGTGCTCGTCCTGGCCGACGGCGAGCTGCTGTTCGAGGGCTCGCCCGTCGCGCTGGAGGAGGCCGTCGGCTCGCGGGAGCGCGACTTCGAGGCCGCGTTCGTCCGCTTCCTGCGCGAGCGGGGTCATTAGGGCCTCGAGGGTGCGCTGGCTCCTGCTCAAGGACCTGCAGATCCTGCGGCGCTCGCCGGGGCTGCTCGCGCTGCTGGTCGCCTACGCCGCGGTCATCGGGCTGCCCGTGGGCTACGGGATCTCCGCCCCGCCGTCCAAGCCGAAGGTCGCCTTCTACAACGGCGTCCCCGCGTCGCAGAACACGTTCGACCTCGGCGAGCGCCGCGTCGACGCGTCGAAGTACGCCGACGAGCTCTTCGAGGACATCGACCCGATCCGGGTCGACTCGCGCGAGGAGGCGATCGCCAAGGTGAGAGACGGGGAGGCGCTCGGGGCGCTCGTCGTCCCCGAGGAGATCACCCGGCAGCTGCAGAACGCGACGGAGCTTCCCGGGGTCTCCGAGCCGCCGACGCTCGAGGTCTTCTACAACGCCGACAACCCGCTCAAGCGCCGCTACGTCGAGCAGACGGTGAAGGCCCGCTTGTCCGATGCGAACCTGGCGCTCTCGGGTGAGGTCACGAGGGTGGCGGCCAACGCGCTGGACGTGCTCTTGGCCGGTGGGCCGTTCGTCCTGCCCACGGAGACGATCGACGTCCTCGGGCTGCGGCGCGCGAAGGCCCTGCTGGAGGGCGCGCAGCGCGGGTTGCCGGCGGGCGACCCCCAGCGCGCGGCGATCCAGCAGGTCATCGACTTCGCCGACGTCGCGATCACCAGCCTGAACTTCGCCAACCCGGTCCTCGGCGCGATCGCGGCGCCGATCAGGGTCGACACGACGGAGGTCGCCGGCGGTAACGGGTCGCTCGAGGGCTTCGCGGTCGCGGCCGCGGCGACGATCGCGCTGATGTTCGTCGCGGTGCTGCTCGGCGCGGGGATGCTCGCGCTCGAGCGGGAGGAGCACGCCTTCGGCCGCCTCGTCCGCGGCCTCGTGCGACCGACGGGGCTGCTGGCCGAGAAGGTGCTCCTCGGCGCGCTCTGCGCCTTCCTCGTCGGGGTCGGTCTGCTCGGCCTGCTCTCGCTCTTCGAGCCCGTCTCGCTGGGCCGCGCGCCGCAGTGGCTCGGGGCACTCGCGCTCGGCGCCGCGGCCTTCGCCGCGCTCGGTGTGGCGGTCGGTGCGGTCACCCGTGACGTGCGCGCGGCCTCGCTGCTGAGCTTCCTGCTCTCGCTGCCGATCGCCGCGCTCGCGCTCGTACCGAGCGGGACGGTGGGTGACACCGCGTTCGACGTCATCCGCGTCGTCTCTGCGGCGTTCCCGTTCAAGCCGACCCTCTCCGCGCTCGACGCAGGCCTCAACGCGACCCGCGGCGTGGCGCTTCCCGCGGTCCATCTCGTGCTGCTCGCGGCGGCCTACGTGGCGCTGGCCCGCGTCGCTCTGCGACGCTTCGGCGCCCGATGAGCCACACCGTCCCCCGCGTCCGTCTCGAGCGCGAGAAGAGCGCGATCCGCCCGTTCGTCCGCGGCGATCTCGAGGCGCTGCTCGCGCTGCGGCTCTCCAACCGTGACTTCATGGCCGCCTACGAAGCCGACCGCTCCGACGCGTTCTTCACCCGGGCGGGTCAGGCTCGCGAGATCGCGCTCGACACGGAGGCCTGGGCGGCGGGCGCGGGCTACGCGCTCGCGATCGTCGACCGCCTCGCCGGCGACCGGCTGATCGGACGCATCGCGCTGAGCAACGTCGTGCGCGGACCGTGGCAGAACGCGACGATGGGCTACTGGGTCGACCTGGCCGCCAACGGCCGCGGGCACGCGACCGACGCGGTGCAGCTCGTCTGCCAGTTCGCCTTCGAGCACGCCGGTCTGCACCGCGTGCAGCCGGCGATCATGCCCCGCAACACGCGCTCGCGGCGCGTCGTGGAGAAGGTGGGTTTCCGCCACGAGGGCACCGCCATGCGCTACCTGAAGATCGCGGGAGTCTGGGAGGACCACGACATCTACGCCCTGACGCGCGAGGAATGGCCCGCCGCGACGTGAGCTTCGATCCACCGGCACGGCCCCGCGGCCGGCGGCGTGTGCCTGATCCACCTATGACGGGGATCGGAGCACACGCCGGCCGAACCGACCCGGTCGGGCGACGGCGGCGAATGCTGGACCCGCTCTACCCTGTCCCCCCGCATGGCCTTCCCCGCGACCCGCATGCGCCGCCTGCGCACCACGCCCGTCCTGCGCGACCTGGTCCGCGAGACGCGCTTGGCTGCCGCCGACCTCGTCATGCCGTTCTTCGTGCACACCGAGCCCGGGCGCCGGCCGATCGCGGCGATGCCCGGGTGCGAGCGGTTGTCGATCGACGAGCTCGTCCGCGAGGCCGGTGAGGTTCACGCCCTGGGCATCCCGGCGGTGCTCCTGTTCGGCATCCCGGCGCAGAAGGATCCCGAGGGCTCCGGCGCCTGGGACGACGAGGGAATAGTGCAGCTCGCGATCCGGGCGCTCAAGGCGACGCATCCCGACGTGCTGGTCATCGCCGATCTCTGCCTCTGCGAGTACACCGATCACGGCCACTGTGGCCTGCTCGTCGGGGGTGAGGACGGCATGGCCCGCGTCGACAACGACGCGTCCCTCGATCTCCTCGCGCGCGCGGCCGTCGCGCAGGCGCGCGCGGGCGCGGACATCATCGCCCCGAGCGACATGATGGACGGGCGCGTCGGCGCGATCCGCGCGGCCCTCGACGAGGACGGCTTCACCCATACGCCGATCATGGCCTACTCGGCGAAGTTCGCTTCGGCCTTCTACGGCCCGTTCCGCGAGGCCGCGGGCTCGACGCCGGCCTTCGGCGATCGCCGCAGCTACCAGATGGATCCCGGCAACTCAGACGAGGCGCTGCGCGAAGCCGCGCTCGACGTGCAGGAGGGCGCGGACGTGCTCATGGTCAAGCCCGCGCTGCCCTACCTCGACGTGCTGTGGCGCATCAAGCAGCAGTCCGGGATGCCCGTCGCCGCGTACAACGTGAGCGGCGAGTATGCGATGGTCAAGGCAGCTGCCGCCGCCGGGTACCTCGACGAGCGGAGCACCGTGCTGGAGACCCTGACCTCCATCCGCCGCGCCGGCGCCGACATCGTCATCACCTACCACGCGAAGGACGCCGCCCGATGGCTTCGACCGACACCCTGAAGACCGACGACGGCACCGTCGACGGCCCCGCGAAGGTCCGCTCGCGCAACGACGGGGCCGCTGTTCACCTGTCAGACCGCGACAAGCAGCTGCTCGACCTCATGCAGGGCTCCTTCCCGATCCACCCGCGCCCGTACGCCGCGGTGGCCGCGGCGCTCGGCGCGACGGAGGACGAGGTGCTCGCGGACGTGCGCCGCCTGCTCAAGGACCGCATCATCCGCCAGGTCACGCCGATCTACGACACCCGCGCCTTCGGCTACGGCTCGATGCTCGTCGCCGCCAAGGTCGACCCGGAGCACCCGTGGCGCGCCGCGAAGATCATCAACGCGCATCCCGGCGTCTCGCACAACTACCTGCGCAACCACGAGTTCAACATGTGGTTCACCCTCGCCGTGGAGGAGAGCTCCCGGCTCGGCCTCCAGGGAACGCTCGACCGCCTGCAAGAGCTCACGGGCGCAGAGTCGATCCGCCAACTGCCGACGCTCAAGCTCTTCAAGATCCGCATGGACCTGAAGATGTCCGGGACGACGCAGGAGCTCGCGAAGATGGCCACCGTCGAAGCGCCCGTCGAGCTCGCCAAGCAGCCCTACGACGAGTGGGATCGCGAGGTCGTGCGCGCCACGCAGGGCGACCTGCCGGTGGAGCCCACCCCGTACCGCGAGGCCGCGGCGACGCTCGGCGTGACCGAGGAGGCGCTCGTCGAGCACCTCGCGGGGATGCAGGAGCGCGGGCTGCTGCGCCGCGTCGCCGCGATCCTCTTCCACCGTCGCGCGGGCTTCTCGGCCAACGGCATGGGCGTCTGGAACGTCCCGTCGGAGCGGATCGGGGACATCGGCCCGCGGATGGCCGCCTACCGCGGCATCTCGCACTGCTACGAGCGCCCGACCTACGAGGATTGGCCCTACTCCGTCTTCACGATGGCCCACGGGCGCTCCAAGGAGGAGTGCGACTCGATCCTCGACGCCATCGCCGTCGAGACCGGGATCACCGAGCGCGCGACGCTCTACTCCTCGACGGAGTTCAAGAAGATCCGCCTGCTCTACTTCACCGACGACTTCCGCAACTGGGAGCGCGAACACGCGGGCGTGTGATGGGCGTCTCGCTGTCGGACGCGAAGTCCGCCGAGCTCTACGTGCGCGCCGTCCAGCGACTGCCCGGCGGAGTCAACTCGCCCGTGCGGGCGATGCGGGCGATCGGGCGCGATCCGCTCTTCATCGATCGCGCCGAGGGGGCGGAGATCGTCGACGTCGACGGCAACCGCTACGTCGACTTCGTCTGCTCCTGGGGTCCGCTGATCCACGGGCACGCTCACCCGGAGATCCTCGAGGCGGTGCACACCGCCGCGGCGCGGGGCACGACGTTCGGCGCGCCGACCCAGGGCGAGGTGGAGCTCGCCGAGGAGGTCGCCCGGCGCATCCCCTCGGTGCAGATGCTGCGCATGACCTCCAGCGGGACGGAGGCCGCCATGAGCGCCGTGCGCCTCGCGCGCGCCGCGACCGGCCGCGAGAAGCTCCTCAAGTTCGCCGGGGCCTACCACGGCCACCTCGACGGGCTGCTCACCGACGCGGGCTCGGGTCTGGCGACCGCCGCAATGCCGTCCTCGCCGGGCGTCCCCGCCGCCGCGACGGCAACCACGATCGTGATCCCCTGGAACGACGGAGAGGCCGTCGTCGCCGCGTGCGCCCGGCACGACTTCGCGGCGCTCCTGGCCGAGCCCTACCCCGCGAACATGGGCCTGGTCCCGCCGCACGAGGGCTTCCTCGAGCTCCTGCGCAACCAGGCGACCGCCAACGGCGCACTGCTCGTCTTCGACGAGGTCATCACGGGCTTCCGCGTCGGGCCCGGGGGGGCCCAGGAGCGCTCGGGGATCGCCCCCGATCTGACGGTGATGGGGAAGGTCGTCGGCGGCGGACTGCCCGCCGCGGCCTACGGCGGCTCGATCGAGCTGATGAACCACGTCGCGCCGGCGGGGGACGTCTACCAGGCCGGCACGCTGAGCGGGAACCCGCTCGCGATCGCCGCGGGCCTGCAGACCCTGCGGATGCTCGACGAGCAGGCCTACCTGCGCCTGGGCGCGATCACCGAGGCGATGGCCGCCGGCCTGCACGACGCGGCCGCGTCGGCCGGGGTGCCGGTGCAGGTGGCCTGGGTGCCGGGGCTGTTCACCGTCTTCTTCTCGACGGTGCCCGTCCACGATTACGCGGGCGCCCGGGCCTGCGACACCGAGGCCCACGCGGCGTGGTGCCGCGCGCTGCTCGCTCGCGGCGTCTATCCGCCCGCGTCGCAGTTCGAGGCCTGGTTCCCCTCGTTGGCCCACACCCCGGAGCACCTCGACCGGGCCCTCGAAGCGGCGGCCGCCGCGTTCGCCGACGTCGCATGAGCTCGCCCCTGGCGCGGTTGGCGGATGCGCTGCGGAAGGAGGGCGGGCTGCTGGCCAAAGGGCTGCGTCCCGCGCCCGAGGGCTCGACCGAGTACGGCGAGCTCTCCGCCCGCGGCCCGCTCGCGGCCGGGCGCGAGGACGAGATCGCCCTGGTGGTCGAGGCCGTGCGCGAGGGCTACCTGCTGCACTACGGTGACGCCCGGGTGCTCGACGCCTCTGATCCCGACCTCGCGCTGCTCGCCGGTGATCGCCTCTACGCGCTCGGCCTGGCCAAGCTCGCCGACGCCGGCGATCTGGCCTCCGTCCGCGAGTTGGCCGACGTCATCGCCTTGTCGGCCGTCGCTCACGCGGGAGACGATGCCGAGCTCGCCGACGCGGTGTGGCTCGCGGGCGCGCATGCGGTGGGCTGGGGCGCCGCGCCGGAGCTCGCGGACGCCAAGGCCGCGGTGCGGGCGCAGGAGCCCGGGGCGGGCGACGCTCTGCGAGCCGTGGCGCGCCAGCTTGCCGGCGATGTGGCGCGGTGAAGCCCCGGGCGCTCCGAAAGCCCCCCACGGCGCCTCTATCCTTCATCCGACGCTAAGGTTCCTGCCCCGGTCGGAGCCTCCCCCGCCGTCCGGGGGACCACCAGGAGTCCTGCATCCGTGCCTGATCGTCACCAGACCAAGAGCAAGTACACGACCGACCGGCGGATCCCCGGTGCCTTCGAGGGCGAGACGGTCACCCGCCGCCGCTTCATGACCGCTTCGGCGCACACCTACGGGGGCGTCGCGACGATGATGTTCGTGCTGCCGTCGCTGGCGTTCGCGCTCGGCCCGATCTTCGAGGAGCAGGACCAGCCCTGGCAGGACGTGGGCGCCGCCGATGAGTTCGACGAGAAGTCGTACATCCCGAAGACGATCACGATCGCCTCGGGCGTCGGCGAGGCCGGCAAGTCGACGGTCTACATGCGCCGCTTCGATCCGAAGATCGACAAGGAGCCCAAGGACGAGTACAACGACTTCATCGCGGTCTCGACGCGATGCATGCACCTGGGCTGCCCCGTTCGCTACGTGCCCGCCGCCGAGCGCTTCATCTGTCCCTGTCACGGCGGGGTCTACAACTTCCGCGGTGAAGTGGACGGCGGTCCGCCCGTCCGCCCGCTCGACCGTTTCTACACGCGGGTGCGCGGTGGCCGTGTCGAGGTCGGGCCGCGCTTCTCCGTCAACCGCGAGATCAAGCGGTTCTCGCCGCGCGATCCCGGTCAGGCGCTGGACGGGATCGGCCAGTACTTGTACCCGGCACGTCCTTCTATCCGGAAGCTTCCGAACACCTAGGCGACCTGACTGATGCCGAAGCTCAAGCTCCCCGCCCCGCCGCTGCCGGACCGGCTGAACCCGCGTCCGAAGCGACCCGGCTCTACCAAGACCAAGCCGCTCGCCGAGGCGGGCATCTCGGCGATCGACTGGGTCGACGAGCGCACCTCCCTGTCCCAGGGCGCCCGCTGGATGATGTTCCGGAAGATCCCCAAGGGGACCAACTGGTTCTACACGCTGGGCTCCGCGACGCTGTTCGCGTTCCTCTCCCAGACCGTGACCGGCGTCTTCTTGGCGATGTACTACCGCCCGGACGCGGCGGGCGGCGCCTACGAGTCCGTCCGGTACATCACCAACGAGGTCTTCCTCGGGGAGTTCGTGCGCGGCATGCACAAGTGGGGCTCGTCGGTGATGGTCATCCTGATCTTCCTGCACATGGCCAGGACCTTCTTCTTCGGCGCGTACAAGTACCCGCGCGAGCTGAACTGGGTCATCGGAGTCGCTCTGCTGGTCCTCACGATGGCGATGTCCTTCACGGGATACCTGCTGCCGTTCGACCAGCGCTCCTACTGGGCCACGATCGTCGGCGTGAACATCAACGGAACGGGCCCGTTCGTCGGGCCGTACCTCTCAGACTTCCTCCGTGCTGGTCCCGAGTTCGGGGCCACGACCCTGGCGCGCTTCTACGCGATCCACATGCTGCTCATCCCTGGGATCCTGGCTGCGCTCATCGGCGCCCATCTGTACCTGGTGGCCAAGCTGGGGACCACGGCTCCGCCGTGGATCAAGGCCGACGATCCGGTCCAGAAGGAGGAGAAGGCGTGAACCAGCGCGAGAAGGAGGAGTACCTGCGCGAGTTCGCGCTGCTCAAGCAGCAGGGCAAGCCGTTCTTCCCCTACTCGGTGGCCAAGGACGGGGCCATGGCGGTGATCGTCATGCTCTCGATCATCCTCATGGCGCTCGTCCTGGGCGCCGAGCTCGGCCCGAAGGCCGACCCGACCACGACGACCTACAGCCCGCGGCCGGAGTGGTACTACTTCTTCCTCTTCGAGCTGCTGAAGATCATCAAGCCGGCGAACCTCGTGCCGCTGGCCACGATCGGTGTCCCGACGATCTGCATGATCCTGCTGTTCCTGCTGCCGTTCTACGACCGCAATCCGGAGCGGCGTCCCGAGCGCCGGCCCGTGGCGACCGCGGCCGGCATCTTCACGATCATCGCCATGGGCTACCTGACGTATCTCGGTGCGTCAGCCGGGTCACCCACCCAGATCGACATGGAGACGCCGCCGCAGATCGTCGCGCAGGGCGGCCCGATGCTCGAGCAGTTCGAGACGGGCAAGCAGGTCGTCGCGCAGTCGGGCTGCGAGGCGTGCCACAAGTTCGGGGAGAACGGGAACGACGGGCCGGGACCGCCGCTCACCGATATCGCCTCGCGCCTGCCCAAGCAGGCCATCGCGCGGACGCTGATCAACCCGACGGCGCCGATGCCCTCGTTCAAGGCGCTCCAGGCCAACGAGCCGGAGAAGTTCGACGCGATGGTGACGTTCCTGTCGCAGCTCAAGTGAGCATCGTGCCGGACGAGGCCCACCCGGCCGGACCGACGGGCCGGGTCGCGGCAGCCTCCGGCACGCTCGCAGAGCCGCAGGTCCGGGCGATGTTCGACCGCATCGCCCGCGTCTACGACGTCATGAACTCCGTCATGACCGCGGGGCAGCATCACCGCTGGCGCCAGCGCGCCGTCGACCTGGCTGCCGTCGGGCCGGGCTCCAAGCTCCTCGACGTGGCGACGGGCACCGGGGACCTCGCGATCGAGGCGGCCGGGCGAGTCGGGCCGACCGGCGAGGTGGTCGCCTCCGACTTCTCCGAGGCGATGCTCGCCGGCGCCCGGCGCAAGCAGACGCCGATCCCGATCTCCTTCGAATGGGGCAACGCGCTGGACCTGGGCCATGAGACCGGGAGCTTCGACGCCGCGACGGTCGGCTTCGGGGCCCGCAACTTCTCAGATCTCGATCAGGGACTGCGCGAGATGACCCGGGTCGTCCGTCCGGGCGGCCGTGTGGTCGTGCTCGAGATCACCACGCCGAGCCGCCCGCCGCTGTCGACGTTCTACGAGGCGTGGTTCGACAGGCTCGTCCCGCTGCTCGGGCGCTTCGACGAGGCCTACACCTACCTCCCCGCCTCGGTCAAGCGCTTCCCCGGACCGCACGAGCTCGCAGCTCGGATGCATGCTGCCGGGCTCGACCCCGTTCGCTACGTGCTGACGGCGGGTGGGATCATCGCCATCCACGTCGGCGAGAAGCCCGGAAGCGCAGTCGACGACGGCTCGGCCCGCGGCGGGGGCGACGTGCGCGAGGACCCGGCAGAACCCGAGGGATCCGCCTGACCATCGCACCCGAGGCGGCGCCGATCGCCGAAGCGGCCGGGCCGTGGGTGCCGGGGCTGCTGGCCGCGATCGAGGCGCGGCTGGCCGCGATCGCCGCCGCGCACGGCCCGCGGCTGGCCGATCACGCCGGCGCGACGATCGCCGCCGGCGGCAAGCGCCTGCGCC